>LNJB01000001.1 GCA_001587595.1 Candidatus Methanofastidiosum methylothiophilum
TTATATGATCAACTGCAACAGCTAGTGTAAAGCTAAAGGCAAAGAAAGGGCAAGTTAGAGATAATTGTCGTTTGTTTTGAATTATTCAACAAAGCATATTCTAATTACTTATTTTTTTACATTAAAGATATAAAAGATGCTTTGATAGTTTAATCATGAAAAAAATAGATGTAATAAAGTTCATTGAAGAAAAGAAAAATTTCATTGAAAAGACAATAGAAAAATATATCCCAAAAGAAATAAACGACAATAATTTCAAATCAAAATCAAGATATAAAATTGATTTCAGCGCTTTAAACTATGGCATTTCTAATCCCTTGTGGGATTTCCTTAGTTATGGTGGAAAAAGATGGAGGCCAGTACTTTTTCTTTTAATTTCTGAATCTCTTGGTGCAGACATGAACAAAATAAGTGATTTTTTAGTTATACCTGAAATTGCACATAACGGCACTATAATTATTGATGACATTGAAGATAATGCGGACTTGAGAAGGGGGAAACCTGCACTACATAAAGTTTATGGAGAAGATACAGCAATTAATTGTGGTAATGCAATGTATTTCTTGCCCCTCCAAGTTGTTGAGGACCATAAAGGAAAGTTATCGATTGAAACTCTCTATAGGGTATATTCCATTTATTTAGAGGAAATGAGAAATCTTCATTATGGACAAGCTTTGGATATAACATGGCACAAAGGTGTATTAAAAAAAGAACCAAATGTTGATGAATATTTGCAAATGACTGCTTTCAAAACTGGAACTCTATCCCGAATGGCTGCTAGAATGGCAGTAGCTCTATCGGAAAAAGATGAAAAAATAGAAGCTAAGTTTGGAAAATTTGCAGAAAGTATTGGTATAGCATTTCAAATACAAGATGATTTGTTGGATTTAACTACAACTGAGAAAGAAAGAGAAGCTTTTGGGAAATCTTATGGAAATGACATTAGTGAAGGAAAAAGAAGTCTTGCCGTGATATATGCATTATTAACTTTAGAAAAATCAAAGAAAGACAAACTGATAAAAATATTAAATTCTCACACAAGAGATAAAAAATTGATTATGGAAGCTATAACTATAATTAAAGAAACTGGAGCTATAGAATCATCCAGAGAAATGGCAAATAAGTTAGTTCTTGAGTCATGGAAAGAAATAGACGATGAATTACGAGAAAGTGAAGCAAAGCAATATTTAAAGGCATTTTCTGAGTTTTTAGTTAATAGGAAAATTTAATTAGCCATATATTTGCCCAAGTTTTTCATACTTTCTCTTATCATATTCACGTCTGACTTCTTCAGGCAAACTTGGTGATATGTGTTTTAGTGCATTCATGAAATGCTCTTTTGTAACTAGCTTTGAGCCAATATCTTCTCTTAATGCCGTCATTGCAGCCTCTCTACAAATGGCTTCAATATCTGCACCAGAATAATCTTCAGTTAGTTTAGCTAATTCATCTAGATTTACATCCTCATCTAAGGGCATTTTATTAGTATGAATCTCAAATATCTTTCTCCTTGCTTTAATGTCAGGCGCATTTACCAATATTATTTTATCAAATCTACCTGGTCTTAGTAAACCTGGATCAATCATGTCCGGTCTGTTTGTGGCTCCTATTACAACTACTTGACTTAACTCTTCTAATCCATCCAATTCTGTTAAAAGCTGATTTACTAATCTTTCAGAAACTCTAGTTCCTTCTTCTCCACCCCTTCTTGGGGCTATTGCATCAATTTCATCAAAGAATATTACTGTTGGGGCAGCTTGTCTTGCCTTTCTAAATATTTCTCTCATGGCTTTTTCACTTTCCCCCACCCATTTACTTAATATTTCTGGGCCTTTTATAGAAATAAAATTGGCCTCTGATTCACCTGCAATTGCTTTTGCTAGAAGTGTTTTCCCACATCCTGGTGGGCCGTATAGAAAAATCCCTTTAGGCGGCCTTATTCCCATGCCAGTAAAAGCTTCTGGTTGCTTTATTGGCCATTCGATAGCCTCTATCAATTCTCTTTTTGTATCTTCAAGTCCACCGACATTATGCCAACCAACATTTGGCATGACTATCATGACTTCTCTCATTGCAGAGGGCTCTATCTTCTTTAGTGCTATTTCAAAGTCGTCTTTTGTTACTTTAATTTTTTCTAAAAGCTCTTCTGAAACCCTCGCTTCCCCTAAATTTAAATCTGGCAACAATCTTCTAAGAGAAGCCATTGCAGCTTCTTTGCATAATGCTTCAAGATCTGCACCAACAAATCCATGTGTTTTTGAAGCAAGAAGACTAAGATCTACATCATCAGTCAGAGGCATGGCTCTTGTATGTATTTGAAGAACTTCTTTCCTTCCTCCTTTATCCGGAACGCCTATTTCTATTTCTCTATCGAATCTACCTGGTCTTCTAAGGGCTTCATCTATTGCATTTATTCTATTTGTAGCAGCAATGACAATAATTTTTTCTCTAGACTTTAAACCATCCATTAGAGCAAGTAGCTGCGCAACAACCCTTCTCTCAACTTCTCCAGTAACTTCGCTTCTTTTAGGGGCTATAGCATCAATTTCATCGATAAATATAATTGCGGGGGCATTTGCTTCTGCATCTTTAAACATATTTCTAAGATTTTCTTCAGATTGGCCATAGAATTTGCTCATAATTTCTGGCCCATTAATCGACTTAAAATGGGCATGGGACTCTGAAGAGACTGCTTTTGCAATTAAAGTTTTACCCGTACCAGGAGGCCCATATAGTAAGACCCCTTTTGGAGGGGTAATTCCTAATCGATCAAATATCTCTGGATGTTTAAGGGGTAATTCAATGATTTCTCTAACAATTTGAATTTTATCCTTAAGACCTCCAACATCTTCATAAGTTATACCCGCAATCTCGTTTTCTTCACTCTCACTATATTGTGTCCTAACTTCAATTTCTGTTCCACTAGATATCCTTACAATTCCTTGTGGGCTAGTTGAAACAACGATAAATCTCATTTCGCCCAATGAAAAAGGCGTCATTTCTAATAGATTACCAATCATTTTGTCAAAAAGAGGATCTCCGGTTTCTTTCATTCTTGATTGGCTGTTTACGCTGATAATATCTCCCTTTACCAGTGCCCTCCCCAAGATGTTTCTTTGTAAAATATTCCCCGGAATAACCATTTGAATTCCTTTTTGAGTTGGAGCAAGAACAACTCTTCCTGCTTCTTTGGCATCAACTTTATTAACTTCGACATATTCCCCCATACTTGCTTTTGCATTTCTTCGAATCAATCCATCCATTCTAACAATAGCAAGATTTTTATCATCTGGATATGAATCAACTACTATAGCAGCAGTTTTTCTTTTCCCAAAGATCTCAACAATGTCTCCCCTTTTTATACCTATTTTGTCTTGATATCCCTTATCTATTCTAACTATACCTCTACCTACATCTTGCTGACTTGCACTAGCAACTTTAAGTTTGACTATTCCAGATTCTCCAAGTTCCACGTAATCCCTATTTTTAGATATAGTGTATAATATTAAAAATGTATTGGTATTAAATTAAAAGTATTAGGCCCGATAGTTTTATAAATTTATCAAAAGTTGAAATTTTACAAGAGTTATAGTGGTAATCATGAAAAACATATATATTTCTCCAAAATTTATTAAGCAAGGCGAATTCGAATTGGTAGAAAGAAAGGGTGTTGGGCATCCTGATTCCATTGCAGACGGTATAGCTCAAAAGGTCAGCAATGAATTATCCAAATATTATATTAAAAAATTTGGCAGAATAATGCACCACAACACTGACCAAGTAGAAGTCATTGGTGGAACAGCAATTTCTAAATTCGGAGGGGGAGAGATAACAAAAGATCCTCTGATTATTCTTTCTGGCAGGGCAACTCAAAAAGTAGGTGATGAAATAATCCCAATTCATGAGATTGCTAAGGAAGCTACAGATAAATTTATTAAAGAATTGTTCAGAGGTGAAATTAGAGTAGGAATTGAATCCTTCATGGGGGAAGGGTCTTCCGATCTAAAAGACGTTTTTGGAAGAAAAAACTCAATCCCACTATCAAATGATACTTCATTCGGAGTTTCTTTTTACCCATTCACAAAAGTTGAACAGTTAGTATTCGATATAGAAAATTTTCTTAATTCAGATAAGATGAATAAAAAATACCCTGCCATAGGACGGGATATAAAAGTTATGGGCGCAAGAATCAAAGATAATGCCAAAATTACTATCGCTTTGGCTACCGTGGACAAATACGTTGAAAATATTAAAGAATATGCCACGTTCAAAGAGCAAATCATAGAAATCTTAAAGGATAAATTTGGGAGCTGTGATGTAGACTATTATATAAATACTGCAGATGACGTGGAAAGAGGAAGCGCATTTCTTACAGTAACAGGCTCATCTATGGAAAATGGTGATGATGGTTCAGTTGGGAGAGGGAATAGAGTCAATGGACTTATAACACCGTATAAACCAATGTCAATGGAGGCTGCAGCTGGAAAAAATCCGGTAAATCACGTAGGAAAACTTTATAATGTTTTATCTTTATATATTGCAAGAGACATATACCATAATACTAATGCTGGTGAAACCCAAGTCAAGATTTTAAGTCAGATTGGAAAACCAATTAATGAGCCACTAGTATGTGACATATCCACAGAAAAAGAACTATCTTCAGAAGCCCAAAAAGAAGTTAGAAAAATAGCTTCTGACTGGTTAGATAATATTAAACAGGTCACTGAAGACATCATTAATGAAAAAGTAAATCTTTTTTAATTAATTTAATTATTTCATTTAATTAATATGCTTCTTTTTATCATTTTTGCTTGAAATTTCAATCCCTATTGGGCAATGATCAGATCCAAAAATATTTTTAAGAATGAAAGCTGAACTTAAAGATTCTACTAAGTTATTACTTATATAAAAATAATCGATTCTCCATCCAACATTTCTATCTCTTGCTTTACTTTTATAGTCCCACCAACTATAGTTGTTAGGTTCTTTATTAAAATAGCGAAAGGTGTCAATAAAACCTGATTCTATAAATTTGTCAATCCATGCCCTTTCTTCAGGTAAAAATCCGGATATTCCAGCATTTTCTTTTGGTCTTGCAATATCAATCTCTTTGTGTGCAGTATTAACATCCCCACAAACTATTATTCCTTTATCTTGAGCTTGTAAATCTTTAACATAATCTAGAAAGATGTTATAGAAATCTAATTTATATTGCAATCTTTCTTTAGACATTTTACCATTTGGAAAATATATGTTAAATAATGTAAACTCCGGATATTCAAGTATTAATGTTCTTCCTTCAACATCGAAGATATCTACCCCAAAGCCAGTCTTTATTGATAAAGGCTTTTCCTTGGTGTATACACATACGCCACTATAACCTTTACGTTTTGGAGAAGAAAAATAAGACGCATAATTTTGTATCTCTTTTAATTCTAGGGGTACGTCTTCTGATCTGATTTTCGTTTCTTGAATACATAATATATCTGGACTATCATTTTCTATAAATTCAAATAGTCCTTTTTTTGCTATTGAACGAAGCCCATTTACATTCCAAGACAATATTCTAAGTTTATTCATAAAAACACTTAATCAAAATCTGCGTATATCTCCCCAAAATTAATACCAGAAATTATTGGATTTTTTTCAGATTCAAATTTTAAGGACCATCTTGCTTTATGTAATTCGGGACTAGCACTACCATTTTTTATAGCTTCATAAGATTCTATGAATGCAGATATTTTATCTATTGCTTTAATTAGTTTACCGTCTCTTGGCGAGTATTTATCAAGATTATACTTATTATCCACATCCTCTTGTAAAATTTCCTGTTTTCCTTTGATTAGAATGATATTTTCAAACTCATTTTCTGTATACATTTTAATCTCAGTATGCCAATCTTTTGGAAGTAAAGGATATATTTTTTCCTGCATTTGTTCTTTCTCGTACATTTTAATTAATTTATCTAATCCTTCAATAGATCTCTTTAAAGGTGAATGTATATCTTTTGTTAGCACTTCTGGTAAATCATGAAATAGCCCAGTGAAATAATTGTTTATTCTTCTCTTCTCACAAGCCCCAATTTCTAGTGAAAAAAGATAAGATAACACCGCAACATACATCATATGGCCTAATACAGATGTTTTTGGAACTCTATGCACATGTGCCCACCTAGATTGAAATCTAAGCTGTCCAGCAAAACTGATAAATCTTCCAAATTTGGTATAGGCGCCAGCTTTTATCCCTTCAAGATCATAATATCTATTTTGTTTTTGCTGAAGATCTCGCTCAATTGTAATCATTTCATGATCATAAGCATTTAATTGTTTGATTATATCAAATTCCCACCTAGTTGCATAAAAGTGGGCTGCACTGAGAATTCTTTTATTTAAAGTATCATCACTATCCTCAAAATATGCCCTAAATCTATCAGAAAAATCTTCGCCTAGAGGGGATATCACAGATTCAAGTTCCTTAAATACCCACTGATTTAATTTTTTATATTTATCTTCATTTTTCTTAAATTCATATAGAATAGTGGGTTTTAGATCAGTAATAACTATTCTTTGGAGAAGTTCGAATATTCCTCCTTCAATAATCTCAATCCAACTGAAATCACCCTTCTTTTCTTCGTACTTACCTAAAACGTATGCAATAATCATTTTGTGCCCTTGTTTATCAAGTTCTACTAGTTCTAAGGGCCTTATTTTGTCATTCCATCGCTGCATATATGCAGAATCAAAAAGTCTTAATAACAAGGATTTTCTTATCATTTTATCACATAGATTCAATTTGTAAAAATTACTTTCAATACTTCATCTATCNTATGAATTATATCATTAATCCTNCTCGAATCTTTATCGCTAATTTTACCATCCATTTTAAGAGAATTCAATTCTTTAATAATTTCAAATACGTTATCAAATGCATTTTTTACATTAAGATCATTTCCCATATTNTTTTCAAATATTGGAGAAATAGTTTCAATCAATTTTGGAACTTCAGNTGNGGAATATTCAATATTTTTCTTTGAAATTANNTTACTAANCATCTCTAAAAACATATTGAGTTTTTTAGAAACTTTTTCAAATTTGCGATAGGTAAAGTTCATTTTTTCACTATAATGAGAATATATCAAAAAGAATCGTATCTCTTTTGTTGAATACCCNTTTTCGATGAGATCCTCAATGTATAATATATTCTTTTTTCTTTTTGACATCTTCTTCCCATCAACAAATAAATGATGCCCGTGCAGCCAGTAAGGGCAAAAATCCTCCCCAGAATAACTTTCCATTATGGCGATGTTATAGTCGTGGTGCATTAATCGATTATCAATCCCCCCACAACAAATATCAACTTTAGTTCCTAAAGAATGAAGAATTATTCCTGGATCTTGGACATTCCATGCCGGCCAACCTCTACCTATTGGTGCATCCCAACATGGATAGTTTTCATCTTTACATGAATGCCATAAAATAAAATCTCCTAAATTCCACATATTGTAAGAATAATTATCTCGTTTAAATCGAATTTTTTTCTTAGGCCATTTAGTCATATCAATCCCGTATAGCTTACCAAATCCTTTAAATTTTGTTGGATCAAAATAAATGTCCCCTTTGTAATAGTAAGCATGCTCCTTTTCCAAAAGCTTTGAAATAATACAAATAATTTCTTCAATTGCTTCAGTTGATCTAACAATGAAAGTTGGAACTTTTATATTTAGAAGTTTTAAGTCTTCAAGAAATAGTATTGCTATTTCTTGTGTTAATTCTTTTACTGTTATTCCTTTAAGTCTAGCTTCTTCAATAGCTTTATCTTCTATATCTGTAAAATTCATCAGTCTTTTAACTTTGTAGCCAGAATATTCCAAATACCTTTGGAGTATATCTTCAAACAAAAAAGTTCTGTAGTTACCAATGTGAGGTTTCCTATATATCGAAGGACCACAAGTAAACATTTTTACTTCTGTATTCTCTTTAAAATTTAGAGTGTCTATTTTTTTAGAAAGAGAGTTATAGAATTTAATAGATTTTTTATTATTAATAATTTGTTGATTTAAATCATTCTCCATGAATAATCAAATATTAATCTATATAAAAAATTACCTAAAGATAAAAAAATAATTAGAAAATTTATCTCTTAATGGTAGCTAATTTGGTGGATTTGACTAAATACTTTACAGTACATTTGAGCCAAAAATATATCAGTAAATATTTCTTTCCCCATATCCATTTTAGCTGCAAGGATTATATCTTATACACAAATTTAAAGTAATATACTTTTATTCAAAAACTTGGATTTCTCTAGTTTTTTTAACAAATTCCCCAAATTTTCCTTCAAATCTTGTGGCCCTTATATCTTTGTCGTCAATATAATGATAGTTGCCTCCTCTAGGTTTCCCAAAGATAATGTTGTGATATTTAAACCCGTGTTCTTCTAACCATTTTATAGTTACGTCTCGCTCTTTTTGAGTTCTTGAGGTAAAAAAAGTTATAATGTGGCCTTCTTCATACCATTTGTTTATTGTAGCCTTGGCATTAGGTATCTCCTTTGCAGTAGCCATTCTATCTGATTCCTCATTTGGAATATCATCACAAATTACGCCATCAATATCAATAATAAAATTCTTTAGCCCTTCAATCAGTTTAGGGCTAGTTTTTTTTCCATTAAGTCCAATATTCTCTCTAAGATAATCCATCTTTTTTCCCTTCATAATATAAATTAAAATAGATATGTCAGTATTTATATGTTAGTATTAGTTAATATTTTCTTTCCTAATTTGTGCATATTTTTTTAATAGATCTTTCTCTTCCGAAGTTATATTTTTCGGTATTTCAACAACTATTTTTATTAATAAATCTCCTGTTCCATAACCCCTAATTTTAGGCATGCCCTTACCCTTCAATCTCAAAATTGTGTCTGGTTGAGTCCCAGCTGGAACTTTAACATTTGCCCGTCCACCAATTGTAGGTACTGATAAAGAACATCCTAAAGCAGCTTGTGCTACTCCAATTGATTGTAAATATATTAAATCTGCATTTTCTCTCTTGAAAATATTATGTGGGATTATCCTTATTTCAACATATAGGTCCCCTGGAGGGCCTCCAACAGATCCTATTTCTCCTTCTTGGGATATTCTAAGGGTGTTTCCATTTTCAATACCTTTAGGAATATCAATGTTAATAGTTTTTTCCCCCCTTACACTACCCGTACCGCTACATTTAGGGCATTTTTCTACGATAACTTTGCCTCTACCTCCGCAAGTATTACATACAGTAACTGTTGCAAAGGTACCGAATACTGTGTCTTTTCTAGCTTGAACTCTTCCAGAACCCCCACATGCAGGACATACTTTTGGAGGCATTCCACCTTTGGATCCGGTTCCATGACAATCAGAACATTTTAATCCTTTAGTCATTTTAATAGATTTTTTAGTTCCAGTGTATGCTTCTTCAAGTGTTATAGATATACTAGTTTTTAGATCCCTACCTCTTTGAGGTCTGTAGCTTTCACCTCTTTGGCCGGAAGATCCAAAGAATATGTCAAAAATAGAGTCTCCAAATCCTCCACTACCAAATCCTCTGCCAAATATATCTTCGAGATCTGAAAAATGAGTAAAATGATTCCATTCAAATCCTTCTCTGCCAAAGTTATTGTTTACTCCAGCATGACCATATGTATCATAATTAGCTTTTTTATTTTTATCCATCAAAACTTCATATGCTTCAGATATTTCTTTGAATTTTTCTTCTGCAGATTTATCTCCTTTATTTAAGTCAGGATGGTATTTTTTTGCAAGTCTTCTGTACGATTTTTTAATTTCATCTTCAGTTGCATTTTTATTTAATTCAAGAATCTCATAATAGTCTCTTTTAGCCATCCTAAAACCTCAAAAATTAAAATAAAAATAAATTAATCTTTTTTATCCTCATCAGTTACCTCAAAATCTGCATCATATATCCTATCGCCTGCATTAGATTGATCATCATTTTTTTGTCCTTGTTGTGGTTGCTCCTTTGTATCTTGAGTCTGTTGATAAATTTTAGCACTGACTTCATACATTGCTTTTGAAAGTGTTTCTGTTTTGGCAATTATATCTTGAGAATTTGTTCCACTCATTGCATTTTTTAAATCTGCAATCAATCCTTCTAATTCCGATTTTTTGGAAGAATCTATTTTTTCTGCGAAGTCTTTTATTGCTTTTTCTGTGGTATAAATCACAGTATCTGCCTGATTTCTTGCTTCCACTAAATCTTTCTTTTTGAGATCTTCTTGTGCATGAGCTTCAGCTTCTTTTTTTAGATTATCTATTTCACTTTTAGACAGATTTGCTGATGCTTGAATTGTAATGCTTTGTTCTTTTCCAGTTCCCTTGTCCTTAGCTGTAACGTTTAAAATTCCATTTGCATCTATATCAAATGTGACTTCTATTTGAGGAATGCCTCTTGGTGCAGGAGGAATCCCACTTAATGTAAACTTACCTAGAGTATGATTATCCGCCGCCATTGGTCTTTCTCCTTGGAGCACATGTATTTCTACTGAAGATTGGTTATCTGTTGCTGTTGAAAAGACTTCACTCTTCTTTGTAGGTATGGTTGTATTTCTATCAATCAATTTTGTGAATACTCCACCTAAAGTTTCAATTCCTAAAGATAGTGGAGTGACATCTAAAAGAAGTACATCTTTTACTTCACCTTTTAGTACGCCCCCTTGTATCCCCGCACCGATTGCAACACATTCATCAGGATTAATATCTCTTCTCGGTTCTTTTGCAAAGTACTGTTTCACATAATTATATACTTGGGGCATTCTTGTAGACCCCCCTATAAGGAGAATTGAGTCAATATCTTCAGGTTCTACTTTAGCATCTGACATTGCCTGTTGAATTGGTTTCATTGTTCTTTCCAATAGATCTTTTGTCATTGCTTCGAATTTAGATTTAGATAAATTCACTTCAAGATGTTTTGGCCCAGTTTCATCTGCAGTCAAATATGGCAAGTTTATTGAAGTTTCTGCAAGTCCAGATAGTTCTATCTTTGCTTTTTCAGCAGCTTCTTTTAATCGTTGCATTGCCATTTTATCATTAGTTATGTTTTTTCCATACTGCTTTTTATATTCTTCAACTAACCATTCAACAATACGCTGATCCCAGTCATCTCCACCAAGATGTGTATCCCCATTAGTAGATTTAACTTCAAACACCCCATCTCCTATTTCAAGAATAGAAACATCAAAAGTACCTCCACCAAGATCGTAAACTAGGATTGTCTGCTCATGTTGTTTATCTAATCCATAGGCTAATGTTGCCGCAGTAGGCTCATTGATAATTCTTAGCACTTTTAATCCAGCAATTTCCCCCGCATCTTTAGTGGCCTTTCTTTGAGAATCATTAAAGTATGCGGGTACAGTAATAACTGCTTCAGTTATTTTTTCTCCTAGGTATGTTTCCGCATCTTCTTTTAATTTTTTTAGAATTTTTGCAGATAGTTCTTCGGGAGTGTAGTCTTTACCACTAAGAACAATTCTTACTTCTTGATTATTTCCAGACGTAATGCCAAATTGAATAATTTTTTTTTCGCTGTCAACTTCGTCATATCTTCTTCCAATAAATCTCTTAACTGAATAAGCAGTATTTTCTGGATTTGATACAATTTGATTTTTTGCTACTCTACCAACTAACCATTCCCCTTTAGAAGATACACCTACGACCGATGGAGTAGTTCTACCTCCTTCTGCATTTGGTATTACAAGAGGCTGACCTTTATCCATTATAGCCATACATGAATTTGTTGTTCCTAAATCAATTCCTAATACTTTTCCCATATAATCCACCTCATTTAATTATATTATTATTTTCATTATTCTTTTTTAGTAACCTTCACTTTTGAGTGTCTTATGACCCTATCATTTAAAATATACCCTTTTTGAAATTCTTCTACTACTGTATTTTCTTCCGTTTCGTTTGAACAAATAATGGCCATTGCTTCATGGAAGAACGGATCAAATTCTTTCCCGAGGCATTCTATTTCACATAACCCATGTGAACGTAAAACGTTTTTAAGATCTTTATAAATTAATTCTAAACCCATAAGAACTTCTTCCCGATCTAGTAATTCTTTTTCAGAGTCTTTGTATGCTTTTATCCCTCTTTCGATATGATCAAGCACGTTTAGTATTCCCATTATGACTTCCTGTAATGCATATTTTTTAGTATCTTCCTTTTCTTTCTCCGTGCGTTTCTTAAGGTTTTGAAAATCTGCTTCACTCCTTAGAAGTCTCTCATATTGTTCTTTTTGCATTGATTCACTCTCAGAAAGCTGTTGTTCGAGTTCCATGACTTTATTTTCAAGTTCACTGATTTTATTTTCAAGATTTTCATTATTTTCTTCCATTAAAACACCTTTACTTATTTATAGATTGATTTTCTTTTGAGAAGTCAGTGCACAGCCTAGGTACATAATAGTTTTCTCAAGTTTTTCAAAAAAACTGTTGAAATCTCTTATAAAGATCCTCGTTTGACAGCTTTGTGAAATGGTCACTTAAGTTCACCTAAAGTTAATCTAATCAATCTATTTATAAAATTTTCGGTTTTATTTTATTTTTGTTTAAAGAATGTTAGACATTACCTATTCGTATCTTAGAACTGACAATGGCCGTATTTTTGAGACATTGTATGCAGGTATAATCGAAGCAATAACCGATACAACTAATGACAACAAAAATATACCTATTAAGACAAATGAATTAATTGGAGTTTCTCCTATCTGTAGAATGACAGATATTCCAAAAAATGAAACATACAGAACAATTAAAGAGAGTATTCCTCCAATTGCGCCAATAGTTAAATTTTCTATTGCTAGATTTTTTAATACTGTTAAATTACTTGCACCTATCGCCTTCATAATTCCTATCTCCCTCTTTCTATCAATTATAGATAGATACATTGTATTTGAAATAACTATAATGGCGACAAAAAGGGAAAACGAAGCAAGTAAAGATATTGGAATTACAACTTGATCGATAAGCCTGTTCACAATAGAAAGAACTTCTGAAGATTCAAATACATAATATTCTGGTGAAAACATAGCTTTGACTTTTTTTGATAAAGTAGGCACTTGACCTTCTTTAGCCACCACATTCAAGGTATATGTGTATATATCCGGAAAAGCTCCTTTAAGTGAAGAATAAGGAATAATAATTTCTGAATCCACATTAAAAGGCCCTTCTTTAATATCATGGATAAAAAATGTTTTTTGGTATTTATTTTCTTCTAATGTAATAGAATCGCCAATCTTCAATCCAAATGATTCGGCCAATCTTTTAGAAATAATTATTTTTTCATTACTATGAGTTTCAAAATATTCCGATTCAAAATTTAATCCTACTATGTTCACTCGAGTTTTAGATAAAATAGATATTAATTTTGACTGCTCTTGTGGCAATGATTTTGTATAGTCTACTAATTTAATTCCATTAATCTCGAGTATATTAAAATCTTTATTCGAAGAGGATCTTCTTAATTTATCTAGAGTTTCTGTAGATGTAAGAATTCCTAGATTAGATGAAGGCGGCCCGCCTCCTTGAAAACTAGGTGCATAAATCCCAATAATCTTCATATCGAAATAATAATCATTGTACTGGAAAGTGATAGTATCCCCTAATCTAATTCCAAATGTATCAACACATTGAGTTGAAACAATTATGTTATTTTTACCAATATCCTCTTTTCCTAAAAGTCTTCCCTGTGTAGTCTTGAAAGTAGCAGAACTGAGTGGATTAAATTCTAAATTCCTCCCCCCCAAATTTACATTAATACATTTTTCTTCTGCCTTTATTCTCTTATCTTCAGTAAGATCGCTAATATATCGAAACATTGGTTTGCCATTTATTTCATGTATAGTTAAATTTAAACCTGAAAATCCATCAATTGTTTTGTATACTGTTTTGACTTCCTCCATTAACAATAATCTTTCTTCCATATCCGAAATTTTTGAATTAGATATGCCGTTTATTTGAATATCGTAATCTGCAAATGAAGAAAATGCATCTGCTACGAAATCTTTAAGCCCTTCCCCAGTAGTAAGGACCCCTCCGACACTACCAAGGCCAATTGAAATGGCTAAAAGCGCTGTTGCAACAGTCCAATGATTTCTTTCAATACTTCTTAACCCTAACTTAAATGAAACAAGATTAAACGTTGGGAATCTCGAAACTAATTTAATTATATACCTTGCGACAAATGTAAAAATAAACATTAAAAATATCAATCCAAATACTCCCAATACTAACAAAAATGAACGCAAATTCAAGTATAATATTCCCCAAAAAACTATGAAAGATATAAAAACTATTTTTAAAAATCCCCAATCTCTATAAAAAGGCTTTTCGCCTTCTATATCCTTGAGAACTATGATTGGTCTAATCTGACTACCGATATAAGCCGGCACTATCTGAAAAGTAAACACAGAGAATACTCCAACTAAAAATCCATATAACAAAACATAATTATCAATAACTAAGTATAAAGTTGTATTAAATATACCTTCAGCAATATGCACAAGTTGAGTTGATAATATTATCCCTAGAACAACACCAAAAAAACTACCAGTAATGCCTAAAATTAGCGCCTCAAACAGAAAGAAATTGATAACTTGGGAACTTTTAATACCTATTGCTTTCATTGTTCCAATTTCTTTTTTTCTTTCTTTCATTGATATAAACATCGTAGTAATTATCCCAATTGCGCCAACTAAGAGGGAAATAATGCCCGCAAGATTAAAAAATTGTAGTACCGGTCTTAATATTTGGATAGTTACTTCATTTTGTTCTACATAGTTTGAAACACTAATTTTATATTTGTTCCGATCTATCAACTGATTTTGGATTGACCTTTCGGCTTCGTACATCAAAATATCGTTTTGTGTTTTTATGAATATGCTAGACGCATCTTTTTCTTCTAGTTTAAGAAGCTCCATAATTGTATCGAATTTTATTAATCCTATGCCAAATATCTCTGCAACTCCCCCTCCTTCTTTTATAATACCTACTACTTTAAATTCAGTTCGTCCGTTATCTGATAAAACTGGTAGAGTATCCCCGACTTTTAATTTAAGATTTTGAGCCAATATATCATTTATTGCAATATCATAAGGTTCTTTAATTAAAGTATTAAATTTTGCACCTTTAGGATCAATTACTGGAATTTCATCATATAATGGATAATTTCCTATTTCTATTCCTCTTAATCCTAAAAAAGTCTGAGTAACTCCCTCCCTTTGTATATCCGTGCCCCTGATTGTATCCAGAATATAGGTATAATTTTCAATAGTTCCTGTATCCCTCAGTCCTATAATAAAATCTTCAGTATCTTTAAAATCAAATTTTCCAATTCGAAATCCCACAGTTTCCATATCAAGTCTCAAATCGCCACCAAAATAATATTTTACACTACTCTGGAGGGTAGTCTCAACAGAGGCTCCCATTAGACTAATCGCAACTATAGATGCGACACTAATTGATATTGCAAGTAAGGAGAAGAGTGTTCTTTGCTTTCTTCTTAGAAAGGAGGTAAACGCATATTTTAAATAAATGTTAATTTTTGAGTTTTCCAACATTTGTCTCCCTTTCTAATCTACCATCTCTAATATAGAGAATACGATCCGCTATTTTAGCCACCTCACCAGAGTGTGTAACTAAGAAAATAGTAGAATCAAAATCCTCTCTTAATCTCTGAAATAAATTCAATATTTTGAGTTCAGTCTTAGAATCCAAGTTACCTGTAGGTTCGTCACCAAAAAGAATCTTTGGATTATTTATTAATGCTCTTGCAATTGCCACCCTTTGTTGCTCTCCACCACTCATTTCAGTAGGTTTGTTATTTCTCCTGTGACTAAGACCTACTATTTCTAAAAGCTCTTCAGGATCTTTTTTAGTGCCTTTGACAAAATATGAAGGTAACATCACATTTTCAATTGCTGTGAGTGTCGAAACAAGATTATAAGCTTGAAAAACAAATCCAATTTTCTTACCTCTAATCTCTGCAAGCTTACTTTCAGGAAGTTTAGTTATATCAATTCCATCCATTATAATTCTACCTGATGTGGGTACATCTAATCCTCCTAAAATTCCTAAAAGAGTACTCTTGCCGGAGCCTGATGGCCCCATTAATGCTACAATCTCGCCTTTTTTTACAGTAAGATCTATCCCGCGTAAAATGGGAATCTGAGTATTTCCAAGAGTATAACATTTATACACTGATCTTGCATCAATTATTGGTAGTTCCATTTTTCAATGCCCTCTAAAAATTTATTTCAATTTAATTTACAAGTTTTTCTTTAGAATATTCTTCTTTTTTAGATTTTCTTTTTTTTCTGTAAATGTATACCCCACCAATAATTACAATCAACAGTAAAATTGGAAGAATCGATCCTACTATCATTTGTCCTAGTGTTGCTTGAGGAACAGCATTTATGGAGATAAAATATTCTTTTTCACTAGTTTGTAATCCTTTATCATCATTATAAGTTACGATAAGTTTGCATTTAATTTCTCCACTGTTTATTCCTGAATTTAGAGCAAATACGCCATTTGCATAATCATTCTTTGATATTTTACCTAAGTATGCTTCACTATCCCCTAAAAAAGGAGATTCTATTTTTAGTTTAACATTATCTGCATCAGTTGTCCCAATATTTTCTATTTTCAAGGTTAAAATAAAGGGTTGATTTTGCATTATTCTAGTTGGGTCTGTAGTTCTTCTACCAAGTTCTAATTGTGGCGTTCCAGTTATTTTTAAACCTAGTACCTCGCTTTGAGTATACGTAACTCCTAGATTGTCTTGGAAAGTTAGAGTCAATGTCATTATATGGTTCTTTGGAGGAATTACTTTTCCCACCGATAAGTCATAATTAGCTATAACGTATTCTCCTGTTCTAACATCTTGAAAAGTCTTAGTTAAAGATGAAGAAACGGGAATAATCTCTGGATCTTTAGTATCTAAGGTAACTTTTAACCACTGTAATCTGTTTCCCCCAACATTTTTCAATCTTAAATTAAGATTAAATATTGATCCAGGGTCCACAGTTTTACCTTTTACCCCATTTATCGTGAAATCATCTACGCTAACAAGGGTATCACCTATAACTTTAATTTCTATCTCTTCATGGTACTTTCCCCTATTCGTTTCAACAATCACGGGGATTTTGTAATTTCCATATGCAGCACCGCTCTCGACATCAATTACAAAAAATGCACCTTTTGGTATTGTGGTAAGATTTCCAATTACAAATTGATCAGATTCTTTATTTGATTTAGAAAAAGGAAAGGTTAAATCTAAGTAAATTTTAACATTTTGGAATTCTAAAGATGTTTCATTATTAATCGTAAGAGTAACTAGATTATTTTCTGTTCCCACTTTAAGTGAGTTCCCTTGTAGTACAATTATATCAAAATTTTTATCGGATGCTGAGACATACATCACTGAAGCCAACAACAACATTCCAATCATTAAATAAGTTATTATTTTCATAATATCACTTTTAACTATCTTGAGATTTTTACAATAAATCTTTTTATATAATTTTCGACTATCTCTCTAATTATTCGATTTAATTAATTTTTCAATTTCCATTCCAATTGATTTACCTACGCCTTTTATCTTTAATAATCCTTTTAATCCTTCATTTCTATAAATAGTGCTTATGCTCTCTTCAAGCTCATCTACTTCCCATGCTGCTTTTCTATATGCCCATTCTTTATATCTATCGCCTCCTTCTAATTGAATCTCTCTTGCTTTAAGAAATAATTTTTCTGATACTTTTTTATTAATTTGATACTCTATAGGGAAATAATCTATTGGTCTTGTAATGTAATTCTGAAGATTATATTTTTGGCAATACTTCAAAACTATTTTATGGATTTTAATATTAACTTGAGAATATAATTTATCATTAGAAAAAAGTAATTCATATTTTTCAATTAATGAAGAATTATATTTTTCTAAAAAATTAAAGAAGTAGTTTTTACAGTACCCATTTAGTGTTAATCCTCCGTCCAAAATATATTTTCCTCCATTAGAAGCAGTTTTTTTTACAACCTCTTCAATATTATCTTCACTGTCATAAATATATGGAAGTATTGGCATTAATATTGTTCCTGTAAGAATATTATTTTCTGACAATATTTTCATTGACTCGAATCTAGAATTAGGATTTGGGGAATTAGGCTCAAATATTGAAAATGCTTTGTCAGCACTACTAGCAATAATTGACCAACCAACGTTGACATAAGACTTTTTATTAATCTCATTTAAAATGTCTAAATCTTTTAACAGAAGTGGAGATTTTTCATTAATAAAAATAGGAAATTCTAAATCAAGACATGCTTCTAAAATTTTCCTACAGTAACCATATTTATTTTCAACAGGTTGATAGCTATCAAGATAAATCAAATCTTTAGGTTTATTAGTAATTGCTTTTCTAAAAAGATCTGGTGCATCCTTTTTAACTTTAATATATTCGGAAAAAGGATCCTCTAACTCAATTATTTCAGGATCTATTTCACGTTTATGTGGGTCATATTTATCCTCTCTGCAATAACAGTAACTACATCCGTATTCGCATCCAAGATAAGGGGATGCAGAATATTTTATCCAAAACCACCCACCATCACAATGTTTATGAACGTTTAAGATATGTTTTGTAGAATACTCTTTATACAAATGACTCTATCTCCTTTTTTTTATCCATTGGTAGGTAAGTCAAAGCTTTTCTAAGCATAGTTTTTGATATCTTCTTATCTTTACTTAATTGTGCCAATAAGAATTCAGCAAGTATGTCTGGGTGGTATTTACCAATTGTTTTTAATCCCCAGCCAATTCCTTTTACTATATCTATATCTTTCTCTTCTATATGTGGCTCTAAGATATTTAATAATATAATTGTTCTCTCCTTTTGATCTAATATTCGTTTGCTAAAGAAATGGGTAGAAACGCCAGCAGATCTCCTAAGCCATTTATTTTCGTCGTGTAAAAACTTTTCAATCCATGGAAGCGCGATATCAAAGTAATTAACTAAAGATAATCCTATGCTTCTCTCTCCAATTATATCGCAAACATACCACTTATCTCCATATATTATATATTGTCTACTTTTTTCCATTACCAAATTAAGATTCTCTGGCATAAGTTGGAATAATCCTTGGCTTACGAGTACATAGCTTGCCATTTTATTAGATCCGATTAACATATCAAATCCTTGGATAAGCAATTCTGGTTTATTCTTTAGATTTAATCCCAAATTCCTTCCAATTACATCTAGTTTAGAAAAGGGACACTTCTTTTCTAGTATTGGTTTTAACGAATCAAAGAAAATATCTAAATTATTATTAGATAAGTTAATAATTGCTTTATCAACAATTTCTGAGAGATATTCATTTGATATTGAATCTTTCATATGAATTATATATTGCCCTATTTTATATTTAATCCTATTCCAACTAGTTAATTAAATATATAATTATCTAAAAAAGGTCAAGTTATAGGTGAAAAAATGGATAAATTAAAGTTTCCTAAGCCATATAAACATGAACATGAAAAAATATGTGATGTTAATGAATTATATGAAGAAAGACAAACATTTGGTGAAAAGCCTCTGATTGGGCTACATCAAAAATTGGTTTGTGGAGATTCATTTTTGCACAGACTATAATTTTATTAATATGGGTATCTTTGAATATTACTACTTGGATTAGTCGTTTGGACCCTTACCCTTTCATATCCTTAGATCTAGTTGTTTCATTCTTAGCATCTTATACCGCACCAGTTATAATGATGAGCCAGAATAGACAAGATACAAAAATTAGATCAGAAACCCATACAGATTATCTGATAAATTTAAAAACAGAAGAAGAAATACGGGTAATATTGGATAATCTAGATGCACAAAATAATGCTATTCAATTGATTTATCAAAAATTATCTTCAATTGAAGATTCAATTAAAAATTAATCCTATTCTGGTTAGTGTAATGAAATATAAAAAATTTAAATCGTTAGGAGTATTATATTTATTGACTTTCTTCCTCTTTGGAGGGCTAAGTAATCTTATCCCTGAAAGTTTTGTAGAATGGGGTTATGTAGGTATTTTTATTTCTGGAATATTATATGTCTTTTCTTTCACTGCCCCAATTGCTACTGCCTTAATCTTAATTTTTTCAACTAATAACAACTTTATACTTCTAGGATTAATTGCAGGAATTGGCTCGTTAGTGGGTGATTTCTTAATATTCCACTTTATTCGAATTTCGTTTGCTGATGAAATAAAAGAATTTTCACAGCATAAAATATCACTCTTTACATTGAATAAAATACCCAAAATTTATCAAAAATATTTAGCATATACCCTTGGAGCTATTTTTATAGCAACCCCACTACCTGATGAGGTAGGTATCACAATACTTGCATCATCGAAAGAAGTAAAACTAAAACATTTTGGAATTATATCCTATGTCCTTAATACGGCTGGCATTTTTCTAATAATACTCTTGGGCAAGACATTATAAATAAAGACTTAGGAACTGGCCATAATTACAAAAATATTAAACCTTAACTTTAAAAAGCTGTTACCGGTTTATATTGAACATGCAAAAACACCTTGTTATAATAGGTGCAGGAGCTGCGGGATTACCTGTAGCATCCCAAGTTAGAAAGAAAAACAAAGATATAGATATCACAGTTATAACTGATCGTAAATATTTTGCATATAGTCCTTGTGGAATTCCTTTTGTGTTTTCTGGAATGATTACTTCATTTGATACCCTCGTCCTTAGAGATAAAAAGTATTATTCTGAGATGGACATTAACATACTCAATGAAACAACAGTTGATAAAATAGATTTAGATACAAATGAGATATTTTTTGGTAATGAGAAACTTAAATATGATACTTTAGTAATAGCTACTGGAGCAAAACCTATAATTCCCCCTATTCCAGGGATAAACTTGGAAGGAATTTATTTCTTAAATTCATTAGAAGATGCTTTAAAAATATCTGACGCATTAAAAAATACAAAATCTCCAACAATAATAGGTGCAGGGGCCATTGGTCTTGAGATGGCACATGCTTTTCTTAAAAAAGGTCTTAAGTCAAGGCTAATTGAAATGAAGGATCGAGTTCTNCCNAATATGTTAGATAAAGATATGAGNANTATNGTAGAAGATTANNTATCCTCANTAAATATGNANNTTCATACATCTACAGTCGCTTCATCCTTTATAGGAAGTAAANAGGTAACTCATGTCAAGGCCAATGGAAATGAGTTTGAGACAGATTTAGTTTTAGTNTCCGTAGGAGTAAGGCCNAATGTAGAATTAGCGAAAAATGCCGGNATTGAAACTGGAATAACNGGTGCAATTGTAACGGATGCCTCATTGAGAGTAAGAAGGCACGGGAAATACCTTAAAAATGTTTACGCATGCGGTAATTGTATCGAGGTCACAGATATAATAACTCATAAATCTACAATTAGTGCTTTGGGCTCGACAGCAATTAGGCAAGGTGTTCTAGTTGCAGATAACATATTGGGCAAAAATTCTGTTTTTGGTTCTATATCAAGCCCAAGTATTGCAGTAATTGGTGAATTAGAAGTTGGTACAGTTGGGATCACAAAAGAAAGGGCACTTGAATATGGAATTAGCCCNATTGAAGGCAATGCAAAAGGGCTAACACGTGCTAAGTACTANCCTCGGGGNGANGATATATATGTTAAAATNCTATCAGACAGCGACTATAGGGTAATTGGTGCCCAAGTCATATCTAANGAAGAGGTAAAGGGAAGAATCGATGCAATGGCNCTTCTCATAGGNAGAAAAACAACTGTCCATCAACTNGCAACATCAGAAACATCTTATGCCCCACCAATATCTAGTGCTTTAGATCCANTTACGATGGCNGCAAGGAAACTAATAGGATCGGACTAGTGAGTCNATATTTTAAAAACAATAATTATATTAGNCACACATTNAATTTAAGTAATTTTTATATAGAGATANANTATCAAAAAAATATGATTAAAAGNTATTTTGTAATTTTATTTTTACTATTTGGCATATNNTTTTCAACCTTNATGATAGTNGAACAAACCCAAAAATTAAATTTACAATTNAAGTTAAATAAAGATTTAGAAGATACANTAANACANTCATATTCTAATCTTAAAGAAACTAATGCAACATTNATAGAAAAAAAATTAATATTATTAGGAAAAATACAACATAAAAATGAACTAAATGAAGCAGAAAANAATCTTTTAAATTTACAGAACAAGCTAAATCAGGATGTTTATTCTTATTCTATATATGAATCTAAAGATCCNCGTGAATTTGTTGACGTCAATAACTCAAGNGTTTTAAAAGTATTGGAGCAAATAACTAAATCCAATATGGGAAGCAANGAAAAAGCCAAANCTATATTCAACTATGCACGNGATGAAATTGTCAAAGAAGATAAGCTTACAAGAAATGGCAGAATTGATTACTGGAATTACTCTAAAAATACTATAGATAATAAAAAAGGGAGCTACGAAGATAAAATAGTTTTACTAGCATCTCTTTTGAGATCTGTTGGATTCAATGAGAACGATGTAGAAATAGTAGGTGCAAAAGTCAATATGAGTGAGTCAACTTTTTCCGATATGTGGGTGGAGCTAAAATTGGGCGGGAGCACTTATTTGCTTTTGCCAAGGGAAAATAATAACTTTGATTCATTCAATAAAAATGACATTTACAAATTATACAGAATCCAAGAGTTATTTAGATTCAATGATAAAATCATTTTGAGGTATTAAATTGAGAACAAAGTCATTTAAGATCCTAATAATTGCATTGATGGTTATAACATCCTCATTATTTTCAGGATACGTGATTAAGCGTTATCAATATAATTCTACCTTACTTCAAGAAAAAAAACTAAAAGATGCACTATTTCAACATACAAAGGAACAAGCCAATCTTGAAAATGAACTAAGAAGTATTGACAGTTTGATAGCGGAAGAAGATCAGAATATTCTCGATATAGAAGCAAAAATTTTCCTAAGGACCCAGAATATCAATCGATTAGAGGAGCAAATAACAATTTACGAAAAATTAAAAAAAAATGATGTAACAGTTTTTGTTACCCCCAATAACGAAACAGTTAAGTCTTTAGTCAATAAAATAAATACAAATGATCCACTAGTTATATATAGATTTGTTAAGGATGAAATAAAATATTTAGAGGATTATGTGACTCATGATTTTAGATTTGAGTACTGGCAGTTCCCTGAGGAAACTCTAAAGCTAAAAACAGGCGATTGTGAAGATCAAGCCATATTATTGTGTACTCTGTTAAGGGCAAACGGATATAGCCCAGAGGACGTAAAAGTTGTATTTGGATTGACTTCATCCAATGCGGGACATGCATGGGTGGAATTACTATATCAAGACGATTGGATTGTTTTTGACCCAACTAGCGATACAAATACATATATTGAAAAGACAAAGTACTACTCTTTAATCAATGCTAAATATAAGGGTTCTTTTAATGATATTTATTCTGAATTAATTGAGTAATCAATCTATAAAAATTAATGCATCGACAGCTACTGCCCCTTTTTCACATACGAATACCGGATTCAAATCAAGCTCTTTTACTTCTGGAAAATCAGATACAAATTTAGATACTTTGAGCATAATGTCAACAAGTGCGTCTATATCCGAAGGTTTTTCTCCTCTAACCCCACATAGCATTTGATGTGACCTAATTTCAGAAATCATTTCATATGCGTCTTCACGTTCAATTGGAACTATTCTAAACGAGACATCTTTTAACACTTCAACAAAAATTCCTCCAAGTCCAAACATGAGTATATGGCCAAATTGATTATCTTTGAAAACGCCAATAATAACTTCTCTTTGTTTTGGCATCATATGCTGGACTATCACACCACGTATATCTGCATTGGGATTATATTTCTTAGAATTTTCTATAACTCTCCTGTAACCTTCTAAAATATCTTCTGCTTTGGATAAATTTAGAATAACTGCTCCCGCATCAGTTTTATGTTGAATGTCTGGTGATGCGATTTTTAATACAACAGGATACTCAACCCATCTCGCAACTTTTAACACTTCTTCTTCAGAAGTTGCAATTCCTTCTTTAGGTACATTGATCCCATATGCCTTCATAATTTTTTTAGCTTCGTGCTCCATTAAGGAAACTCTTCCTTCAGATCTTACAGAGTTCAATATTTTCTTTACTTTCTCTATGAATATCACCTCTAACTACTGCATGAGTAACTAAAGCATATGCCGCTCTTGCTGCTCTTTCTGGGGAGGGATATACCGCTAGGCCCCCTTCTTCTAATTTCCTTAAACATGGGGTGATTTTTTCCCCACCTGTACCTAAAATAAGAATCGGTTTTTCGCAATTCTTTTTAATGTTTAGGATTGTATCTGCAGAATCCAAAGACAGAGTTGGAACCTGAAGTAACAAAATAACAATTATTAATCCCACATCTTCATCTTCTAAAAGTGCCCTTAATCCAACTTCATAACGATATTTATCTGCATCTCCGACTAAATCAATAGGATTAGAAACAATTACTCTCTCTGGAAATTGTTCCTTTAGCTTTTTTACCGTGGATTCATTTAAATTTGCAAGTCGAAGCCCATTCATTTCTAATGCATCTGCAGTCATGACGCCCAATCCACCGGCATTTGTCAAAATAGCGATTCCATCGCTCTTTGGGTAAACTTGTTTTTCTAAGGCCTTTGCCATATCAAAAAGTTCTTCAAAGTTATTTGCCCTTATTATATGTGATTGTTTGAACGCCGAATCATATATTATATCTTCACCTGCAAGACTTCCAGTATGACTTGAAGCAGCTTTAGCACCTGACTTAGTTTTGCCTGATTTTAGTGCAAGTATTGGAATTTTTTTTGAAACTTTTTTTGCTGACTCCATAAATTTTCGTCCTCGTCTTATTCCTTCGATATATAAACAAATGACTTTTGTATTTTTGTCTCCATAGATATATTCTATGAGATCTGCTTCATTTACATCTATTTTATTTCCATAACTTACAACTTTTGATATTCCAATCCGTTCTTTACTAGTCCAATCTAAAATAAGTCCTGCAAATGCCCCACTTTGAGACAGAAAAGAGATATTTCCTTTTTGCGGGTAAGAAATTTTATCTTTTGATAGAAATATCGTATTAACCCCGGAAAAATTATCATAAATTCCAATGCAATTAGGGCCTATTATTCTTATCCCATATTTATTAGATACTTCTAATAATCTTGTTTCCCTTTCTTTTTCTCCAATTTCAGAAAATCCACCAGATACAATTACAACTCCCTTAACGCCCTTCTTTCCACATTCTTCTAAAGTATCAGCTACATATGGTGCGGATATAGCTATAACTGCCATCTCAACTTTATGGGGCACATCAAGTATACTCTTAAAGCTAGGTTGACCAAAAATTAATTTTTGTTTAATATTGATGGGATATAATTTTCCGGGAAAATCTTCAATTAGATTTTTCATTATTTCGTAGCCCACACTTCCCACTATGTCAGAGGCCCCTATCACTGCAATGGATGAAGGATTAAAAAAGAAATTCAAATCTTTCATAGTTTCACATGTTAGAATAATGCACAGCAATTTATATGTATTATGTAAACATAATGGAAAAAAAATTAAGAGTACTCTATAACTTCCCTAATTTTTTTATCTAGAATTTTGTTAATCAAACTGCCATCTACTTTACCTCTAAACTCTTTCATACATAGTCCCATCAAAGGAGATATAGCGCGTTCTTTTTTCTCTAAAATAAAATCTTTTTTTTCAAGTATTATTTTTTCAATAAAAGTTTCAATATCTAGAAAAGAGTTTTCAGATGAAAACTCAGAAATAACTTTTTCTGGATTCTCCCCTCTTGATACTCTTTTTAAAACTTCTTCGATACCTTCTTTTGCGATTATGCCCTTTGATACTTTTTCAAAAAGGAGATATAAGGTTCCATCATCTGTTACATATCCTTCCTCTTTTTCCAGATTTTTTGAGATATCTAAGGCTTTAATGAAAATAGAGGGTTTAATTTCAAGAGAGGAAGTCACCTTTTCAAACAAGTCGGGAGCTTCATATGCAATTTTTTCAGCTTCTTCTTTTTTAAGACCATATTTTTTTACAAATTTAGATACAATTTCATCAAAAGTTTCTGGAAGATTTTCTTTAATATTATCTATTAAATTTTGTTCAATTGTAAATGGAGGTATATCTGTTTCAGGGTACATCCTCGCCCTTCCGGGAAGTGGCCTAGAATATTTGGAATTTCCATCTTCTAGTGCATCTCTTGTTTCATTAGGAACTCCTAAAAAGGCTTTTTTGCATCGTTCAAAGATTTCTTCTATAGCCTTGTAGCAAATATCTTCTTTTCCAGTAACAATTACAAAAGAATCAAGTTCATTTATTTCCAATTTATTTTTTACTTTTTGAATCTCTTCAGTAGTTATACCGTAGTTTGGAAGTTCATCTAAGTGGAACAATCCAGAAATCCCGTATGTTTTGGCATGATCTGCCAATTCGGTACCAAATCTTCTATTTTTTTGGATTTCTGTTCCAAGTATACCTTTAAAATTTTTTAACTTAATTGAGTAGACTTTACAGTAATTTTTTATAGAATTGCCAATAATTTTGGAGGTCGTATCTTTAAATATATCTGTTATCTCAATAGAGTTAAATTCGAGATCCTCAGCAGATCCTCTTTTGTTCAATTCATTTCTGATTTTGACTAGGTTAATTTGCCTCTCTATTTCTCTTTCAATCCATAGGGGTATCATCTCTAACTTTTGAACGCCTTTAAGTTCAACCCTCCCCCCTTCTATAATAGAAATATTTAGATCTTGTCTTATAGTTCCAAGACCTCTTTTTACTTTTCCAGTTGCCCTCAATATTTGCCCTAATATGTACGCGGCTTCTTTTGCTTGCATTGGATTTGATATATCTGGGCCTGTCGCAATTTCAATTAGAGGAATCCCTAACCTATCCAATCTAAATGTTTTTGTTGTATCGTCTTGACTAACTAATCTTGCCGCATCTTCTTCCAAGCATACAGTTAAAATAGAAACAAGCCCTTCCTTTGTGTTAATATAACCATCAGTTGATATTAGCATAGTTCTCTGAAATGCAGAAGTATTTGAACCATCAAGAACAGTTTTTCTCATTACTTGAATTTCTTCAACAATATTTGAGTTTAAAAGTAAAGAAACTTCAACTCCAATTTTTTTTGCTTCTTCAGAAACTAAATGTGGAGGTTCCTCGTCAAGCTCCACAAGACAATTAGAATCAAAATATTGATAAATAAAAGTCTTACCTCTCATATATTCTTTCAATGCAGCTATGTCAATTTCACCTATTTCAGAAGGTGTTGGCCTAAGTTTTCTCTCAATAATACCAATAGGTTCATCAATTCTAAGAATCGTCGGGCAATGACAAAATAACTTTCTATCAGTATTTAGTTGTTGATGAATTTCTAATCCAATTTTAAGGCCAAGTGTGTTATAATCCATCTTTACCGCCTTTTATACGATAGTTTATTTCATTCGCCATGTTACTAAGCATGTTTCTCTTGATCTCAAAATAGTCATTTGTATGGCCTAAAATCCAAGATAATTTTAGATATGCTACTTCTGGCAACATATCTTCTGCATAAATGACGCCCATCTCTTCCATTATTCTACCGTTTGAATAAACAAAAGGATTAACTCTACCAAATAGGCACTGTGTAGCAAAGACTATTATTATTCCTTCATCCCTAGCTCTTTTTACTGGATCTATCCATGAAAATTTATCATTTATTGTATTTGTTGGAACATGACCTAGCGCAAATGCTTCTATAACTAATCCTTTATACCCCTTATCAATATAATAATCCAAAATATCCGGATTAAAATTTGGATAAGCTTTAATAATAGCAGTTTTTTCTTCTAACTCTATATCTGGGTATACTTCATTATCATCATTTCGCATTTTATAATCCGACAGTTTTTCAAATTTTCCATTCATATAAATTTTTGCCAGAGAAGACGAATTGATTGGCCGAAAAGTATCTCTTCTTGTAGAATGCATCTTTCTTACTTTTGTTCCTCTTAATACATTACAATACGTATCGCTCATTTCTCCATGCATTACAATTACAGCTTCACCTATGTCAGATTGTCCCGCTATATATGAAGCACATATTAAGTTCATAGATCCGTCAAAACTTCCTCTATCAGGACTTCTTTGAGCACCTACTAAACATACTGGCTTGGAAAGATTTTGAAGCATAAAAGATAACGCAGCAGAGGTGTAGTGAAGTGTATCAGTGCCATGAGTGATTATAACTCCTTTTGAACCTGAGTTCAACTCATTTGCTACTTCCTTTGCTAAAATTTTGTAACATTCAAAAGTCATTGATTCTGAAGCTATCTGAAATGGGGAGGATATATTTTTAAAAGTAACAACATTAGATAATTCTGGCGTCATAAAGAATATTTCTTCTGGTTTCATAAGCCATCTAACTCCGCCCGCTTCATAATCTACTCTTGAAGCAATCGTTCCGCCTGTTGAGATTAAAGAAATTTCCGGGAGGCCTTTATTTTTTTCAAATTTTACTTCAGAAAAAATTTTTGGTTTTTCTTTTTTTTCCACACTAATGATTTCAATTGAGTCTTTCTTAAAGCCAATATTGTACCCGTTAGACAATTTAATGATAATTGAATCTTTTTTTGGCGATGGAATTACTATACCTTCATATTTTATTTTACCTTTCTTAAATTTAATGATGTCTCCAACTTCAGGTTGCATATTCAAGGATAAGAAATATACTATATAAGTGTTTTACTTTGTTTTAACTTACCGAATAATTTAATCGCAAAATTAAATTTTTATAAATCCTATAGTCCTAAGAAAATGACACAATAAATAAAAAGTAAGTCTATATATGAGAATTATGCATATCTATTAGTTTCTTAAAATGGTATCTTGGATAAAGAATTCCCTACTATGGACAGAGATAAGGTCAAAATTGTATGGAATCAACAACAGTTAGCGTAAAAAGGAACAAGTAGAAAAAATTGTAGTTTGATTGAAACTATGCAAGAAAGCAACTTTGTTTAAAACTTAAATGGAATAAATAGAAAAAGAATAGATTAAGCTAGTAGCCAAAGCCTCTTGCTTTCATTGCATCAACTACTCTCCCAATTGCAACTACATAAGAAGCGGTCCTCATGTCTATCTTGTATTTTTCTTTGGCATTAATTACATCCCAAAATGCTTTTGTCATTTTCTTATCAAGCTTTTCGTAAACTTCCTCTGAAGGCCAATAGTAATTCATCAAATTCTGAACCCATTCAAAGTAAGAAACTGTTACTCCGCCTGCGTTACATAAAAAGTCAGGCAATGAATACACACCTTTTTTAATTAATATTTCATCAGCTTCAGGTGTTACCGGACCATTTGCAAGTTCGGCTACCATTTTAGCTTTAATTTTATCTGCATTCTTTGCTGTAATTTGATTTTCAAGTGCAGATGGGCATAATATATCGCATTTAAGAGTTAGAAGTTCTTCGTTAGATATGTTTTTTGACTCAGGGAAGTTAGAAACTGAGCCTGTTTTTTCTTTGTGTGCACATACTTTGTAAGGATCAAGCCCTGCTTCGTTGTAAATTCCACCTTGTGAATCAGAAACTGCAATTATTTTTGATCCTTGGTCGTATAAAAACTGAGCTATGTACGATCCTGCATTCCCGTAACCTTGTACTACGGATGTTGTTTTCTTTATATCCCAGTTTAGGTATTTAATATATTCTCTAATTGCAAACCATGCGCCTTTTGCAGTTGCATCTCCTCTACCTAATGAACCTCCTATCGATAAAGGTTTTCCAGTAATAACGCCGGGGGAATAATGTTGTCTTATCTTAGAGAATTCGTCCATCATCCAACCCATTATCTTTGGATTTGTATAAACATCTGGTGCTGGGATATCTAATTCAGGACCAATGAATTTATAAATTGCCCCAATAAATCCTCTGGAAAGTCTCTCAATTTCCCGATCGCTCATCTCCTTAGGATTACACATTATCCCTCCTTTTGCTCCCCCAAAAGGGATATCAACAACTGCACATTTCCACGTCATCCATGCAGCAAGTGCTCTTACTTCGGAGGGAGATACATTCCAATGATATCTTATGCCCCCTTTTGTTGGGCCTCTAGCATCATTATATTGACACCTGTAACCAGTAAAAACTTTCACATTACCATTATCCATTATAACTGGTACATTTACCTCAAGAAATCTCTTTGGTTTTTTCAATGCTTCATATAATCCTTCATCGAGCTTAAGGACTTTGTTTACTTTATCAAGTTGCTTTAATACATTTTCAAAAGGATCTATGTTATCCATGGGATACACTCCTTCATGTTGTTAATATTATAAGTATTTAAATCTTAGTTATGTTTTTTGGCAGAAAATATCACTTATTTGTATTTAATAATTAAAATAAACATCATACATACTAATGAAAAATAAATATGTTATAGGTAACACAAATCTACATGGAATAAAGTAGATTATAAATCCATGTAATATGGCCTAAATCTCTTCAATTAATGAAATCATATATCTATTGAATAAAAGATCTTTGCCAGAAAAATTTTCACCGTGACCTGGAAAAACTTCTTTTACTTTTAGATTACACAGTTTTTTTAATGATTGTTTTAAGTCTTCAAAGTTTCCAGAAGGTAAATCATATCGCCCAATCGAATCTTTAAAGACCGTATCTCCGGAGAATAAATAACTTTTATCTTCTTCCAATAGGCATATGGATCCGGATGTGTGCCCAGGAGTATGAATTACTTTTAATAAATAATCTCCTAAATCAATTTCGTCTCCTTCTTTTAAGGGATTCACATTCTTAAAGCCTTCAAAAGTCTTAGAAAATACATGAAAATAAGTTTTATCAGTTGCATTTTGAATATCAAGATAGTCTTTTTCATGTGCATAAATTGGCACTTGAAAAAATTTATTTCCCCCAATGTGATCATAGTGACAATGTGTATTAATTATAAAGTCAATTTGTAATCCATTATCATCGACATAATCATATAATCTATAATTTTTATAAGTGCCGGTGTCAATTAGTACAGTTACGTTACTCTCAAGAATATAGCAATTAGAATCAATACCTAAAGACTCAATAAAATGAAACATTTAATCACATGCATTTCTATTAGCTTAATGATTTTTTTAATTTTGCCAAATTTTTAATAAAGTCAGAATTTTTTTTTGTTACCAATACGTAACTTAAAATATCTTCCAATCTATTAACTGGAACAATTTTTATTTCTTTTCTCTTTGATTTTTCTAGGTACACATCGTCTTTATTTGACTCAGGTATAATTACTTCTTTCATTCCGCTTTCAAGCGCAGCTTCTATTTTTGCTGTTACTCCTCCTATAGGCAGGACATCTCCTCTAACTGAGAGTGAACCCGTCATTGCAACATCTTGTCTTATTGGAAGATCTTCTAGTGCAGAGATAACTGCTGTTGCAACAGATACACTGGCACTATCACCTTCAACACCTTCATATGCTTGAAGGAACTGGATAGTAATATCGTAATTTGAAAGATCCTTATTTGAATATCTTTTAATTAAAGAAGAAACAATTGATATTGATTCTTTAGCTATTTCCCCAAGTTTACCTGTTGCAATTACGTTGCCATGGGATTTTGAGGATGAGGGAGTAACTCCAACTTCAATAGGGGTAATAATCCCACTTCCTTCACCCAATACAGCAAGCCCATTGACTTTTCCTATTTGAGCGCCGGTGGAACCAAATATTTGGTATGCTTTTTTCCTATCGATATAATCATCTGCAATTTGGTGTTCAAGTGATCTTGAAAGTTTTCTTGCTTCTATAATATGTTCAACTGTAACAATAGTATCTCCCCTCGCCAATGCAACATCGCCTGCAGCCCTTACCATTCCTCCAAGCTCTCTTAATCTAAGAGTTAGATGATTTTTTCTATTACTTCTTCTTCTTGCTTCTTGAACAATCTCAGCTACTGCGTCAAGAGAAAAATGTGGAATTTTTGCATCTTTTTTGACTTCTTGTGCGACAAATCTAACAATTTTCTTTATATTTTCTTCATTTGCAGGCATAGAATTTTCCATATAAACTTCGTACCCATACCCTCTAACCCTAGAACGAAGGGCAGGATGCATATCTCTCAAAGTTTCAAGATTTCCTGCAGCAACTAGCACAAAGTTACAAGGAACTTTTTCAGTTCTAACCATTGCCCCTGAACTCATTTCGCTTTGCCCCGTAATTGGATATGCCTTTTCTTGCATACCTGTTAAGATAGCTTGCTGCATTTGAATCTTTAATGTTGAAATTTCATCTATAAAAAGTAATCCTTTGTGAGTCTTGTGAATCATTCCTGCTTCAACTCTTTCATGTGCAGGTGTGCCAAGACCGCCTGATTGGAAAGGGTCATGTCTCACATCTCCAAGCAATGCTCCTGCATGAGCTCCTGTTCCATCTAAAAATGGAGCATGCTCCCATTTAGAATTATCAACTAGTATCTTTGGAATCATAACCTGATTTTTAATTCTAAAGGTCTGCATTCCAAAGAAAATAATAACTGCAAGGAACATTCCCCAAATTAACTGACCCTGTGTTAACGCAATCACGACAATCGCTCCAATGACAAAGAAAAGTATCATTCTTTTACTTTCTTCTTGTTTTTTTGCCATTGCTTTGTGCTCATCTATAATAAGCCTAGCTTTGCCTCTTGGAACCGTTCTAATTCTTGGCGTGTTCGGATCATCAGGATTTGGGTACGCTAATATATCCTCTAAATCTTCCTTTGGAAGAAGCTCTGCCATTGCAAGACCTAACATAGATTTTCCAGTTCCAGGTTCACCTATTAACAATACATTTCTCCTTTGTTTTGCTGCAGTCTTTACAATTTCAACAGCATGATCTTGGCCAATTACTTGATCAATTAGATTTTCGGGCACTTCTATTTCTTCGGTTGTTGAAACATCATAAAAGGATTTAATCTGCTCTCTAACTTTTTTTACTTCTTCAGTAATATCTACTAGCTGTTCATTTAGAATCTTAGTTTTTTTTTCTGGCGTAATTTGATTAGAAGATTTTTTCTTTGTCATCAATATTTCCTCTAAAAAGACTTTAGTGGGTATAGTTTTCTAACCTTTAAAAATTTATCGCACAGGCAATATGGGAAGATATTTACTAAAATTATATATTTTTTATTTGAGTTAGATTAATTAAATAAAATCTATCTAAAGAGAAAAATATATTAATGATTATTTATACATTTAGTTTAAAGGTGAGTTAATGTTTATTACATCGCTGTCTTCAAAAACAACTCTAGAGAAGNTAAAAGAAGATTTTAAAATAATTGATTGTCATTTTGAAAGATTCCCAGATGGNGAAGGGTACGTTAGATTTGATGAAAAAGTCAAAAAAATTAAAGANATTCTAATTGTCCAATCTTTATACTATCCNCAAGATGANCATATAATGCAACTTTTTTTCATGATTGATNCCTTAAAAGATCTAAATATTAAANTTGATTTGTTAATNCCTTACATGGCATATGCAAGACANGATAAANGATTTAAGGATTGGGAATCTGTNTCGGGGATTTCTTTAGCGAAAATGATAGNCCAGTTTGAAATTGAATGTAAATACACTGTAGATATACATAATATTAATGTTACAAAAGCTATGAAAGGGGAAAATTTATCGGCCATGCCATTAATTGCAGATTATTTGACAAATTTGAAACTTAATGAGCCCGTTATTATATCCCCTGATAAAGGCTCTATTGAAAGGGCCAAAATAGTTGCAAATTATATGGATGCAGAATTTGATTATCTTGAAAAAACTAGGGTAACTGGTGAGATAGTTGAAATGAAACCAAAAGAGATTAATACTAAGAATCGAGATGTAGTAATTGTCGATGATATCATATCAACAGGAGGCACTATGGCGAAAGCTTGTGAAATTCTAAAAAGAGAAGGAACGTTGAAGGTATTATCAGGAGCAACCCACCTATTAATGATTTCAAATGCTGAAGAAAAATTAAAAATAGCAGGAATTGATAGAATATTTGGAACTGATTCCATACCTTCTAAATTTTCAGACATTTCTATTGCAAATATTATAAAAGAATTATATTAGGAGATTTAATGATTGATCTTGGAGAAGTAAAAAAATTAAGGAAAAAGTTTGGAATAACCCAAAAAGAGCTTGCTGAAAAGGCAGGAGTTACACAAGCATATATTGCTAAACTTGAAAACAAGCAAATTGATCCCAAACTGTCCACTTTTAACAAGATCTTAAATGCTCTAGAAGAGATTCGAGCAAGAATGAAAAAAATACAAGATGTAATGATTTCTCCTGTAATTTATGTTCATCCCAAGGATAAGGTAAGCGATGCAATAGCTATAATGGCAAAATATAATATTTCTCAATTACCTGTTTTGAGAAATGGCTCACCGGTTGGTAGTCTCTCTGAAAAATCTCTAGTAAAAAAACTTGGAATTGGAAAAATCTGTGAAAATCCTGACATTGCTGTATCTGAGATTATGGAAGAAAGTTTTCCAGTAGTTTCTAAAAAGCAGAGTTTTGTTGAAGTATATACTCTTTTGAAGGAAAATCAAGCCGTTCTAATTGAGGAAATGGGAAAAGTTGTAGGAATAATTACAAGGGCAGACATTCTTGATAAAATATAGTACTATAATAGTTAATTTTAAAAACAAATAGTCATTCCATAGGGAAAAAGGAGGTTATATATGCCAATAATTAATTTTAACATAACAAAAGCTGAAGTTGAAAAGAAAAAAATGGAAAAAATCCCTGAGGGTCCAGTAAGTTTTTCACAAACACCAAATATTGTATCAATTAAAGAAATGCAACTTTCAGGACCAAATGGAAGATTGAATGTATTAGATGTTGAATTTGATTTCCTTTCAAAATATGAACCTGAAGTAGGGATTGCAAGTATTAAAGGAAACATTTATTATCAGGAAGGAGAAGAATTTAGAAAAAAAATAATAGAACAGTGGGAAGGCAAAAAACAACTTGACCCTGCATTTTTTGATGAAGTAATCAACGGAATTAACGCAAAATGCTATGTATTTTCAATGATGTTAATAAAAGAACTAGGGCTTCCAATTGCAACACCATTTAGATATAGCGCAGCTCCAAATGATCCAAAGGCTGAAAAGCCAAAAAAGAAATAATATTTCAATAACATATCCTATATTTTTCTTTTAACTTAAAATTTTATATGTTTAACGGCAAAGATTAAATAAATGGATGGCTAGTCCATCCATGAAAAAGCTTTTATAAAATAATTATAAGGAACAATCGGGTTAGTTAACCTAATTTTAATTGGTTAGCTACATAAAGGAGGAGATTATTTGGCATTAAGAGAAATGACACCATATAGAAGATTTATGTCAGCTATGACTGGAGGCCGTGTTGATAGGCCTTCTGTTATAGCTCTTTCTAACTTTTGTAAAGAATTGATGACATCTACAAATGTAACTTGGCCAGCGTGTCAGACTGATTCAAAAGCTTTAGCTCAATTTCAAGCTGGAAGATATGAAGTATGGGGTATAGATCTAATAATATCTCATAACGATTTAGTGTCTGAAGCTACAACACTTGATACAAAAATTGATTTAGGATCAGATGTACGACATCCATCAGTTTTGGAACATAAGCTAGAAAAAATAGACCCTACAAAATACGATTTACCTAAAAATGTCTTAGAAACAGGTAGGAATCCAATGATTGAAGGTGCAGTTAAAATTCTATCGGCGAAATATGAACAACTTGTTCCTGTCTTTAGAACTGTTACTGGACCAATGACCGTCGCAGGACATTTATGGGGAGTAGATAAAATTTTGATGTGGTCAAAACAGGAAGAAAAAAAGTTTGAAGCTTGTCTTGATATTTGTACCGATCTTTGTATAGAAATTATTAGAAATTCTGTTGATTCAAGTGGGGCAGATGGATACTATCTACCAGATCCAACAGCTTCTGGTGATTTACTTGACCCAAAAGACTACCAATACTTTTTGGAGCCTAGATATAAGAGAATGACAAAAGAGCTGAAAGATGTTCCTGGCATGCTTCATATTTGTGGTGATACAAGAGGATATATGGACAGAATTCCTCACTCAGGATTTGATGCTTTTTCATATGAAGCCCCTGGAACTTCTACTAAAGAAGCTAAAATGGGTCTTGGGGATAGGATTACTCTTGTAGGTAGCTTAGAAACAATTCCTGTAATTATGCAAGGGACCTCCGAATATGTATATAAACAAGCATTAAGGGATTTAGCAGATGGAAGTGACATTTTATCGCCCGCTTGTGGAACTCCACCATTTACGCCAAATGCCAACATTAGAGCTATGGTAGAAGCTGCCGAACCAAAGAAAGTAAAAAGAAAGGTTGTTTTACTAAGTAAAGAAGAAATTATAAAGAAATATACTCCATCTAAACCCGAGTTTGCTGAAATGACTCATGCGGTCATGATAGGTGATGATGTAACAACTGAAAAGTTAGTAGTAAAAGCACTAGATAAGGGTTTGAAGCCGATAGATATTGTTGAGGAAGCTTTGTTACCTGGTGCAATTGGAGTTGCAGAAATGTATGACGGTGGATACGCATTCGTTCCTGAAATATTACTCGCTGCAAATGCAATGAAAAAAGGTATCAGTCACTGTCAGAGCGCAATGGGAGACGTTAAGCCAAAAGGTAAGATTATTATGCACGTTGCTTTCGGTGACGTTCATGCTATTGGAAAGGATATAGTAAAGTCAATCTTAACTGCAAAAGGATATCAAGTAACTGATCTTGGTGCAAGTGTTGCTCCAGAAAAAGTAGTCGAGGCTGCAAAGAAGGAAAAGCCTGATATTGTATCCGGAACTGCCTTGATGACAACAACAAGAACTGCATTTCCAAAAGTTATAGAGCTTTTGAAAAAAGAAGGCTTAGAGATACCATTCATAGCAGCAGGTGGGGCAGTCGATCCAGCATATGCAGAAACAATGGACTATGCCATATTCTGTAAAGGGCCAGGGGACGCTGAGCCTGTTTTTGAAGGCATAAGAAAAGGCAAAAAGTGGCAACAAATTAGAGAAGAAGAGCACAGAAAATACAAGTAAATTATTTTTTTTCTTATTCTTTTTTAATATTATTTTTCTATCCCTTTTTATTCTAGGGGTGATCACTCCCTCAAAAACTTTTTATATTTAAAAATATCTTCCTTTCTAAGTTGATTTAAATGAAAAAAATTGCTATTATTGGAGGAACTGGAGGGCAAGGCACGGGACTTGCATTAAGATGGGCGAGAGTTGGCCATGAAATATTTATTGGATCCAGAGAGGAAAGTAAAGCTTGCTCTTGTGCCGATAATTTAAAAGCCATTTGTATTGATGTTGCATGTACTCTATTAGAAATTGAGAAATCTGACATCCAATCTATTAAAGAAAGAGTTCCTGAAGCGAAGATATCAGGATTTGATAACTTAGAGGCTGCAAAAAAGGCAGATATAATTGTGATTAGTGTTCCATATTCTCATTTAATTCCAACAATTGCATCTATTAAAGAGGCCCTTACTGAGGGAAAAATAATTGTTTCCGTAGTTGTTCCTCTTTCAACTGCTGTTGGAGGAAAAGCAACTACTTTGATGTATCCATGGGAAGGTAGTGCTGCTGAAGTAATCCAAAGTTTAGTTCCAGAAAATGTTCAAGTTATTGGTGCATTTCAAAATATAAGTGCAGAAAGACTATCAGATCTTGAAAATTCAGTCAGTTCTGATGTAATAGTGTGTGGTGGCTCAAAGGATTCAAGAAAGAATATAATGGAACTTGCGAAGGATATACCTGGTATTAGAGCAATAGATGGAGGGCCACTTCAAAATGCAAGATTAATCGAGCCAATAACTGCATTGATTATAGGAATGAACATAAGATATAAAGTCAAAGAGGGTATGGGTATAAGGTTTACATATCTCCCTGAATAAATAGAATATTTTTTAATTTTACTCGGAGTATAATCCTTCTTTTTTATTGAATACTTCTATTATATTCCCATCTGGGTCATAAAAATAAAAGAATCTCTTGCCATTTATTTTTGGGTGAGGGTATGAAAGTGTTACTGGTTCAGAAATTGTTTCTATACAATTATTTACTAATTTTTGATATAACGCATCAACATCTTCAACTTCAAACGCAATGTGATTAAATAGGGAAGGGCTTTCCATCAACCCATTTTTAAATTCTACTATTTCTATATTTACTTTTGATTTTTTATCTGATAATACTGCAAATACAACGTCGAATTCATCTATACCAGTTACTCTTTCAAACTGCTCACCACTTATTGGTTGTTCAAAAACAACATCTAATTCTAATGTTTTCTTATAAAACTTTTTTGATGTTTCAAGATTTGAAACAAGTAAGGCTATATGATTTAAAGCTACCATAAATACTCTTAGAAAATGGTAGTTTTAAAGGTATTTAAAGCAATCCAAAATTATTAGTGTAAGATGATTTTCTGAAATAAACAATTAGATAAACATTCTGAAAAATTAAGATTTATATTTAAGAATTAGCAATATATTTGGTAATTGAAGATATGATTAATAATATAAAATTTATTTATTCTATTGAATTTTAATCAGATAAATCTAAAGTACTCTAGTATATTAATTAAATAATGGATATATTATTTTTTAGGTATATTGGAGGTAATTAATTATTAGTTTATATTATTTTAAAAAAAACAATTTTTTAATTATATCTTTTATAGTGGGCAATATAGTTAAATATAAAACAAATATTTTCTAGATTACAAATATATTAGGTTAAATAAAAAATAAAATTAACTCAATTCACTACCTTATGTATATTAATATTAGTACCTGTTTTAATTTAATAAAATAATCAAAATAAACAGAATTGAATATTAGTATTTTTCTTAAAAGTAGTTAAAAATTAAAAAATAGTAAGAAGTTTTATAAATGAAGTGGAATAGAGCGATTGGGGAAGCATAATGTCAGAAACGATTAAAAAAGAGTTATTGAATGTAATCCAATCAGTTAGCCCGGTATCAATAGTAGTCCTCTTTTTTTTAACTTTTATCTCAAAATCAGACATACCACGCTTTATTATCGGATCAATAATGGTTATAATTGGGATTACTTTGTTCCTTCTTGGGATTAATCTAGGATTTTTACCTTTTGGTGAAGCTGTTGGATCAGAGTTGCCTATGAAAAGCTCTTTAGTCTTTATAGCAATATTAACTTTTGCAATTGGCGTTATTGCTACAATAGCAGAGCCTGGAGTTAGAGTACTAATCAATCGAGTAGATTATGTATCTGGGAGTAGTATTCCCCAATCTATTTTGTTTCTCTCAATTGGTATTGGAATGGGAACTTTTTTATCATTGGCTGTACTAAGGATTATATATGGAATAAACTATGCATATTTATTTACAATAGGNTATATCTTCATAATTTCTCTATCATTTTTTACTTCCCCTTCTTTTGTAGCTNTAGCCTTTGATGCAGGAGGNGTTACAACTGGATTAGTTACGGTNCCAATAATTTTATCTATAGGGATAGGAGTAAGTTCAGTGTTGGGTGGAAAATCCGCCCTTTCGGATGGATTTGGACTCGTGGGACTTTCTTCAATGGGGCCGATTATTAGTATAATGNTCCTGGGGGTATTATACGCTTGATTGACTTTATTGAAAATCTTAAAAAAATAATATTAGAAGTAATTATCGTATTACTGCCTCTGTCATTTTTATTTTTAATACTCCAAAGATATTTACTTAAGTTACCTAAACAGTATACAAAAAATCTTCTTAAAGGGATTTTTCTTACTTTTGTAGGAATGATCCTTTTTTTTCAGGGAATAGATATTGGATTTCTACCTGCAGGTAATAGCATAGGAATTTATTTTGGCAATCTTAAATCAAATTGGTTATTGATACCCTTGGGATTTCTAATGGGTTTACTAATTACATATGCGGATCCTGGGGTAATAATTATTTGTGATCAAATTGAAAAAGCATCTAGCGGATTTTTAAGAAGTGGTATGGTTAAAAAGATTTTATCAATCAGCGTGGCATTTTTTGTATCTCTTGCTATGATCAAACTAGTATATGGGATAGCTCTAATTACCATAATCTTAATAGGTTATAGCATTGTGATTTTACTTTCTTTGATTTCTGATAAGGAATATTTAGCAATTGCTTTTGACTCTGGCTGTGTAGTAACAGGACCCATGGCAGTTACTTTTTTAATGGCATTATCTTTAGGTGCAGCCTCTGTTATAGAAGGGAGGAATCCGTTAATTGATGGATTTGGTCTAATTTCACTTATAGCATTGGCCCCTATGATACCTTTAATGATATTTGGATTAATTATTCGTTATAGAGGAGGTTTAACAAGTGAGTGAAAAAACAAAAGAATTTGATCTTATAGTAACTATAGTAAAAAAAGGATTTTCTGAACAGATAATCCAAGCGTCAATCAAAGCTGGCGCTAAAGGAGGAACAGTATTATTTGGAAGAGGTACAGGAATTCATGAAAAAAAGAAAATATTGGGGATACCTATAGAACCTGAAAAAGAAATAATATTAACTGTGGTGAGCAAAATACAAACTGACGATATTTTAAAAGCTATTAGAAAGGCAGGCGAATTGGATAAACCAGGTATGGGAATAGGATTTGTTATTCCTCTAGAAAAGGTAGTCGGAATGTGCCATTTAATGTCTGATGGATCAATTGTTTGTGAATAATGAAATAAAAAATATATTAAATTTTATAGGGAAAAATCTCCATAACATTTATCACCACTACATAATTTGCCGGGGGTAAATGTGGCATTTTCTCTTTTAATGTTTTAGATACGTTTTCAAATATGGGACCAGAATTCATTAAGGATGCTTTTCCCTTTATCTGTGCTCCTTTATTGTTTTCTCGATCTAGAACATATAATGAAATATTTGGATTTTTCTTAAGATTGGATATAGTATGGGGAGATGCAATTTCAGCAAATACTAATCTATTCTTATCAATTATTGATATGCTGCCTTTAGGGGATACGTTTGGAATTCCATTTTCATCTGATGTGGANACAAAAACTAAATGCTGTTTTTGAATCAAATCTATTATATTTTGTGGTATTTCCATGNAATCANCATTTTAAAATTATTAAATATGTTTTTATAGTTACTGGATATCTTTCAATACTTAAAAAGACATTTAANTATAAAAAGTATGCGAATTATGGGGATTTANTTGGAAGAACCTTACAAAAAATTAATTGATATGGCAATGAATGGGGGAGCTACCTCNGTTAAAATCATATCTACAGAAGATATATATGTCAACGAATGGGTAAGGCAGAAATGTGAATTTGGCTGTAGATTTTATGCTAAACGTTTTACATGCCCACCATACATTCACTCTGTAAAAGAAACAAAAAAAATTCTAAAAGAATATAATACTGCCATGCTCATTCAATTTAAAGATTTGACTGAGAGNATGCAGTGGAGGGGTATACAAAAGCTAATNTCTCAACTTGAACGTGAAGCTTTTTTAGNAGGATTTTATAAAGCATTTGCATANAACGCTGGTGCATGTAGACTTTGTGATACTTGTCTTGCAGAAACTATTGAAAAAAGTACGGTATTTGATANAAAAAAATGCGTAAANAATATGATTGCTAGACCCTCAATGGAAAGTGCTGGTATAGATGTATATAAGACAGCAAAAAAAGCAGGTTATGAGCTCAGAGTAGTTCAAAATGAAGNNATGTGTTTTACAAGTTTCTGTTTACTATTACTAGAGTAATCTCATATCTTATGTTATTACTAATATAAGTAATACTTAAATTATAGCCTAATTTAATATAAATCCTTTTAAAGTTGTTTAACATATTAACTATAAACTTAACAATTATGAATTAATACCAATCATTCATTAATAAAGTGATTAATTGGAATCTCGCAGGCCTAAATCAGAAGAAAATATTATTAAAGAGTTTAATTTAGAATATTCAAAAACAGGTAATCCTGAAAAAGAAAAAGATACTATTTCTTATAATCTTAAAGAGTGTATAAAAGAAATTAATTGTTTATATGGTATTATGAAAATTATTGGGGCNCCTAATATCTCTGTTGAAGAGTTATTCCAAAAANTTATACAAATAATNCCCCTTGGATGGAGCCATCCTGAAATCACATGTGTAAGAATTAAACTTGAGGATCAAGAATTCAAATCAACAAAATTTTCAGAAACNNAATGGAAATTAAGTTCCCCGATAAAATATTATAATAATAAAATGGGAAAACTTGAGATTTATTATACTGAAGAAAGACCTTTTAGAGAGATTGNGCCTTTCTCCCTATCAGAAAAAAAACTAATTTCTACAATTGCAGAAAAATTAGGGCANATACTGGATATGAAATATTTATATCAAATGTTAGAAGAAAGTGAACAAAAATTTCAAGTNGTATTTAATAATACAAGCGANGCCATATTTATTCACAAAGTGGGNGGAAATTTTATTGAAGCTAATCAAGTNACTTCAGATCTCCTAGGCTATGAAAACTCTGAACTATTAAATATGACTTTGGAAGATATACATCTCCCAGGATATGCTAAAACAATTAATGACATGTTAGATGAACTTAAGAAGACCGATTATTATTGTTTCGAAACAGAGATCGTAACAAAAGATTACAAACTCATCTCAGTTAAAATTTGTAACAAAATTATTGAATTAAATGGGGAATCCTCAATATTGAGTATTGTAAGCGATGTAACGGAGAGAAAACTGGCTGAAGAAAAAATGAAACGCCAGTTAATGAAATTCAATTTAGAAGCTGGAAAAATTTATCTAGTAAAAGAATCAAATAGTCTATTTGCAATTGAAGCCTTTAATGATCTTCTTAAAGTTGGGTATCCGGGGTATATTTTAACTAGATCTTCAGAATCGGATTATTCTGACCGAATTAAGGGAAACTATAGATATATATGGATTTCAGAAAAAAAAATTCCTAAGGAGTTGGAAAAATGGGTTCTGTAGGCAAATGGATTTATGTTTCTGATGAGAAAGAATGTAGGAAATGTGGCCATACGACGCATACACATACATGCTTAGTTTGTGGAGAGATGTGTTGCGATGAATGCTGGAACGAAAAAACCTCTACGTGTGAAAAATGTATCTCAAAAGCATGGTGGAGAGATCTCTAAAGATCAATATAAGATAACACGACTACGTATTTATGCTCCTATATTTGACGAAAACTCTAAGGATTTGAAAAACAATATTCCTTAGGCTATATTCGACAATGTATTATTTATCCTAGCTGTTTTCTTTTTGCATATTACTCTTTTTAAGTTATATTAATAAAATATCAAACTATAAAATTTTCACGTAATATTGAAATTGTTGCTATAAAAAAATTAATTAATAATATTTTGTAGTTAATAAGTAATCTCTTTAAATATTAATTGCTAAACTATTAAATTCTTTTGAAGTTCCTTGAATGAAAAATATTAATCTAAAAGAAATTGTTAGGTAATTCCCAAATAACTTTATAAGATATTATTAAAAGTTTGTCCAATGGACATAAAATTAACTCAGATATTTTCTAATGTATCTTTAAACTTGGGAATTAAGCATAAAATCGTCTCAGAATATTACTCATATAAACACATAAAAAATACTGCGAGAGCTAAAAAGGGTATTTTATATGTAAGGGTATCAGATAAATTAAAAGATGCACCTCTAGAAATAAAAGAAGCTCTTGCCTATATTCTTTTATCTAAGATCAAGGGAACAAGAGTAGCGCCACGCTATAAACGAACATATAATGATTTTATCCATGAGTTAATTATAAATGAGCCTTCAGACATAACAAGTGGATTACATAAGCCTATTGGAATTTATTTTGATCTCGAAGAAATATTTTACTGCATAAATAATAACTACTTTTCTAACGAAGTACCTACACCTGCATTAAGATGGTCAAAGAAAAAAGCATATAGAATTTTTGGAAGATATGATAGGGCTAAAAATGAAATAATAATATCAAGACTACTAGACGAGAAAAAAACTCCTAGATTTGTAATTGAATATATTATGTATCACGAAATGCTACATATTAAGTTTGGATTCACTTATAAAAAAGGTAGAAGAAGAGTGCATACAAGACAATTTAAAAAAGAAGATGAAAAATTCCCTTTTTATACAGAATCAATTGATTATTTAAAGGAGATATCGGGAAGAGAGAAGAGATCTCTTTTTTAGAAAGTCTTTTAAGTAGATTTTAAGCTTAAATAGCATATTTGGGGATCTTTATGAGAATAGTAATGAAATATGGTGGAACATCTGTTAGTAACGCTGAAAGATTCCTTAATACTGCAAATATAGCAATAGATGCTTACAATAAAAAAAATGAAGTTGTTGTAATAGTTTCTGCAATGTCTGGGGTAACTGACATGCTTCTCGGGGCTGCGGACATATCTCTTAAAGGTGGCGATATTACTCCCATTCTTAATGAACTTAGATTAAAGCATTTTGATGCTTGCAAATACATTAAAAATGAAGAACTATTAAAATTAACTAAAGAAGGAATAGATACCCTCCTAGTTGATTTAGAAAAAAGTTTGATTGGAGTACACTACTTAGGGGAGCTTTCTTTACGTTCAAAAGANAGAATAGTATCATTTGGNGAAAGACTTTCAAGTTTAATATTATCAAAAACGATTGAAGCTCAAGGTGTAGCATCCGATAAGATTGATGCATTTTCATTAATTGTNACNGATAGTAANTTTGGAGAAGCATCTGTATTATTTAATGAAAGTTATAAAAAAATTTCTGAAACATTATTGCCATTATTAAAAAAAGGTATAATCCCAGTTGTTACTGGCTTTATTGCAAAGAGTAAAGANGGNGATATTACTACACTTGGCAGAGGCGGTTCTGACTATACTGCTTCAATAATTGGTGCCGGGATTGCTGCAAGTGAAATATGGATAATGACTGATGTAGACGGTATAATGACTACTAATCCTAANATATGTAGCAATGCATATAGAATACCTGAAATGTCCTATCTTGAAGCAATGGAACTAGCATATTTTGGTGCTAAAGTCTTACATCCAAAAACTATTGAGCCCGCAATTTCTAAAAACATTCCGGTTAGAGTAAAAAACAGTATGATAGACTCACCAGGTACTTTAATTCTTAAAGATACACATGCAAATCATAAAGTTGTAAAAGCTATAAGCATAATTGAAAACACTGCTATAGTCTATGTTTCAGGTGCAGGTATGATAGGGGTTCCAGGTGTAGCAGCTAAAGTTTTCAAAGCATTGGGGGACTATAATATTAATGTTTATATGATTTCCCAAGGATCATCAGAAGCAAATATCTCTTTTGCCATATCAGAGAAAGACATAGAAAGATCAGAAAAAGCTTTGAAAGAAGCTTTTCCAACTAAAGAGTTAGTTAAAGATATTTCACATATTAAGGGAGTGAATATAATAAGCGTAGTGGGTAAAGGTATGAAGGGTGCAGTTGGAACTGCTGCAAAATTATTCACTGCTATAGCTAAAGAAAATGTAAATATTTTAATGATTTCTCAAGGATCTTCGGAAGTTTCAATATCCTTTGTAGTTTCAAAGGAGGATGGTTACAAATCAATAAAAGCCATTCATAAAGCGTATCTCGAATAAACTCATTTTTTCTTTTCAATTTCTTTCAATCTCAGTTCAATAGCTTTTTTTCCTTTTTCACTTGGTGCATAAATTGGTATTTTTGTTTTAGTTTTGTAAATGCCTTTATTATCTCCGATTTCAATGAGTTCTTTTGACATACATGCAGTTATTACATCACCTAGTTCCATGAATATATATGCATCCTCTTTAGATATACCTGTAGTATGAACTCCAAATACAAAAACATTGCATAAATTATCTTTTTCGATTTTCCTTATTTCTGGGATATCTTTTGCATTAGAAATAGTAATGGCAATATTTTGATATCCTTTTGAGATGGCCTTTTTCAATCCTTCTATTTGATTGATTTCCGCATTCTCAGGATTTAATACATTGGAGTCACCAACAAAAGATATTACCCCCTTAATGGGAACAGTTTTTATTATTCCTGATATCCTTCCTGCCAATCCTTCAACTACATCTGGATCTTTGACAATAACAGTTCCACACCCATCCGACACTATAACTGCAGCTTCCAATATTTCTTTTTTTATTAAAGTAGAAATAATTTCACTAGCACCAATAGAAAGAAAATCTTCTGAAGGAAATCTTCTATTTTCAGTACACATACCAAAATCTTTTATTCTAAATTCAATATTATCTTTGATAGATTCTTTAGTTAATTTTTTTATACCTCTATATTTATCAAAAAGAGGGCAATAATCAATAACAGGATCTTCGACACTTATGACTTCACCATTTTGTATTACTATCCGCGATTTACCCAAAGCTTCAATTACATGTTCTTCCATGATAACTAATAAAAATAAAGCTTTAAAAATATAATGTAAATATTTATTACAATGATGAGCGACCCCTTCTGAGCACATGCCATGATGAAGATTTTGAGTTCTGAGCTCAAATCTAATAAAGTCGCAATCATACTGGATATTAATATATCCTTTCAAGAGAAAAACATTTAGGACAAATATATGCAGTAATATAACTTTCATTTCTTCCAGGGAATTTGTCCATATTTATGTGTAAAATTCCAAAATGGCCCCTATAATCACAACTATTACACTTTAGTACATCTCTAGAAATGTGATGCTCTTCAGTTATCTTATAAAAATTTTTTATATCTTCAATTTTAATTGGTTCTGAAAGAAGTGCCTCTATGGATTTCTCTAGAGTTTCTGAATTAATAGTTTTGATTATAGTAAAGACATATTCTTCCATAAATATCGTTAATATTCGAGTATATATCTATATAAGCATATCCTTTCTTACAAGTGGATTATCGAATTTTTATTGACAATTGTTAAGCTAATATAAAGTGAAAGGGGAATAAGAAGTAAAATTAATGGATAAGGGCTTATTTCTATTGAAACTAAAAATATTGATAATATAAGGCTATAGTATGGAATTAGTAATGTATTATTTTTTGTTCTATTATACAATTTGAAAAGTGATATAGAAGTGAGTAAAGTAAATATACCAACCTCAATAATTCCTCCATCAAAAATAGGTGGGCCAAAGATAGTCGAAGTAATATTATGAGAATAATTCAATATTTTATCACTTATAATATAACCTGTTGTCGTTTCTGACAATAAATTATAACTCCCTAAAAAGTTAAAATTTACGAAGGTGCAAATTTTGTCAAATACATCAAATGTAAATGTGAATCTATACCATAATAGTTCAAACGGATTTAATTTCCAGTTTTGAGGCAATAACAATGTCGTTAGATATCCAAGTATTACAGTTAAAGTTAAACCAATTATGCCAAAATATATTGTTTTATATTTTATATCGACCAAATAAAAAGTGATCATTGTTGAGAGTATAGAAATAACAATATACGTTCTAAATCCATATAGTAAAAAAATAAATAACGAAGTCGAGGGAAATAGGAAATTTATTGGACATTTATTTTTTAGCACTCCAAAGTTATTTGATATAAATATAAAAGAGTACCCGAGTACAAAAATTGGATTGAGAGCAGATTCCCTAATCCACGGATTTAATAAAGGTAGTTTTCCTAAGAGTATAATGTTCAATAAACATAATACAACACCTAGAAAATAGATTTCTTTGTAATATTTAGAAAAATAGTTTTTTTTAATCATGAAAAGGATAATCAAAGATAATAGTGATAAAAAAATAGAATAAAAACTAAATTTTTTAAAAGTAAATAATAGTACAAGAAAAAAAATTATCCCAATTAGAAAATTTTCATTAATGTTAAAATTTAATTTACTGCCAATTATGAAAATAGAACTTATCAAAAATATATAAAATATAGTATAAATGGAAATTCCAGGAACATAATACTCCTTGAAGTAATTTTTTCCTATTAGCCCTATTGTACAAAATAAAATAAAACCAATAAAAAAAATATATGGTGAAAATATTTCTTCTTTAAACTTCAAGATAGTCCCCAGGCTCTAATATTCTCACTTCTGTATCTAATTCAAGCTCATTAACAAACATCTTAAATTCACTTGGATTTTGTCTGATTAGATGTGTTGTATTATAATGCATTGGAACGACTATTTTAGATTTAATGTATTTAGCAGCATAAGCGGCTTCTCTTGGTCCCATTGTATACCTTGAACCTATTGGAAGCAAAGCTACATCAGGTTTGTAAAGTTCACCAATTAGTTTCATATCTTTAAAAAGTCCAGTATCCCCGGCGTGGTAAAAGGCTTTATTCCGTTCTCTTACTACGAAACCAATAGGATTCCCCCCAGAATAACCACCTTTATCCATGACATTGATGCAACTTGAATGATCTGCTCTAACAGCAGTTATCTGTATGCCATCAATTTCAATGGTTCCACCTATATTCATTCCCTCGGTCTTTGTTAGTCCATTTTCTTGTGCATAGAGTGTTAATTCGTGTATAGCCACAAATATGGCCCCAGTATTTTTACATATCTCCATAGAATCCCCAAGATGGTCTCCATGGCCATGTGTCACTAGAACAATATCTGCTTTTTTAATATCACTCGCTTTTAAACAAGCTCTAGGATTTTTGTTCAGAAATGGATCAATTATTATAGTTTTTGAACCCGTTATTCTGAAAGCGGAGTGACCCAAATATTCAATTTTCATTTTTAGCACCAAATTAAAATAATCGTATTAGTATAAAAAATTTATTACTAATATGTTTTAGTACATAACTTCAACAATATCTCAAAGTTATTTGTAAAAAATGAAATGATAATAATTTTTATTACATCCACTGTATTAAGTTGTATGATGCCATTAATCATATATTATTCAAAGGTAATGATTCCGATAAAGCTATTTCTATCATTTTTTCTAATATTTTGCCTATTTCAAAATTTCTAATTTCTAAAATTTTTATTTCCCCCTCTTCTGATGCCGTATTTTTCATTGAGGGTGGGAGAACTATAATTATATCTTTGCCATCAAAAAGAAACAATAAAACTTTTGGTGTGAATGGTAGTACTCTAATATTAAATAAAGATGACATTTTTTTTAACTCTTTGGCCAATTCATTATTTAATAATTCACTTTTTAGAAAAAGATTTTTTGGGCCATATTTATTTTTAAGAATTAAATTGATTTTTTCAAAAACGATCTGATTATAAAAACCAAAAACACAAGTCAGTTGTTTTGAAGTATTACTTAGTTTTTCAATTTTTTTATAGAAATTTTTCCAATTTCTTTCCACATTTATTGTTGGTGAAAGCTCATATATTTCTTTTTCTGAAAGATTTTCTAAATTGAATTTAATTCTTTCCGTTATTTGTCTGCTCTCATCAATATATTCTTCTATCCTACCATCTATATCCCCTAAAAGGAATAATGAAGGTCTCCCTGCTCTTTTGTTAATCCATTGTTTTTTTAATAAGCTATTAATAGTATCGTAAATTCTTGAATATGGCACTCCAGAATTAATGGATATCTCTTTAGCAGATATCTCATTATTTTTAGCTATTGAGATCAACACCTTTGCTTCATATTCTGTTAGTCCGACTCTCATTAGTTGTTTTTCTATTTCCATATTAATCATTAATACTTTTAATATATTAAAGTTATGAAAATATTTATATTTAAGCTACAAATTATGAAAAACATGAATGTAAGAAGAGCTATTCAGACCTTTACTTTGGCAATTTCAATAGTTGCCTTTGTAGTATTTATTAAAAATAAAAAAGAAGCAATTTTACTTTTGTGGATGTTAAGTTTCTCATTTGCATCCTTGTTAGTCGGAAGAATATTTTGTGGTTATTTTTGTCCTTTCCATGCCTTTGATAAAGGTTTGGGATATATTTATAACAAAGTAAATTTCAAAAAAATTAAAACACCAAACTTATTAAAGAAAGAGTTTATCTACTACCCTGTTTCAATAATGTTACTCTTATTAGTAGTATTAAAAATATTTAGCATAATAATGCCAATTAAGATTAAACTACCTTTTTTGATAATAGCATTTCCTATATTAGTGTTTTTCACTTCCGATTTATGGCACAATTATCTATGTCCTTTCGGTTTGGTAATGAAACTACCTTCGTTGAGGAGGGTATTAATGCCAAAAATAGACAATAATACTTGTACCAACTGTAACATATGTAAAAATATCTGCCCTACAGAAGCAATAGAATTAAATAATAAAAGATTACAAATAGTAGATAGCAGATGTATTCTGTGTTATGAATGCGAAAAAATTTGCAAATTTGATTCTGTAAAAATATAAAAGTGAATAATATGAATATAGTAAAATTAAATGAACAAAAAATAACTGAAACTCCTCACAAAGTGGATGTTAGAAAATTGTATGACACTGAAAAGGCTCAGGCTATCCATATTACTTTGAAGCCTGGTGAAGCCCTACTAAAACACATCACTCCAGTTGATGTATTTTTTTATATATTAGAAGGGAAGGGAATTGTAGAAATTGGAAATGAGCAGAAAGAAGTACATCAAGATGAGCTTATTGAAAGCCCAGCAAAGATCCCACATAGATTAATGAATCAAAGTAAAGATATGTTCCGTTTTCTTGTAGTGAAAGTTCCAAGACCAACAGAACAAACAAAAGTTCTATGATACCAATGCCCCCTGAATAATAACATCATGACTACAAAAATTGATGAAAATTTTGAAACTTTATTAAAACTATATCTATAAAATTTAATTTTTAATGATATGATAATGAATTGACTTGAAAAATACTGTAAAATGTATTCAAAATAACAGAAGTCAGAATAGAAAAGATTTAGAAATATATCCTAAAATGATCAAGACTATGCTAAATATAATCCAGATAAATGAAAAAGATAAATTTTTGATTGACCTATTTATCGAATAAAAAGTAAAAATCCATAATAACACTTCTATTTGATTGTTAAGAAAACAGAAGATTATTCAACTAATTCTAAGATTTCNGTTTATTTATATATTCTGACTCAATTTTCCCTATGACAAAGAAAATTGTAAAGCAAACAATTAAAGTTGTCACTGGTGTCGGGAGNCCAAATAAAGATAATTTAAAGATAGTAAGTAATATCGTGATTAAGAATCCTCCGATGAGTGTTACAGCTCCAGTAAAATCTTTACCAATTTTATAATGNAATATTCCAAAAATTAGAGGTAATACNCAAAGTAGTATGGTTGAAGATAAGACAGACAGTTCAACTATATAACTTATTTTTCTAACTGCAAATAGTCCAATAAATATTGTTAAAACAACAATAGATATTCTACCATAGAATATTCCTTTTTCTTTTAAAATATCTCTTGAAACCATTGAAGAAAGTGTCAACACTATCGAATTAGCCGTTGTTATTGCAGCAGCCATTATGCTTAAAGCCAATAAAAGAGATAGCCATTCTGGCATAAGTGAGAGTAATGTAGGTGTAACATTATCTCGGTATTGAACAATTGGAAACAATCCTTGAAATGTTAATATTTTTAGACTAATCCCAATGTAAGTTACGATTACAGTGTAGACCAATCCAAAGAATCCAAAATATATTATCATCTTTCTTAAAGCATGTAAATCTTTTGGGATAAATAATCTTTGGAGTACCTGAGGATTTGTCAAAGCAAAAAAAAACCAAGGAAGGGTTAATCCAATGAAAAAACTAGGGGTCCAAATAGCATTTGGAACGTACATCAAGTTTCCCATGGAAGGTAAAGAAGTATATTCAAATCTATACGCTACCCAAATTAATGCAAATATTGATACTATAATCATAAATGCTCCTTGGAGTGAATCAGTTAATGCAACGCCTCTCAATCCTCCTACAAAAGCCCAAAGTGCGATAATGACCCCAACAATTAGAATACTAGTAGTAAAATCTAAATTTGAATTTGTTTCAAGTATTAGGCCTACACCAGTCAATTGCACTGAGGTATATGGTATCAATGCCAATAAAGATATTATTGCCACAATTTTTGATGTTTTTTTGCCATACCTTTCTTCAAGTAATCCTGAGGGAGATACTATTCCCTTTTCTCTCGCAATCTTCCATATTTTTGGCCCATAATATGATAAAAAAAATAGCGTTCCGACAAGATAAGTTAACTCAAATCCAAGCGCACCAACTCCTGTTGCATAAGAAAGCCCAACTAGCCCCACCATCATGAAAGCAGAATAGGTTGTAGCTGCATAGGTAAGAGCAGAAACAATCCCCCCAATGTTTCTACTCCCAATAAAAAAGCTCTCTTGTGTGTTGGGGCCTTTAGAAAACAAAGCAACAATTGAACCAATAATAGCATAAATAATAATTAATATTAATATATTATTCATTTACCCACCTTTTAGTTGAAAAAAGAATATAAATCAAGTAACTTAAAGTCACAAGAGACCAATAAATAAATGTAGTAAAATCTTGAGTTTTGATAAAAAAAAATGGGATGGCCATTAGAATTACAATCAATACTATTTCTAATTTTTTCATTAACGCTTGTTTAGCTAAAAACTATTTATAAGTTTTGCTCTATTTAAGGTATAAATTATTACTGGACGATTATTGTTTCTGATTTTTCATAATAAATTATTTATACTACCATTAATTACTACTATTATGTTTCTCTTAGATTCTGACTACAAAACGTTTAATGAAAAAGCATATGTTAGGCTGATACTTAAAAATGATTCTAAAGTTGAAACATTTTATAAAGATTTTGATCCTTACATTTGGGCTGTTTGTGATGAAAATGAAGTTGAATCTATTAAGAAAAAAATTGAAGGAATAACCAAAGAAGTAAATGGTAAATCATTATTTATTAAAAAATGTATGCCCGAAGAAAGGTATCTTTTTGGAAAAAAAGTATCTGCTATAAAAATAATTTTTAATCATCCATCCGATGTACCTAACCTTAGAAAAGAAATTGAGGACATAACTGAAATATATGAATATGATATCCCTTTTGCAAGAAGATTTCTTATTGATAAGAATCTCACCCCCGCCATATATTATGATTTTGAATTAGAAAAAGAAGGAAACATGTCATTTGTAAAAAATTTTCAAATTACAAATAATCTAAATCTTTCAATTAAAGTACTCGCCTTTGATATAGAAGTATATTGCAAGGCTAAGCCAGATCCTAAATATGATCCCATTATTATGATGGGAATTTCCACCAATGATTTTGATAAAGTCATTACTTACAAAAAAGTTACAGCAGATTATATAGAGATTGTAGATAATGAACTATTGATGATGAAACGTTTTTTTGACATTCTTTTGGAGTACAATCCTGATATAATCTATACTTACAATGGAGATTCTTTTGACTTTCCTTATATTTATGAAAGGGCAAAAAAACTTAAGATTAACCATCCAATTTTAAACGAAATAAAAATAGATAAAAGAGGGATAAATGATAGTAGTAAAATTTCTGGAATGGTCCATATAGATCTTTATCCATTAAGCAGAAAACTTCTGAGCTTAAATAAATATACGCTTGAAAACGTATATCTTAATTTTTTAGGCAAAGAAAAAACTAAGCTCCAATTAGCCGAAATGGATAGATTATGGGAAGAAGGAACTCAAGATGGCCTATTAAAAATAGCATTGTATAATAAAGAAGATGCAGTAGCTGCAAAAGATATTGGAGCTGCAATAGGTCCTTTAGAAATAGAACTCTCAAGAATAGTTGGACAGAACATTTTTGATATATCAAAAATGGCATCTTCTAATATGGTTGAATATCTTTTAATGAAGCGGGCATTTCAAGAAAAAACTATAGTTCCAAATAAACCAAAAGGTAGCGAATATCTTGAAAGATCTTCGGATACATATGAAGGTGGATTTGTTTTAGATCCTCAAAAAGGACTTCATGAGCATATAGCCGTTTTTGATTTTAGATCTCTATATCCTTCTATAATTATCGCACATAATATTGATCCAAATACGATAGGATGTGATTGTTGTAATAATACCTCTCCGGATGGAGTAAATTTTTGTTTAAATAAAAAAGGATTTATCCCTGAGATTTTAAAAGAACTAATTGAGAGAAGAGTTCAAATCAAGAAAAAATTAAAAGAAACTTCTGATAAAAATGAAAGAACTATTTACCAATCTCAACAATGGGCTTTAAAAATTCTTGCAAACTCTTTTTACGGGTATATGGGTTATCCTCGTTCAAGATGGTATTCTAAAGAAGCAGCTTCTAGTATCGCTTCATGGGGAAGAAAATACATTCATAAGGCAATAAAAATTGCTGAAGACATGGGATTGAATGTATTATATGGAGATACTGATAGCTTATTTGTTGGATTGGGTTCAGAAGATATGAAAAAATCAAAAGAGTTTAGGGACAAAGTTAATTCGACATTACCTGATTTCATGGAACTTGAATTTCAAGGATATTATCGACGAGGTTTTTTTGTTTCAAAAAAAAGATATGCAATTATAGATAAAGAAAACAATATCACAACAAAGGGATTAGAGGTCGTGAGGAGAGATTGGGCAGATATAGCAAAAAAGACACAAGAAGAGGTATTAAAAGCAATATTAGAAGGCAAGGGACCTGAATACGCAGCCGAAATTGTTAGAAAAACTACTCAAGAATTAATTGAAGGAAAAACTCCATTAGACTCTCTTATTATTTACACTCAACTTACAATGCCTCTTTCTAGCTACAAACAAATAGGGCCGCATGTAGTTGTAGCAAGACATATGAAAGAAAAAGGCGAGGATATCAAAGCAGGTTCAATGATTTCTTTTATAGTAAAAAATGGAGACGGTATGATTAGAGATAGATCATATGATGTTGAAACATTCAAAAATGAAGGATATAAATATGATGCAGAATATTATATCGATAATCAAGTTCTTCCTGCAATAATGAGAATTCTTAAAGGATTTGGATATACTGAAGAAAATTTAAGATTTTCAAAAAATATACAAAAAACTCTAGGGGATTATTTTTAAATGTTAGCACCATATTTTAGATAACTATTACCATCTTTAATATTTTTTAGCTCTTCTTATCTTAAAGCATTCCTTACAATATATTGGCCGAATNNCATCAGGTTTAAATGGAACTTTAGTCATATTACCACATTCAGAGCATATAGCTTCATGCAATTCCCTAAGTTCNCCTCTAAAACCTTCAACTTTTTTTTCATTCATGTNATTACTTCCATTATTAAATAATTCTTATATGTAATNGTATAATAAAATATTTAAAATTTACGGATAATAGTGTTAAAATTCAATGACAATAAAAAGTAGTCAATTCCATTGTAGGCATAATTATTTTTATATAGGCTGTTATAATTAAAATNGTGCAAAATCCCCNTAGTCTTGTATCTAACTTGATATGAAAAATATGAATTAAATCGATGAGAACGAAGTTATTAAAATTTNTATTAGCAGAGTTAATATATGCGAAAGTAATCATATATACAAATACCTTATTAGGATATTCGTAAGAAGATTTATCAGGTGTTACAGTTTTAAAAGAACATAATATAAAAAAACTATTGAAGTACTAACGAATACCTTAGGATTTGTAGAGCTTCCATAAATAATTTAAAAAATTAGTTTAGACTTCACCTAACATCTAAATAAACTAATAAGGCAAAATTAATAAAAACAAACAATATTTCAATTAAGTTTAAAACCTAATATATTAATCTCCAGTATATACTGTGAAGCTGTCATCATTCGGAGGGCTAAGGATTGGCAAGGAAAAAAAAAGTTCCTATTTCCTTTTGGGAAGAACAACTTATAAAAGAAAAACAAGAAAATAAAGATCCCGAGAAAATTAAATTTATCAGAAATGTACTTATTTCCGAATATACTGCTCTTTATGAAAAATATTTGAACAAAGGAAATTATAAAAAAACAAACGAAGTTAATGACAAGATCCATGAACTAAAAAAAGAAATAGATGTTAGCTCAAACGAGGAAGTAGTCTGGTTATTTGAAAAAAAAGCTCTTGATTATCTACAAAGCTCTTCATATGATGAGGCAATTAGATATTTCAAAATAGCACTTGAAAGATCTCTGACTATATCCACCATAAAACAAGAAGAAATCAATAACATTAAAAAAAGCCTAAAGAAAGCCTATTTTGAAAAAGGATCTGCTCTTTTAAATCAACAAAAATTTGATGATGCTATAGCTGTATTTAAAAAAATATTAGATTTTAGTGTGGAAAATAGTGGTAAAAAATCTGAGGAAACTCTCGAGTCACTAAACAATTTAATAAAGTGTTATAATCAAAAGGGAGAATATCTTGCAAAAAGAGACCGATTTGAAGATGCAATTAACACAATAGATAAAGCCATAGAGATTACTAACGACATGGGCACTGAAACTGAAACTGTGAAATTTGCTAAAGAAAATATAATGAGAATACAATCACTATTCGCTTTTAATCAGATGAAAAATGGCCAATATGATTCTGCAATATTTACACTTAAAAAGATTTTAGATATGGCATTGCAAGTATATGGTAACGATTCTAAAGAGTATTTCGAATCCAAGAGCAATTTAATCAAAGGATACAACATAAAAGGGAAAATTCTTCTTGAAAAGACTAGATATGATGACGCGATTTCAACATTTGAAAAATCAGTTGAACTAGGAAAGGATGAAAAAGGCTTTTTTAGTGGGCAGGTAAATGACTCGATTGATGGAATCATTATGGCTTATTTCCAAAAATCATGTGCTTATGAAGAATATGGTAAATATGAAGAGGCAATAATAAATTTGGAAAAGGCATTAAAGATAGCTACTAAGTATCAAGTCAACAAAATAAGAATTAGCTATGTTACTGACAAATTATTTTTAATTTTAAAAAGTGAATATGAATCTGCTTCTAAAATCCACAATTCTCAAAAAATGAAAGAAGTACTAGATATCGCTTTGAATCTCATAAGAAGCGGATATGATTCTATAAACTTTGATGAGAATACCATACGAGCATACTTTGAAAGAGTTAGAAATAAAACTTCAGAAGAGAAAAAATCCCACAAATACGACAGTGAAGAACATACAAAAGAGGAAAAGAAGGAAAGGCATGAAAAGAAAAAAAGTATTATTGAAGAGATTTCTACTAAAGAATTACTTATCAAATTTGAACTAGAGGATAATGGCAATATTACTAAAGAAATAATAAAAGAACAATACAGGTATTGGGTTGATCTTCTTCATCCAGACAAGAATATTAATAAAAGTGATGCCACTATAAAAAAGGCAGAAGAAAAATTAAAAGAGATAAATAAAATATACAAAAAACTTATAGAGCTTTACCAGAAAGAATAAGTTAAAATTTTCCCCAACTAGTTTTGATACAAACTCGTTAAATTACTTTAGCGATTTCTTCAGCTGCCCTTTTCATGTCCAAGAATACTAATCCCAATTTTGCATCTTTTCTTGCTAAGGTTGTTAGAACTGCCTCTTCACCTGCACCCATTAATAAAATATAACCATTTTGTCCCTTTACAAAAACTTCTTCAAGATTACCTTTCATTAATTCTTTGGAAGTTCTTTCTCCTAATGAAAGCATAGCTGCAGACATTGCAGCAACTCTATCTTCTTCAACGTCTTTTGGTAAAGCGCTAGCTATTACCAATCCATCTGTAGAAACGATAGCAGAAGCTTCGATATCTGGAGAAGTTCCACTAAGATTCTTTAACATTTCAGTTAATTTTTCAATTCGACTAGCCATTAGATCACATCTTTTTAATCTTTAAATTTTTCAAATGAAACTAAACAAGGGCTTTCCTTATTAAAGTCAAATTTGTAAAGATATTTTAAAGACTCACCTTCTTTATTGAATTCCATCGCTCCAAGTAAAGTTATGGCCCTAAGACATGCAATTTCTTTTCCTTCAGTAACAAGCCGTGTACAATGAGATTTGTATGGGCATTCAATGGCTTTAAATGTAAAATTATTATCATCTCCATTCATTTCAAAACCAGTATTGTTAAGAAATTCAGCCTTTACCAATGCATCAACAAACATCTTAGCAGTATTGTACGGACTGAGGCCCTTTTGAAACTCCATACCTAAATCGTTCCATGATTCGATAAATGGCTTAATTGCTACCGTTCCCCATCTTCTATAAAATAATTTTGGTTTGTCAAAAAATATATTTGCAGTATTTTCAACACCATAAAGCCACGCATTCATAATTGTGCTTGTATATTTTAATTTAATGTTTATGTCCATTTAGTTCACCTTTGAGAAATTCGCAATTTAAATTCATTTAATCAATAAACTATTAATATTTAAAGCTTTTCCTTAAATTAAATTTAAAAAAATAGGCCATAATTAAGTTAAAGTAAAAAAGCTTGGATAAAATTTAGTTTCATACAAATGAATTGTTCTATATACATTAGTAGCATCTGATATCTTGATATGATTCATAGTTATCTATAAATTAATCTATATTAAATATCGTATTATTATACTTAAGTTATTAATAAAGAATACTATAACTGCCAGTATTTCATTTATAAAATAAGGAAAATCAAAAATAACATATTATTGTTTAGATAAATAGTTAAATAACATTCCAAAACTAGTAATTAAAGAGCTCAAATGAAAGAAAAGATAATATTTTCAATTTCAATAGCAGTAATTTTGATTGCTTTGATGTTTCTCACTACTTTACCCCCTAAAAATGCCGATACGATTAAGTTTGATACTGTATTAATTGGAGAATACTCAGGAATATCAGAAAAGGATATTTTTGTGATTAATACAAAGGAAGAATGGAATACATTTATAGGCAAAATAAAAAATGACCCAGAGTATAATGAAAATATTGATTTCGATGAAAAATACACTTTTATAGCCGTTACTATGGGGGAGAATCAAACAAAAGGTTATAGTATTGAAATAAAAGAAGTCTATGAGTTCAAAGATTATGTTAAACTATATATCATACAAGAAATCCCATGTGCCGGGTGTGACTATGAAACTAAAATAACTAGGCCATTCCACATTATTAAAATAGCAAAAACTTACAAGACTATACGCCGTTAATTTTTTAAATAGTTTTCAATTACTTAGAACAAATATAGTATTTTTAGTTAGATAATGCTTTATTTAAAATGTTGAATATTTACTTGAAGTAAAGGTGATAATATGGCAGAGATAAAACAACCAATGGGGATCCAACCAGAAGGGTCTCAACGATATATGGGAAAAGATGCCCTTCGAATGAATATAATGGCCGGTAGGATAGTTGCTGAAATAATAAAAACAACATTAGGTCCTAAAGGAATGGATAAAATGTTAGTTGATTATTCTGGTAATGTAATGATAACAAATGACGGCGCAACTATTCTTAATCAAATAGATATATCTCACCCGGCTGCTAAAATGATTGTTGAAGTAGCTAGAACACAAGATCAAGAAGTTGGAGATGGAACTACGACGGCAGTTGTTTTGGCAGGAGAATTGCTTAAAAAAGCGGAAACTTTGCTAGATCAAAATGTCCATGTATCTACAATAATTAGTGGATATAATATGGCTACAGAAAAAGCAATTAACATACTTAGAGAATTGGGAGAAAAGGTAACAATAGATAATGAAAAGACTCTTATTGAAGTTGCAAAAACTTCTATGACTGGAAAAGCGGCCGAGAAATCTATTGAAAAATTAGCTAAGATTGCAGTAGATGCAGTAAAAATTGCAATCAATACCCAAGAAGGTGTAAATTCTGTTTCAAAAGAAGATATTAAGATAACAGTAAAAGAAGGAGGAGGGCTTGAAGATTCTACCGTCATCAAAGGACTTCTTGTAGACGAAAATAGGGCTTTACACTCAATGCCACAAAAGATTAAAAATGCAAAGATAGCCATACTTACCAGTCCTATTGAAGTCAAAAAAACGGGTATCGATGCAAAGATAAGAATTACCTCTCCTGAGAACGTACAAGCTTTCTTAGATCAAGAAGAGTTTATGCTTAAAAGAATGGTTGACAGAGTTAATAATTCAGGAGCGAACGTTTTAGTTTGTAAAAAGAATATAGATGACTCTGCACTCCATTTTCTTTCAAACGCAGGAATTTACGCTTTAAAAAATGTAAGCGAAAAAGAAATAAAAATGATATCAAAAGCCGCTGGTGCAAAAATAATCAATATGGCTTTAGATCTTGAACCAACTGATTTGGGAAAGGCAGAGTTAGTTGAAGAAAGAAAAGTCGGTGACGAATATATGACTTTTATAGAGGGCTGTCAAGATCCAAAAATTTCTAGCATCCTCATTAGAGGCGGAACAAAACAATTTGTAGATATCGTTGAAAGAGTTTTGGATGATGCAATAGGGGTACTAATAGCAGTTGTCAAAGAAGGAATTATCTGTACTGGGGCAGGATCTACTGAAATGGAAATTTCTAAACAACTATCTACATTTTCTAATTCCATAAAAGGAAGGGAACAGCTTTCAATTAAAGCATTTGCAGAATCATTAGAAGGTATACCTAAGGCAATTGCAGAAAATTCTGGCATAGATATGATAGACACGATAGTAAATTTAAGGGCGGCCCATAATAAAGACAATAGCAAAACTATGGGTATAAATGTAAAAAATGGAAAAGTAGAAGATATGTTAAAAGCTGGAGTAGTTGAGCCCTTAAAATTGAAAGAGCAGGCAATAAAAAGTGCGTCTGAATCTGTAGTGATGATACTAAGGATAGATGATGTCTTAGCAGGCAAAGAACTAGCTAAATCAGAATCATATAGAAAAATGAGTGGTTCTGAACAACAAATTGCATAAATTTTTTATTTTTTTATAATTTTAAAAATTGAAATAAAAAAATTAATTAAAGAGAATTTTTGATTATTTCAGTTATGTTTCCGCTATTAGCATAATTTATACAATAATGGCAAATTTTAGTTTTAAAGATAACATTATTGAATATTGCTAGTTAGGAAAAGTACATTTTATCAAAAGACTAAATTAAGCTATTTCAAAAATCTAATCAATAAAGGATAATAAAAAAGTAAAGCTAATAATTAATCTCTTTATTATGGAATCAATACTTTGTCGATAACATGGCATATCCCGTTAGAACATAGAATATCGGGCTTAATAACTACAGAATTTTCTAGCATAACTGTTTCAATTTCGTCAGAACCTGCTGTTGATTTAGCAGAGGATATTTTTAATTCTTTACCATGCAATGTTTTTAATTTTGTCATTTCGCTTTGCATCCCTGATTTACTTCTAAGTTCTGAAAGATCATATTTTCCCGATACGACATGATACTTCAAAATCTCTTCTGATTTAGCTTTATCTTTTAATAAGCTCTCAAGCGTGCCTTTTGGGAGGGCTGCAAATGCACTATCTTGTGGTACAAAAACTGTGAAAGGTCCTGAGCCGCGTAGGGTATCTTGTAATCCAGCAGTTTTTAATGCATCAACTAATGTTTTTAAATTTCCAGCGGCAATAGCCGTTTCAACAATATTTTTCATTTTAGTCTCACCAATATAAAAAAGTTTTTAAGGATATATATGTTTTACTATTATTTTATAAATAAATAATAAATATATTATTATATTTTATATGCATAAAAATATAATTCAAAAAAAACTCAGGTGAAAACTATTCAAGAAAATCCAAGAATAATTAATTACTTTAATTTCATTCCCTGGTATTTTACTTGTGACAATTTTAATTTCGATTGGCAATGTAGTTGATTTGAAAAAAGAGCATTAGGATCTTCAAAAGTTAAGCAGAGATTAGACGATGAAAGCAAATCTATAGCTAAAAACTACTCAAAATTTGATGAAAAACGAAATAAAACTTAATTGACTCTTCAAAAATAAAAAAATATGAAATTAGTATATTTCCTTTTTAATGTATTTTACATTCAACATTTTGATGCAAAGTGGAATCCCATATCAACTACCTTAGAGTCACAAACGCCATCTATAGTAGTTGACCAACCATTTAGCAATTCTAATGTTTCCGAAGTAATAGATCCTGAGTTTATAGAGGGGCTATCCTTTGAAAGGAAGTAATCTACCTTTTTTCCATTAATCCAATTGTTCCATGAATAGTTCCCAGATGTAAATTTAGGATCTTTTGAGATGCATCCCTTGCCTTGAGTTACTTTCAAATAATTATTTTTGTTATTCCAGCTATTGGTGTAAGTAACAGACACTTCACTTGACCCGTTAATGCCAGAGATTTTGTTATCTGTAGTAATACAGTTGATTATCTCCCCTTTACCTTTGAATTTAATTCCGTTTCCATAATTTTTTGATGATGTGCAGTTAATTATAGAAGATCGATTATCAACTGATATCCCGTCATTTGTTTTTGATCCAGTCGTTAGGCAATTCTTAATTGTAGAGTATTCGCCTGCCCTGATATTGTTCCCAATGTTATTAATAGAAATTACATTATTAACTTTCCCATTTCTATTAATTTTAATTCCATCTAGCCCATTGTTTTCAATGTAACAATAATCTATAGTGATGTTAAGGTCCCCATAGATAGCATATCCTTTGTTGTCAGTTATGATGCAATTAGATACCGTAGAATCACTACCTAAAGAAAGGGCATCTTTGGCAGAGTTCTTAATTGTAAAGTTTTTAATAGTTATATTGTTTTTAGTCGTTGTAATTAAGTTCCCAGAGTTACCTGACGCATCAATTATGGTCTTAAATGGATCGTCACCAATTATTTTAATATTTTCAGAAGATATTGTTATATTTTTCGTAATACTATATGTTCCAGCATGGACACGAATAATATCGCCATTTTTAGCACTTAGTATAGTATTGATTAAATTATTTCCATTATCTAAGGTATTTTTTCCTGCATAAACATCTACTCTTGATGCTGAAGCAGTATTTATTGCAATGAAAATTGATGCAACAAAAATACCTAATATTATTACACTTGTAGTTTTTTTCATAAAATCACCATCTTAGGCAGCTCGACTCCGTACAGTTTAATATAAAGATATTTGAACTAAGAAATATGGCCCCTATGAAAGCCAGCAATTAATTAAAGTGTTAATTTAATAATAAATTATTTAATATAACTTAAATTACAAAGTAGCTTATTAACGATTAAGTAATCGACTATTGGTAATAGAAATTTATTTATTGAAATAGGAAAAGATCGAGATTCCTTGTCTATTTAAATGAAGAATATATAATATTATAACAAATATTATTATCATTAAAATAAATTGAAGGTTCTTTGCTCGGCTAAATTCTTGTGAGATTTCATCTGTATTTGCTGAAGGTAAAAATTTTAACTTGAGATGTAAATCACTCAAATTATTAGACTTCGAAATTGATTTGGATTTTTTGTCCTCAGTTTTATTTGTTGGAAGTAAAGGCATTTATAATCGCCAATTTATATCTAATTATCGTGCTTTTATTTCTTTGGATTAGTATTACATATAAAAAAAATCTAAAATAAATTTTACAGTTATACTATTTCGAAATTTTAATTATTTGTGCATTATTCAATTTTTTTAATTCATTAGTTTGTATCCTAACGAGGGAAAATTCTGACCCTCCCCCGCCATAAACAACATTGTTTTCCATTACCTTAGTATCTATCAAAAAAGTGGCTTGATACCCAAGTGGAGGCGTTCCACCACAAGGATAGCCTGTTTTTTCGAGCATTTCTTCTGGTGTTGCCACCCTTAGTTTTTCGAGGGATAAAGCTTTCGATATTCTTTTTGAACTGGCCCTATCATTACCTCTAACTATTGCAACAATTAAAGAATCATTACTATCGATCATACATATACTTTTAATTAAATTAGCGGGGTCAACTTTAAGATTATCTGCAGCTTCTTTGACAGAATGGCATGACGTATCAAATGTCAGTATTTCTGCACTACTATTATTCTGTTTTAGAAAACTACTCAATCGTTCTTCATACGCACCCATAAAATGCATTTTTAAATTTATTATATATAGCTTATGTTTGATATTGAACAACTATGGAGCTTGCCACACTAATTTTGCTCATCTGATCTAATCCTTCCCCTTCACATGTTTAAAAAATGTGGGATTGGTAAAACTATCTTTTTTAAATCAACTATTATTTGTGTTTGCACAAGCTATACTGCATAAAGCAGTAAGATTTTACGGAGTTTAAACTTTTCACTTCATTTGAATGAGATTATTTAAAAAACTAAAGAATAAGGAGTTCTTGGAATAAATGTGTATCATCGGTGATCCTTACATTAAGGCAATGGCCTTGACAATAATAATCTCAGCTAAAAAAATTCTGAACAATAATAATTTTATTTTTTAATTTTAAGTTTTCTATATTAGTTGTTTTGTTATTAGAAGAAAAACAGCACCGCATTAACTTTATAAAAAAGTGCGGGGGAAGGGATTTGAACCCCTGGACCCCTGCGGGAATAGATCTTGAGTCTATCGCCTTTAGCCATGCTCGGCAACCCCCGCGTAATGGAAAGTTGATTATGGGGGTATAAAAAGGTTTCTAAGTCTTAGTTAGATTTTTTGAGATGTAATAAAATCTTGTAAGGACAGTAATATAAACAACGATAAGTAGCACATAAAGCCCTAACTCTAAATTGATAAAGGAAAACACAAATATTATTAGTATCCTCTCTGCCCTCTCCCCAATTCCTATACCCATCACTTTTACTCCAAGAGCCTCTCCTTTAGCACGCATATAGCTTATTAGATAGGCCCCTATCATTATAATAAAGCAAATGGTAAGATCATATGACAATCCAATTCCTAAAAGTACAATTCCATCTCCTATCCTGTCAAATGTCGAGTCTAAAAAGCCACCTAAAATTGTTGTTCTATTGGTATACTTTGCAACTGAACCATCAACTAGATCAAAAAATCCTGATAAGGCAAGTATAATTGCACCAATATGTGCTAGACCCAGATAATAATAATACCCTGAAAAGAATACAACAATTAAACTGATAGTAGTTATAATATTTGGTGGGAGAAAACTAAAAATCCGCCCTATTAAATTAACAATTGAGATAAATGACTTATTCTTACGGATGTCATTGAGCATGCCATTTGGATAAATTAAGCATATTTAAACCTTTTTTATCTATAGTGCTTTGTTGCATGATTTCAGCCAAACAATATCATCCCTAATCTGTTCCTTCTTATACACTTACTGTTGCAGCTTGTCATAGGGTTTTGGACCATATTTTTGTTTATTTGAGTTCCGCTCTTTATCTCAAAAAGCGTTTAATAATCAAAAAAATGCAATACAGCTCCATATTGAAATATTTTTCATTTATGGTGCCACTTGTTTAGCACTATGGAATTAGAAGAGTTTAATTTCTTGTAATATAATTATTCGACCATATCTTGTCTTTAACCTACTTTTATAGGTACAATCATTGTTGATATTATAAATAGGATTATTGCAATTCCAACCATAATCCAATGCTTTTCATCCAAAGGGGTTATCTCATTCATCGAGCCAGGATGCCCCCTATATGCTAAATAAAGTCCAATTATCCCCCAAAGACTCCAACCTGCCCATGTGAATATCCCAATGAAAAAAAGAGATATTGCAACAATAAATGAGAGATACCTGTGGTATATGGGTCCTAGTACTGCTCTCGCAATGTGGCCTCCATCAAGTTGGCCCATTGGGATTAAATTCAACATAGTTACAAAAATACCGGCCCACCCAGCAAATGCAACTGGATGAAGGTATAGAGAATATCCTTCGGCCACATTTACAATTGAATTTGCGATTAATTGAAATATGAGTGGCTCTCCCAAAAACAATGAACTTTCGCCAAAAACTGTAATCGGAACAATTGGTGAAAGCATGACCCCCACAATTGTTATTGGTATGGCCACCAATATACCTGCAAGTGGGCCCGAAAGACCTAATTCAATTGCACTATTTTTGTCTGGAATAAATGATCTTATGTTTATTACTGCCCCCATTGTACCTAGTATAAAAGGTGCGGGTATGAAATAGGGTAATGTTGCATCAACACCATTTTTTCTTGCAATAAGGTAGTGCCCCATTTCATGTGTTCCCAAAATTAGCATTATAGAAAAAGAAAAAGTTATGGCACCAACCCAGGGATTTGTTATAAATCCATACTCAATATGTGGTACAGCCATAAAATATCCCGCAATAGTAGTTGAAATAATTGTTAATAAAAATAAAATCAGATTTTTCTTATATGAGAACCCTTTTTTTGGTGGGGAAGATCTAAGTATTACAAACAGTTTTTCTTTTTCTCTTCGTATAAACGGGTAAAAGTTGATCTTCTCGAAGGAAGATATTACTTCTTCAGGGGTTTTATAAAGCTCATCTATATCAAAAAAGACAGAGTAATTATCTGTTTTAATATTTCTATAAACAAAATTCTGATTTGCAACATTAATTATCTCTTGTAATTGTGTGGGTAGATCATTTTTTTCCTGAGCTATAACTATTGATTGGCATGATGGACATCTATCATAACTCTTTTCTTCCGCCAGTAGATACTCTTTAAATCCACATCTCTCACACTCTAAGACTTTTACCATAAGGAATGCTTATTCAGATAATATATAAAATTACCCCAATATGCAAAAACTTATTTATTCAAGTTCTTAAGTTACTATGGGATAACATGGACACATACATAATTGATTCAAATTGTAAGTATTATGGTCTTGATACCGATATTCTTATGGAAAATTCAGGGAGGGGGGTGGCATCAGAAATTGAGAAACGATTTGGAACAAAAAACAAAATAGCTATTTTCTGTGGGCTTGGTAATAATGGGGGAGATGGATTTGTTTGTGCGAGATATTTGTCTAAAGAGAATAGAGTTACAGTATACTTAATTGGAGATCCAGTAGACATTAAAGAAGGAGCTGCACGTTTAAACTGGAATCTACTTACACACTTAAATATTGAAAAGATACTACTTAAAGACTCTTCAGATATAGAAAAAATAAGATCGGATTTTGAAATTTATGTTGATGCTATTTTTGGTGTTGGAGTCAAAGGAACACTTAGGCGCCCATTTTCTGATGTTATCAACAGAATAAACGAGATCAATGGAATTAAAGTATCAATTGATGTGAGCTCTCCATATTTTATATCAAATGTTGTTATATCTCTGCACACACCAAAAGAAGGAGCTACAGCGGTAATTGATATAGGGATACCAAAAGAATTCAATAACTTTACTGGCCCTGGATATGTAAATAAGCTTAATTTTAGGGCAAGCGATTCCCACAAGGGGGATAACGGTAGAGTACTAATAATTGGTGGATCGGATGAATACCATGGGGCGCCAATATATTCCTCTATTGCAGCATCGTATTTGTCAGATTTAGTATACGTTGTATCGCCGAACAAATGTGCCAAAATAATAAAGTCTTATTCTCCTGATTACATAGTTTATTCTACTGAAAAAAGGAATTTTGTTTTAGAAGATGTTGAATACCTAAAGGCTCTTTCTGAAAAAGCAGATTCAATACTCGTAGGTGTTGGCATGGGACGATGTAAGGAAACTATTGAAACTGTTATAGAGTTTATGAAAAGTATCACTTGTAAGAAGATTGTAATAGATGCAGACGGGCTTTTTGCTGTTAAAGGAAATCTCGAAATCTTAAAGAAAAACGATGTATGTATAACGCCCCACCTCTCTGAATACAGATTGTTGTTTGGCGAGCATTTAACTGAAGAAAATATATTAATTAACTCTGAAAAATATAATATTAAAATAGTGGCTAAAGGCGAAATAGATTTAATCTCTGATGGAAAAAGAATCATTAAAAACTTTACTGGAAACGCTGGTATGACTACAGGTGGAACTGGAGATATTTTATCAGGATTAATAACTGCTTTTTCTAATAAAGGTACAATACTAGAAGCTGCATGTGCAGGGACATTCTTAAATGGCATAGCAGGAGATATAACATCTGAAGAAATGGGTATGAATTTTAGAAGCTCTGATATGCTTCAAAGAATACCGGAGGCTTTGAAGTTCTGTAGAAAATATTAGAAAAATTTTAATTGACTTCAGCTCCGTCCTTCTTATAGTATAATTTATTTTTTTAATTCATTTTTAATATAATTGACTATTGCTTTAGCCCAAAGTTGCGCCGCATCTGGTCCATTTGCAGTTATTATGTTCCCATCTATTACAACATCTTTGCTATCGAAGATAACGCTTTCTTTATCGAAGATATCTTTATCTCCCCATACAGTCGCTTTTTTATTTTTTAATGCCCCAGCTCTGGCCATAATATTTGGCGCATAGCATATTCCTCCTAAGAGAGGTATCTTTCTTAAGGCATCTTTTATATAGCTATGAAGTATCTTGTCATCGGCAAGACTAAACGTTCCTGGACCACCTACTAAGAGAAAAGCATCATAATCGTCTATTTTGATTTCATCTATTCCTTTTACTTCAATTATTTTTCCAAATTTGCTCAAAGCAGTTCCACTATTATGAGAAACTACCGTAACACTATACTTATTTTCCTCAAACAATGATTTTGGGATAAAAAGCTCCTCATCCCTAAATCCTTCTTGTGCAACCCACATCAAAATACAAATCATATTATCCCCCGAATATAAATTATATTGATATTATATCGTACCCTTCTTCCATATACTTTGCCATGCTAGGATGGCCAAATAATTCATCACAAAGAGCTAAGCCTTGTTCCTCTGCTTCTCCAATAGTTCCACTTTTTGTTGCACATGCCTTACAAACACAGCTTATTAATCCTTCTTCTTTTGCTTTTGTGTAATAATAATGAAGTGGATTATTAGCTTCATTTAGTTTTCCAATAAGACTTGTAGCAGAGCCTTCGATAATAAGTTTTACATCATAACCCTTTGCATGAAACTCAAGTGTATTTATCAGTGCATGTATTACACACATTGGATCCCCATTAAACGCAAATATTGCTACTTTTCTTTGCATCCAAAATTCTACCATCATATCACCTTTAATTAATATACTGGGATATACCAAATATAAATTTTGCCTTAACTAACTACTGTAATTATCATATTTTTTGATTATATTGGTATAGAAATCACTTCAAATGGCAAATAAAGGGATACAGTGCTAACTTAAAGGAAAAACAAGATTATGGAAAAATATAAATGTGTTTTAAAAAAATTATGAAAAAAGAAAAGATTAAAAATCTTTTCTTAAATTAATTTCCTCTACCCTTATAACGTATCTTTTTTAAGGGCCCTTCGTAATAAATTTCTACTTCTTCATTTAGGTATTCGTAAAGATACCTTTCAACAGTACTTCTTGGTATGTCTGTATCGTTAACAAGTTCCTGAATGAAGTAATCCCTTCCGCTATTTAGTTTTTGTTTTAGAAGAACCCTTAATTCATTGATACGTTTTTCTCTAGTTTCAAATTGTCTTCTCCATCCCATATTTTTTCACCTTTTAGTGCTAACTACCATCACTCAAATGTTAGTTATTAATATTGATAATCATTAGTATATAAATCTTTTGGTTATATAGACTAACATTAATGTCATTAATATATCAAATGGTGTTATATATAAGTAAAATATTGGATTTCATTAATTTAAATTAGTTAATTATATCAAAAATAAGGTCAACCGAAATATTTATATAACAATGAATATATATTCGTTTGGTGAGTAAAATGTGGGGAAGAACATTACCTAGGGGATTTCGCACATATCGCGGAAGAAATCTATACTACCCAGAATACAGAATTGCAGGTCTAGGAAGGGGCCGAGGTGGTCTTGGAAGAGGGCTATGTGCATATCTGGTAGGATCTGAGTTTTTTAAAGAGGGAATAATTTCCAAAGAAGAAGAGAAAAAAATTCTTGTGGATAACATAGATCTCTTAAAGAAAGAGATTCAGCAGTTAGAAGCAAGATTAAATAAAATTTCAGAAGAAGTTGAGTAAATGGCGGGATATCGCTATGGTAGGGGCCCAGAGGGAGAGTGTATCTGCACTAAATGCGGGCATAAAGAGCCGCATGTGAGAGGAATTCCGTGCTTGGACAAAAAATGCCCTAAGTGTGGGTCCACAATGATAAGAGACTTGCAGGGATTATAATGAAAGTAGCTATATCTTCAACAGGAACGGAAATAGACTCGGAAGTAGATCAAAGATTTGGAAGATGTAATTATTTTTTAATTTTTGATGATAAAACAAATAATCTTGAAGTATTTCCAAATCCATCTGCATCTACTTCAAATGGATCTGGCATAGAGACTGCTAAAAATTTAACTAAGAAAGGAATTAAGGCAATAATATGTGGAAACATAGGCCCAAATGCATTTCAAGTTTTAGATGCAGAGGGGATAGATATTGTAAATGGATTCAAAGGAACTGTAAGAGAAGCCATTAAAAATTTTAAAGAAGGCAATTACTCTAAAGCTTCTTCACCTAACGTCAGAACACATTCAGGTATAATGAGGTGATGATTAAATGAAACTTTGTTTTCCGACAAATGGATATGCAGGAATTTATGAGTCAATAGGTGAGCATTTTGGGAGAACGCCAACCTATACAATATATGACATAGAGTCTAATAATATAAAAATAGTAGATAATTCCAGTGAACATATGGGAGGAATAGGATATCCCCCTGAAATCATGAAAAAAGAAAAAGTCGACATTCTAATATGCAAAGGTTTGGGAAAAAGAGCTCTAGGTATGTTTGTTGATTATGGAATCGATGTATATATCGGAGCAACCGGAACTGTTGAGAGGTCCATATCTGACTATAAAAACATGAAATTAAAAAAGGCCACGTTTAGTGATTCATGTAGCGAACATAAATTTGGTGACCACAATAAAGGAAATTGTCACCATTAATTTTCTTTCCTAAATAGTGAGAAGATGATACTTTCAATAGCAAGTGGCAAAGGAGGCACAGGTAAGACTACAGTATCCGTTAATTTGGCATTGAGTCTAGGCCAAGTTCAATTGATAGATTGTGACGTCGAAGAACCAAATGACAATATTTTTATCAAAGCCGATATAGAAGGCAGTCAAGATGTTAGCGTAGAGATACCTCAAATTGATCCTGAAAGATGTTTAAATTGTGGGGCATGTGCAAATTTTTGTAACTTTAATGCAATAGTTGATCTCCCTTCTGGAATAAAGATATTCCCAAGTTTATGCCATTCTTGTGGGGGGTGTAAACTAGTATGTCAAAATGATGCCATAAGTTGGAAAGATAAAAAAATTGGATATATAAGAAGAGGAAAAAAGGACGATATTTTATTTTATGATGGATTTTTAGATGTTGGAGAAAGTCGACCGACACCCATAATAAAGTCACTAAAATATCAAATAGGAACAGATATTGACACAATACTTGATTGTCCACCTGGAACCTCTTGCTCATTTCTTGAAACGGTAAATGGATCTGACTTTTGTATCCTAGTCACAGAACAAACTCCTTTTGGATTCAATGACCTAAAGATAGCTGTAGAAGCATTGAAAAAAATGGATATACCTTTTGGAGTTGTAATTAATCGTGATGGAATAGGTGACGATGAAATTGAAATCTTTTGTAAAAAAGAGACGATTCCTATATTACTCAAAATACCTTATAATAAAGATATTGCGAAGTTGTACTCTAAAGGAGAATCATTTATAGATTGTTTTCCTGAAATATCTAGGCAGCTTGTTTATACTTTTTATAGTATTAAGAGCATGATAACATGAAGCAGATTGCTATAGTTAGTGGCAAAGGGGGAACAGGTAAGAGTTCATTAACATTAGCCTTTTCATCTTTGGCTAAAAATGTGGTCATTGCAGATTGTGACGTCGATGCCTCAAATCTACATATAGTTTTGAATCCAACATTATTAAAAACTGAAGAATTTATAGGTTCAAAAATAGCCCATGTGGATAAAAATAAGTGTACAAACTGTATGCAGTGCTACTTTGGATGTAAATTTGGTGCAATTTCTAAAAAAATTGAAATAAAAGAATCGTTTTGTGAAGGCTGTGGCGTATGCCGTTTAGTCTGTCCTGAAAAAACTATAACTATGAAAGACAGAATATCTGGTTACACATATATATCTGAAACACGTTTTGGACTTTTGTCACATGCATTTTTAAAACCTGGTGCCGAATCTTCTGGAAAACTAGTAAACGAAGTAAGGAAAAATGCAATAGAGCTTTCAACTAAGAATAACAAAGATCTAATACTTATTGATGGGCCACCCGGAATTGGATGCCCCCTAATCTCTACCATCACAGGGGTTGATCTTGCTGTTGTTGTAACAGAACCTACTTTTTCCGCCATTCAAGATCTCAAAAGAGTATTTGGGGTCAATAAACACTTTGGAGTCAAATCTGTAGTATGTATAAATAAATCTGATATTAATAATTTCAACACTTCAAAGATTAAAGAATACTGTACACTCAATGATATTGTAGTTATTGGTGAGTTACCTTATGATCCAATTGTAAACTCTGCAATAGTATCGCGCAAGACACTACTTGAAATTTCAGATTCGCCACTTTCATCTAAAATAATTGAAATATGGGAAAAAATTCTGGATGAAATAAATTGGTAAAATGGAGCTAAATAGTAAAATTATTTTTGATCTGTGCTTTTAAAAAATTAAAAACAAACTTTAGCTTGAAATGCTCTTAGTTTCGATTCAGTTGATCTAGGAATGTTGAAATGAATTCAATCTTTTAGAAGAAATTCATCTAGTACGTCTTTTGCCTTTTCTCTGTTTTCTTGGTGTTTTGTGATAAATTTAACAAGTTTCTCACTTAACAGATTTTTACACTCTCCGCAGAATACCTCTCCACTCTTACATCCATCGTGTATTTCCTTTATCTTTTGATTGTCCTCTTCAAAAATGAAATATAGATACTGGTAGATTGTACATACCCCAGGATTGCCACCTTTTTCTTTATGTTCTTTTACGGTCTGGCCACCGCCAGTAAAAGCTCTTTTTATTTTTTTATCTACCTCTTTTGGAGGATCAATTGAAAAAATTGCAGTATCGCCCTTTGATGCTGACATTTTACCACTTGGGCCTTCTAAACCGGGAAGGAACATATTGTGTATTGCAGCAGGCTTATAATAGCCTAGTTTTGGTGCAACATCACGTGCAATCCTCCAATAAGGATCCTGATCAATGGCTGCTGGAATTAAAACTGGAACATTATGCCCTTTTAAGATTGAAGGTAAAAAGCAAGGTGCAGTCTGGACAGACGGAAAAAACATTATACCAATATTAGTTGAATTCTTAAATCCAAAGACTGCCTTTGCTGTAGATGTCGTTACATTTTTTGCAACCTGTATCGATATTTTATACATAGTTTTAGCATAATCTATATTGGAAAATATAAAAGTTTTTTTGGGATCAAATCCTAAAGCTATTACATCAAGTGCATTTTCATAGGCAAAAGTATGTGTTTGTTCAAGTGTCAAATCTGGCCTCATCAGGAATTTTTCATCATCAGTCATCTGAAAATAAAACTCACAATCAAATTTATCTTGAAGCCATTTACAGAATATCCAAGGAATTAGGTGTCCAATGTGTGTATGACCAGAAGGCCCCCTTCCGGTGTAGAGTGCAAATTTTTCTCCATCTTCATATTTTTTTAAAATCCATCCAAGGTCTCTGTGTGAAAAGAATAATTTTCTTTTAAGGAAGGGATGCAAATCCCCTGTATATTTTTTTATTGTAGTTAATAATTCATCAGTAAGAACATCAGTACCAAATTGTTTAATGAGCTTATTATAGTCAATTTCTCCCTCAACTTCCCAAGGAGTGACAACTGATTCGTCCATAGTATCAGAATAACCTGATTTTACTGCTTTTTAAATTTAATCTTTCCTTATTTCCTTTCTTTGTGCCATCCTATAACTACATATGACAAGAGTTTTTCCGGATAACATATCATCAAGCTCTGCATCACCGGTGTCAACAAGTAAAAATGGCGTATTTTCAAGTTTTTGTGGTGTTGCTATGATTATAATATTGTCTTTCCCGATTTTTCTTAAAATCTGGCTCGAAATCTGCTGATTTCCTCTGCCAAAAACAAATCCCTGTGCACCAATAGGGCTTACTATGATCTTTACACTTTTTTCATTTTTAATAAGATTTAAAATGTTTTTTTCATTAACATCACTTGCAATCAATTTTTCATCTTTTATCAAGTCTACTCCAAGTATAGTCTTTTTTATACCCATTACTTCTGCAATTTTTGCTGTTGTAGATCCGGCACCAACAATATATAGTGACCCATCAGACATAAATTCGCTAGCAAAAACTGCTATGCCTTCCTTTGCCATTTCTTCATCGTGACCCTCAAACAAAGACTTTGCATCTTGAATCAAGTGAGGAATATAAGGTGTTTTTAAATAACCATATAATTTCATCTTAAATTTATCTGCCCTATAACTCTCTTCATCTATATCCAATACATCAGAATCTTTATATTTCGAACTACCATCTAAAAATGCTTTAAGAATATCTGCTGCTGCTTTAGGATTAATTGCAAATACAGATGAAAACATTTTTACTCCTGCAGGAATTCCAATTACAGGTATTTCTGTAGCTACTGCTTCATATATATCTCTTGCAGTTCCATCACCACCACAGAATATAATTATCTCAACTTTTCTCTTTTTGAATTCTTCAATTGTCTTTAGAGTATCTATCTTACTTGTTAATCCATTAACTGAATACACTACTTCATATTGAAGCCCCTTGTTTTTTATTGGGTCTTCTCCCATCTCACCAGAAGGAACTAAAAACAATGTATCTTTTATATTGCCGAGAGACTCAAGGAATATTTCAGCTCTTTTTGATGATACTTTTTCAGCACCAAGCGCTAAAGCTTTTTCATAGAGGTCATCTGTTCCTTTTAATCCCACTGATCCCCCCATCCCGGAGATAGGATTAATTAATAATCCAATAGTTTTCATCATATCACAAAAATAAAAAAAATGGAGGATTAATCCTCCGTTATTTTTGGAAGTTTTTTAAGCGACTGTTTTACAAGTTCTGTAGGATATTCAAAGTCTGTTAGTTTTCCGTGAAGGTATAGTTCATAGGATTTAAGATCAAAGTGCCCATGCCCACTTGCATTAAATAAAATGACCTTTTCTTCTCCTGTCTGCTTACACTTTTTAGCCTCTTCTACTACAGATTTTATTGCATGTGCTGTTTCTGGTGCCGGTACATGGCCCTCAGTTTGTGCAAAAAGCATTGCTGCTTCAAATACTTCTGTTTGGTAGTAAGCTTGGGCTTCTATAATGTTTTGATCTTTGAGTGCACTTACTATCGGTGAAGCTCCGTGATACCTTAATCCTCCTGCATGAATACCTGGAGGAATAAAGTCATGACCTAGGGTGAACATTTTTGCAATTGGGCCTAGCTTAGTAGAATCCCCATAATCAAATGCATAGAGACCTTTAGTTAAGGTTGGGCATGATTGCGGTTCAACTGCTATAACTCTTAAATCCTTTTTATCTCCTTTTAATTTGTCATGTAAGAAAGGAAAAGAGATGCCGGCAAAATTGGAACCCCCTCCAACACAGCCAATTACTATGTCAGGATACCTCTCTTCCATTTTAAATTGCTCTTTTGATTCAAGACCGATTACAGTTTGATGCATACAAACATGATTTAAAACACTCCCAAGAGAGTATTTTGTATCTTCGTGGGTGGCCGCATCTTCAACTGCTTCAGAAATTGCAATTCCAAGACTTCCTGGATGCTCGGGATTTTCTTTTAGAATAGATCTCCCTGCATTAGTCTTATTACTTGGGCTTGGAAATACCTCAGCACCCCATAAATGAATAAGGTTCCTCCTATATGGTTTCTGCTCATAACTTACCCGCACCATGTAAACTCTACATGTTATATCAAATAAGCTCGTAGCATAACTTAGTGCAGATCCCCACTGGCCTGCACCAGTTTCAGTTGTTATAGTTTGTGTACCTTCCTTCATATTGTAGTAAGCTTGGGGTACAGCTGTATTTGGTTTATGGCTGCCTGCAGGAGAAACTCCTTCCCATTTAAAGTATATTTTTGCAGGTGTTTTAAGTGCCTTCTCAAGCCTTATTGCTCTGTAAAGCGGAGAAGGCCTCCATACTGCATAAATGTCACGTATTTCTTGTGGAATATCTATCCATCTTTCTTGCGATACTTCCTGTTTTAATATTTCCATTGGAAATAGAACTGAAAGTTCTTCCAATGTGGCCCGTTTTAAAGTTCGTGGGCTATATACTGGTGGCAGAGGTTTTGGTAAATCTGCCTGAATATTATACCATCTTTTTGGCATGTAGTTTTCGTCCAAAAATATTTTGGTTTTTTCCATGTTTATCCTCCCGTTATTTCATTAATGTTTATAAAATATTTAATCTAATAAAAAAACTTCTAAAGATTTCTAGATGTTTATTTTATATATAAATTCCTATGAGTAAGCGTAAACCTAAATGTAGGTTCGCTTAGTATCGCCACCACCAAAATCTAAGAAAAGAGTCTTTTTTGACCATTTTGTTTGCATTGGATGGCTCTATGCTCATAGTACCAAACACTAAGTTATAAATCCCTATATAAGTCTTTTTGTTATGGATTTGTTACATGATTTAAGCCAAACAACATTTAATTCAATTCTTCTTTTAGTTTTACACCAGTCGTTATTGCTTGTCATAGCGTTTGAATATATTTTTGCCCGTTTTAGCCCCCCTCTTTATACCAAAAGTGTTTGTGATCAAAAATGCAATACTCATCATATTAAAGTACTTTTAATTTATGGCGTTATTTTTTAGTGCTGATCCCTATAATTAGATAGATTTAAGTTTTTTAGTCTATTTATACAACAACAGGCACCCCATTACACTTCCAGAAGATATATAAGTAATATTTTAATAATTATATCGATGAAGATATTAGTAGGCTCTAAAAATCCTGTAAAGATTGATGCTACAAGGGAAGCATTCTCTTGTTACTATAAGGATATAGAAGTAGAAGGGATTGAAGTGAATAGTTCAGTTCCTACTCAGCCAATAGACGAAGAAACATTTGAAGGCGCTGAGCATCGTGCCAAAGTTCTAAAAATTTTTAATGAAAAAGCCAGAATAAATGCATCTTTTTTTGTAGGTATTGAAGGCGGAATTATCAATATTTATTCTAAGTGGTTTGGTATAGGGGCTGTATGTATAATGGACGACAAAGGCAACTCTGGATTTGGGGTTTCCCCAATGTTTGAAATATGGAATGATGCTATAGATGAGCTATTAGATGGAAGTGAACTTGGGGATGTAATGGCTGAACTAACTGGTGATATTGACATAAAAAGAAAGGGTGGGGCCATTGGTTTTTTAACTGAGGGAGTTGTTGAAAGAAAGGAACTATACGTATCTGCACTTAAACTAGCTATCGTCCCATTTTTGAAAAAAGATCTCTACTTTTAGCAGTATTTTCTTAGTACTTACAAAGAAGTTATAAAGTTAAAAAAGTAATCTACTTTGATGAATAAGCAAAAGCATATAGTTGTTTACGGATATTCAGAATCAGATGTATTGAAATTAAAAGAATTCATCGACACCAAACTTGACGTGAATTTACAAATAATTTCTGCTTCTGGGAAGGAAAATATTAAAGTAGCAGATATTATTGAAAGGAATGAGAATCCTTTTTTTGAAGAAAAAGTAGAAAAAGTTTTGATGCTTCTGGATTTTACAGATGGGGAGATAAGGTATTTATTGCATAATTTTTCTACCATCAACATTCCAAAGCCCTTGTTTTGTGCTTTGACTGAACATAATTTTGAATGGACTTTTGATAAGTTGATCTTAGACCTCATGGAAGAAAGAAAATATTTTGAAGAAAAGCGAAAATCTGAAAGAAGTTGTTAATTATGGAACTAACTGAAATGCCAAATATCGGAAAAGAAGGGAGTAAGAAACTCATTGCAGCCGGTATAAATACACCTGAAGAACTAACTAAGATAGGCAGCAAAGAGGCATTTATCCGAATAAAATCTATTGATGACACCGCATGTTTTAGCATGCTTCAAGCATTGGAAGGTGCGATCCGTGGCATCAGGTGGCATCACTTGCCAGAACCCATAAAAAAAGATTTGAAAATATTTTTTGATTCATTAAAGTAAGTACTAATAAGCATAGAAATAACTAGAAATAATAACATACCTAGTTCTGATCAACAAAATAGATTATAATAATATTGACTATTAGTCAAGTGTTAACGACATTATTAAAATTAATAATTAATTTTATCTTGTGCTTTTAATTCTAAAATATACGAGCTCATTCTACCTTTGATTTTCTCTGAATTTTCAAGAATTTCTTTTTTAATATATTCATTTTTGTAGACTGGATTTTTAGGAAATTCTAGTTTATTTTTTAACAAAGAAATATCCGTCATGCTACCTTCAAATCGTCTCTTTGATATTTTTTGAAATTCGAGTATTTCAGAAGTGAGTGATTTTCCAAGCTTTGAGCCATAAAACTTTTGCCAGGGAAATTTAGTAATACCATTTGAGCCTGCCATTAACAGTGGGCCGACAAGAGCTATCCTATCCGACCAAATTCCTGTGATAATCTCAATTTCTGGGAACATAATCCTTGTTTCAGATACAACATCAATATAGTACAAAGAAGGGGGCGACACAAAATTTTCAAAGGGCGTTCCTTTGTGGGGATTTAAAGAATAAAATGTAATCCTATCTATTTTGTAATTTTTAATTATATCAAAAAGATTTGCAAGATCTTCTCTTTTTTCACCAACACCTAGTATTATAGTGAGTCCTTTTTTATAGTTTAAATCAGAAGCATTATCTAAGAAGTTCATCAATTTATCCCAGCTCTTTGATGGACATAGTTTAGTAAAGAGCTTTTCAGTAAAAGTTTCTATTGATGCTGTCACACCCTTAATTTCATTTTCAAATAAAGAAAGGGCTTTTTTATCAAGTACTCCCGTATTTAGCCATACCGGTTCCCCAGTTATGGATGCAACTCCTTTTGCAATATTTGAAATATTTTTAATATCATAAACACCGTAACCTGAAGAAAGGAACTCTACTTTCCAATTAGCCATCTTAACAAGAAAAGCCTCTGCAAAGACGGACTCGATGCTTCTTAGCCCTTTTTTAGGACTATCTTTAATTGTGGACATATAGCAGAATTTGCAATCCCTTAACTCACAAAAATACGATAAAAAAATAGCTCTTTCGATATTAATAGAATCAAAATTCTTCTCAGTTAATTCGAATGCTTTTTGTAATCTCCTATTAAAGTCCATTTTATCCCTAAATTTCCTTAGAGTTATCCCATAAAAATTCAAAATTTGATATTGACCAATCTAAAAATCGCATTCCTTTTCCACTGATAATATTAAGATAATCAAATTCATGTTCATTGTTTTCAAATCCTACCCATGAAAAGTTCCTATCGCATACTTGCATAACACAGTACATCTCTTTTCTTTCTATGAATCTAATCCCATAATTTTCAGCATCAGGAAAATGAGTTATATCATTAAAGTTGTTCTTTTCTTCAATTGGATATATTGCCCTAATATTTACAGTTTTTGTCACATTCAAAAATATGTCCTGAATATCTTTTGATACTTTAGAAAAAATACAAAGGTGTTCTTTTATAGAATCTTTTACGTTTTTTGATATAAAGGGAAAAACATCAATTGGGGTAAGATAAGTCAATTCATTGTTTTTCCAAGTCAAAAAATCTCTGACAAAAGAATTTGGAATCTTTCCAATATTATGTTTTTCAATGAAACAAGAGAACTTCTCCACATTAGATTCTAAATCTTGGAGATTTTTGATCTGTGATTTATAAATTTGTCCTTGTTTAGATAGGTAAAATTGTGTTCCATCCTTTACAGCAAGCTTTCTTTCGACAAAGAGGTTTAACTGGGTAGAAACATCTTGCCATCGCATTTCAAGTTTTTTTGCAATATCTAAGCTTTTTTGAGGAGTTGTAAGGGATAATTCATCTAAAATATCCATTCTTTTTTGACTGTTTAAAATAAAATTCCAAAGTTCCATTAAAAACCCATCTTAATTTAATATGCTATCACAAAAATAGAAGATTTCATATTATTTAAAGTTATTGTATATAAAATAATTTTAGGCCATTATTACATAATTGGGATAATAAAAATATGTTATTATAGTATAGCTATAATTTTATATAAAAATTCTTATAACAAACGAAATATTTATAAATATTAAAATGGAATCAGATATGTGATTAAAAATGTTAGGAATTTCTGATCCATGGGTTTGGTCGGCATATTTGTTGACTATTCTGGCTACCTTGTTATGTGTAGGGTGGTCGCTAGTTAATCTAAAAGAAAATAAAGGTGAATAAATGGAAAATGTAGTCATATCCATAATTATACTTGTTGCATACCTTGTTATCACTGGTTTTTTAGCACACAAAGGCTGGAAAGAAACAAAAAATAAAGAAGATTATATGTTGGCTGGACGGAAAGTCCACCCATATATAATAGCAATATCTTATGGGGCCACATTTATCAGCACTTCTGCTATAGTTGGTTTTGGTGGATCTGCGTCAATGTTTGGTATGGGTTTATTGTGGCTTACGTTCATGAATGTTTTTGTTGGAATATTTTTGGCATTCGTAGTATGGGGAAATCGGGCAAGGCATGTTGGAAAAAATCTTGGAGCTTTGACCTTTCCAGAAATAGTTGGAAAGCGATTTAATTGCAAATTTTTACAGGGTTCTTTTGGGCTTTTAATAACTATATTCATGCCGATATACGCATCAGTTGTCATAATAGGTGCTGCAAGAATGATAGAATCAACATTTAATTTAAATTTTAATCTAGCACTTATTGTGATGACCGGCATTGTTGCAATTTATGTCCTCTTTGGCGGATTGCTTGCCGTCCTTTATACAGACGCACTTCAAGGCACCATAATGGTTGTTGGAATGATACTACTACTAGTTGGAACTTATGCCGCATTTGGAGGAGTCACAGAAGCTCATCAAGCACTCGAAAACTTTCAGCTTACGGACTCTTATTCTATATTAACAAATAAAGGGGCACCATTATCAGTATTTGGCCATCAAGGATTTACTACTTTTCCAGTAATGAGTTTGGGAAATATACCGGCAAGCGCAAGCGGATTAAATAATACGCAAGGTATATTCTGGGCCGTCTTAATGGGTCTGATATTTGGGGTTGGAGTTGGGGTACTAGCCCAACCACAATTGGCAGTTCGTTGTATGACCGCAAAAAGTAAGCGTGACCTAACTAAAGCCGTTGGAATAGGAGGAGTTTTCATCCTTTTGATGACAGGGGTCGCTTTTACGGTAGGCTCCCTCACAAACGCATATTTTGAGAAAGAAGGTGTGGAAGTAATAAAGGCAGAATACAAACCCACACTTACAAATCAGCAGATTAGGGATCTTTACTTCAAATATGATGAAAATGGAAAGTTAATTGGACGACCTTCTGAATATGTATATTGGACTGATTCAGCAATACCCGAATATGTCAATTACAGATTCCCAAGTTGGTTTGTCATTCTCTTCATGTTAACACTATTGTCTGCTGCAATGTCAACTATTTCAGGACAATTCCACGCAATGGGCACCTCTTTTGGGCATGATTTTTATCATGTATGGGTTAAAAATTCATCAGAAAAAATTAATGCAGTAACAGCTACAAAAGTAGGCATTGGAGCTACTGTCTTAATTTCCCTTGCATTAGGATACATACTTCCGCCAGCAGTAATTGCCAGAGGAACAACAATATTCATGGGAATGTGTAGTGCAGTATTCTTGCCTGCTTACACAGGCGCATTGTTTTGGAAAAGGTCAACAAGGGTGGGGGCTATAGCTTCGATGACAGGAGGTTTCTTATCATGGCTTATATGGACACTCTTCTTCAAGGTATCGGAATCAGAGCCATTAAGGATATGCAATCTGATATTTGGAAAATCATGCCTTCTTAATGCAAAGGCATCGCTAACTCAGCTAGATCCATTCTTCATTGCTATACCGATTGCTGTCATACTCATGATAGTGGTGAGCCTTCTGACAAAACCTCCTGAACAAAAGTTAATTGACAAGGCATTTGAAGGAATCTAATTCATTATTAAAAAATATTTTTTTCTTATTATATTTTTTTCTTATTATATTTTTTCTTATTAATAATAGTTTGATTATTTCTCTAAAGCAAACGAAATCTTTTTATATATAAACAATGCATAAATACTATGAAAAAGTTATCAATTTTTTTAACTATATTAGTTTTCCTAATAAATTTTTCTTTGTTATTCGTTTCTGCACAGATTATTGATGTTAGTATTGATGGAAACTCAACAGTTTATATGTGCTACCCTTACGATTACAATGTAACTCTTAGGAATAATTCAGTTAATCAAAGTGCAACAAATATTAATTATGTAATCACTTTGCCAATAGGGTTTAACACTACAGATCCTTTAGCTTACAATATCTCCTCTTTAGGGCCAGGGATTTCAAACAAGATAAAGATTCATGTTGATACATTATGTAGTGCTCAAGGTGGAAATATTTCTGTTAACGGAACTTATGATTATAATAACACCCACGCTATATTCACTACTACAAAGCCAATATCTTTGTATCAAGGGGCAGTTACAATAGAAAAAACACCATCGACACAAAATGCCACCTTAGAGGAAAATGTTTCGTGGACCATAACAGTAAAGAGTACCGGTCTTGGGCCGATTGAAAATGTATTAATTACAGATACCCTTGGGCAAGGATTAAAATACATTTCATCATCACCTGCAGGCGCTTTGGACTCACCTGGAACATATAAATGGACATCCAATGAAGTTCCTGCACTTTCCCATATGAATCCTAATGATGAAGTAAAAATTGAACTAAAAGCCAAAGTTATTGAATGTAATAATTTAACTAATTTAGCTAAAGTTTCATGGGGATGCGAACCAGGATGTTTAGGACAAGAAACGATTGCAAGTATTGCTTTTCAGCCAAATCCTCCCAAGATAGATTACATCCTTCCCACTTTTAATCTAACATACTGTGGAACTGGAAATAAGTTCACCATACCTATAACAAATACTGGCGGTACTGCTTACGACTTTAATTTATCGGCAGACTTTGGGCCATTGACGGTTACTAATATAACTTCTCCTTCTGGTGCGTCTTATAGTGGGGGTAAATTTATTTTAGGTAATGTTCCAAATGGAACTACTAATCTAACTTTTGATCTGACTCCAATGGGTAGTTGGTGTAGTGATTTACCTTCAGGAGTAGTAATCTTTGAACCACTGCTTCTTCAAATTACAATTTTGAGAAGTGTACTCCTATTGAGTATAAAAATACTTATCAGTTCCCAGATAACAATTTCTGGGACGATGTTAATATATCATCCTTAAAATTCCGGGAAGAGTTACCAAACAATCAAGTTCTTGTAAGCCCTGTTAAAATTACTATTGACTCCTGCAGTGTTAATTACACACCACCTGTTTCACCATACCTTGATGTTAATTTTTCAGATACAGTTTTACAAAATCTCATGTGGGCTACTTGCTCCTTAGATTCAAATACAACAAGCGTTAGAAGCAAAAAAATTACTATTGAGTATAATCTATCAAATCAGAAACTATCAGAACCAATATGCGCAAGCTCTCACACATTTTTTGACTGGTCAATATTAAATACTGGTAAATCTTCAAGTGGCGGGGATTGTTACGATAATTCTATGCAGATCAGAAACGGAGTATTTGTTACAGTAAACGGTGCTGATGTAAATGTCAACTTAAGTAATCTTCCTACAGTAATCGATAGATGTGGAACGTATATAGTTACACTTAACATCAGTAGAGACTCAATTGGAGGTGCATATGATGTTAATGTATCCTTCCCAACTAATAATTATCATGTTAATAACATTACTATAAACGGCGGTTCGCCTAATCAAATATTAGGCTCAAACGGCTATGAATGGAAGTATGGGGACTTTTTTGTTAATAATACTTCGGCAAGTATTGATCTAAATGTTACTAAAAGATGTGATTCAAATGGACAAATGACTGCAAACGTCGTATGGCATGATAGATGTAATAACGACGCACCCGACAATATTTGTAGTGATAGTACTTCTTCAACACCTAGATTAATTTTATCTGGGAATGTATGCTTAATGAAAGTGCCAGAGTTGTTATGGGCTACAACCGACAAAGCTACTTGGAAACTATGTCTTACAAATGCAGGCAGTGGAGGGGGCTATAATGTCTGGCTTGAAGATAAACTTGGATCTGGACTTTCATACAACTCATCCACTGGAACGTATTCTCAAGTCACCATTAATAAAGACAGAAATGGAAATCCGATCAATGGGGCAACATGGTTTATCCCTAAAATTGATGCTGGAGATAGGACTGAAATTCTGTTAACTGTAAATATCGACGCATGTAGTAATCTAACAAATAATGCATCTACAAGTGCAGGATGCCTAGGGGTAGACTGTCAGCCTATTAAGACAGATAATTCCTCAATCAGAATACCTCCTTCAGAAGCTATTACAGCCAATCATATACCCGGATCAATAAATATGTGTGGCGAGGAAAATGTAACTATTATTGTTAAAAATACAGAGCTGACATATGTTTATGATGTCAATGTCACTGCCTCCCTACCAACAGGAATAATCTATGTAAGTGGAACAAGTCCTAATCCAGAAAATCCAAATAGTAATCCTCTCAGGTGGACAAAATCTCAAATTTCAGGGTTAGAGGCCCTTGCCCCTTCAAGTGAAATTGCAATAAATTTTAAAATTCGCTCAAGTTGTAACATGCCATCCTCTGGAAATTTTATTAGCCAAGCTACATATAAATCTCCATGTAATGCTGTAAAAATATCTACGCAGGAAATTTCCCAAATTGTCAGGAGAACTCCGACATTATCAATATCTAAACATGGAAGAAATCACACCACAGGAACTTCATTTGCCGACAACGTCGCTGCAGAACCAGGGAATATTGTGGAATGGAGGCTTGTTATCACAAATAGCGGTAGTGCTGCAGCAACAAACGTTGAATTTTATGATGTCTTGCCTTCTAATATGACTTTCGGAGGTATAAGCACAAGTCAATATCCTGCAGTAGGCACTATACCTTCAGGCTCAGGAACATTAGCAGATCCATGGAAGCACGGCACATTATCAAATGTATCAGGTAGCAATGCTGCTACTTATTATGTTTGGGGAACAGTAAATGCTGGGGGTTGCCAAGCCGCTACAACTAATATAGCACATGTTAGGTATGGTTGCGATAATCCGGACTGCAGATTTAATTTCATTTCATCAAGTAGCCGTTCTTTAAGGACTAGGCCAAACTTTGTTAGATCTCAAACTATTGGAACCTTTACTACTTGCGATGGAATTATTACAATTAATTTAAGAAATGATTCGGGCTATCCAACTGCTTACAATGTTTTTGTAACTTCTACATTGCCACCAGGTTATATTTATGACTCTATGATTACAGGGCCAAATCCAACTCCAAATCCTCCTTCGAATCCTGCTCAACCTATATGGTCACTCGGCAATATGGCAGCTAGTGGAGCAAATACTGTTCTTCAATTTAGAGTAAAAAATGATGGATTAAGCTGTGGTACTGTAACCCCTGGAACAAACAATGTAAGAATTGATTATCAGGATAGCTGTCATAATCCACTAAGTGTAAGTTATACTAGCCCGACTATAACTCCATTGAAGCCTATTATTTCTGTTTCTAAAACTCCAGCACTACAGCCTGTTTCACCTGGTGGCACTGGAAGCTGGACTATCACCGTTACAAATATAGGTAACACTCCCGCTTACAATGTAACTGTTATTGATACATTGAGTTCTGATTGGGAAACACCAATAGTTGCAGGAAATGGAACTAACGGAGAAACACCGATTGTTTCGGGCAACACTATAACTTGGCATATACCCGGTCCAATCGCGCAATCAGGAGGCACTTGGTCAGCGACTTTATCTGCTAGATTAAAAGGCAATGCAGGTACTGGTACAAATGGAGTTATTGTAGTAGGTAAATGTTCCAATGGATGCATATACAGCAGTGCAACTGATAGTGCAAGAATAATCAATATCCAAGGACTATTTAAAGAATCAGAAAAAGAAAAAGCAACAATAGGTGAAGAAGTAGTATTTGATTTGGCAGTTGTATATTCGGGAGTCGGATCAAACTACACCAATACAACAATAGTTGACCATTTACCTGATGGAATTGAATACATTTCACATACCTATACTGATACTTTTGGTGGAACAATACAACAATTTAATCAAAATGGACAAGTTCTTACTTGGAAACTTGGAACTCCATTGGGGGCACCTAACAGAAACTTTGTTGGGCCCAACAACATACTTATCAAAATTACAGGAAGGATTAAGAATATTCTACCTGATAATGTTAGGGATGTTACACTTGTAAACAATGCTAATACTAGCTTTATTCAAGATGGGGCTCCATACAACATAAGCGATTTAGATGATGTCAGAATTATTGAACCTACTTTAACTATTGAAAAGCGGGGTGATAAAACTGAAGGGCTGCCTGGAGAAAATGTGCACTACACAATTACTGTTAGAAATACTGGAAACAGCTCTGCATATGATGTAGTCATCCAAGATCAGATACCCTTGGGTTTAATACTAGTTGGGGGATCGATTACATCTTCTCCCACAGCATATAATACTATGGTCTTTGGGGACACTATCCAATGGGGATATCTTTCAATTACTCCAAATAATTCAGTCACTTTGGAATACGATGTTACAATTCCTCCACAAGGAGGAAGCTTCACAAACACAGTTACAAATACAGAGTATTGGTCTCTACCTAGCGGCAATGAAGGAAGAAGGCAATATGGCCCACTTTCTGACACTTGGAATGTAATATCCCCCGGAACAGATTTGCAGAAAGTCACCTTAAATACCGATATTAACGTTCCATCCCCTGGAGGAATAGTCTACTTTAGGCTTACTATCACAAACACCGGGGCTATGAATCTAAATCCCGTGAAATTAAATGACTATTTACCTGATGGACTTACATACAGGCCGGGATCTAGCACTGTTGGCGGAGTACCACATGAACCAGATTCAATAACTGGATCGCCTCAAATTTTAACATGGAACAATATAGGCTCAATGAATCCAACAGACACAATAATCGTTGAATTCCAGGCAACTGTTGACGCGGGTAGAACTGGAACTTTCATTAATAGAGCTGAAGTAATTGGAACATCAAGAATAGGTGACGTTACAGATTCGGACACTTCAACTGTTGGTGTAAAAGGTCCAGCAATAAACATAACAAAATCTGTTGAACCTCCCTGGGGTAAAAATGGATTTAATAATGAATTTACTTTAGTAATAAAAAATACTGGAGAGGTAATGCTAAATCCAGTAACTGTTACAGATACATTACCTATAGGGCTTACATATGCTAACTTGGCTTCCATAATCCCAGATTCAGTTGTATTAAATGCAGATGGAACAACTACAATCAAATGGAACAATATTGGACCTTTAGCTGTTGGAGAAAGTAAAACAATAAAGTTCTCCGCTAAGTTTAACGGCCAAGAGATTAATAGCATTAATTATGCCATAACTGAAGGATGGCCTCCAAATGGAGATCCCGTGTCAAATGACGATCAAGTTGAAATACAAAAACACCCTGGAGGAAGTCCAAAGGAAACGCTAAGAGTGATCACAAAGGGTTACATGAAGAGGTGCGATTTGTGTTATACCCAAGAATTAATCAGAGAAGCTAAATTACTGATTTCAAAACAAGACATACTTGTCGAAGAAGATAATACATGTTGTAAGCCAGAAGACATAATTGAGGCACTCAAAATAGAAACAATAAAAAATGATCTAGACAAAGATCCTAGATATATCAGAGCTCTTACACTGTTGGAAAATTCGGAAAGACTATGCAAAGAAGCTAATGAAGCATTCGCAAAAGGCAATTATGGTCTTGCACAAAGATTAACAAAAGAAAAGTGTGAAGCAATCACTGAAGCAATGAAACTTATGATAGAGGTCCTATCTCCTAAATAAAAAATAATTTTTTTATTTTACTTAAGGTAAAAATACCTCATTTTCTATTTTCTGAGGCAAGTACTCTTTAGCGACAAATTCAAGAGATTTGTTTGCAAGTGCCTGCTGTTCTATCCTGACTCCTAATTTTAGGCATTTTTTCATCTGCTCTTGCCAGTCCTTGTGTTTAAACCATTCATAGTCCATTATCTCGTTGATTCTTTTTTTGTCTATATCCTTTAGCTTTTCTGTGACTTTTTGGAGTCCATATTCATCTATATCATCCATAGTCATTCCAATAAATTTAGAATCGGGGACTCCAAGTCTCTTGGAAAGGTAAGCTAAATTCATTGAGCCTTGCTTTAACGTAGAGTAGATATACCAACCATATGGATCGCCATCTGTAAACACATAAACAGGTAATTTGTTTTCTGTATGCAATCTGTTAACTAATCTTCTTATACCTCTTGGAGCCTGTCCCTGGCATGCAACTAAAAGAGCATTGTTTTTTTGTGTAAACTTTTCCTCAATAAGACGATCACACATTGCAGCAGTTTCAATTACAAGTATGTATTCTGCATTAACATTTAGAAATTCTATGTCTTCAACAGTGCCTGGTACAGCCCAGCCACCTCTACCGAGTTTTGCAGCGTTAAACTCATCTTCCCCATCTTTTAAGACTAGATCCCCGTATATGTAGCCCCTTCTATCTGCTGTAAGGTTCAATTCTTCCCTAAGTATGTCAAGTGTTGTTTCAATNTCTTCAATAATTGGATTAGACTCAGCTTGNTCATCAAAAGTATTTTCTTTTGAACCTTCAACAGTATGCTTTAGCGCATAATACAGTTCTCTTATACCNGCATGCCTGTTTTCTTCAACAAGCTTTCTACAATAAGAGGCAACAAGAACTGTTTGCATAAACTTCTTAGTGTGAGCAACATTCANAAAATGTCTCTTAGAAAATTTATCTCCAAGTTGAATTACCTTCTCCTCATCATCAAAATATACATTAGATTTACCTCTTTGTGGTATTTTTATGGATGGGCTTTCCCCGTCCATTATCTGTTCGTAAATCTCTTCACCAAATTTACCAAGTATTGAAGGAATGTTTTGGGATTTAATCTCCATTCTCGCTCACCTCTTCTTCACCATTTTCCTCTAAAGCCGCTGTTACCTCTTCTTCGCCACCATTTGATTCTTCAAAATCATATTTTTTTTCAACGATATCTGTAAGCGCATTTATAATTTTAGACTTATCCTCTGATTTAATTAGATTTCCAATGGCATTGGATGTTTCTACTACATACCTTAACAGTGTCTTTTTCTTAGTAAGTTTTTCATGGGCACGTCTTTTTCCAGAAAGATATCGTGATAGAGATCTACCTGCTTCCATCAACGCAAATCTAATCTCATTATAAATCTCTTCTTCATTAGCTATGGCTTGCTTCCCTGCAGAGGTATATGGAATGTGAGTTGAAACAAGATTAACAAATATTGTAAGTGGTGCATTATCATCTTTTACTCCATATCTTTTCCACTCTACGGATTTTGCAGCTTCTGTGATGCAGCAGCCTCCTTGATCAAATATCAATGGAGTTCTATTCGCATATCTTATAATGTCAAGCCCATTATTTCCTGCTCCACCACCATATGCTATTCCAGCTTCAACAATAAATGCTATTCCACCGTGATAAGTCTGCGGGCTTCTAGTAACGGTATGCACAAATTCAGGTGCAAGTATTCCTTCAAGCCCAAGCTTTACTGATTCGGCACCGATTGGGATAAGCCCTTCAGTTGGTGGTGCCATGAAGGAAATTTGTTTAATGGCATTAACTAAATTTTCAGCATATTCCCAGTCTACCTTCTTGGGATTAATATCAAGATCAAGTTTTGAAAGCTGTTCAATCTCCTCAACTTTTTTAGCAGAAACTCTTGTAAACTCTGAAACTAAGAAGGTTCTAACCCTCGTTGCACTTGAATTTTTTATCATAGAAAGTATATCGTCAGCAGATGTTCCGTGTGGATGCGGCTTCATTTCTTTTGGATGTTTTGGTATACTCCTCACGTTTCTATCAAATAAAATTTTTGTTCCGTCTGGCTCTACAAAAAGAATCCTTGTATGAGGATTTGCAATTGCAGTCATTTTAAGATAGCTATAAGGGCCATATTTTGATCTATTGTACTGAAGATTTTTAGCCTCAAGATTTATTCTAGTGCCTCTCCACTTATCAGGATTTTTTAAAGTTTCATGAGATAGAATCTCTCCAGTATTTTTTTCAACATCAATTTTAATATTGACTTTATTAATTACCTTATCTCCTGTTGAAGTTACAACCTCAGTTGATTTCCCTGTTGTAACTTGAGAGTACATGACCGCCCCTGAAACGCCAATGCCTTGCTGCCCTCTCGATTGAATATTTCGATGAGCCTTACTTCCGGCTAGCATCTTTCCAAAAACATGGGGTATGTAATCTAGAGGTATTCCTGAAGCATTATCCTCCATTATTACTCTATAATGTTCAGGACCTACCTCACTAATATATACTGAAATGTCTGGAAAAAATCTTGCTTCTTCACAAGCGTCAAGCGAATTTGTAACTCCTTCGTGAACAAGAGTAGTTAATGAACGTAATTTACCAGTATATCCTAACATTGCTGCATTCTTTTTAAAGAACTCAGAAACACTTTGCGTCTTAAATGACTTAAATATTTCATCAGCATGTTTGACTTTCGTCTCTGACATCCAATTTCACCTATTGATAACTAGTAGTTAATTCTTTATAAGTCTTGCTATAGCAAATTTTGAATTATTTTAAAATTTTAGATAGTTTATTAGAAACTTCTTCAAAATTAGAATTAACAAATATTGTTTTCTTTTTATTATGCTCACCTTTTACAATAGTAGCCGAACCAAAAATTTCAGAAAAATAGGTTTGTATTTCTTTATTTGCTTGGCCTTTTATTGCTGGGGAGGTAATTTTTAACTTAATTCTCTTGCTCCATTCATTGTATTCAATCTTAAAGTTACTTGAGTTTGCAACTACCTCAATTTCAATAAAAATTCCATCTTTAGTTTGTTTTAAGGCATCCAACATATTATCACTAATTAGTTTTATAAACTCAATAAATTGAACTCTTAAAAACGTTACTTAGAGGTTTTTATGGTAAAGATGACTTTTTTGGGTAGTGGTGGTGGAAGATTTATGACCATTACTCAAAAACGAGGGACAGGAGGATTCTACATCGAAGATAAAATAAAAATTCATGTAGATCCAGGACCAGGCGCTCACTTAAGGTCTATTCAAAATGGGCTTGATCCTAGAAAGACTGATGCCCTTCTTATTTCCCATTGCCATACTGATCATTTCAATGATGTACCAATAATGGTTGAAAGTATGACTGGAGGAATGTTAAAGAAGGAGGGTTACGTTATTGGAAGTAAGAGTGTCATTGAAGGAAGAGATGAATTTGCTTCTATAATATTTCCTTACTATAGAAAAAATTTAAAAGATGTGTTGTCTCTTTCCGCTGGGGAAAATCTTGACATTAAGGGACAGAAGATCCAGGCTTTAAAGACAAAACATTCGGATCCATTTGCAATTGGTTTCAAAATTTATACCGACTCTGGTGCTATTTCCTATACCTCCGACACCGAATATTTCAAGGGTATAGAAGAACAATATTTAGGATCTAGAATAATGATACTAAATGTCACAAGGCCAAATGGTGACAAAATACCATTTCATCTCGCAACTGAAGATGCGAAGAATATTGTGAAAAGGGTAAATCCTGAAGTTGCAGTTATCACCCATATTGGCTACAAGATGCACCTTAAAGGCGCTGAAGAGGAACGACACTATATCCAAGAAAGTACAGGTATTAAAACTCTTATTGCTGATGAGGGATTAAAGATTTATATGAATGGACAACTTAGCTACCAAGAGAAGGTGGAATAATGTTGGATAAAGATTACGACGGTAAAAAGATTGAAAAAAAATGGCAAAATTATTGGCTTGAACAAGAGATATTCAAATTCAATCCCGATAGAGAAGGTAAAGTATATGTCCTCGATACTCCTCCGCCGTTTACCTCAGGCTCACTTCATATGGGGCATGTGATGGATTTTACATGGATTGATTTTATTCAGAGATACAAAAGAATGCGAGGATTTAATGTTTATTGCCCCCAAGGTTTTGACTGTCATGGACTTCCAACAGAATTAAAGGTTGAACATGAATTTAAAATCTCTAAAAATGACAAAGAAGCTTTTATTGAAAAATGTAAGGAATGGACTGCATACTGTGTTGACAAGATGAGAAAGCAGATGACCGACATCGGTTATTTTCCAGATTGGTCAAGAATGTATCTTACAATGCGTCCAGAATACATTAAACTCATTCAAAAAACATTAATTGATTTTTATAATAAGGGTTATCTATTCAGAGAAAAACATCCAATTCTCTGGTGCCCAAAGTGTATGACGGCTCTCGCTAAGGCCGAGGTAGGGTATGAGGAAAAGGAGGGAAAACTTTACTATCTTAAACTCCCGGTGGAAGGGGAAAACGAACATGTTGAAATAGCTACAACTAGGCCTGAGCTAATGCCTTCTTGTGTTGGAGTGTTCTTTAATCCAAAAGACCCCAGATATCTAAAATTTAGGGATAAAAATGTTACCCTCCCTATATTTGGTAGAAATGTACCAATATTGTCTGATGAAGAAGTTGACATGTCTTTTGGAACTGGCATAGTATATTGCTGTACCTATGGAGATGAACAAGATATACTATGGCAAAAAAAGTATGATCTTGAGGTTATTACCTCCATAACAGAAGACGGGAAACTTAATGCAGGCAAAAATTACGTGAATCTTCCAATAAAAGAAGCAAGGAAAATAATAGTTTCCGAGCTTAATTCTCTAGGCCTCCTCATAAAAGAAGAAAAAATTAAACATAGGGTGCTGCTTCATGTCGAAAGAGGTTCATGTAAATCTCCAATTGAACTTTTACCCATGGAACAGTATTTTATTAACGTTAAAGATTATAAGAATCATCTCATAGAAATTGGAAAAAATATATCCTGGAATCCAGAATATATGTATAACAGATTCTATGACTGGACAGATTCGATGGATTGGGATTGGATTATATCAAGGCAGAGAGTCTTTGGAACACCTATCCCTTTCTGGAAGTGTAAAGAATGCGGAGAACTAATACCAGCTAAAGAAGATTTGCTGCCTGTAGATCCAAGATTTGATATGCCTAAAGAAAAATGTAAATGTGGCTCAACTAAATTTATTGGGGAATCTGATGTTTGTGATTGTTGGGTAGATTCTTCCGCTACCCCTTTAGCTATTTCAAAGTATAATGTTGATGAAAGTTTTTTTAGTAAGACTTATCCTTCAACTATAAGGCCACAAGGTTATGAGATAATCAGAACATGGCTTTTCTACACGTTGTTCAGATGCAATCTTATCACTGGGATAAATCCTTGGAAAGAAACTATAATTCATGGAATGGTTGCAGGCCCTGACGGAAGAAAGATGAGCAAGTCTCTTGGAAATGTTATTGAGCCCGATGAGCCTCTTAGCAAATATTGTGCCGATGCGTTAAGGCAGTGGGCGCTTCTTGCTTCGAAGGGAGAAGATTTCCCATTTACTTGGAAAGAAATAGAACATGGTAACAGATTTTTAACTAAACTGTGGAATGTTTCTAGATTTATTGAAATGAATATAGCAGACGCAAATATGAGTAATATTTCCTTTGATTTGTTAACAACATCTGACAAATGGATCCTATCTAAGCTAACTGATCTAACTAAGCTTGCAAGAAAAGAGCTTGATGACTACAATTTTGCCATAGTTCTTAAAGAAATAAGGACTTTTATTTGGCATGAAGTGGCAGATAACTACATTGAGATAGTTAAATATAGATTATACAACAATATTAAAAAAGATGAAGCAGCATTTACTTTAAAAACTCTACTCAGAAATTTAATCGGATTAATTTCTCCATATACTCCTCATATTAGTGAAGAAATTTACAATGAAATCTTCAGTGAAGAAAAAATAAATAGCATTCATCTGACAGAATACCCTTCATTTGATTTCTATGATAAAGATGCATCTGAAAAAGGAGAAATGTTGAAAGATATCACAGTTGCAATAAGAAGGTATAAGTCAGAACTTAAGATGCCATTAAATGCGCCTATACACAGCGTAATTGTCTACACTGAAAAGAATATAAAAGAGATTAAAGAGGACATATCTAATTCTATGAACATCTCTAATTTAGAGCTTAAAGAAGGTAAGCCCGATATTGATGAGAAGATAATTGAGGTAATCCCAAGATACGATATAATAGGGCCAAAGTTTGGAAAGGATGTTCAAAAGGTAAAGATATTGTTAAAAGATAATCTCTCAAAGCTTGAAGAAAATGGACAGATTACAGTCGAAGGATTTGATCTCAATAGAGATTATATTGAAAGAGTTGAACGTGAATTCTTCAAAAAAGGGAAGAGAGTAAATGTCATAAAAGACAAAAACTTTATTGTTGAAATTCTATAAAAACACTTTTAAATTTTTATAAAACTTATATTTAATGGTTTACCTTAAAGTTGCTTATAATGGCAAGGAGTTTCATGGGTCTCAGCACCAGCCTAACGTTAGGACCGTTGAAGGAGATATACTAAAAGCTCTTGGAAATGAAGGCATTAAAGTAATAAGCTATGGATTTATTTCTAGAACTGACAAAGGCGTATCTGCACTTTCAAATATCCTAAAACTTGAAGTCCAGGAAAGCATTAACATAAAAAAATTGAGCCATTTACTAAAAGACATTTGGATATATGGAAAAACAAATAACGATCTTAAATTCCCTCTAACTAAAACTTATAGATATTATCTATTTGATAAAAACTATGATGAAGGCCTTATCTCCAAGGGCCTTTCTTTTTTTAACGGAAATCATGACTTTTTATCATTTTCTAAATATAATGGAACTGACCAAACAAAAAGAACTATTGAAACACGTTACAGGAAAGAGGGGTCAGTTTATGTCTTAGAATTTATAGGAAATGGATTTCTATGGCAGATGGTTAGGCGTATTGTAGGCTCTGTTGTAGACTATGCTAAAGGAAATCTAAGTGAAAATGATATTGCATCTGCATTAAATGGAGAACTTAGAATAAATGCTAATCCTTTTCCGCCAGATTATCTTATTCTCTATAATATTGAAACAGGTAGTGAAATGAGCTATGATGATTATGTCCTAAGAACCTTAAAACGACGATTCAATGAACTTTTAATTGATTTTACTGCTAGGCGCATCTTAGAAAAAGAGAGTTTGGAATATATGAAGCAAACAGAAAAACTTATTAATAGGGATTAATTTTTGAATCTAACAGCCGGGTAGGGTAGTGGTCAATCCTTCGAGGCTCTGGACCTTGAGACGGTGGTTCGAATCCGCCCCCGGCTACTATTCTTTTACAATGCAATGAAAAATATAGCCAATACTTTAAAGTAGTATACGATTATTTCTAAATATTGTATCACATGCTATCGAGGAATGATATAAAACAGCGCTATAAATAATAATATAAAAAATAATAAAATGATATTTATTCCTGGGATTTAAGAGAGATATTCATAAAAATTCTTTTTAAAATGAAGTTTAAATACCTTAAATCGACTTCACTTAAGAATTTAGATTTAATATGTATATTGTTAACCCCAGTCTTCACCGTCAATGTATATCCAAAGCTCCCCTGTGAGTGCTGATCTTTCGTCACATTTTTGGCGATATTTTTTAAAAAATGTTTTTGTCGAAGCCGCAATTGAGCATATACCTATTTCTTTTTCATCATCTTTTTGTATAAGATTGTCGCAATTAATACAAATATGTGGCCCTTTTTTATCTATAAGACTCATCTTATCTGTAGTCTATTTTTAGGGATGGATTTAAATATCTTGCTACTCAAAAATGGCATAATTTATTTTAAAATGACAAAAGGAAATTAATTTAAGGTAAGAGAATTATTGTTCTTTATGGAAGATCTGAAGGAGCTTTTTTTCAATAGAAAAACTGTTGAAATTTTACTTAGCATGCTTGAAGATGAAAAACCTAGATATCCAAAAGTTATAGCTGAAGAAGTTGACTCTATGTATCCACATGTTTTTAATATATTAAAGGAACTTGAGAGTTTGGGATTAGTAGAATCTTACAAGGAAGGCAGGATAAGATTCATACGATTGACAAAAGAAGGTAAAAGTATATCTGAAAAATTTCAAAAAATCTATTCAGATTTAGATACATTTCAACAAAATTTCAATGAAGAAAGAAAAAGAGAAGATGCTATTGCAATAAATAGATTTAGAGATAATCTTCAATCCATTGAATACAGACTTCTTTCAGAAAAACTTGACAAGAAAGATAGTTTTAAGGAAGTTTTGAAATTATCGAAACTTCGAACAGAACTTGAAAGAACTAACTTCAGAAATGATAACGATAAAGAAGAAAAGAATAAGTTATTAAAAAAGATTTATTATATTGAAGAAAAGGCAAAACTGCTCTTAATTAAATTTTAAGCTCCTGTTTTTTCAACGTAAATTGAGAGAATATCCACCCAAGCAGTTTCAAACCCTTTTTCTTCTTCAGTTCTAAAGGTGTCAGATGCTCTTTTCGTAGATTCGAGTAATAATTTTTTCAGATCTCTTTTGTCAATCTCTTTTGCAACAATTTTGCAAATAATAGAATCTCTATCATTTTTCTCCATGGACATCACAATACCATTTATTGCTTTTGAATAACCTTTATTGAATTCGGCACCACCCAGTTGTTCAGCGATCTGAAGGTAATTTTCCTTTGCTTTTTTCACGTCTCCATTATCTAAATAGGAAACTAACAGTTTTAATCTAAGTTTTACTTTTTCCAAATAAATCACCTTAAAGTTGCAATTATTAAAATATGATCTTTTTCAAACGGCGAAAGATCAATAGTATCGACAATATTAAATCTTTTTTGGAGATGCTTTATTTCTTCTTTAAATATTTCCTCTGGATTTTTAGTTGAGTCGATACTTCTTGCTTTTACACAATAAAAAGCCATCCCTCCTTTTTTTAGATAAACTAAATTTTTAACTAATATTTCATGTTGATGTTTTTGGGCAACATCTTGATAAATAAAATCAACAAGTTCCACTAAACCCGAATAGAGGTGGGGGCTTGAAGCATCTTCTAAAATTGGGTATATATTATCTCTAACTTCGCTTATATTAAGGAATTGCCTCATATTTCTTTCAGAAAGTTCAACAGAGAATATTTTCCCATTTTCAACAATATCTGAAATATGAGAAACTGTGGTTCCAGTCGCTGCACCAAGGTAGAGTATTTTTGAATCTTTTTTAAAAGGTAAATTTTTATATCCCTTCATTATAGCAGCAGCGAGCTTTGATCTTCTTGGATTCCATTCTCTAAGTTCCTTTCCTTTGAANTCAATTAATTTTTCACCGTANACNCTCTCTCCTCTAATGAGATTTTTTGTATAAAGTTTGTCNCCNTCAATNAAAACATTTGTAAAAATTTCTTCCATTGTANACAATAATCTATGCCNACTATAAAAGTATTTCTAAATAAAANNCCNTATTATCCGNNTCATTTGTTGTTCTTTANAAATTTAAATTTGCTAAGTGAAATAATNCCNAGTATNGGTCCCANAAATAAAANTGAAAANGCGTACCTCCAACTAACTAAATCAACGACTAGNGGAATNAGTTTAATNGAAATGATAGAAATNAAAAATCCTATNGCAAGCTGTATTGTTACAGCAGTTCCCATATATTTTTTATCACCCACTTCAGTAGCCATGCCTGAGTATTGAGGACTATCAGCAACTGCAGACATTCCCCATACTAAAGCAATAACAATCATTGCTGTATTATTAATCCCAAAAGTAAATCCAATTAATAAGGAGCAAATCCCACTTATAGAAAGCATTGTTATGTTAAATTGAGCCTTACCAATTTTATCTGCAAAGATACCTCCAAATAAGGTTGTTAAAGCACCAAATAAAAATATTAAGAAAGTAATAAAAGAAAAAAACAATGTTGAATTATCATTTACTCCTGATTTGACGTATGATTCCCTCAAAAAAATTGGGATCCATGCCCACATTGCATACAGCTCCCACATGTGTCCAAAATACCCATAGTTGACTAATTTCAATTCTTCATTTTTTAATATGTCTCTTAGATTTTCTAATTTAAATTTTATTGTTCCTGCTGTATAGGGCCCTTCTTTCACAAATACAAAAACTAATACTGCGCTTATTAAAGAAGCAATGCCAGAAAAACTAATTAAAATTCTCCATTCAGGAATGCCAGTTAAATTAAAAAGATATGGCATTCCAGACCCTAATGCAAGTGACGCACCCATGCACCCAACTGCAAATCCTCGTTTTTTTTGAAACCAAGAGGACGCTAGTTTCATCCCAGTAGGATAAACTCCTGCCAAGAAAAATCCTGTAAAAAATCTAAGTAAGAGTAATATAAAAAAAGATTCAACAAAAAAGGCTATAATAAAGCTTATTATGCCACCTAATGCTGCTGATACTGCAAATACGTTATTAGTTTTAAATACGTCAGGCAAGTTTAGAACTGCATACGCAAGAGCACCTGTTATAAATCCTATGGTGACTATAATACTGAGTAAACTTTTTTCAGAATTTGTAAGATTAAAATAATCTGTCAGTTGAGGTATTACGGCATTTGCACTAAACCATAGTGAAAAAGAAAGGATGGCTGAAACAGATAAGATAATCAAAATCCTCCAGCGTAACTCAAGAGAAAACATATACTATATAAATAGTGACTTAATATAAGTATTTCTAATTCAGATGTTGGCATTATGGTATGATTGTATTAAAAAATTATATTTATAAAAGTAAGAAAAAATTTTACCCTAATTTTTGAGGACAAAGAAATATGCGACTATACAAGATCTATTGAGTTTTTTGTTAATATATGGGTGGCTTTTAGGCTTCTATGGCTAAGTATGGATATTGACAAATAAGATAGTGTCAATAAGAATGAAGCTTGATTTTAATCCCAAATGGGAGGAATATTTTAATACATTCCATAAAGCAAATATTGGGTAAAATAAGACAACTGTCCGCTGAGTTAACGATTCCAAAAATTCGAATTAAAATAAGGCAAAATATCTTNTATTTCAAAATCAAGTCNAAAATATCTAAAAGTCCCGGCGGCCGGATTTGAACCAGCGGTCCGTGGATCTACAGTCCACTGCCCTAACCAGACTAGGCCACGCCGGGCTACATGAAAATAAATGAATTTATTTTAAAGCTTTTCGGTATTCATGTATAATATGTGTCATAAAATTTTTTGATTTCTTTAGTAGAAGGCAGCATAACCTCATTCCATATACCAATAACATCTTCCAGATTTTTGTAATTCGTCTGTGATGTAAATATCTTAAGGAGAAACTCTTTTCTTTCTTTAATATCTACCTTAACAAATTCTAAATAGTCATGAGGAGAATAATAGTTAAGCGGATTGAATCTTTCTCCAAAGTTTTTCATTCCATGGACTTCACTTAGCTCTTTAGGAAGTGGAATCAGGTAATCATAGACAGGATCTTTTATCCAGTTTTTAATATGCCCGTGTGTAGAAAGTTTAAGCAGTGTCTTTGAATCAGAAACAGTTATCTTTTCCCCACCTATTGAGTTACCATTTAGGTCAAATTCCCCAACAAATCCAGTGTTAATTACCAAAAAATTAAGTTTCCCGCCTTGTCCTAGGCCCATATCAGTAAAAATTTTCTTTTTTAATATTGCCTGCTCAGCTTGTTCTCTTGCCATAAAGTCAGTAGCAGAATAGGATCTCACCCTTGTCCCAGGAATTTTACCTGATACGGCTGAAGTAATTATACTTTCACATGCACTATCAAACGCAACAGCCATCAATGGATTAGTAACTTTAATTATAGGATTAAAAATATCATATCTTTTAAAACTCAAAATGAAGTTTCTTAAATATTTATCTTTCTTGCCCCAATGTGGATTTAAATCACTGAAAAGGAAGATGAATCTACCGTTTGTAGTTCCACTTTTTTCATAGCTTTTACATTGTAAAGATCCTACGTTTCCATTAGATTTAGGTATTTCTACAAGATATCCGCTAAGCTCTTTCTTAACATAATCTACTCCTTCGCAGTCTATATTCATTGCTAAAACAACATGTTTTCCTTCCCTTGATTTCATCAAACCCGGATATTCTGGACTTTTTTCAGATAATCCNTCNGATTTTGCAAAACTTGCAGCTTCAAGTCCAACTAGTTTTACATCAACAACTTTGCCATTTTTTTCAATTACTTTCCCTAAAATTGCATCGTCTTGTTCTAAATTTGGCCCNACTGTTAATGTNGTCTTTCCNGTGCCACTAAGNCCTATTATTACAGAGTTTTCAGCAAGACCTGCATGGAAGGATATCATATTTTCAGATTCNCCTTTNTTCCAAACCATGGTTAAATTAGGTTTTTTGAAAGCTCCGCCAAAATAATCAATTCCAAGATTTATAACACATCTGATATCANTTTCCATTTCAGTAAAATCATAAAGGGATAATGGCTCGTTCTCATTATATTCCGCCCATACATTTTTTATTTGATTAGTATATTTTTCAGGGAGTTTTTCTGGTATTATGAAATTATAACANCTTGGTTTTATNCNATCTTTTGGAGGAAATACCATCATCTTTCCCATCCANGAGATATATGCACTATGGGGATCTTTTACNCTTACAACTGATCTTATCCCGACTTCATATCCATTTTCTCCTTGAATTCCGTCAGCCACAATTACTTGAGGTACCTCTCTCAAATAGTCCATTATTATTTTATAAATTTCTTTTCCAATTTCAATATCAAATCCTTTTTGGCCCACCCCAAGTTTGTAATCTTTGGGAACCATATAATGAACTTGGTCTGGCATCCTACCTTTTTGAGTTGATGCAAAAAGATATTGGCCATCTTTAGTAATGACATAATATGGCTTCAAATAGTCAATGTAGAACTCTTCAGAAGGATTGAAAAATACTCGATCTTCTGGGATAGTAAGATGTTTAAAAATACAAAAATTATTCATAAAAGCACCTTATATGCAGCTTGCAATATTCTCTTCAAATATGTGTAAAAACTCTGTTAGTTTTTCAATTGGCACAAAAGCCCCACATGCAGGTGGGTGGCCTCCACCTTTTCCCCCCACTAATTCTGCACTTTTCTTTATTTCTTTCCCTAAATTTAAGCCTTTAAGCACCAACAATCTTGAACAGCGTGCAGAGATTTTATAAACATTTGGGTCATTTGGCAATGTTGTAAAAGCGACAATAGGTAAAAAAGGATCTGTATCTCTATTTCCAAGAACTAAACTTGCTACAGTCCCTACAATTGTATCGTTTATCCCACTTCCATCAAAATACTGAAACTTTTCTTTCACTACTACTCCCCTACTCTCAACAAGACTCATGCTTCTGGCAATATTCTGTCTGTGTTTTCTAAGTAGTCCTAGCAAAATATCATAGTATATGCCCCTGTTTCCCTTGCATACATAAAAACCAACTTCCGGCCTACCGTTTTTTCCACAGGCATTAAGGCATGTTGCAAATTCTGAAGCATCCCTTAATGGACTTCTCTCTTCCTCATTTATGAGCGAGTAAGATTCCCCCATAATCATCTGGGGTATAAAAGAAACATATTCTTGTGGTACAGCCATTATTGTTTTTCTTATGATTTCTGTTGCTAGTCGCCTCTTCTCATCCCACGTCAGATCAGATACTGTTCTCCAATTTCCCTCATAGCAGGGGATACCCAAGCTATTAAGTAGAGCCATGGCATTAGAGTCACTTCCAGTGACGCCAGGGATTGGTGGATCAGAGAAAAATTGTAATGACTTATAAATCGGTCTTGTTGAACGCCCATATAAAAGTAAATCTTCTTGGGCTTTAACTAAACCTGATTCAATGCTATCAAGAAGAATGTCTCTATTTATTCCTTTTAATCCTCCCCAAGAACCTTGCATATCCCCTACCGCCCCAACTAGAGCAATTGAGGATAGATTCTTATTTTTACAATCAAGTTCTAACGATAAAAGATATGCTAATCCAGAGCCACTTACTTCTTCAGAACCACTATACCCATACTTATTTGGATTTACTTCTAAAAAGTTTGATTCGGGGTATTCCCCTTGGTGGTGATCTAAGATAATTATCTCTCTGTCTTCGTATTTTGACATAAGATAATCAATTTGTCCACTCCCCATGTCAAGAAATATCGTAAGTTCACCTAAATCAGAAGAAGGGATGCCATCAAGAGAAGTAAAATGAACATCGTGATTGATATTTAGTCTGTCCAAGGCAAGAGATAAAATAGATGCAGAAGAAATGCCGTCTGCATCTATATGAGAAATAATTTTTATTTTAGAGCCTTTAGAATGTAATATTTTGTCCTTTGCAGCACTTAATAGGTCAGCAAAATCAGAATCCATACCCGTATTTAAAGCATACCATATATATAGTTTATTGTTATGGGTTTCCACTTTCGCCTACCGATATCCTTATTTTAATGTTTTAACATAATTAAATATTGCTTCAGAAAGAGATAGATTTTTTATAACTTCATCAATCTCTTCAATTTTAGCTTTCTTAATCTTTTCAATTGTACCAAACTTTTCGAACAATTTGGCTTTTCTTTTAGGGCCAAGTCCGCTTATGCTGTCTAAAGGGGAATTCATACTTGATTTTCTTTTCATGTTTCTCATGCTTTTAATGGCAAATCTGTGTGCTTCATCTCTCACCCTAATTAGTAAATTTTTGGAATGGGGATTCATTTCTGGATTTATACCATCTTTAAAATATAAGTCTTCTTCTTGTTTTGCAAGAGCAACGGTTGGTATAGTTAGGCCAATCGATTCCAATATGGATAATGCTGCATTAAGATGCCCCTTACCTCCATCAATTAATATCAAGTCAGGGAGTATTTCTCTGTGTTTAAATCTTCTAGACAACATTTCTTTAAGGGACGCTACGTCATCCTGTTCCAAAACTGTTGTAATTTTATAAATTCTATAATTTTCCTTTGAAGGCTTACCATCGATGAAAGTAACTTGGGATCCTACTTTAATTTCAGAGCCTATGTTGGAAATATCATAACCTTCAATTCTTCTAGGAAGGGCTTCGAGTCCAAGAGAAATCATAAGATCCTCTAAGGGTAATTTCTCTTTTGATGTTAAAAAAAGTTCAGCATTTTTTGTGGAAAGAAGGACTTCTTCTTTTTCACGTTGAGTCAATGCCGGAGTAATTGTTAAATCATTGCCCTCATTTGATAAAAATCTTTGAATTTCTTCCCTATCTGAAATATCAAAAGGCAAGATAATTTTGTTAGGTAAAAAACCATTTTTATAATATTGTTTTAGAAAAGAAGATAAAATTTCTTCTTTTTCAAATAAAGCTTCATCAATAATATAATTTTTTGTTCCGGTTAAGACACCTCTTCTTACTATGGCAATGCAAATACATATTGATTCCTTTTCATAGTAACCTATGACATCTTTATTTATTGGGGTATCTAGGAAGATTTTTTGTTGTTCCATAGATTTTCTTATTGCATCTATTTTGTCCCTTATTATTAACGCTTTTTCATATTGTAAATCTTTTGAATAAACGCCCATTTCTATAGTTAATCTTGAGATTAGCTCTTCCCCCTTATTTTCAAAGAACATCAATAATTCATCTACCCTTTTATTGTATTCTTCTTTTGAGTTTGGATCCGAACAGGGGGCAGTACACCTATTAATGTGAAAGTTGAGACAGGGAATTTTATTCATTTTTTTACAGCTTCTTAGTTTGAATATATTTCTAGCAAGTGCTAGCATTTTTCTTGCTGCACCAACATCCGAATAAGGGCCAAAATAATGTGCCCCATCTTCTTCAATCTTTCTTGAGATAATAATTCTTGGAAAACTTTCATTAGTTATTTTAATATAAGGGTATCCTTTATCATCTCTAAAGTGAATGTTATAGCGCGGTTTTAATTTTTTTATGAAATTATATTCAAGTAAAAGTGCCTCTGTTTCGGTATCAGTAGCAATATACTCTATATCTTCAACACGACTCATAAGAAATGATACCCTATCGGGAATGTTTTTTTGAAAATAGGATGCCAATCTTTTTTTTAGAGATTTGGCCTTGCCTACATAAATAACGTTACCTTTTGAGTCTTTCATAAGATATACGCCAGGCTCTTCAGGGAACTTTATTTTAAGGTATAACTCATCACTCATGTTAGTATTAGATTTGTTAGTTACAGTTTATAAGTTTTTAAAAAAATAAATATTATAAATGGTCTACAGTCCTTTTTGTAGGTAAAAGTCTGTTTGATGTCTCTTGTGTTCTAATCGCATGTCATTGTTTCTTTAATGAAAAAAGACATGATGTACACTATAATTATACAAGCAAAGACAAATTTGAATGCCAAGCTATAAGCTTCAACTGGATAAACGCCTTCAAATCCCCCTACTAGATCTAAAATATATCCTAAAAATGTCTGAAAGATAGCTGCGCCAACAAATGGAAAAACATTCACTATGCTTTGAGCTGTACCAGTTATTTCAAGAGGAAATTGCTCTTTAATTATGGCAAATACTACAACATTTCCGCATCCAAAAAAGCCCATCCAAAATGAAAGAATGTACAAAAGAGTAATATTTATGCTTGCTGTAAAAAAGGAAATCAAAATCCAGGGTAATGAAAATAAAGAGAGCCATAATATAAGAACTTTTTTTCTACATTTCATTATTTTATCCGAAAAGTATCCGATTGATGGCGATCCTAGAAGCATTCCAATACTAACAAACATTAGTATGAATCCGGATGTCGCTTTTGATAGATTATAAACATCTCTAAAGTAAGGATATGCCCATAAACCTTGATATGCTAACAAAGCCCCATAAGCAACAAACAACCAAATAGAGAGTATCCATACATCTTTATTTTTAAAGATTAGTTTTATATGTTCTCGGGAGAGGTATTGTTTCTTTGAAATTGATTTCGGCCCTTCTACTTCTTTATTTTTATTGAGGTAGGCCTCTGGAGAATCTCTTATGAAAATCCAAGATATAACAGCTAGAAATATCGAAATTATCCCAATGACATAAAATGCATATCTCCACCCAAAATCATTTACAATTAAAGCTAGAGGATAAGATGCAGAAACAGCGCCTAAGTTACCAACTGCAAGCAATATCCCAACAATTGTAGCATATTCTCTTTTAGAATACCATACAGAAAACAATTTTAATGCAGGGATCCATACCCCTGAAACACCAATGCCGATGATGAGTCGTGCAAAGAGTGCCATATTGAAATTCAATGCCATTCCAAATAAAAAAGACCCTATAGCTGAAAATATGGTTAAAAATGCAATTGTTTTTCTTGGGCCAATTGTATCAGAGAATATCCCTACAGGTATTTGAAATAAAGAATATGAATAAAAATACATTGAAGACAGAAGACCTAGAGATAACGCGGAAACTCCGAATTCATGCAACAGATCCTTTGAGATTACTGCAGATGATACTCTATGAAAATAAACAAAAAAATACACAAGGAGGAGGGTAAATAAAAGAATCCACCTATATTTTTTCTCAGATAGCCCAAAAATAATATCTTTTACCATAGCAATCACATAAAAATTTTTTAAAGATATATCAGTAAGAAATAATTAATATTTAAACTTATCCTTCAATATCTATTTGAATAATAAATAAGGAATAAAAATATAACAAATATAATGATTATGGTAAATCCAATAAACATTCTTGAAGAATAAACTTTATCAATTTCTATTTGAAGTGCATAGTTAATTTGTCCCAATACTATTTCTGCATTATCCGATTTGTCAAGAGATTCCCTATACCTCCCTTCTATAAAAGAATTTTTGGAAAGGCTATACTCTCTTTTACCAAATTGCAATTTTTCTGCTAGAAGAGAGTTATCTGATCCCAAATTTTTTGTGATTGTATATTTTGAATCTATGTCCTGGATTAATTTATCTAGATTTCGGATTTTAAGTATTGATTGAGCCCTTAGGTTTGTTGTTTCTTCTTCTTTAATCTTTTTTATTTCTTGGATTTTTTCTTTTAAGAAATCATAATGGCCTTCATTATAAAGATTAATTAATTGGGCATCATCTATCCCCACTATTTCTTTATAGAGAGATAGTTTTAGAACTGAATCCCACATCTCTTCGTTAATTAGGTAGTTAGAGGATAAGGTCGTATATTTTGTTCCCCCATCTATTGAGTTTTGAATAATTGACTCAAATTCTTCATTTGTTAAAGGGGTACTTACTCCTTTGACTAAAGGTATGTCTAATACATAGGATATGCCTAATTCACGTAAGTTGTCGGCAAAATTTTTATTTTTTACAGCTATGTCTTCTGTAACTGGGGCAGTAACGACACACCTTGTTGCATAATTACCCAACATATTTAGATCTTGGCCATACTTCCTTGAGAAATTATTTGGATCCTTTTCATCAGTCTTAGCAGAAATCCATAATTCGACCTCATAATTAACTATCCTATTCTTGAGTGCTGAATAAAATTTTTCCATTTCATAGTTTTGCCAATTTGTAATTGTGCCGTCATCAATGTTAACGATTAGATTTTTTTTTGGCCATTCATAGATTAGAATTCCTCTGGAATTCATATATTTTAAGTATTCCGCTTCAGATTTAGAGTCATAACTATATTCGTAAAAGTCTCCATTGGTAACTAAAATGGCATCTACATCGTAATTTTTTATTAAGTGCTCAACAGTATCTATATAGTATTTACCATAATTACCTTGGGTAATCTCAATCATCGAAACTTTTGAAGTGCTTCTAGAAAATACATAGTCAAGCGCTGCAAAACTAGGATTAGCCTGTATGTATTCAGGGCTATTTAAGCTAAAACTAACTACAACTTTAAATCCTTCTTTTTTCAATTTATCTATCATTTTCTCTAAAGGATCGCCATTTGATAATTGGACTATATTACTATATTCTTTTTCATGCCCCGCCCATCTAAAGTTGATCCAATATGGTCTTCCTGCACTAATTATTACTGTGTTGATATTACATTTCTTCCAAATAGGAATATAATGGTCAAGATCAAGATTAAAGTATTCTCTAGAGTCAACTCGAACTGCCCAAATGTTTGTTGATTCCGCCCTTGATTTATTGATTCTTGAAAAACTCAGTGCTGTCCATGGCTCTCTTTGAAAATAAATAATCCCCTTGGTATAATCAGCACCGGAATAAACTAAATTTAAAAGGCCTATATCTTTATTCTCAACAGTAACGTATATGTCTCCATCATACTGAAGACTGTAACCATTTGTAGCATCTGAAACATATTCTAATGGTAAACCTTGACGTCTAAAAATAATAAAATCAACGTAATTTCCTATTTTTTTCACATCAATTCCAAAATCAGTATTCTCAAAATAATTTCTATACGTAGTGGGAGGAATAATAATTCCTAATTTAATTTTTTTATTAATTCGGATATCCTGTGAAAGTTTGTTTAGATATTTAGCAAGCTCTTCCGATCTAAATATATTCCATTTAATCCATAATTCAGAATCATTTTGCTTTTCTATTTCTAAATTTAATCTTGAAGCAGACACACCATATTTTTTTGAAAATTCATTAATGCATTCAGGGCATTGGCAGTTCAGATTGTTTGCATATCCAAAATACTCTAAAACTATACCATCTACTTTGTACCCATTTATTATCTCATCAATTATACTTTTTTCATAACTAAAACCTGTTTTTGGACACACCCAACCTTCTGATTGTGGTCCGACAGATGCATAACCTTTATTAGCAGCAATAACATCATAAAATACTGGAATTATTGCATAAACTTTAATACTTTTTTTATGAGCCTCTTCTATCATTACAGAGAGTACGTCAAAGTTATAAAATGTGGGGGCTATTTTGCTGTTATAAAAGACTACCCCCGGAGAAGGATTTGTTCCAGTTCCTCTCTTTACGTGCAAATAAATCGTATTAACGTTATTTTTTGAAGCAAGATCTATAAGGCGTGGTATGTCTTCTTGCGTCGCTATAGAAAATGAAGGTAAAATTTCAATTGCATACCCACTACTCTGTCCAAAAATAGGGCTGAAATTTGAAAATAGGGGCACAAGCAAGAATATTACTAACAGAGTTTTTGAGATATTATTCATGGAAGACCTCAAAAATTATCTAATTAACACATCCTTTCCAATAAAACTATTTCTATTTTTTATCTCCCTTCTAGCGACAATCTTGATGTAAGGATTTTCAACTGGACCGAATAACTCGATTATTTTGCCAACTTTTTTGTCGCCAACGTATGCTTCGACTCCAATATCTCTAATTTTAACTTTTTTTGATCTTAAGATAAAAAGCGGACCAATTGAATGAAGAATCCTTCCGATTGACTTCATAAAAGATACTTTTATAATGTTCTTTATAAATATTTGGAATATATTGAGGTGATATGATGGAAAAAGATACAATTGTTATTAGCAAAGGTTATGACCCATTGAAATATAACGGGGCAGTTAAACCACCCATATTTTTAACAAGCACTTATAAGTTCAAAAGTGCTGAAGAAGGAGAATCTTTTATTAGAGTTGCACTAGGACTTGATAAAGGAGAAGGCGGTTTCGTATACTCGAGATTCTCAAATCCAAATTTTGATATTGTTGAGGAAAGGCTTTCATTGTTGGAAGGTGCTAAGTCAGCAGCAGTGTTTTGTTCAGGCATGGCTGCAATTACTTCAACTTTGCTAGCTTTTGTAAAGAACGGGGATTATATATTTTATACAAATCCTTTGTATGGTGGGACAGAATTTCTTTTTAAAGAATTCTTTGAAAAAATGGGCGTTTCTACCTTACATGTAAATGCAGGTTCAGAATCACCAAAATTGATGGAATCGATGATTAATTCATATAAAGGAAAGTTGAAAGGGAAATCTGTTATTTTATACATTGAAACTCCTGCAAATCCCAATAATGTTATGGTTGATCTTGGAGCTATAGTAAAAATAAGAGACAAATTAATAAAAGAAGGAATAAACGCTAAAGTTTTTGTTGACAATACTTTTATGGGCCCTATCTTCCAATCTCCTTTGGAACAAAAAGTAGATATAGTTCTTTATTCTGCAACTAAGTTTATTGGTGGTCATTCCGATGTTATAGCTGGGGCTGTACTCGGTTCAGAAGAGGACATCTCTAAGATTAAGGGAATTAGGGGAATGATCGGAACAAACGGAAATCCATTTGATTCTTGGCTTATGGCAAGATCTTTAGAAACTGTCCATATCAGAATGCAGAGACAGATGGAAAATGCAAAAAAAATAGCTGAGTTTTTATCAAAGCACCCTAAGGTAGATAGGGTAATTTATCCGGAGTTATACGATAAGAAGAGTGAACAGTATAGAATATATAAAAAGCAGTGCAAGGGCCCAGGATCATTGATGTCCTTCTATATAAAAGGGGGGAAAAAAGAAGCATTCAAATTTTTGAACAATATTAAACTATGTAAATTAGCTGTTAGCCTTGGAGGCACAGAATCCTTAATCGAACATCCAAAAGCAATGACACATTCAGAAGTTGATGAAAATACCTTAAAAGATGCAGAAATAACGGATAATATGATAAGATTATCTGTTGGAATAGAGAACTACCAAGATCTTATTAACGATCTAAAATCAGCATTAGACAAAATTTAATTAAAAAATAAATTTTTTTTAAATATCGTCAGTAAATTCTATATCCATTTTGGACTTCCCAACGTCTATTATCTTTTCAGATTTAAATCGGATTAAGAAAAAAGCTTCACATAAACCTATGTGATCATTGCCTATTGTTAAGGATAACTTGCCTTCAAATGGATTGTATCTTTTTACTATGAGGGGTACAAATAATTCAGAAAGTACTTGTACATGTAGCTCTCCTTCCTTAATCAAATTTCCCCCTTCATCTCTTAATTCTAATTCAAAATTCGCATAGTTACCCAAAAATTTAGTTGAATAAATGTCTGAAAAAACATCAATCTTATTTGCTTTAAATTCAAAATGTTCAGGTTTCATAAAAAAATCCTCTAATAAAAAATTTAAATAAAAAATAAAATATTATTAATTTATTTCTTTAGAGCTTGGTCGACTAACTGAATAAGGTCAACTACTTCTACTTTAGAACCAAGTGCTTTTGTAGCATCACCAAGATTTGTAACGCAAAATGGACATGGTGTTACCATTTTCTGTACCCCATCAAGGCCTTCTGCTTCTTTAATCCTTGTTTTTGCAGTCTCAAGAGCTACATCGGGGTAAGAAGCTTTGATACCTCCACCAGCACCACAGCAGAATGAATTGTCTCTGTTTCTGTACATTTCCTTAAATTGTATGCCTGGTATAGCTTTAAGAACATTTCTTGGTGTTTCATAAAGACCTGGCTTATCAATTTGTATATATGAGCCCTTCCATTGCTTCTTTCCTTCCATGTCGACTTCGTAGTGATTCATGTGTCGTCCCATGTGACATGGATCGTGGTATGTAACTGTTGCAGGTACACTGCTTAGCTTTAGTTCACCTTTTTTCATTTTTTCTTCAAGGTATTGTGATGTGTGTAAGACTTTTGCTTTAAGCTTTAAGCCCCACCATTTTTCATACTCTTTTGCAAGAACTTTGTAACATCCTGCACAAGCGGTAACGATTGTCTTAAATCCATGGTCGTTGAGATAGTCAACATTGTGTTCAGCAAGCTTCTGTGGCTCTTCTCTTAGACCCGCTCTTAGAAGTGGTGAACCACAGCAGTATTCGTTCTCTCCCATTACTGCCCAGTCTTCACCAAGTTTTGTCAAAACGCTGGCTGTTGACTTGGCAATTTCAGTTCTTCTGTAAGATGCTGTACATCCTGCGAAGTAAACTGTGTTACCGTCTGTCTTTAAGTTTCTTACGTCCTTTAACCAATTGAATCTTGAAGAGTGTGTTTCTCCATATGGATTGTGATCCTTTATTACCTTTTCTTGGTATATTTTTTCTGCTTTTGTTGGCCCAATCCCTCTGTTAACTAAATTATGTCTCATTTCTTCAATGTAGTCAATTATCCATGGTTTGTAGTCAAGCTGACATTGTGTCTGGCATCCACCACATACTGTACATGAGAAAACTGCCTTTTGCATATCTTCTTGTATAGCTGGATCAGTTAAATCGACTCTGTTTTCTAAAATTGCTTGTCCAAGGAATGATTTTGCTCTTGATCCGTAGTAAGAGTCTAATTTAAAGTATTCTCCCTGAGGACATATTGTAGCATTTGTTGGAGGTGGCCCGTAAGAATATGCTGACTTACATGTTCCACATTTAGAACATTTTCTAAAAAACTGAGAATACCACTTAAGGTCTTTAAAGTTATCTGCCATTTGTATCACCTTACGCCCCATTTACCTGGATTCATAATTCCGTTTGGATCAAGCATATCTTTAATATCACAGATAAGATCTATCCATCCGGGATCTGCTCTCTTGTTAATTTCTCTTGCAAAGTCTGTTGGGGGCTTATATGGAATACCTCCAGCATCAATTAAAACTTTTGCAGCTTCTCTGACACACCATGCAGCGTTTGCTTCTTCTTCAGGTCTGTCTCTTGGGAATGGAGTCATAATTCTTAACATACCATAGTGACATCCACGATACATTGTAACTCTTGTTGATGGTGACAATGGAATCTTAGCTTTCTTTGTGTAAATTTCTTTCCACAAATTATAAACAGCTACCCATCTGTTTGAAGGGGTAAATGTTCCGGGCCAAGCTATTCCTCCCCCACCCATCTTACAGTAGTTCTTTGTTGAGCCTACTATCTGAGAAGGCAATTGAGTTCTTCCTCTCTTTGATTCTTCAGGAACATCTGTAGATTTAATAGTGTTGCCTTGTTTACCTAAATCTTTTATAACCTTGTTGAAAACATCTATCTTATTCTCTAATTCCTTCTCAGTAAATGCATATAGGACGGTATATCCAGTCCATTCTGGAGCACCTTTTGGTTTTTCAACGTAAGGATAGGGAATTGGTACTTGGCTTAGCCACCATGAGATTGCAGTAAGGTCATCTGCATATTCATATTTACTGAATGTTCTCATGAATTTTTCCATGTCAGTTAAGTTTTCTGCAGCAAAAGTTCCTATATGTACATAGTCAGGCACTGGAGGGATAAAAACTCCAAGCTTTGTTACAACACCTGTTGTTCCAAGAGTACCTGTAAAAAGACCGTCAAATCTTGGAAGGGGCATACAGCTCTGCCATGAATCTCTTCTAATTGCAGGAGATCCACACATTAATATTTCTCCAGTTGGCCTTACTACTTCCATACCGGTAATGTGGTTACTATTAAGCCCATATCTGCCACTCATTCCACCGATTCCGTGGTGTATTGCACATGCTAATACTGAAGCAGATGGTGGACCTACTGGCCATCCAAATCTGTATCCTCTCTTGAAAAGTTCTTGTGCAAACTGAGCCTGGCTCACACCTGGCTCTATAACAGCAAATCTTACTTCTTCATTAATTTCGAGAATTTCATCCATTCTCTTGAGATCCATCAAGATACCGCCTTGTTCTGGAACACAAAGACCACCAATGTTTGTACCGGCTGTAAACGGTACTACTGGTATCTTTTCTGCATTCGCAAGTCTGAGAATTGACTGAATTTCCTCAGGCGTTTTTGGGAGAACAACATAATTTGGCATCTGTGGTCTCTTGTATGTCATATCGTAGGAATAAGCCCAACAATCAACAGGACTGTTAGAAACCCATTTTTCATCGCCTACGATTTGGCTTAATGTCTTATATATTCTTTCTTTTTTGTCCAAAAAGATTCCTCCTGGATTAATTAGATAAGGTTTAAAATTAGATTGCCTTATCCGATTGTCATCAGATAAGACCATTTATATATTTTTCGGTATTAAATGTTTGACGATATAATAATTTATTAGTAATAAATTTAAACGATGAATATATATTTAATCTAAAGGAAATATATACATATCATTTTTTGAAAATTGTTTTTTTCTATTAATAGATTATTATAAACAAAGACATATTTTAAAATTAGTTTTCTAATATGACATATTCCGAAAGATTAAAAAAGGGATATCCTACTCATAAGATTTGAATTATTATTATTTGGGCGAATAATATGTCAATGGGCATTGCATTTGATATAGGCACAAGTGGATTTAGAGTCCAGCTTGTTGATTTAGAAACTAAAAAAGTATTGAGAACTGCAATTACATTAAGACACCCATTGCCTGGTGCTAATGTAATGGATCACCTTAACTTTGCTATTAGAGTTGGTGAAGACATAGCGCATAAATTAATGATTGATGCATTTGAAAGAATTTTAAGTCAAATGAGAATAGACCGTGAAACTATTGAAAGAATTGCCATTTGTGGTAATCCAATTCAGCTCTCTTTATTTGAGGGTATAAGTATCAAGGATTTGGCTTATGCAGACCCCAAATACCTTGAGGCTGAAAAAATAAAGATTCAATCAAGAAATGCTAAGGTGATTTCTTCAAAAGATTTAGGTATCAGAGGAATTAACGCCGATATTTTAATTCCGCCTGCAATAAAGCATGAAATTGGTGCAGATGCCCTTGCAATGATGTTGAAAAGTAATTTTTTAGATAATAAGGAAATTTCCTTAGTCACAGATTATGGAACAAATGCAGAAATGGCATTGAAAGTAGGGGATAAGATATTTACTGGCTCGGCAGCATCAGGCCCTGCACTTGAAGGCCAAGAAGTATCTTGTGGAATGCTTGCTTCTCCAGGGGCAATTTCTGATATTGTCCTTGAGTTTGGATGGCATACATTGGTACTTGATGAGAATATGCTACCCCAAAGCGTTAGAGTTTTAGACCTATGGAAGGAAGAGTTTAGGGGAAAGAAATTATCTAATGTTGAAGTGAGAGGCATAACAGGTACTGGCGTAGTATCTGTAATTTATGCAGGCCTTGAAACTGGAGTAATTGAACTTCCTTACATCTATACAAAAACTAAGAGATTGAGACTTGATGAGAATATTTATTTCACTGAAGAAGATCTCAAAGAAGCTGGAAAGGCAATTGGTGCTATCAGAGCTGGTCACCTTACTCTAGCCCAAGAGGCAGAGATACAACTTGAAGATGTTAAGACTATGTACATGTGTGGGGCATCAGGCACTTATGTCGATGCTACAAAATCAAGAAAAATAGGGCTTATTCCGCCCACAATACAAAAAGTATACCAAGTTGGGAATACTTCATTACTCTTAGCTTTTGATGTTTTAGTTAAAAACTATACCTTAGAAGAATTGCAGAAACTTGCAGATAAAATTAGAAGTAAACATATTATGTTTGCAACTTCAAAAATATTCACTGATGTATATGTCCAAGAGCTTGCATATTGGGAGCAAGGAATGTCTTTTGAAAAATATAATGAAATGCTTGTCTTAAAAAATATTCAGACTTTACCTCCTGTAAAGGGCGACTTAGAAGTCAATAAGATAGTTAAGAGAGATATCCCTGATATAGGTCAAGAATTAAAGGTAATTGATCATATTGGCGTTGAATTAGTTGCGGAATTTGAAAATTGTCAGGGTTGTGGAAAATGTGAAAGGGTATGCCCCGAAAGAGCTTTAAAGGTAGAAGCATTAAAAGGAGGGAATTTCAAAATAAGAATATTATCTGAAAGATGTAATGGCGAAGCGTGTTTAAGGTGCCAATCTTCGTGCCCATATAAAGTATTTAAGTTTGAAAAGCTTACAGAATCAATTGATAGGTGAGTTGTTGGACACTTGGGAAAAAGTAAAAGATTTATCTAGTAAACAGGTAGAAAACGCTCTTAGAGTGTGGGGAATTGATATTACGACGCCTAAGGAGCAATCCATTGACTTTCTAAAAGTAGCCATGGAAAATGAAAATATTATTGAATCTGTTTTTAATTCGTTATCGCTCAAAGAAAAAGAATTTTTAGGCATCTTGCTTATGGCCGGAGGAGTTAAAAAACAACAAGATGCTCAAAATATTTTTATAGAAAAATACAGCTTCTGGACATTTGAAGAGGTTATTAAAACTCTTGAAACTGATCTGTTAGTTTTAGAAGGGGTGGATGGATTAATTAAGACATATGCTGTCAATCCTAATTTAAGGGAAAAATTGATCAATATTTTTAAGAAGGTACCAGAAGAGATCTCTTTTGATAATTTACAGATTAGAAAAGACAAAAATTTACTTATATCCGACTTAATTATTTTTTTATCGTTTATTGCAAAGGAAGAATTGAAACTTACTGCAAAAAAAGAGATATCTAAAAAAGATCAAGAACGATTCATAGAAAAACTTCATATTAAAAATGAATCTAGATCTCAATTCATCGAAAGCCTTGCTCTTGATTTTGGATTAATTAAGATATCGGGTGATCAGTACATTCTTACGGATAAAATTAATGAAATTTTGCCAATTACTGATGAAGATCTGATTCGACTGTTCTTTAAGTACATATTTTTTGGTTTAGAAAGTATTGAGGGATTTAAGAGAAAAGAGATTTTCATAAGTAGAGTAAATGAACTTAATATTAGGATTATTCTTGATGCCATAAAAAAAGTCGAAGTTGGAAAGAATATCTACATTAAATCCTTTATTAAAAGATTACAAAATATGTTGTTTGATGAAAAAGATGAAAATCGTTGGATATATTTTGATGATAAATTCTTTGAAAAAGTTATTTCTGACTATCTATTATGGCTTGGCATTGTAGATGGGGGATTTATTGAGGGGAAGATGACTTCTTTTTCGCTTACTGAATTCGGTAGGGAACTTTTAACATCGGAAAGAAAAGCATCTAAAGAACCCACAATATATTTTGATAAGAGCAGTAAAGTAAAACAGAAAAAAATTCTCTTCATGACGCCAAACTTTGAGATATCCGTCCTGTCAGAAGAAATTGATAAAATTGCACTTTTTGATTTAAACAGATTTGCGGATATCCAGAAAGCAGATATGGTGAGTTTGTATCAAATAACGTCAGAAACTATTATGAAGGGTATTGAATCTGGATTTTCTCTTGATAAAATAATTAACTTCTTAAAAAAATATTCTTCTAATGATATACCCCAAAATGTTATATATCAATTGAGGGATTGGGCTTCTAAATATGGTAAAGTCAGGGCTTTCAAAGGAACGTTTATTGTAGTAAATGACATCCCCTTGTTTTTAGAAATAAACAAGAGAATAAGTAGTTATATCGAACAACCAATTGAACCAAATATTATTTTAATTAAAGAAGAGAATATACCCAAAATAAGGGAAATCTTAGAAAAGAATGGAATATTCATCCAAATACATATCGAAGGCTATGATGAAAAGAAAGAATCTTTTCTAGAGAAATCTTCTGAGAATATTGATTTAAAATCCGAAATTAAGTCAATTAAAGAAGGATACTTAACAGGCTTAAAGAAAGAAGACACGGAATACTTCTTCAGAGAAGAAGGATTTGAAAGAAGTATGGATATTCGGCCAAACATAACTAGAGACCTACTCGAGGCGTCAAAGAAAAGAAAATCTGTTTTGTTATCTTACTTTGATCTTGATGACAAAGTATCTAGAACTTCAAGAATTAATCCATTGGGGGTTGTTGTTGCTGAAAAAAGATACCTAGTGGGATACGATACTGCAGAGAAATGTATCAAAGCGTTAAGAATCGACGTCATCTCTGATATTTCGATAGAAAACAACGAATTTTTAAGACCTGACAATTTTACTGTTAAAAATTGGTGGAAAAAATATGGAAGAGATTATTCCGACTCTAAGAAAAAATATATCTCAATTCCTCAATAGAGACTACAAGTTATTTTTTGTCAACTCCGCTACTTTTGGACTATTTTCTATCTTATTTGATTCCAGCATCAATAAGATTGGAATACCTGATCAAGGTGGTTTCAAAGGATTTATTGAAATGCCAAATCTTCTAAAAAAGGAGTATATTGAAATCCCTACTGATAAAGGGATTATAGTTCCTAAGTTCAAGAAAGATTTCGATGTTTTTTTATTTACTTCCCTTTCAGGATACATCAGTTCAAATCCTTCCAAACTAATATGTCAAGAAACAAAGAAAATAGGAATTGTATCGATTGAAGACATATCTGGAACATTTCCTGATAAAGATTTTGGGTGGGCGGATATAATATACTGCTCAACGGGAAGTCCAAAAATTCTAGAGTGTGGATATGGTGGATTTGTTGGAATTTCTACAGAAATAAATCTTAAAGAATCTGAAAAAGTACTATCATTTTCTCATCTACCTAAAAGCTATTATGAAAAGCTTTACACTGAACTTGAAAATTCAAATAAAAAATTAAATAAACTAAGAGACATAGCTCAAATATTCTACAAATCTTCACTTGACATACCCTATAAAGATCCCAAATCATTATCTATCTTTGTAAAACACGTGGCCCCAAATAAATCACTTGAACGTTTAAACAGAGAAATACGGCCTAAAATGGGAAAATCATTATTTACTAAATGTCCTAGATACGATAGAATAAAAGAAAGTGGTTTTGTGATTGAATCAATCAAACTTTATGGAATGGGGACTGAAGAGATCAAAGAGATTTCAGAAAAAATAGAAGAGCTTATTTAAAGAGTTTATATAAAACTACCCCTATTGGTACCAATAATAAAATTAAAAAGTGATATGGGTATTCCTTCCCAAACTTATTTTCTATTAGAATATTAAGATTTTTAATATTGTTTGAGGGAGAATTAAAAACATATATTTTGTTATTGTCTTTTAGGACATATCCTGCACCCCATGTAGTTGTAAAATAGTAACCATCAATATTTCTATAAGAATAAGGGCTATACTCTTGAAGTTTGTATCCTCCCCTTGAGTTTATGAATTCACCCAAAAGAAGGGAAGCTGAATTTTCATCATAACATATGAATTCAATTAAGTTTTCTTCAAAATCTTGAAAATATATTCTGTAACCTTCTTTTAGTAAAGGCTTAATCTCTTTAGGAATATCGCTATCATTTAACGGAACAATAAGAGTGCTAAATTCACAAGAAATTGGAAAAATCACAATTAAAAAAAGTATAAAAGCAGTTAGTGTTTTCATAAATAAAATTAAAATTTTTAGTTTAAAAATTATTTGGCTAGTATTCGCATAATATTTAATGTTTAAAAATAAATTGGTAATATAAGAATTATGGATCTTTAAAATACGAAGTTTTAAATATATAAAATCCATAATTGGTATGGGTGATATAATGGTTGTTGCTTTTGCCCTTATCGTAGGGGATGCAGGAAAAGAAAAGAAAATTCTAGAGAGTTTAAAAAGTATGAAAGAAGTTGAAGAAGCATATATTGTATATGGCGAATATGATATTGTTGTTAAAGTTAATGTAGAGCAGTTAAAAGATCTTGACCCCTTCCTTACTGAAAAGATTAGGAACATTGACGGGGTTCAAATGACTTCAACAATGATTGCTCTATAAAAAAATAAAGAACCGGTCTTTGCTAGGTAATTATTTTATATATACGGCCGGTTCTAAAAAAGTTGATATTAAATAATTATTGAATTTTTTAATTGAATTCTAAGAATCAATTTATCTAAAACCTTATATATAATTTTATATCAAAAAATATATATTTTTGCAAATTGATAATCGGTTAAAATTTAATACTCAATCTCATCTTAGGTAATGTTATGGTAAAAAAAAGAAAGGGAATCCCTAAATTTCTCTTTATGGCTTCAATCTTCTTTTTTTTAGTGTTATCTTTTCCTAATATGTTCATCTCTGCAGATACTCAGATTGAAATCACCTACTTAAAAATAGATGTTGAACTGATGGAAGACCGCTCATTTAAAGAGACAATTGATATGATTATCTTTCCTAAAGAAGAAATAAATTTTAATCTTCATCTTCCCAAAGAATACAAAAATTTAGAGTTAATGCATAATGATATGAAAATAGAATTTTCTGATGGAAAGACAATTAAATTAACTGCAAATGAATTAAATAGTATAAAGATAAGCTATACTTCTTTAGACTCTATAGAAAAAAGGAAAAAAGACTTTATATATGTAAGGGAATTAGTTTATCCAAATGTTAAAAATCTTATTTTCAGAATAAAACTTCCGCTGGCATATGGTATCAACAATGAAGATATCTCTTCAATTATTCCAGAACCTACCTACCTACAAAGTGATGGAAAAAGAATCATTGTTTTATGGGAAATGAAATCGCCTCAAACACCGACAATGTTTAGAGTAAAGTACAACTCTCTAGTAACAAATAATAAATTTGATATTAATATTTTTGTTCCCTTTGCCATTTTTTCAATATTATTAATATTATCAGGAATATTGATTTTTAATAAAACTTACAAGAATAAAGAATCTGAATTAAAAATTCCGTCTTCTCTCCTCTCAGAAGATGAAAGAATTATATGTAACATACTAAAGAATGAGGGTGGAACTATAAAACAAAAGAAGTTATCTAATTTAACAGGTTTTTCTAAAGCTAAAATTACTAAAATTCTCACAAATCTTGAGAAGAAAGAAGTAATTACACGAGATCCCATTGGTAGAACGTTTATTGTTACTTTAAAAAAGAAAATTAACCATTAGTTTTTTATAAGAAAATTAGTTTTTTTAGTTAGTGATTTTATGGTCTTAGATTCTCTTTCGGGTGCTTTAAGTGGTGCATTGAGAAAATTGACAAAGGCAGGGGTAGTTGACGAATCTCTGATAAAAGAACTTATTAAGGATATCCAAAAAGCACTTTTGCTCTCTGATGTGAATGTAAAACTTGTTTTTGAACTATCAAAAAATATTGAATCACGGGCTATGGATGAAAAATTACCAAAAGGTGTATCAAGAAAAGAGCACATTATAAAAATAGTTTATGAAGAACTTTCAAAATTTATGGGCTCTGATATTAAAAAAGAATATCTTCCAGATAAAAAAGGAAAAGTAATTTTAATGGTGGGTATCCAAGGAAGTGGTAAGACTACAACTACGGGAAAACTTGCCAGATTCTATCAAAAAAGAGGATTTAAAGTAGGTGTCGTTGGGGCAGATACATGGAGACCTGGGGCTTTTGAGCAATTGAAACAATTTTGTTCTGAGAACAATATACCTGTATTTGGAGATCCTAACGAGAAGGATAGTATCAAGCTAGCAAAAGAAGGGGTAAAATACTTCAAAGAAAAAGTATCAGACATAATTCTTGTCGATACTGCAGGGAGACATAAAGAGGAAAAGGGATTAATAGATGAAATGAAGAAAATATCAAATACTATTAATCCTGATGAAGTCACGCTAGTTATTGATGGTACAATTGGCCAGCAAGCCTTCGTTCAAGCTGAAGGGTTTGCAAACGCGACTAAAGTTGGATCTATTGTTGTTACAAAACTTGATGGCTCGGCGAAGGGAGGGGGGGCCCTATCCGCTGCAGCTGCTACAGGTGCACCTATAAAATTTATAGGAACTGGAGAAAAAATTGATTCTATTGAACCATTTGATCCAAAAAGATTTGTCTCACGATTACTAGGACTTGGAGATCTTGAAACTCTATTAGAAAAAGTTAAGGAAGCTTCAAAAGCTGAAGAATTTTCTAAACTCGACAAAGATAAAATACTTTCTGGTAAATTTGATCTTTATGACATGTACAATCAGCTTGAGATGGTAAGTAAGATGGGGCCATTGAAACAAGTCCTGTCCATGATACCTGGAATGGGATCAAATCTACCAACAGATATGGTTGAAGTTGGAGAAGAAAAACTTACAAAGTTTAGAATAATTATGGATTCAATGACTATGCAAGAAAAAAAGAATCCTAAATTGATTAATCATGAACGTATAAAGAGAATATCGAGGGGTTCAGGCACAAATCAGGGCGAGGTAAAAGAATTATTAAATCAATACTCAATGATTAAGAAGTTCCTAAAGGGTATGAACAAACGACAGCTTAGGGGAATGAAAGGTAAAATGCCAGTGATGCCTCCTGGCTTTGAAATGTAAACATTAGTATACATTTTCTAAGAAGGAAGATGCCCAAGAAGGTGCTCCACCGATATGTATGTGCAGATAAGACCCAATACATTTATTTTTTATTAAACCATCCCTCCCATTACTAATGCCTTTGCCCCTAAGAATCTTGTAAACAAAATCCTTTTTTTGAGGTGCAGGCTCTATTTTAGAATAATGAAATTCATGACCTTTGACGATATCTTTTAAGAAAAAATGTTTCTCTGTGGGTTGAGCGATAACATAACTTAAACCTTGCTTAGTTTTTTTCATTACAGTGCCCTCATCAAATATACCTGCCATTGGATATTTCGTATTCTCAACTTCTATGTACTTAGACAATACCATTAGGCCACCACATTCTCCATATATTGGTTTACATTCTTTAGAAGCTGACTTTAGATTGTTTAAAAAATCAGTGTTATTTGAAATTTTTTCTGAGTAAACTTCTGGATACCCCCCACCAATATAGTAGCAGTCCGCCTCGGGCAAATCTTCGCCTTCAGTAGGTTTGAAATAAATAATTTTTGCACCGTTTTCTTCCAAAGCCTCAATATTTTCCCTATAATAAAAGCTAAACGTCTTATCAAAAGGAATGCCCACTGTGATCCTATTATTTTTTAGTTCAGAATTAACTTGAAATAAGAAACCTTCCCTTTTTTCCAAATTAGTTGCTTCTTTGGCAATCTCTTTTATCTTATCAATATCAAGAGAAGCTTCAATTTGCTTTCCAAGACCTTCCATTATTTCTTCTCTATCTTCTTTTTCAATCAAAGGTACAAGCCCAAGATGTCTTGAGCTAAGAGATATTGCACCTCTTTCAATACTTCCGATAATTTCAATGTCGGTAAAAGTTTTAATTGCCTTTTGTAACTTTTTAAAATGAGTATCATCTCTAACTTGATTTAGAATGACGCCCCTTATTTTAACATTAGGATCTAGAGTTTGAAATCCCTTAATATAAGCCGCTGCACTTTTTGTCAATGAACGGACATTCATAACTAGAATAACTGGGGAATCCAATAATTTAGAAACATGTGAGGTCGATCCTATTTCATCGATAGGGTCAATTCCTTCATAAAGTCCTCTAACTCCTTCTATAATCGCAATATCTTTTTTTGAAGCGCCTCTTAAAAAATTTTCAATTAATGCGTCTTTTTCCATAAAAAAAGTATCTAGATTTCTTGAAAAGTTATCCGTAGCAAACCTATGGTAAATAGGATCAATAAAATCCGGACCAACTTTGAATGGGGCAACATTATTCTTTTTAGATAAAGCTTTCATTATCCCACAAGAAATTGAAGTTTTACCCACTCCTGAGGCGGTTCCAGCAATTACGACCCTAGGGATATTCAATAAAATCCTCCGAGTATTGATCTTATTTTCTCATCTATTGTTGGGGTCGGAACTTTAGCTTTTTTATTTTGTAGTATTTTTGATCCAATACTTTTAAATTTCAAATTAAGAGGATCATTTGGATATCTCTCAAGAACTGTTTTACCTTCAATTTCACTTTCATGTATTTTAGGATTTCTTTCAATTGCTCCCATCAAGCCTGAATCTATCTCTTTAGCATAAGATTCAATCTTCTCTTCTTCTTTTGCTATACCTCTCATATTTCCTATTATTCCACCTAACTTTACATTTAAGTTAAATAATCCTTTAACAATATTATTTGCTGCATAAATTGAAAGATATTCTCCACTGGTAACTATATATATTTCATCCGCATATCCTTCCCTAGCTGGACCTGCAAATCCTCCGCAAACAACATCCCCTGGAACATCATAAATAACAACATCAAATCCTTTCTCAAGATAGTAATCCTTATTAAGCGTTTTTAATGCAACTAGTATTCCTCTGCCTGCACATCCAACTCCCGCAGCAGGACCCCCTACTTCTACGGCTTTTACTCCATTATATCCTTCAAAAACAAGTTTGTCTGGATCTGTAATACCTTTTTTGTAAAGATCTAGTGCCGTATCTATCCTTTTCCCTCCAAATAGGTTAATTGTACTATCGCTCTTCGGGTCACATCCAACAAGTAAAACTTCAAGGCCATTTGAAGCCAAATTAACAGAAAGATTTGAAGATATCGATGACTTCCCTATTCCACCTTTTCCGTATATGGCAATCTGTTTCATTGAATCCCCGCGATATTCCTTATCGCTTCACCAAGTTCGCTAAGAACAATTTCTCTCGTACCCATTACTGTAGAGTGTGAAGCTATTTCAACTGTCACATATTTGTATCCTGCATCCTCTAAAGGATGGACTTCCCTTGGGCCATTTGTTATGGCAATGGAATCTTTTTTTATAGTTGGCAATGCTTGTGGTATCCCTACTGCAACAAGGAGATCAAAATCTCTATCTTTTAGGTATTCTATTGCTTTTTTTCCTGCTATAGGATATTCATCCACGCCACCAGAGATATAATCAATTAAAATTCCACTAGATTCAAAATTATTGATAATATCTTTTGCATATCTCCTGATTCGTGACAATCCAATATCTGTAGAAAGATTAGCAATGTTAATAATTGAACCTCCATACTTTTTAGAAGCGAGATTAATTGCTAAAGGTATATCTGCAAAAAGATATGCAGTTTCTTTTTTTGCGTTTAGAACAACGGCTATTTTTTTATTTTCTTTTAGTTGACTGAGAATATATTCTGCAACAGTCTTAAGGTCTGCCCCTCTTGAAGGTCTCGTATATTTTGATTTTGCCATACCCTTGTTTAACTCAACTTCTGTAGCTAAGAGGAGCATCTTTTCCTGCCTTTGGAACTCTTTATCATCTATTAGGCCAAAATCTCTTGCAGCTTTTAGAGTCTCTATTGCACCCCTTGTATTTGCCCCCATGCAACCATGAATTTCTATAAAAAAAGCTTTATTGCTTAATCCAGAATCAATTATGGCTTTTTTGACGTTTTCACCAATTATCATACTAACACATGATCCAACTACGCCTATTATATTGGGAGAAAAGAGAGCGTCAACTTCTTTTAATACTTCAATTAATTTATCACTAGCTCCAAAAATTAAATCTTCTTCAGACATTGAAGTTGTGACCACTTTCATTCCATCTTCTTCGAGTAGTCTAGCTGCTCGAAATCCACAACCGGAAGGGCCATGTAATACTGCGACATCAACATCAAGATCTCTCAAAGTATACAAAGCTGCAACAATCGGATTAGGTCTAGGAGTTAATATATTCATACTATCACTTACCACACTCTATTAAAAGATCCCCGTTATGTATATTAAGCTCAGCACTGTTTTTTAGGTATTTAAAGGTTTCAAAATCATTATTACCTATTAAAAATGCATTATCAATAATATTGCTAAATTCTCCGACTGCTTTATCTAAGGAATGTAAATCTATTTTTTGGCAATGAGAAGTGTTAGTTAAATTAATAATTAAATTAATGTTTTTATAGAACATATCATAATTCTTTTTTAAAAGTGATAATGTGTATCGCAAACTATCTTCAGAAAAACCCCCCGATTTATCAATAATTTTTGTATAATTAGTTTCTTTTATAACTGATAATCTATTTGGAACCCCTCTAAAGTCATTAAGGTAATTAGATTTAATTAGTGAAATTTTATTGAGTATCTTTAAGGCCATAGTGCTAAATAAAATGGGATTTAAATAACCTACTGCTAGGTAACTTCCATGTAGCTTTGAATTAATCTCTAAATTTTCAGAATAAATTGTGGAATTAATATCATTTCCGATTTCTAGATGGTCTGGCAAATCGATTTTGATATCCTCCCAAATTCGGAATATTTCTTTGTTGTAATTGTTTGCCAGTTCATTTGCAATCTTATCTTTTGAATCAATTATTATTGCTCTATCTGATAATTTGAAAAGCTGTTTTTTTGCTTCTAGGGAAGTGGAGTTTCCTCCTTTTATTGGGTAAATAGGATAAGTACTTGTTAAAATAGATATATCGGATATACCACACACACCCAAACTTTCCTCTAGAATCAAGTATTCAGTATGGGGTTCTGATAATATTTTTGCCGTATATCCCGCCGATATTGAATTATTTGAGAAAATTTTATATGGAGTACCTTTGTGAAACTTTTCAAATCCTACAGAAGAGTTTAACAAGATATCCTCTTCAAATGATAGAAGAAATGCCAATAAATGCGCAGTGGTAGTTTTTCCTTTTGATCCCGTTATTTCAACAACATTTTTTTTATTTTTAAAATGGAGTTTAATTAACTCATGATGAGTTAGTTTCTTATTTTTAGAAAAAGAAGAAAGAAAAAAATCTGGGCAATGTATGGGATATGATATTATGTAGTCTGTATAGTCTGCCCCATCTAAAGAATCTAATACTTTAATATTTTTATTTTCAAGTTCTTGTCTAATTATTCCGCCTTTTTTGTATATGTCGTAGACAATTACTTCGTAGCCACAATTCTTTAAAATTGCAGCTAGGTAGTTTCCTCCATGATTTATATCGAGAACAATGAATTTGTTCATTAGTATTTTTCCTGCACTCTGTCCCAAAGTATTTCAGCAATTCTTCTGTCGGGACCAATGGGTTCACAGTAAATTAATTTTACTTTCTTTCCATCTACATCAATAATACTTTTGCCATTTTGAAATCCACCGACTTCATTAGGGATATCTTCTGTTGTATGGACGCCCTTAGCAAGAAATACTGGAATTATATATAATTCATCAGCACCCTTCTTAGCAGCACTTCTTACCGCATCCATTATTTTAGGGGTATTCATTTCCATGAAACCAATTTCAATGATTTTTCCATCGAAGTATTCTTTAAAAATTTCTGATAGCTTTATTAGAAGCTCTTTGTTATAACTTAGTCTACTTCCATGTCCAACTAATATTGCACCTTTCATTTATTACACCTCAAATATATCGTGTTACTTAATTGATTATATGTGTTACTTTATCTAGTCCTAGTAACTTTTAAAGGTTTTGTTGAATGATAATTTTCAATTTGAATAATTAAAAATCAATTAAAAAACTATCGTTTTTTGTAATAAAGTTTTTATATTATAAACAAATAAATAAATGGGGATTTTGATAATAGCGTGATTTTATGTCTAAAATCTTAATAGTTGAAGATTATAAAGATTTATCGGATTTTTATCAAGAATTTTTAGAAGGTGATATATTATTCACAGCTTCAGATGGAGAAACTGCAGTTTCATTTTATAGAGAATATAATCCAGACGTAGTGCTTATGGATCTAAAACTCCCAAAGAAAAGCGGTATTGATGCAATTAAAGAGATTTTACAATTTGACCCTAAAGCAAAGATAATTGCTATAACAGCTTATGGCTCTACTATTGGTTCTAAGGCTTTAGAAGCTGGAGCAAAAGAAGTTTTAAGAAAACCGATTAGATTTAATGAATTAAAAGATATTATAGAAAAATATAAATCGTATTGAACTTATTTAGAATTATTGAGGTAATAAAGTGATTTCTAAAAATCAAGATGATTCTTTTAAGGTACTCTGGGATAACACCACATATAAAGCAATTACATATTACAATGAAGGGAAATACAATGAAGCATTAGCGCTTGCAAAACTTTCAATTGACATTGCAAAAAAAATATACGGTAGGGAAAGTACTAAAGTTGCTATTTCTATGAACAATCTTTCATTGATATATGATGCTCAAGGAAAATTTGAAGAAGCAGAATATCTCTCAATTGAATCACTTAAAATATGGAAAAATCAATTAGGCCCAGACGATCCGAATATTGCTACCTCTTTGAACAATCTTGCAGGTATTTACGTATCTAGGGGTAAATATAAAGAAGCTGAATCACTGTATGAGAGATCTTTAGAGATTAAGCAAAAAGTTTTTGGTGAAAATCACGTTGAAATTGCTACAAGTTATAATAACTTAGCCGATCTTTATCGCTTAGAGAAGAAATACAATGAGGCAGAATCTCTTTATAACAAAGCTATTGGGATATTTGAAAAAACAAAAAATAATAAGAATCCGGACATTGGATCATCTTTTAACAATCTTGCAGAAATACTTAAAATTAAGGGCCAGTACGATGAAGCATTGAAGTTGTATAAAAAAGCCTTTGAAATATGGAAAACATCTTATGGCCCAGATCATCCAGACATAGCTACAGCAATAAATAATATAGCTGGAATTTATTATCTCGAAGGGAATTATGCTGAAGCTGAAAAACTTTACAAAGAAGTACTAAAAATTGATGAAAAAATATATGGCCAAAATCACCATTACAATGCAATGACCTTCAATAATATTGCTTTAGTTAAAGAGGGAATGGGGCAATATGAGGATGCTGAAAAGTATTTTAAAGAAGCTATTGAAATATCTCAAAATACTTTAGGAAAAACACATCCTTCTCTAGTAATCTATTTGAATAATGTTGCAGGTTTATATAGGGCAAAAGAAAGATATAAAGAAGCAGAATTTTATTTTAAAAGGGGACTTTTAGTTCTGGAAAAAGCATTTGGCACTTCTAGTCCTGATGTAGCAATGGCATTATTAAATCTAGCTGAAATGTACGATTCAATTGGAAGAGTTGAAGAAGCAAAAAGATTTTCTGAAAGTGCAAAAAGTATATATAAAAAAGCTTTTAAAAATAGTTAATCACAATTTTAATTAAAATTACATTTTGAAGCCAGAGGACAACTTATACATTTAGGATTCTTTTTTTTACATAAATTTTTTCCTAGTAAAACTATAAGCCCATGAAATTCTTGATATAATTTTAATTCTTCAGGAATTTCTGTTATAATATATTTTTTTAAATCATCATATTCAATATTCTCTTCAACATTCCCTAGTCTAGAGTATAGCCTTTTAGTATAAGCATCAACAACAAATTCATTTTTCTCTGCAGCATAAAGAATAATACTATCCGCAGTTTCTTTTCCTACACCTTTAAATTTTAAAAGTTCTTCTCTAAGTTCAGCTTTATTTTTAGATAATAGTAAATTTATATCTCCTTTATAATTCTTTAATATATATTCTGATATTCCCTTTAATCTTTCTGCTTTTTGATTAAAAAATCCACTAGGTTTAATTAAATGCTTTAATTTATCTAAGGGTATTGAGGATATATCTCTTGGAGTTAAAATATTCTCTTCTTTGAGATTTTTTATTGCTTTTTCCACATTGGTCCATGTTGATTGCTGAGTTAATATTGCTCCAATCACCACTTCAAAAGGACTATCCTTGGGCCACCAACTGCCTATTTCCCCAAAATGATTTTTCAAAATAATATAAATTTCGAAGCTTTTCATAACGATGCGTAGTCCAATGCAAAGTACGATATAATAAAATCTGCTCCAGCACGTTTTATGGCCAAAAGTAATTCATCAATTACTTTTTTTTCGTCTATCCACCCCATTTTTGAAGCAGCTTTCACCATTGAATATTCTCCGCTAACGTTATATGCTGCAGTTGGCATTTCAAACTTTTCTTTTACTCTAAATATAACATCGAGATAAGCTAGAGCAGGTTTCACCATAATTATATCTGCACCTTCTTGTATATCAAGCTCAACTTCTCTCAAAGCTTCTAGTATATTTGCAGGATCCATCTGGTAAGTTCTTCTATCCCCAAATGTGGGAGCAGAATGTGCAGCTTCTCTAAAAGGCCCATAAAAAGAAGATAAGAATTTTGCAGCATAAGACATAATTAGAATATCCTCAAATGAATTTTTGTCTAATTCGCTCCTTATGGCATTTACCCTGCCATCCATCATATCAGAAGGAGCAACGATATCTGCACCTGCTTTTGCATGGGAAAGTGCAATTCTAGACAGCAAATTCAATGTATCGTCATTTTTTATTATACCATCGCAAACTACTCCACAGTGCCCATGTGAAGTATATTGACAAAGGCAGATATCTGTAATTACTAGAAGATTAGTATTCTCTTTTATAGTTCTTATTGCTTTTTGAACAACTCCCTTTTCGTTAAATGATTCACTACCTAATTCGTCTTTTTTTTCTGGCATGCCAAATAATAGGATACCGGGTATTCCAAGATCTTCAACTTTTTTAGTTATCTCTTTTAGTTTAGAAATAGGATACCTGAATTGTCCAGGCATAGATTGTATTTCTTCTACTTTGTTTTTTTCATGGACAAAAATAGGATATATTAAATCTTTTGAGGTTACATTATACTCTTTAAGTAATTCCCTAAGTTTTTCATTTTTTCTTAATCTTCTCAATCTGACTTCTGGAAAGATTCTACCGCCTCCAAGTTATTGTATACTTTTTCCCTTAAATCTTTGACAGGCTTATGAAGAACTTTAGAAACAATCGCTTTTGTTAAATCCTCTATAATCATTATTTCTTTTTCATTATTTAAATTTAGCATTTTTAAGGCTCTATCAAGCTCTGTTTTTCGAATATCCTCTGCTTTTAACCATACGTCGGCAATATAAGGTTCTATATACATTCCTCTAAGACTATTCCCAAGTTTTTTTATCTCATCTTCAACTATTATTGAGGCCTTTTCTGCCTCCTCTCTTCTTAGCTCCATGTTTTCTTTCGCTATTTCCGAAAGAGAATCGATATTGTAAAGATGTACTCCATCAATATCTCCTACAGATTGATCTACATCTTTTGGTATTGCAATATCTATAATCACTAAATCCTTGTTTCTTTCCTTGATTATTTCTCTAATATCTTTAGTATGAATTATAGTGTGAGGAGCAGAAGTTGCAGTAATTACTAGATCAGAAACTTTGATATGGTCCATTAAATAATCAAATTTTAATGCTTGGCCTCCAACGGTATTCGCTATATTTTTTGCAGTTTCATAATTTCTATTTGAAACATATACGCCTTCAACACCTTTTGAGGATAATGATTTTGCAATAAGGCAGCTCATCTCCCCTGCTCCAACAATCAATATTTTTTTGTCTACTAAAGAACCAAATATCTTCTCTGCCAGTTTAACTGCAGCACTTCCAATTGAGACTCCACCTTTAGATATATCTGTACTCGTTCTTACAAGTTTTCCAACTCGTATAGCTTGATTGAAAATAATATCTAATAGTGAACCTGTTAAGCATTCATTCTTACATTCAAAATAATTATTTTTCACTTGAGCTAGAATTTGATTTTCTCCAATAATGAGAGATTCCAGACCAGATGCAACTCTAAACAAATGCCTTATTGCTTCATCACCACTAGATATTTCCAAATAACTCTCGACATCCGGGCTAATGTTTTTTAAAAGAAGAATAATGCCTTCTATGGATTCTCCTCGATCTGCCACAGCATATATTTCAGTTCTATTGCATGTATTTAGGATAACACATCCTTTTGCACTTGTTTCACAACATATCTGTTTCATGAGATCATTTCTATGTTTTTTTGAAAAGGAAAATTTTTCCCTGACATGCTCAGGAGCATTTTGGTAAGTAATCCTAAAATTTAATAAGAACATTTATACTCCTCTTTTTATTTTTTCATATGTTCTTTCCATAGAATTTTTGTTTTTTCTAGCATCAATTAATAATTTTGCTTCTCTGTCTTTACTATCAATAAATTCAATGAGCTCTTCTTTAAGTCTTTTGGAATAGTAAGGACACTCTCCTTTGGTGGATATTGCCAGTAACAAATTCTCTTTTTCAATAATCGCAGGGAATATAATGTCTGATAAATCTTTATCATCAACAACATTTACCATAATCCTATAATTTTTACAAATGTTAGATAACTTTCTATTGAGTTCTTTATCATTTAGGGACATTATCACAAAACTAATTTCATCTGTTAATAGATCTCTAAAATTATTTTCACTAACTTCCATTTTAACTTTTTTGATATTTAAATTCTCAAAATCTTTATGGAATTCAGAGGATACAATTTTAATATTTTCTGTGAACTCAAGAAGTTTTTTTGCTTTCCTTAATGATACATTGCCCCCTCCTATTATGAGAATCTCTTTATTTGTGTTAAGAATTATTGGAAAGTACAATTTATCACGAAGTAAACAATGTGATTATCTTATAAATGCTTTTCCAAAAATATCATGACTATATAGGCTGTGATATAGATACAGTATGCATACTCTTATTTTTTTACATATATCATTAACACAATTTGTCATGCTTTTATACAGGGAATACTTAACAGAAACTTTTGTTAAGATCTTGTGTAATGAAATATATGTATTAAAAATATATTATAAAAGCCCTATTCCTGCTAAGAATATCAAGAATATTGAAATCGGTGCAATAGTTCTGCATATCCATATCCAAGACTTTTCGAATTTAAATTTTCCCTCTAGATTAATCTCTTTGAGGGCTGTATCTTTAATAACCCATCCTACAAATAAAGTTACAAATATTCCCCCAAGGGGGAGAAGTATGTTAGAGGACAAATAATCCATTGCATCTAAGAATTGCATCCCAAATAGATTAAGAGAAATTGTCCCATTTGATAAAGCTGACGGAACTCCTATAATGAAAGCCGTAGTTCCTAAAGCTAATGCCGCTTTTTTTCTTGACCAATTTCTTTCATCTTTCACGTAGGCCACAGATACTTCTAGTAATCCTATCGCCGAAGTAAGCGCAGCAATGAATAATAATAAAAAAAATAAAGCAGACCAAATTTGCCCAAACGGCATTAGTGCAAATATTGAGGGTAGTGTAATAAAAATAAGTCCTGTTCCGGCTCCAGGCTCAATTCCAAAAGTAAAAGCTGTTGGGAATATTACAAATCCTGCTAAAAGTGCAAGTAACATGTCGAGAAAAGTAACGATAAATGCAGATTTAGGTAATGATATTTCTTTTGGTATATAACTTCCATAGGTAATCATTGCTCCCATGCCTAGGGAAAGTGAAAAGAATGCTTGGCCCAAAGCTGCCAAAATAGTTCTCCCAGTTACTTCTGAAAAATTAGGATTTAAATAAAATCTAATTCCATCTGGTGCACCGGGCAGGGACACTCCTCGAATGACTAATAACAAAAGAATCAATATAAGTATCGGCATTAAAATTTTAGACCAAGTTTCAATCCCTTTTTCAACACCTAAGTAAACAACATAAATTGTAATCAAAATAAAAATTGCTTGAAAGAAAATATTTTGTAATCCATTTGAGGTAAATTGATTAAAGTAGGTGGTAGTGTTCACATTAGGCGAAATCAATCCTGTAAATGAACTTATGAAGTACTTAATTGTCCATCCGGCAATTACGGAGTAATAAGATAGTATAATAAATCCTGCAATTATACCTATCCATCCTACAACCGGCCATTTTCCCCCTTTAAGTTTTTTAAATGCACCTACTGCGTTTAGTTTGGAAGATCTACCGACTGCAAATTCTGCTAACATTACTGGTACTCCTATGGAAAATACTATAATAAAGTATATTAAAACAAAAGCGGCTCCACCATTTGCTCCTGTGATATAAGGAAAACGCCAGACATTTCCTAATCCCATAGCAGAGCCTGTAGCAGCTAACAAGAAACCTATTTTACTATTCCATACTTCCCGTTCCATGCCCACACTCTCAACTAATTGATTTCTAATCAGTATATAAATTTCCCCAATAAAGAATAGAATATTATGGTAGCTATAACTATTTATAGCCTATAAAGTTATTTTTATTTTTTAAAGAATTGAATTTAGTAAATTCTTTCGTATCTCCTTGAAAAATAATTGATCCCTTATCTAAAACGACTACCTTATCAGACATAAATTCGATTAAAGGTATGTTATGAGATATCAAAAGATATCCAAAATTATTTTCCTTTTGTAGATTATTCAAAAGTTCAAGTATCTGAGCCTGGACTGCAATATCCAGAGCTGAAGTTGGTTCATCCAAAATAACATATTCTGGTTTTACTAAAAGTATTCTTGCAAGCGCCACTCTTTGATTTTGCCCTCCTGAAATTTGATGTGGGTATCTGCAAAAAATATCAGAGGAAAGCCCTACCCTATCAAGTAATTCAAGTATTAAGGATTCCCCTTTAAATACGTCCAATCCCATCAGATTTGCTGTTTCGTAAAGGGATTGTTTTATGGTTTTTTTCGGATTTAAAGATCCTTGAGAATCTTGGAAAACCATTTTAATTTTTTTCAAAGAGATATTCCTATCTTCTGAAGAAATATGCCATATATCAGTTCCTTCTATTAAAATTTTACCAGAGGTTGGCTTTTCCAATCCCATAATTATCTTTGCAAGTGTTGTTTTCCCTACACCAGATGGGCCTATCAAGCCAACTGTTTTTCCCTTTGTGATTTCTAAAGATATATCTGAAAGGATTTTATCATATCTTTTAGAAAATAATCCATAAGAATAAGATTTTGAAACACAATCAACGACTACTGAAATAAGTAACACCTCACATCCCCTTCATCAATAGAATAAATAGGCGGTGTTTTTTCACTGCATATTTTCTTTTTATGTGGACATCTTGGATGAAATTTACAGCCCTTTGGTATATTTACCATAGAGGGGGAATTACCTTTAGGGGGATTAAAACCTCTTTCAGGTAAACTATTTAAAAGAATCTTTGAGTATGGGTGAAGAGGGTTTTTAAAAAAAGACTCTGTTTTCGTAATTTCAACTATGTCCCCTGAATACATTATAATAATTCTATCAGATAATTCTCTTGCAATGGATAGATCATGTGTTATTAGAAGAAGGGAAGAATTATTAATTTTATTTACAGTTTTAAACTCTTCAATTATATCTCTAACAAGTTCGTTGTCAAGACCTTTTGTTGGTTCATCTGCAATAATAATTGAAGGATTTAATGTCAAGGAAATAGAAAGAAGAACTCTCTGATTCATGCCCCCTGATAATTGGTGTGGATACATTCCGGTAAACTTTGAAGGATTTTGAAATCCCATTGTTTTTAACAATTTTTTTGTTTTGGTGAAAGCTTCTTTTTTATTTATTTTTTTGTGCACTAATAAGGGTTCTGAAATCTGATCGCCAATTTTGTATAAAGGATTTAAGGACAAAGTAGGATTTTGGAATATTATGGCTATTTCTTGCTGTCTTGTCTTTTCCATTTCACGATCAGACATTTTTAATAAATTATTTCCTTTATAAAATATATTTCCAGAGATCTCTGCATTTTGAGGCAATAGCCTAATTATAGTATTTGCAATGACTGATTTACCACATCCTGTTTCGCCCACTAAAGCAAGTGTTTCATTAGCATTAAGGCTAAATGAAGCATTATTTACCGCATAAACTTCCCCGATTGGGGTAGTGAACTTAACATTTAAATCTTGAATCTCTAGTATTTTCATTCTATCACTCAAGCCCCAATACTATATTCTCTTTCTCTTCAAGTGAGAATCCTATTAGCATAAGTGAGAAAACAACTGCAACTATGCATAATCCAGGCGGTAAATACCACCACCACATTTCATTGATAAGGCCTCCCTTCATAAATGCAAAATTAAGCATCATACCCCAACTCTTCATAGTGGGATCTCCCAGGCCTAAAAAGGATATTGATGCTTCCGAAAACATTGCGGATGCTATTGTCAACATAAACTTTGGGATAATAACATGATTAATATTTGGCAAAATCTCAGATAAAATAATATGTTTATCGCTAAAGCCTAATGATTTTACACTCAAAATAAAAGAGGCGTCTCTTATTTGCATAGTTGAAGATCTTACAACTCTCGCTGTTGTAGGCCACCACAAGAAACCTATTAATAGCATTATTAACCAAAAATTAGGCCTCATTAATGCTGCCAGAATTATAATGAGGGGTATTCTTGGGATCATTAAGTATATGTCTGTGATGGCCATAAGTATCTCATCCATCATGCCACGATAATAACCTGATACAATTCCAATAATTACTCCTAATACAGTAGCAATGATAGATGCACCAAATCCAACTATTAAACTGACTCTAGCCCCAAATAATAATTCAGATAGAATATCATTACCCATATCATTTGTTCCTAGAAAATGAGAGCTATTTGGTGGAATATATGGTTCAAATCTTATCCAAGGATTGTAAGGTGAAATTATTCCTGCTGCAATAGCTATGAAAAGAAAAAGTAAGAAAATAGTAATACCAATTGCATTAAGATTGAGCTTAGAAATTGCATACTTCTTAAGCTCTTCTATGTGATGGGTCATACAGAATCACTTATCCTTGGATCAATTATGCCATACAAAAAATCAACGAAGGCATTTGCTAAAACTGCCATTATACTAATAATCATAAAAGAACCATATAAAACTGGATAATCTCTAGAAAGTAACGCCTCATAAATAAGATTCCCCATCCCGTTCATTGAGAAGATGATCTCAATAAACAATGCACCGCTTAAAATGAAACCAAAATCAAGAGCAAGTAGTGTTAAAAGTGGCAACGATGCATTCTTAAAAATATGTTTGAATAAAACTTGCCGATCAGACAATCCTTTTGCTTTTGCGTATACTACGTAAAGTTTAGATTTTTCTTGAATTACACTACCCCTCATAATCATGTAATTTCTTGAAGTAAGGAATATGGTCATTATACTTATTGGAAGGAAGAAGTGATGTAGTATATCTAAGATGCCTCCTGAGTAATAAAATCCTTTAATTGGAAATAATCCTAATTTAAAAGAGAATATATACAAAAATATGAGAGATAAGAAAAAAGTAGGTGTAGAATAAAAAGCCAATTCTATTAATGTAAGTGTTTTATAGGAATTTGAAGAAGATTTTTGTCCAGATATTGAACCCATTAAAGAGCCAAGTATTGCACTAAACAATATTGAAGGTATCAGTAACAGTAATGTCCACTTCATTCTCGAAAGGATAATAGAAGACACCGGTCCTTTAAAATGATAAGAATACCCAAAGTCAAATCTAAATACGCCATTCCAATAATTAAGATACTGTATTGGAAGGGATTCATCAAGCCCCATTTTTTCTCTCAATTCTTGCAATGATTCTTCAGTCATGACATAATCTTCACCTAAAAGATTTGTGATAGGATCCCCAGGCATTAATCTAGGGATAATGAAATTTAAAGAAAAAATGACAAACAAGGCAATCAAGTAACGTGCTATTTTTTTTGAACGCATTTTCATATAATCCCTTTGTGAATTTATTTTATTAAATATAACAAAGCATCTTTTCTTTGGCAAAGAACTTCATAGAAATTTTGTTTTTTGATTAGCCTATTATTCTCATTTAAATAGTTGAATATTTCATCTTCTGTTTTTATTGAATATGGATACGATCTATACACAAAAGGTAAAGGAAGTTTGTAATCAGAAGTAAAAATCTCTACATTAAATATATATCCCATTTCAGATAATATATTGTAAAGATGTAAAAAATCTACAGAGTTTTTATTATTATATACATATTCTCTCAAAGGGTCACCCCTCCCTGCCCTAAAAACTAAAAAAATGCCTTTTGTGGCCACATATATTAATTTTTCAAGAAAAGAGTAAATGTCATCTTCAAAGAAGCTGTATGCAGCAAGAGAGTAATCTACGTGCCCAATTTCGTATTTAGACACATTTTTCCATTCTTTCTCAATATACAAAATATTGTCACATTTATCGGCTTCCGCTTTAGACTTCAGGATACTAAGCTGATAAGGGGAAGGATCTAAAGCTATCAATTTATTGGATATTTTTGAAAGGGGTAATGCAAAAGCACCTGCTCCCGATCCAATATCAAGTAAAATGTCTTCGGGAAAAATAAAAGTAGATATCCTGTCTAATATTTTTCCAGGATATCCGGAATACTTCATGAGTTCATCGTAATAGTCCAAATTTTTCCAAAAATCGTTGTTAGAGATACCTTTTTCGTTTAGTATCTTTAGATAGCTTGATTCTTTAATTGAACTATTCCACTCTTCCGACCAATTCATTATGATGCCTTCTGAAGATTTAAGAAAGTTTCTGTGTTGTAGATTCCAAACAAAGGATCTACATACCACCCGCTGAATTTTTTGCTATATGGGGTTATATTCTCGTTCCAGTAAAGTGTTATGCCGGGTAAATTATCCGAGTAGTAGTCTTGTAAATCATAAGCATATATTTTCAGTTTACCAGAATCAGTTGTAGATAAAATATTATCACATATTTTTAGAAATTCTGGATCACTAAGATTATGCAAGACTCCTTCTCCTGTTCTCCTTGAATCAAAGTACCCTGATCCCCACTGTGCATGCATTAGCATTCCCCAAGGTGTTGTTCTTGTTATGGTGAGGTCATAATAATATTTGTCTTTTAAGGATATCCATGTGCTTGAGTCAACGGATTTTAGAGTAGTTTCAATTCCTACTTTCTTTAGATAATCTTGTACTAACTCCCCAGAACGGACATATTCTGGACGGAGAAGCATAATAAGTTTAATATCCTTTCCGTCAGTAGTTTCTAAGATTCCATTCCCATTGCCATCCTTGTAACCTGCTTCATTGAGCAATTGTTTAGCTTTTTCTAAATTATACTCTAATTTAGGCGTTTCTTTATAAAACTCCATTGTAGGGGGGACAAATCCTCTATTTGGTGCTGTACCGTATCCTAATGCATCAATTTTAGCTATTTCGTCATAATTAATTGCGTAGGATATTGCATTTCTAAAGTTTACGTCAGACATTGGTTGTCTCTGTAAATTCATTCCAAGGAATATTAAGCCAACATTCATTTTTTTAATGGTAGCATATTTTCCGGTATCAATCAATTTTTGTATATTGGAATAAGGATAGCTGCCAGCGTATTTGTAATAAACATCTAAGGTTCCGTTTTCAAGATCTAGTGCTAATGCGTCGTTAGTTTTATACATATGAATTTCTATTGTATCTACAACTGATTGTTTTCCTTTCCAATAAGGATTTTTTTTCAAGGTTACTATCTGAGAATCTAGATTTACATTAGATATAAAAAACGGGCCGCATCCGACATAGTTATCAATTTGAATATAGTTCATAGGGTCTTGAATTGATTCCCAAACATGTTTTGGAAGGATATTATAGGTGGTAAATTCTAGATTAGTTCTTGTGTATGGCTCAGTAAATAAAATTTCTACAGCATTTTCTTCAGGAATTACAGTAACAGCTTTAAGACGTTGTTTAATCCAACCTGCATAAGGTATTTTATTTGCATAGTATTCTACAGAGAATTTAACATCCTCTGGAGTTACTTTTTTTCCGTCACTCCAATATAGCTCAGGATTAATATAAAACTTCCAGACTTTGTCATTATTTGATGCTTCGTATTTTGTTGCCATATTTCCTATAATTTTTCCATTTTCATCCATTTTAGTTAGAGTCAAATTAGAAATCTTTGAGAAAACGCCTAAATTTGTATCAAAGAAATTTGCAGCTTTAATTGTATTCGGGCTTCCTATTTTTATGGTAGTAGTAGTAGTTTTTTCTGGTGTACCTTGATTTACGCATCCAACTATAAGAGAAATGCATAGTATGGACATTAATACAATACTTAAACCTTTATTCATAAATTACACCTCCAAATTGTGTTACTGATATAGAATTCGTGTTACTTATAAAGTTTTGTATTTAAGATAAAAATAAAAGTATAATTAGAAAGTACCCAATAAAATCAGTTAGTTTTATATGTAATATACTAAATTATTAATCTTATGACATACGTGATTAGAAGTAGTGGAAAAAAGGAAGAATTTGATGGAGACAAACTAATTGCTTCAATTATGGAGGCAGCAAATAATGCAGGCATAATGAATCAAATGGGTATTGAAGACCTCATCAAAAGTATTTCATCCAACACCATTTCTTATGCACGAACTCAAAAAGAAGTTCAATCAAAAACATTGAGTGATGTTATATTGGCCCAAATATTGAAAATAGGAATCCAAATGGCCATGCAAAAATTTGGGGCCAATGTATCTAAAGAAAATATATTACATGAACTAATAAATGCAGGATTACAAATATCTAATCAAAATACACAGTCTAATGATCTTCTAAGTCAACTACTAAGTGCAAGTACAGCTAAAAGCTCATCACAATCTAACGATCTTCTAAGTCAACTACTAAGTGCAAGTACAGATAAAAGCTCATCACAATCTAACGATCTTCTAAGTCAACTACTAAGTGCAAGTACAGATAAAAGCTCATCACAATCTAACGATCTTCTAAGTCAACTACTAAGTGCAAGTACAAGAAAAAATAGTTCAAATCAAGATCTGGGTGAAATGTTAATAGCCGGCATGAAACTAGCTAATGCTTTGATGAAATAGCAATGTCAAATATAAATTTTAAACTTTTCAATATTTTGATTTCCCATTCCCATATATTTTTTTGAAAAAAGAAACATTATTATATACGATAGTACTATAGTATAAGTGATAGGATGAAATCAATTGATTTAGTATCTGGAACCTTAGCTAAAATAAAACATTTAGAAAATGAACTAATTGCACTTAAGAATGAATATCTAGCTAAACAAGACCCATTGATTAAGGAAAAGATAGAAGAAAAAAAGAAGGAACTTGAAAAATTAAGGGTCTATTATAAAGATCATGTCATGGCATCATGTAATGAAAGTTATGAAGCAAAAAGAAGAAGATTGTCTAAATATGATTAGTTTTTATGTTTGAGAGATATCCTTATCTCATTATTTCTTTTCTTAAATATTTTCTCAAAAATCCATAGAGTTTTTTATCCCAGTTTAGAGGAGGATCTTTTTGTTCAGTTAGACTCATAATATATGAAATGGACTTTTTATCTAAAAGATATTCAAATTCTTTATTTTCAATAAATCGATAAATTGCATTGAAAACAGGTGAAGGTAAGGGCACTTTTAATTTTGATAGTTTTAAGTTTGTAAGCATTAAAGATTTTTTTAAATATTCTTTTTCTTTGTACGAAAGTTTATGATAGTTTATTTCGTCATTTCTTTTTTCCCAGTCCATTTTCATTTTCTCTTTAAAAAGTTCTAAGGTGTTATTGAGTTTAGGCCATCTTTCAGGATATTTAAGAAGTAATCTTTGTATTGGAAGTATATTTTCTTGAACTAAAATAACTCTCTTTTTTACTTCATCTATATTACTTTGAGAATAATTCGCTTCATACGTATCAAGTTGTTTCATTAGCCACAAGTCTCTTCTTCCAGACATATTTTTATTTTTAGGAATTGATATTTTGGGAGTATTATTAATTATTGGTTTAGTTTTATCTTCATTCGGCATTCATTAATTAAGGATAATTAAATATAAAAAATTAATTATTTATTAAATGCCAAGTTTTTTTCTCTTTGATTCAATGTGAGAGAGCATTCCCTCAGCTGCTTTTACAGGATCTTTCTCAACATTTAATATTCCTCCAGTAACATCTTTGCAATCAACTGTCAAAAGTTTTACTAAATTTGGGCCCCCAGTAACAGGAGGAACCGGATTTACATATGTATATAATCCAAATGCTAGGGCAAATATTGCATCTATAGTTGCTTTTTGTTCCATATACTCTGGTGCAACTGCTACAACAGGTAAATCTTTTACAGATACATCCCCTAAAGCTTTTGAGATTACTCCAATTAGATCTGCAAGTCTACCAACATCAGTACAAGTTCCATAACTTAGCACAGGAGGTGTGTTTAAAATACTACATAATTTTTTTAATCCTGGTCCAGCTAAATCTTTAGCTTCTAGGCTACATAATCCACCTACTTGCACAGCACTGTTTCCGCAACCTAAAGACAAAACTAATATATCTCTCTTGATCAACTCTTTAACTATTCTTATTGTATGAACATCTTGGCCAGAATCTCTTAAAGAAGTGCAAGAAACCATTCCTGCTACTCCCCTTATCGTCCCATCCTTTATTGCATTTAGAAGTGGCTCAATTGTTCCTCCTAAAGTTTCAACTATACTTTCAGTAGAGAATCCAACTATTGCCTCTTTTATTGGAAATCCTAAAACAGGCTTAATTGAGCTTCTTCTTTCTTTGAAGTTATCGATTGCCATCTGCAATAATGATGCAGCTTGAATCTCTGCTTCTTCTGGTAAATAGTTTATCCTTTCTTTAATACCTTCAAATGCCACAACTTCGCTTACAGGTATTAATTTGAATTTGTATTTTTCTGCATATATGGGATCAATTGGCATGGAACAATTCATATCTGCCACAAAAATGTCTATACATCCGCTTGCCATTATCGCTTCTTGCATTATCCAATTTCCTGTAAATCCGTAGAAAACATCATCCATCTCCCATCTTTGGATCATCTCTTGGCCCGTTTCAATATTTGCAATTATCCTAAGGCCTTTGGCCCCAACTTTTTTGGCTTTCTGTTGCCATTCTTCTTTTCTCGCAAGTTGAATCATTGCAAAACCCAAAAAAGGTTCATGCCCATTAGGTATGACGTTTACATAATCTGGATCCAATACACCTAGGTCGACTCTCATTTTATGTGGTCTTGGTATTCCAAAAAGAATATCTTGTGAAAATTCATTAATAATCTGGCTTTGGTAAGCCATTGCTATTCCAAGTCTCATTGCTTTTAATGCTAAGCTTACATAATATCCATCAACATTAGTAAGACAAGAACTTGTAGAGAGCATTATCTCTCCATGAATCCCTCCAGGAAATATCCCAATTTTCTTCCATGAATCTTTTCTTTCTTTTGGGGCTAATAACTCTACAATTTTACTTGGTTCGGAGTATTTTCTGTTAAAATCATCTTCAACAAAGTCACAGAAATCCAATGCTATTTCTTTAATGTTACCTTTAGAATCTATTCCAAGTCTTTCAGCAAATGATTTCAGTTTAGAAGATTCTTTTATTTGAAAAGGAGTTTCTCCCTTTGCCGTTGCTCTAAGAGTTTTTATTGTTTGCTCAGTATGGTATTGGTAAGTTGATGCACCTAATACATTTCTTAGGAGCATCATTCTCATTGCCATACCATCTGCAGTAATTCCACAAGCTCCTCTTTTATCAATCGATGCATCAGAGCGGCATGGACCGTTTGAACAAAGATCGCACCTTGTTCCTCCTTGGCAAAAAGGACATCTTTTATCAGGATCACCAGCGAATCCTTGAGACTCGTACCTATCCCATATGTTTGTTATTTTATCCTCTTTGATTTTTTCATACATTTTTTTTACAGATTCATGATATGATATTCTATCTCCTTCCATTTTTATTCCTCACAAATTTATTATTTATTTTTATACATTTGTTCCAATTTAAAAAAGAAATATAGTTAGTCTGTTAATCCTAGTAGTATTGCTAGGTTATCTTTGGCTTTCAAAGAATGTGGAGCATTTTTAGGCATGAAAATAAATACTCCTGGAGCCATATCAATTTCTTCATCACCTAGCTTAAAAGTACCTGTTCCTTTTAGAACTTGTACTATCCCCGCTTTTGTTGAGGTATGTGTATCTATGTTTGTACCTGAAGATAGGCACATTAATGTATAGTTATACGTTTTTGACATTGCCAAAACTGTACTAAAAATGCCTTCTGTCGGAAATTGCATTGTTTTATTCAAATCTTTCCAAAATCCTTTTTCCATTATATCCACTCCTCCGTTAGCACTTCTCCATTTAATCCAANTACAATTAGTTTTATTGGAATTTTTCTACTTGCACTATTTAATGCCTTCTTTGCAATTTGAAGAAGGCTTGAGCAGCACGGAACTTCCATTACTAAGACAGTCAAGGTATTAATTCTTGNCTCATCTATCATTTTTCTTAATTTTTCAACATACACATCGATATTTGAATCGAGTTTGGGGCAAGCAATTATTAAAGTTTTACCCTTGAGAAAATCTTTATGAAANTCTCCTATGGAAAATGCAGTACAATCNGCNGCAAGTAAAACATCTTTTCCAACGAAATATGGGGCATTAGGNGATACTAAGTGAAGTTGTATTGGCCATTGTTTTAGTTCAGAAGTTCTTTTCCCCCCCTCATTTTGATTTTTTTCTTCTCTAGAAAAATCCATTATTTTTGATCCAGGACAGAAGGATCTCGTTTTAGTTGATTCTTTCTTTTCAGGAATGTCTATTCCTCTTTCTTTAAGAAAATCCTTTGCCTCTTTTAGATATTTATCTGCCCCATGATTTTCTAAGTGTTCTAGATGTGCCTTTATTGTATTCTTACCTTGTTTTATTATATTCTCCATTACTTTTCTTTCATCGTATTCTTCTGCTTCCCTTTTTTCAACATATATTGCCCCTTCTGGACAGTTTCCAATACATGCCCCAAGTCCGTCACAGAATAAATCACTAACAAGTCTAGCTTTGCCATCTATTATTTGAAGTGCCCCTTCTGGGCAATTAGGAACACAAAGCCCACACCCATTGCATTTATCTTCATTAATTTTAATAATATCTCTTTGAATCATTCCACCACCAATATCTAATGTATACTAAGTATATAATAGATACCTATATAAATTAGTAAGTATCTAATTTGATACCATGGACAAATGTACGATATACAATACTCTAGAAATTGTAGGTAAAAAATGGTCTCTTTTAATTTTATTGGAGTTATACAAAGGNGAANGTGAACATAAAAGATTCAATGAAATAAAAAGAGGATTNATGGGGATAACTCCAAAAATTCTTTCACTCCGNCTTCAAGAGTTAGAAAACCANGGCCTCGTTAAAAAANNTATTGATAATTCGANGATTCCTATTAAATGTGATTATTCTTTAACGGAAAGTGGAAAGGATTTTATNCATATAATTCAAGAGATTAAAGAATGGGGATTAAAGTGGAAATTTANTAATACAACTTGTGCAGCTACATATTGTAAACAGTGCGAATCCGCTTTTAAGTAATTTTAAAAAATTAAATTTANTCTCAAACAAGAAATGACATGATATTAAAAATATCAAAATAGAATACATTAAAAATTTAAACGATGCAATAAATTTTGACCTATGCATTATCATATNGTATTGACAACAAAATGTAACTCACACTGTANATACTGTTATGAAAAGTCGATGAATGATTTTGATTTTGACATTGAAAGTAAGATTAAATTANATTTATCCGCACCGGAGGATAGTGAAATCAATATAGAAGAGCTAGCAAGATTTATTAAAAGCGATAAAAATCCAGTAATCATATTTTATGGAGGTGAACCCCTACTTAAAATAAATAAAATTAAAGATATTATGGACAATATCAATGTACCTTATAGAATGCAAACAAACGGCAAACTATTGAATGAACTACCAATTGAATATTTGAATAGGATTGATAGGATACTAATTTCTATTGATGGTAATAAAGAAAAAACTGATTCAAACCGAGGTGAAGGAACCTATAATTTAGTAATGAAAAATGTTTCCCTAATAAGAGAAAAAGGATACATTGGCGAAATTATTGCTAGAATGACTATAGATTTGAAATCGCCAGACATTTATGAACAAGTATTGCATCTCATTAGTATCGGTTTTTCATCGATCCACTGGCAAATAGATGCTGGCTTTTATGCTTATGACTATGATAAAAAGAAATTTAGTATATTTTTAAAAGGATACAATGCTTCAATTACAAAACTTGTTGATTTCTGGGTAAAGGATATGCAAAATAAAAGGGTATTAAAACTATACCCTTTCATAGGGATTGTAGATAGTCTTCTTAAAAATGAAAAATCTTTACTTAGATGCGGAGCAGGACACAGTGGATATGCTATACGCACCGACGGAAAGATTGTGGCATGCCCCATTATGACTTGGATAGAAGACTTTTTTTCGGGAGATTTAAACTCTAATCCTGAAGATCTAAAAGTATTCCCTATAGCAGAAAGATGTATCAACTGCGAAGTAAATCATATTTGTGGGGGAAGATGCCTCTACTGGAGTCACCTAAGATTGTGGCCTGAAGAAGGAGATCAGTTAATATGCAAAACTATAAAGCATCTAATATATGAGTTAAAAAATAAAGTACCTGAAATAAAAGAACTAATACAAAAGGGCATAATTAGTTCAAAAAATTTTGAATATGAAAAATATTTTGGTCCTGAAATAATACCGTAATTCTCTCCGTTGTCTAATCATTAAAAGTATCTCCGAAAACTACTTAAATAGCATAATACTATTGTAGTTGGAGATTTTATGGGCTTATCAATATTGTTAATAATAGGAATTGTAGTTGTTATTGCACTTATTCTAATAGGAATATTTGTTGGCATCTACAACAGATTTTTTGCTTTAAAAAATTCAGCTGAGGCTACGTTAGGTCAAATAAGAGTTGCCTTAAAAAAACGTCTTGATATGATTGACCAACTTTTAGGTGCAGTAAAAAGTTATGCAAAGTTTGAGAAAGAAACTTTGGAGAATGTCACAAAGTACCGTGCAAGCATTGGAAGTGCAACTCCTGAAGCCATAAGCGAAATTGATCACCAAAGCGCAGGTATTTTAGGGAAACTTATAGCCGTTGCAGAAAACTATCCCGACCTCAAAACTTCTACTACTGTAACTAATTTAATGGAATCAGTAAAAACAATAGAAGACGAAATTGCAAGGCAAAGATATACCTACAATAACATAGCGCAGCAATTTAACACAATGCTTGACACAATACCTTCAAATATTGTCGGAATGATAATCGGACTGATAAAATTAGAATATCTAAAATTTGAAGAGGCCATTGAGACAAGACCAAAAATTGAGTTTTAAAAGAGGAAATCATGGCAGAAACGAAACAAATAACATTACTAGTGTTAGTCACATTATTAATAGGTGTGGCAACATTATTGTTACTGCCTAAAGGCCCAATTTTCTTTGGAGGTGATCTTATTGTTGATAACTATGAGGTTACCTTTCTTTCTGACGGAACTTTAATTGAAAAGTACACATATGATGTAGAGAATTCAGGACAATATAGGATGCTCTATAGATATTGGGACGATATTCTTTCGTTTGAAAGATTAGGAAGGGCGCATATTGAATTTATTGGAATCAATCATCCACCAGGGACTATTGGTTATGCTAAAAACTATGTAGGAGATGTAGTCGTCTACGGAGATAGTACATATAAGTATACTATTGACTCATTGGCGTACACAAATGAAGTTGGAGCATATAATCCTTCGTATTATAATAAAGGGAGGTATACATTAGAATACAAGTATATTTTAAGGCCACCGATTCAATATGATGATGAGTTCAGCCACTTGAATCTTAAATTTCTTAGAGAACATATACCAATAAAAAAATTTAAAATTATCCTGCCTAAAGAATATATAGTTAAAATTTATCCCCACCCTCCAAATGTGAAGATTATAGAGGACACAAAAAATATTATTATTATTGGTAACTCTCAAGAAAATGAACTTTTAGAAGTTGAACTTCTATTAAAATCCGAATATGTTAACATAATTAATGGCTTCCCAGAAAAAATAAATGGAGTCAAACAAAAAACAGAAATGGCTAATTTATTATATACAATTCCATTTTATGCTGCAAAAATTTTATACTATGTAACAACTATATTACTTGTAATAGTCCCATTTATCTTTTTATACATTTATTATAAATATGGAAAAGAAAAGTCTTTTACAGTTCCTGAATTCTTGAGTTTTGTTCCTAATAACAAATTAAAACCGTGGGTAGTCAATCTTCTTTTTAGAGGAGAGGCAAACACTTTTGATAGTAATGCTTTGTATGCGACACTCCTGGATCTTCATAAAAGAAATAAAATTGAAATTAAAGAAAAGGCCAATCCAAAATTTATAACAATATCATTGAAAGATAAAAGTGATCTTGATAATTTCGAAACAAATGTCATTAAATTTATTGAGAGAGTAGGGACAAATGGAGTAGTTGATACTGAATCGATTGATTCTTTAGCTAAAAGTGCCAGAAATAATGTTATAAATCAAACAACCATGTTAAGTTACCAATCATCTTTGAACAGTATCACAAGCGTTAAATCAACTGATAGAGAGATTATAAGAAATTATATAGTTGAAGGAAGAACTAGGCCAGTACCGGTCTTGATTTCCGGTATAGTATTGGCTATAATATCTATCATTATGTTATTATTGGTACCTTTTGCAACTAATGCCTTAAGTTCTCTTATTGCATCGATAATAATAGTAATCCAATCAATAATTGCAATTGCATTCCCTACAACATTATTTGGTATATGGAAAAATGATAGCTATAAAGAAAAACTTGAATGGGATGCCTTTACTAAATTCTTGTCTGATTTAGCATTAATGAAGAAATACTCTCCAGGAGACCTCTTAATGTGGGGAGAATGGCTTGTATATGGAACTGCATTGGGAGTTGGAGACAAAGTTGAAGCCGCGATGAAAGCCCTTAACATCAACATACAAGAAACAAATGTTGTTCCCTATCATACAATAAATAGATCTTTTATCCCAATATCTTCTTACACCCAGCCAAGTAGCGGTGGGGGTGGCAGTGGAGGATTTGGAGGCGGAGGGGGTTTCGGTGGTGGTGGAGGATTTGGTGGAGGGGGAGTTGGAGGGCGTTAAATTTATCAAAATAAATATTTTATAGTTAGAAAATAGAATTTAATAAAATGAAATAAACACTTTAACTGAATAGATCATCTATTCCGTATTTTGCCCAGTCGATGCTTCTTCCAAAACCTTCGCCGCCGCCCATTTTCTTTCTTCTGGCATCTCTTTCGAATGGCTGTAATTCTATGTCTCCATCGGCTGCTCTTCCAGATATGAATGGTGATTTTACTCCAGTCATAATGAGCATTACCCTCATAGAGTCTTTTAGACTTTCATCGACTCTTGCTCCCCAGATGATTTTTGCTTCAGGGTCCATAATTGAATTAACGATTTCTCCAACCCTATTGGCTTCGTTTAGGGTCATATTGCTGCCACCTGAAACATGGACAAGTGCACCTTTTGCATTTTTGTAGTCAACATCTAGTAACTTACAAGTCATTGCTTCATGAACTGCTTCTTCAACTCTGTTTTTTGTATTTGATTCGCCAACACCGATTACTGCAACTCCTCCATCTTGCATAATTGTCCTTACATCAGCATAGTCCAAATTTACAAGACTTGGTTGTGTAATAGTTTCTGTGATACCTTTAACCATTTCCGCTAAAACTTCGTCAGATACACTAAATGCATAATCAATTGGCATATTCGGAACAAGTTGAAGTAGTTTGTTATTATCTAATGTGATAACCGTATCTGCATATCTTCTAAAAGCTTCAAGCCCTTGAATAGCTTTTTCAAATCTGTGTGAGCCTTCCATTCTAAAGGGTAGTGTAACTACTCCTACAACCAATGCACCACACTCTTTAGCAACTTCAGCGACTACAGGGGCGCTTCCCGTTCCAGTTCCGCCTCCTAAACCAGCAGAGACGAAAACTAAATTTGCGTCTTTAAATAAATCTTTTAATTTATGCCTATCCTCTTGTGCGGCCTCCCAGCCGACACTTGGGTCTCCTCCTGCTCCAAGACCTTTTGTTAGTTCCTTTCCAATAACAAATTTTTTGTCAGCTTGGATGTTTTCTAAGTGCTGCCTATCAGTATTCAAGGCAATTGTCTCCGCACCCATGACCCCTCCAAGCATTGAAAGTCTGTTTATAGTATTATTACCAGCACCGCCACATCCAGCACATATTATCCTAGCATGTCCGATACCTTCTAATTCTGCCGCAGTTTCTTCAAAGTTATTAGTTTGAGTATATCTTGAAGCATTTTCCAAGATGCCTTTCATATAAAACCCCCAATTGTATAATTATTTATTTATTTTATTTTTCCAGATATTCCTTCATTTCTAAGTGATCTAAACCCACCAAGCTCGTTCTTTAGCATGTCTCTGATAGCTGATCTTATGGCTTCACTCTTATTAGGAAAATACCCATAATTAACCAACTCGTCTAATCCGTTCATATATGCCTCTGGTATTTGTACTGATATGAGTTTCATTGATGTCCCTCTAGCATCCGTATGATATATAGGAGATATATCTATATAAGAGTTTCGGTTATCCACATATTTAGCACAACCTATATTTATATTATCCTGATATTTTGTACATATTATCATAATATCTCCTTCATATTGCTCTTATATTATTAGGACACTTCATATCTACTACCTGGATATTTCAGTAGTGGTATTGTAATATCGCTCACGAATTATCGTTATGGATAATCATTGTTTCTCATGTGGGTTATCCAGTAAATACTAATTTTGTTAACTACTATATATAGTTTTCGGTTAATAATGATAAACAATAGTTCTTTTAGATTTCCAGAAGATATTAACAATTATAAACTTTATTAACAATGTAAAACGATAATTTTTTAAGAATGGGAAACATAGTATATCCATGTTACTGGTATTTGAAATCCAAGTTAAAGATCCTAAACAGCTTGTTGAAACTTTAAAAGAAAATGGCGCAATTGCCATTTTTGATGAAAGTAAAACATTTGGAATCAATCATATTTCGATGGCACTATATCACACTATTGAAGCCTTTAAAAATGAATCAAATTTTGCAGAAGATTTTTCACTTGAGTATTTAATCAGATTATCTGGTGAAAAACAAATATCCAAAGCTTTAGAATTTGGCATTAAAAGTGGATTAAACAGAGTTGGCATAATTATAAGTGAAGAAAAAAAGGACAAAATAGTTAAGATATTGGGGCAGCCTACTAATCCAAAGGTAGGTAATAAAAATTTCATAATAGAGTATTTTGAAATAAACGATATCAACAACGAAATAGAAACGCAAAAAAAGATATTTGAAAAAATTGCATTACTGGAAACAAAGATATAAATTATTGATATCGAATGCCGATATTTATTTAATAGATAATACTATTTGTAGTTTAAATATTATAGTTTAAATCTTTTTCAAAGATATGCTAAAAATAAATGATTTGTATTTCATTGCAAGTGGGATAGCGGGCCTGATGGGATTTGAACCCACGTTCTTCGGGTCCGAAGCCCGACGCCATATCCACTAGACCACAGGCCCTAGTAAAAACTCTCAATTAGATAATATATAAATATATTCGAAATCCTTAAATAGCGATTAAAATAAGTTTTATTAGACTCTTTTAGGAGAGAAAAAATAATGGCCAAACGACGCAAAGGATCTAAACTATTTAAATATAAACCAGTTAGTGTCAAAGATTTGTTAATTGAAATGAAAGATATATCAGAATTAATGGTTGATTTAGCCTATTCTTCAATCCTTTTTAAAAATAAGGAAATAGCAGAAGACGTTTCAGAACTTGAAAGTAAGATGGATGAATTAAATTATAGAATAAGGATAACGGCAATGCTTGCTGCAAGGAGTGTAGAGGATGCAGAAAGAATTTCAGCAGTTTTACATTTTGCCTCAGCTTCTGAAAAGATATCTAACGCAGCAGGTGATTTAGCAAATATTATCTTAAGAGATATGAAAGTTCATCCAATAGTTTACGAAGCTTTAGAGGATGCTGAAGAACAAATAGAAAGATTTGAAGTCACTCCTGGGTCAAAACTTGCACGTATGACTTTGAAGAAGGCAGAGCTTGGATCTAAGATAGGTATATATGTTATTGCAGTAAAAAGAAAAGATTCGATAAAGTATAATCCTACAAAAGGATTTGTTATCAAAGAAGGAGATATCCTCATCGCAAGAGGGGGCAATACTGGTCTTGAAATACTAAAAAGTATATGCAGCGGTATAAAAGCAAAATGGTGATATTATGGAAACAGGAATGGCAGGTATATTAACTCGAATGAAAAATTATTCGGAGTTAATGGTTGCGCTATCATATACGGCCCTTTTATACGATAATAAATACATAGCAGAAGAAGTAATGGAACTAGAAGAAATTGTTGACAAACTAAATTACGAAATGGGTAAAAAAATACTAGAAAAAGCTTCTAAGGTGGACAATCCAGAGGACCTATTAAGTTTATTCCATATTACTGAAGCAACTGAAACTATTGCAGACGCTGCTTCTGAGATAGCAGATATTGTAATTAGAGGAATTGATGCACATCCAATATTTAAGCAGGCGATGAAAGAAACAGATCAAATCATCTCTAAAGTGAAGATATGTGCAGATTCAATTATTATAGGTAAAACATTCCAAGAAATAAAGTTGCAAAGCAAAACAGGGATTTACATATTTTTAGTAAAAAGAGGTAAAGACCATATTTACTCGCCTAAAAAATACTTCATAGTAGAAGAAGGTGATATACTCTACGGGCTTGGAATGGAAAGTGGAATAGAAAAATTGCAAGAACTTGCTAACTGTAAACCTCGGGCATAATTTTAACTCTTAATTTACCAGTCAATCTCATAAATAGTAGTGTCAATCCACCAGCGATTACTAAATAAATCATTAGAAACTCTAAAGAAATTGAGCCTAAAATAAAGTTAGCGGATTGGTATAATATAAATGAAAATACTGCAGTAAAAAATGTAAGTGCAAGAGTACTCATTACTTCTTTTTTATTTGTAGAGTAAGCCTCTAAAAATCTGCCAAACATTGCTATTGCAAATGCTACATAAATAAGTTCTATTCTAGATAAAATTGTTGCTATGACTAAAGGTATACTTTGCCAAGTTGGATACTGAAGTAAGTAATAATAACTTTGCCACACACCAACAATTCCTAGCAATATAGCAATAAGATAAAAAACGAATCCCACTCTTTTTGGAGAAAACTCTTTCTTTAGAAAATTATCTATTCCAAATCCTTTGAAGAATAAATAAATTCCTAAAACAAATAAAAATCCAAACCACCCTATTTGGGGTTTGCCTAGTAAGAAAGCTGCACCAAAAAGAAGAAAAGTTAAACCAGGAGCGCCCAGCACAAGCCCTGCGAGCTTTCTATCTTCCATAATTTCTTTTATGTACCTATGTAAGATAAAATAAGTTTCCTCTATTGATTCACTCTGCTGTATCACTATTCGGTCAATAGATATTATTGGAATTTTTGATTGGAGAGTGGGTAAAATATTTTCATCTTCTTTCCCATCTGTTACAAGTATTACCCCTTTTGACTTTATTTTTTTAAGAACTCGATCAAGTTGATCAGAGAGTATGATATCTGATTTTACTCCAACATCCGCATCTCCTGTGATTGCTACAACTTCACATGGAGTGCCTTCATTTTTTAATTTTCGAAAAACATTAATCGCTCTAAAAAGAACATTAGTATCTGATTCGGTAGGGTCGGCTATCCCAAGTTCCATGGCTGCATTTAAGATACTCTTTTCACCTATTAAAGGCCCTTGAATGCCAGCTTTAACGCCCAGATCATTATCTCTATCAACTGAAAGTATCAATATTTTCTTCTCAAACATCAACCTCTACCCTCTTCTTTTTGACAGAGTCAATTTTATCTTGCATAGAAGACTTCTTGTCTAATCTATAATCTATCTTTATGTTAGTTATAATTCTTTCTACTCCCATTTGAAATATTAAATTATGTGAATAATCAATGAAACTAGATATTTCGTTCCACTCTGCTTCTATAATAGTGCCCATAGGGGTAAGCTGGTATTTTAATCCACTTTTCTCGATATAATTAATTACTTTGGCAATATAATGGCTTAAAGAGGTTCCAACTCCTATGGGAACAAAAGATATTTCTACTATCAAATATTTCCTCCAGCTTGAAGAATCTTCAGTTCTTCTAAAGTGAGTTTTTCACCATTTTTGAATTTTTCTAATATACCCTCACTTTTCTTTGAAAGTTCTAATTTCTTTTCTTTTATCTTTTTCTCTTTTATTTGTTTTTCCGATTTTCTAGAGTTAATTTCCAGTCCTTTGACTTTAGCTCTGAATTCCCTTATTTTATCGTAGAGTTCATCCACTTGCTTTTTCTTTTCAAGGTAGTTTTTATGCAATATATCCGCTTCTTTTTTTACATCTTCTGAAGTGTTGAAGTAGTATATCATGCGTTCATGATATTTAGTAGATTCATCAGACAATTCTAAAACTTTTTTGTGGTATTCTTCAGAATTTTTTTTCAAAACATCTAAATCTTTCTTAGAAAAACGAACTTCTTTAGAAAGTTCTTCATGGATTTTTGATTCTTTAAGATCTATTTTTAAATTTTTAATCATATCTACAAGTTGTCTTTCTTTGTCTATAGAAAGAACTTCAGTTTCAAGCTTCCATTCAATGGTATCGATCTTTTTCTCTATTTCAGAAGAGGAAGCTATATCTTTATTCATTGTTGCTTCTTTTAGCCTATTTAAAGAATCATAAATGCTTTTCAGTTTTATTCCATTTTCTTCGCGTAAAGCCTTGTATTTTTTAGTTTCTTCGTTAGCTTTATCTCTAAGTTCCTTGTTCTCTTTTCCTTTCTTTATTAAATCAGAAAATTGGGCATTTTTTTCATCCCTTTTTTGCTTTAGAATTGAAAATTCTTTTTTATGAACTTCAGCCTCAGATTCCAAAGCTTTCAATTCTAGAGAGATTTTAATAATCTCATCGTCTACTGAACTTCCCAAAGACATACCTCAATTGGTAAATAATTATACCATTTATAATTATTTTGGTTAAATCAGTAAAGGATATATATTTCTATCTATATTTATATCTATGTCTCTCATTTTTGGAGCCGGTAAAATTGGATATGCTGTAGCTTTAGCCCTTAAAAAGAGAGGGAAAAAAGTAGTCGTCCTCGATAAGAATATGGAAGCTTTAAGTAGAGTAGAGGGCATCGGCTGCAAAACTTATCTTTTTGATTTTACAAAATCTTTCAATCTAATAGGTATTGATATCACTAGTTTTAGAGAGATTGTTATTACAACATCTAATCATAAAGTTAATATTGAAGCCTTGAAAATCGTAAGGGAGCTTAATAAAGAGGCTTTGATAATAATAAATGCTCCAAGTTCAGATCATATTTCAATTTTGAAAAAACTAGGGGCGGATTTCGTCATCACTCCAGATCGATCGATTGCCCAAATAATAATAAATCAGCTGGAACTTTCAATTTATTGGAGGAATAAAGATCTTTTAAAAAAAATACTTTCAAAGGCTAAATCTTTAGCCATTATTATGCATGATAATCCTGACCCAGATGCTATGTCAAGTGCTTATGCTCTAAAAACTATTGCAGAAGATATGAAAGTAGTAACAGATATTTATTATGGCGGCGATATTGGGCATGAAGGAAATAAAATGATGATCGATCTATTGAAGTGGAATTTTAAAAAAATACCAGAACATAGAAAATACATATTGAAAGAGTACGACAAAATAGCATTAATTGATATGCCAAATTTATCTAATACTAGCATCTCAACTTCTGAATTACGGCCAGATATTATTATTGATCACCATTATACTGAAGGAGAAAAAATAAATGCTGAGTTAGTAGATATACGACCTAAAGTGGGCGCAACTGCAACTATTATGACTTCTTACTTAAGAGATTTCAATATCGAAGTTAATGAACAATTGGCTACCGGATTATTGTATGGCATTCTTGTCGACACTGATAACTTTAAAAGAAGTTTTGAAAAAGAAGACATTGATGCGGTATATTATCTTAAACCTAAGATAAATAAAGAACTTTTGAACATTATAGAGAATCCAAATATTTCTTCAAGGACCCTAGAAGTACTTTCCAAAGCCATAAGTAATAAAAAAATATATGATAAATTCGTTATTTCCAATGTTGGTTACGTTGAAACGAGAGAATCTTTATCTCAATCCGCAGATCTTTTGTTAAAACTTGAAGGAATTACTGTATCTCTTGTTATTGGAATAATTGAAGATCATGCGTATATCTCGGCAAGATCAAGAGACCATATAATTGATATCAGTAAAGTAATCACTAAAACTTTTTCAAAGATGGGTTCTGCAGGAGGCCATATGAATTTTGCTGCTGCTAAGATATCTTTAGGTGCATTTTCATACACTGAAGACAGAGATGTACTGGTAAGAATAGTTGGGGATACTATATCAGATTATTTCTTCAAAACTTTAAAGCTAAATATTAAAGGTTCAATATAAATTGAACCATATAGAAATATATAAATATTATCTTTATATCTTATATTTGGTGATAAAATGAAAAAATCATTTATTGTATTTGGTGTAGTAGGAATACTTGTAATTCTATTAACGGGGTTTTTTGTAGGCCATTTATTTCTAGGCTCTAGTATATATTCAAAAAAGACAATATATGAAGATGACATTCCCTTACCCACTAGATATGGGGGAATAGCAAATAGCGGTGCCTATACAAAAGAAGCTACTCAAGTATATGCCACATCAAGAGACATTAATTCAATTGATAGAAAAGTTGTCAAAAATGGAAGTGCGAATATTGAAGTTGAAAACTTTGATTCGTCGGTATCTAAAATAAAAGAATTAGCAAATAGTTTTGGAGGATATATTACTGGATCCAGTATGTGGACTTCTGGTTCGAATACAAAAAATGGTAATATTACTGTGAAGATACCTGAGAATAAATTTGAGATTTTTGGAGATTCACTAGTACAAATTGGAAAAGTTAAATCTAAAGAAACATCCGCAAACGATGTTACGGAAGAATATATAGACATACAAGCAAGAATAAAAAATTTAAAAAATCAAGAATATCGATATATAGAACTATTAAGCATGGCTAAGAGTGTAGAAGATGTACTTGCAATTGAAGTCCAACTTGGAAGAATAAGAAGTGAAATAGAAAGTTATGAAAGAAGAATAAAATACCTAGATAACACTACATCTTATGGAACTTTTTATTTGACTCTCAATGAACCTGAAAAAGTTGTCCACGAATGGGGAATAAAAAAAGCATTTAATCAAGCAATAGATGCTTTAATAATTTCTATTGCAGGTATAATAATATTGGGCGGTTTTCTAATCCCAATAGCAATCCTTGCAGGAATACTCTACTTTGTAGTAAAATATGTTAGAAAAAGAATAAAAAAATAATTATATATTTATTTTTTTGGAATAGATTGTGGTACGTAGTGGGTATTTCTTTCATTACCTTTTAAGGGAGGTTTATTTAAGTAGTCTCTTTTTCTACTTAGTGCTTCAATTATAGAAAATAATACTATCAATCCCATTACAATTGCTATGAAAATATAGAACTCCATAGTTTCACCTTGTCATAGGTTAAAAAAAATAATATATAAAAGTATTGGTTAAAGAAATTATTTGCCACATCCACACCCGCTTGAAGATCCCCCTCCTATGGATCCTCCTGCAGAGTTAGCTGTGATAAGCCCCATTGATTCCGTGTCCAATGCAAATAATTTAGATGTTTTTGTACTTACTGGGCCTTTGCCATCATTTGTTCTAAACCAATATGTGATTTCCCATTCTTGAGCTTTTGGAGCTAATCTAAAAAGTTCATCTTGGTCTATAGATAACATATACAAAATTCCATCTTTTGCATTGTTATCTTTTGGATCTACTTTATACATTTCTCTTTTTGAGCCATTAATAAAGACAAAAACATATCTAGGTGCATCTCCATCTGCATCTATATATTCTACTTGAAATTTATAAGAAAACACATGATTCTTGAAAGTATATAATAATACTCCTTTTTCAAGTTCCGGTGCATTGTTTTCAGCCGCCAACCGTGGGGATAATGATACAGAAAATATCAATATAAAAAATAATAACATCGTGAATATTTTTTTCATTTGCTTACCTCCATTGGTGCTTCAGACGAATTTTCGAAAAATATCTATATAAGCTTTTGTATTTGTGTCAAAGAAGCTTTAAATCCCCAACTATTTTGTCTATTTCTTCTTCAGGGGCAGGCCCTATGCCCAATACAGTTATAGTTCCTGGAGGTACTTCAGTTAGTCCAGCATCTTTTATAAGTTCAGTGATAAGTCCAATGGTTTTGGCTTCATTAAATATTTTTAAAAGAAAGTCAAGATTTTCTACTTTCAATACAACTTTCTTCTGGCCTTCTGTGAACCATTCTAAAAAAAAATTATTTTTATTTTTTTCTGCTTTTATGGCACAGCTTACTGCAGCATGAGCGACTTGAACTGAAAGTTTTCCTTTAGATAATTTCAAATCTTCCCTTACTATTACCACTTGTTTATACTTAAATTTAGAGTGCAATCCAAACATTAAACTCCTCTAAAGATATCTTTTAATATTAAGGTTTCATCCCTTTTTGGGCCAAATGAAATCATGCAAATAGGTGTTTTTGTTAATTCTTCAATATATCTAATATATTTAAATATGTTTTCAGGTAACGAATTAATATCTTTTATTTTCTTCCAATCGATTTCTTCCCAACCATCAAATTCTTTATAAATAGGCTTACATTTAGCCAATAAATTCATATTTGATGGAAAATTATAAAGGATTTCTCCATTGTAATCATAGGCATAACATATTTTGACTTTTTTCATGCCTGATAAAACATCAATTTTAGTAATAGCAAGAGCAGAAAAATTATTGATAAGACATGCATAATTTACTAGAACTAAATCAAGCCACCCGCATCTTCTTGGTCTACCGGTTGTTGTGCCAAATTCCTTACCTTTGCTCTGTATATACTTACCTTCCGAGTTACACAATTCTGCTGGAAATGGCCCTTCACCTACTCTAGAAGTATATGCTTTTGTTATTCCAACTATTTTATCTATCTTTTTAGGAGAAACTCCTGTTCCTGTGCATATGCCTCCAGCGTTAGTATTAGAAGAAGTTGTAAATGGATAAATACCGTGATCTATATCAAGATGCGTGCCTTGCGCACCCTCCATTAATATAACGTTTCCCTTGTCATACGCATTGTTTAAAAAAACTGAAGTGTCTTTTATGTATTTTTTTAAATAATCTCTGTACGTTAGATACTCATTAAAAATGGAATCAATATCAAGTTTAGCATCTTCACCGAAGGCATTAAATATCTTCTGTTTAATTGGAATTATTAAATTAAGTTTTTCTCTAAAAACATCAATATCCAAAAGATCTGAAAATCTAATTCCAAAGCGTGAAATTTTATCAGAGTAACATGGACCTATTCCTTTCATAGTAGTTCCGGCTGCAAGAGCCCCTTTCATTTTTTCTTCAATTCCATCAAGGATTTTATGATAAGGCATTATTATATTTGCCCTATCACTAATTGATATATCTGGATTAAATCCATCCTTTTTCAATCTTTCAATTTCTTCAATTAAAATTTTAGGATCAATAACTACTCCATTTCCAAGTACAAGTGATTTTTTATGAACTGCGCCAGATGGCATCAGATGAAATTTATAGACTTTATCCCCAACTACAATAGTATGTCCCGCATTGTTGCCTCCTTGGAATCTGACTACTATATCTGATTTTTCAGCATAAAAATCTGTAACTTTCCCCTTACCTTCATCACCCCATTGACTTCCAATTATTGATACGATCATTACCTCGCCTCATGACTAATTTTAAATTCTTTTTGTATTAAAATAGCTTTTTTCCATTCATCATTTTCTTTTGGATAATCTGTCCTGTAATGGGCTCCCCTTGATTCTTTTCTTTCAAGCGCTGCCAATGCAATTACCTCAGAAACAAAAAGTATATTTCTTAATTTGATATAATTCAAAAGATTTTTTGAAGTTTTTATATTTTCAAAAGTATTTCTAATTTGAGAAATTTCATGAATTGCCTTTTTTATACCTTTTTCATCTCTAACTATACCAAGGTACTCCCATAATATATCTTTAATTTGTTGTATCAATTCTTTTTCTATGGACTTATCCCCTATCTTAGGTAAAGAATCAATAAACGATTCTGTATTAACATGCTCAAATTTATTTGTCAATGCAAATTCTGCCGCATACTTTCCGGCGATTTCACCAAATACTAAAGCTTCTGCCAATGCATTACCTGCAAGTCTATTGGCTCCATGTGTGCCTCCAACTACCTCACCGCATGCATAAAGTCCTAGGACATTTGTTTCACATTTTTCATTAATCTTTAATCCTCCCATGAAAAAATGACATGAAGGTTTAACAAGAAGATTTTCCTTTGTTAAATCTATTCCTTTGGAAAGGAAAAATGTCAGCTCTTTTGAATATTTAGCTTTAAGTATATTCTCTGGAATTTCCTTATAAGAAATAAAAACTCCGCCATCAATCCCTCTTCCTTCAAGGACTTCTGTGAATATTGCCCTTGACATTATGTCTCTAGTTGTCTTTTCCATTAGGGCGGGGTCATATTTTCCTATGAATCTTTCGCCTTTGCTATTTAAGAGAATGGCCCCATCATTAAAGACAAAAGGTAAAATTAAATAAGATTTTAGTGCAACTGTGGGAAAGAATTGAATATACTCCATATCAATTAGAGAAGCCCCCACGTCAAATCCCAAAAAGTATCCATCCCCTTCAACGTCAGAAGGATTTGTAGAGTTTTTATATATACTCCCCGCCCCACCTGTAGCAATAACTATAGATTTAAAAGATATTTCCAAAAAATTTTTCTCATCATAAGCAAGTCCAGATATTACCCTACCATTACTTTGAAAAAGTTTCATCAAAGTTTTGCCTTCGAGAAACTTAATACCTCTTTTTTTTGCTTCTTCCATAAGTTTAAACGGAATGACCCGACCGCAACCAGGCCCTGGGGGATCTATCCTAACTGTCCTAGGAACAGAATGCCCTCCAGATGAATTAAGAACAAGATTTCCATTTTCTTTTTTAAATTCAACACCATATTTTTCTAGGGATAAAATAGCAGACTTTGCATTTTTAGATAAAATTTCTGAAAGCTTGGGGTCACATACATTTATAGATCCTTTTTGAATATCTTTAGAGTATAATTTTGAGGAATCGTTTTTGTCTAAAGGAGCATTTAGTATGCCTTCAGATATTGCACTACATCCTCCTCTTCCTGCATATCCTTTTGTCAGGACTAAAACTTCTTTGACTTGTTTTTTTGCCTCTATTGCCGCTCTTAAACCTGCAAGCCCACCGCCAATAATTAATACATCGCATTTAATTTTCTCCAATTGAACACCTTACCTAAAACTTGCTCTTACAGAAAGTCGTTTTGGTAAAGGTAATGGCCTTGACGGTTTTCCCTTGACTAATTCCTTGAACGATTTTATGAATTCATTTATTGAAATATCCTTTTGAGAAGAGTCCTCTCTAGATCTAATGTTAAGGATGGAATTTTTAATTTCATCATCTCCGACAACGACTATATAAGGAATCCAGTCCTTTTCAGCATCCCTTATCTTCTTTCCAAGCCTCAAATCCCTATCATCTATATCGGCCCTAATTTCTGCTTTATCTAATTCATCCAAAATTTTTAATGAATAATCAAGCTGTTCTTCACCTACAGGTAGGATTCTGACCTGGGTAGGAGATAGCCATGTAGGTAACATTGGTTTCTTTCCTTTTTTAGCTTCTAAGAAGGCAGTTTCTAAAAGTGCGTATAAATTTCTTTCAATTGCTCCAGAAATAGAAGCATGCAACATTAATGGGTATTTTTCTTTGCCATCTTCATCAAAATACTTTATTTCAAATCTTTCTGTATTTTCGATATCTATTTGAACAGTTGAAAGTGCTGATGCTTTATTCATGGAATCAACAAAATTAAATTCAAATTTCATGACAAAGTAAAATGGTCTTTCATCCCACATCTCTACGAGAACTGGTTTCTTAATTAAAGACATCAAATTTTCAACAAAATCTTTATTTTCTTCATAGAAAGATTTAACAAATCTTATAGCAACTTCATATTTGATGCCGATTTCTTGCATCCATTTCATTGATAATTTAAATTGTTCAATAAACTCTTTCTTTGCATATTCCATATTTGGCGCTAGTGTATGCATATCTGGCATTGTAAATGCCCTTAATCTCCTTAATCCTACTAGCTCACCTCTTTGTTCTCTTCTAAAGCTATAGCGAGTTAATTCGTATAATCTAAGAGGTAAGTCTTTATATGAAATAATCATGTCATGTTTCATAAGGTATTGACCAAAACAAGCTGCAAATCTCAAGAAGTAGTCATCATTGCCAGATTTCACTATGTACTGTCTTGCAGGAAATCTATTTAAATATTTAGAGAGCATTGGATGGGTAATACTGTACATGATGGGGGTTTCGACTTCCATCCCCCCGTATTGTAGAATACTATCTGTGACACTATTTTCTAGAAGTCTTTTAATGAGAACCCCCTTGGGATACCACCTAAGATTTCCCGGATCAGAGCCTTTTTCGTAATCCACTAATTCAAGATTTTTCATATATTCAACATGAGGCGGGACCATATCTACTTTTCTAGAATGAGTAACTTCGTATTCTGTCAGCTTTTTAAGACCCTCATAATCTTTAAAATCAAATTTTTCCTGAGAAATTAAATTCATGAAAGTGTCAAGGATGTACCAACTTGATTTTATTTTTTCTTCTGCTTTTAAAGCTTCAGAAATAATCTCTCCTTTTCCTTGGGATTTAATGCTTCTTGAAAGTTCAGATAAAGGATGACCCTTACACGATACTTTAAAGGCTTTATAATATCCAAAAGGAGCCCTTTTAACCTCAAAATTTAGTATCAATTTTGACTCAAGATCTTTTAATATTTTGATAGCGACATTAGGAGGGGCTAATTCTTTACTCAAATGTGCGTAAGGATAAAGGAAAATTTTTTTTGATTTTACTGATTTTGATACTTCCGTTATCTCGTGGATAGTGTTTTCAATAACTGAGTCATCATCCCCCTCTTCAACTGCTATGAAAACTGAAAGACAATCTTCCATTCTACCTTGTTTCAAAGAATCTTCAATTTCTTCAGCTATTTTTGTCTTTGAAGTAATTTCGTATTCTAAATAGTCACTATGTATTAAAAGAATCTGCATAGATTCACCATTAAAAATATTATAGTATAAAAGCAATCTTTTTAGGTAACTTATATAACTTTCGGAATATGCATCCTTATTTTAAAATGGTAAATCTTTAATAGTTATAATCAGCATATGTTTTATGGAAGGAATTCTTGCTATAACTGGTGCAAGTGGCGTCATATATGGTATCAAGTTGTTAGAAAATATAGGGGGAAACGTGCATCTAATTATAAGCGAAAGTGCAAAAAAAATAATAAGTGATGAAACAAACTATGAAATAGATACTCTAAGTAAATACGCATACAAAGTCTATAAAAATAATGAAATGGAGGCAGCTATTGCATCAGGAAGCTATCTTTTTGATTATATGATTATATGCCCTGCAACAATATCGACTATTTCTAAAATTACTACAGGAATTCAAGATAATTTAATCACAAGAGCCGCCGCAGTATCTTTAAAAGAAAAAAGAAAATTAATTATTGTTCCACGAGAAACTCCCTTGACATCAATAAATCTAAGGAGCCTTGCAACACTCTCTGAAGAAGGTGCAATTATTTTGCCTGCAATGCCTGCTTTTTATCATAATCCAAAAAATATTGACGATATAATAAATTTTGTAGTCGGAAGAATATTAGATCAAGTCAATGTAAAAAATAATTTATTTAAAAGATGGGGAACTTAGAAGGATTTATTTTAATTTTTTTAGTAGAAGTTCCGCACAGATCTGGACTGGATCAATTGTAGGCGATAAGGGCGGACTATAACTATTCTCAATTTTTGCTAATTCATTAACTCTGATGCCTTTTTGAACTGCAAATCCAACTGCAAGTGTTCTAGCAAATACTCCTTCTTCTCCAACTGCTTGGAATCCTAATATGTCTCCCTCCATAGAGGCTAAAATTTTGATAAAAATATCCTTATACCCGGAGTAATATTCTGCTCTAGATTTACCTTTGTATCGAGCCTTGACATATTCTTTGCCTTTTTTAATCAAGTCGTCTTCTGTTAATCCAAATGCACCGATTTTTAAATCAAAGAAATCCATTACCACAATATTAACTAAAGGATCTAATTCAAGATTTCCTCCAACAGAATTAATGCCTGCAACTTTACCTCCTCTAACTGCATTTGTTCCAAGACTAGAAGAGAAAAATTCTCCAGTAAAATGATATTTAATACTTGCACAGTCCCCACATGCGTAGATATTATCTATTGAAGTTTGAAGCTTTGAATTTGTTTTTATCCCTTTTAGAATTTCAATGCCACAGTTTTTAGCTAGGGCATTATTAGCTACAGTTCCAGAGGCCATTATAATAATATCTGCATCTATTAACTCATTATCTGCCATTAATCCTCTAACTTTATCTTCACCTGCAACTGTTATTACTGATTTGTCTGTAATTATAGTTATTCCTTTTTCCTTCATATATTCCATAATTAATTCGCTCATATCTAGATCAATCTGTTGTCTTAACGGTCTAGCTTCTCTAGACACAATTTTAACTTCAAGACCTCTTTTCTTTAGAGCGTATGCCATTTCAAGGGATATGCGGCCGGAGATGCAGCCTTTGCATCCTACTTTACACCCCCACCCATAAGCGTAAATAATTGCTTTTTTGGAACTATCAATTTTATTAGACAATTCCTTTGCACTGTCTAGAGTTCTTATAAAATAGACCCCTTCAGGATATTTATAATTCACCTTATAATTACAGGGAATCGCTCCAGTCGCAATAATGAGAGAGTCATATTCTATAATAGAGTCATCATCCAGTAAAACTTTCTTGAGTTGGTTATCAATTTCCTTAATTTCTCTATTTAGAATAAGCTTTATTCTTTGTTTTTCATAAAACTCCTTTGGAAAAATTATTAAGTTATCAAAAGAATTAATGTCTTTAGACAAAGCATAAGGCAATCCACATAGAGAATATTGGGGATATTTTTGCCTTTCAATTATTGTGATATCTGCATTTCTATCGAATTTTCTTGCCTCTAGAGCTGCTTCTGAGCCAGACGATCCCCCTCCAATAATCACTAATTTCATATTGATCAACTCTTAATATGAAAATAAAGTATTATTTAAATATATTTTCAATTTTATAATAATATCAATTAATTCTTGTAAAGAATTAATTATAAAAAATATAATTTAAGACTAATGTAGCCTATCTAATCTATTTACTAAATCGTCTTTCATTAAACAAATAATTGCATTGTCTACAGTTTCTTCTTCTGTAATGACTGCTTTTATATTATGTCGGACTAGATCGTTATAAATGCCTTGTCCCATTCCATAACATACAACTAAATCACAATCTTTGATGTTTGCTATCATGCTTGAATGGTCACAACTACCACATTGTCCATTATTTTTTCCAATATTCTCTCGATATTCTTCTCCAACTATTTTATTATCTTTTATCTCAAATACCCTAAATCCTAATGTTCTTCCAAAATGGTGTGAAATAGTCAATTTATCGTCAGTCGCAATAGCCACTTTCATAGTAACACCTCTATATGAATAGTTATTCATAACATTTATAAAGATTTTGTATAAAATATTTTAAAAGCCATAGATAAAGATTTAAAGAATATAAAAAATTAAAGGTTGGTGTTCTAATGGAAATAGGGACTTATTCTTTCAAAGATGATTTATTTTACTCAAAATCACATGAGTGGATAAAAATTGAGGAAGATATATGCATAGTTGGAATCAATGACTATTCTCAAAGAGAAATAGGAGAGATAGCCTTTATTGAACTCCCAAAAGTGGATAGTGAAGTAAAGCAATTTGCTATTTTATGCCAAATTGAGTCAGTAAAAACCGTTTTGGACATTTTTTCCCCAATTTCGGGCACAATAGTTGAAGTTAATAAAGAAATTGAAAATACACCAGATCTTCTAAATGTTAAACCATATCAGTCGTGGATATGTAAAATCAAGCCCATAGATCTTACAGAAAAAATTAATTTAATGAATGTCAATGAGTATGGACAATATCTCAAAGAACTTATAGATAAGTAAGTTACTGTTATAGCGTATCCTTTTATAACCTAAATATAACTATCTTTTAAATTCAGTTTGATAAGTATAGATTTATAAAAAAATATTTTAAAGCACAATCAGCATTTTGTGTATCCGCAGCATTTACAATTAACACAACCTTCTGAGAATACGAGGACTTCACCACATTCAGGACATTGCGCAGGCATGCCATTATTATTGGCACCGCCATTTGAAGTTACTACAACATCTAATCTTTCCTGTTTTGTATCAAGTTCCTTCTTAATATACCTATCTAGGACTATAGCTATTGCATCAGCACAAGAATGAACGGGTATTCCCTCGTCCCATGTTGGCATTGGGCATCTAATATGTTTTAATTGTTCAAGTATTGTTTCAATTCTAATTCCCGATCTCAAAGCCAGGGAGATTAATCTAGCTATTGCTTCATTCTGGCTTGCAGGACATCCTCCAGATTTGCCCATTTGCATAAATATCTCACAAAGCCCGTATTCGTCCTCATTAATTGTAACATATAAATTACCGCAGCCAGTTCTAATTTTCTCAGTAAATCCTTTGGTAACTTTTGGTCTTGGTCTTGGCGCCTTTTGACTAGAGTTTGTTATTTCTTTTTTATTCACCTTGCCAATATTCAAAACTTGCTCTTCTCTGGAACCATCTCTGTAAATAGTGATTCCTTTAAGTCCGCTTTTGTATGCTAAAAGGTAAGCTTGCATTACTTCTTTTTCATTCGCACTTTTTGGAAAGTTGATGGTTTTAGAAACGGCATTATCTGTAAATTCTTGAAAAGCGGCTTGAATTCGAATGTGCCATTCAGGTGAAATGTCATGAGCGGTTACAAATATTTTTTTGATGTCCTCAGGTATTTCCGCTATATTCTTTATAGACCCTTCTTTAGCAATTCTTTTCATTAATTCTTGGCTATAAATGCCTCTTTTCTTAGAAATTTCAGCAAAAACTGGATTAGTCTCCAAAAGCTCATCTTTATCCATAACATTTCGAATGTAAGAAATTGCGAATATTGGCTCAATTCCACTTGAGCTATTAGCTATTAAGCTTATAGTACCAGTTGGCGCAATTGTAGTTACGGTAGCATTTCTAATTGGCGTTTCGCCTCTATCGTAAAATACGCTCTTTTCAAAATTTGGGAATGCGCCCCTCTTTGAAGCAAGATCTCTTGATGCTTCAGTAGCTTCTTCTTTAATGAATTTCATCACTGTTTTTGCAATAGCAACAGCATCTTCTGAGTTATATGGAATCCCCATTAATAGGAGCATATCTGCAAATCCCATGACTCCCAATCCTATTTTTCTATTACCTTTAGTCATTTCTTCAATTTGAGCCAATGGGTACCTATTAATATCGATAACGTTATCTAAAAAATGAACAGATTTTTTCACTATATCCCGTAAATGATCAAAGTTTATTTCATATCCTTTAGAAGATTTCATTAAAAACTTAGATAAATTGATTGAACCCAAATTACAAGATTCGTAAGGAAGAAGTGGTTGCTCACCACATGGATTAGTGCTCTCAATTTCACCTATAGACGGAGTTGGATTTCCTCTATTTAATCTATCTATAAATACTATCCCTGGCTCTCCATTTTTCCAAGCCATACTAACAATAAAATTGAATACTTCCTTTGCGTTTAATTTTCCCTCAACTTTACCATTTCTTGGATTAAAAAGATCATAATCCTTATTATTTTCAAAGGCTTCTATGAACTTATCTGTAATCGCCACAGAAATATTAAAATTATTAAGTTTGGTATTTTCCTCTTTACATCTAATAAACTCTAGAATATCAGGGTGGTCAACTCTTAAAATAGCCATGTTTGCGCCTCTTCTTGTGCCACCTTGTTTTATTGTCTCTGTAGCCGTATCAAAGACTGTCATAAAAGAAACAGGACCGCTGGAAATTCCTTTAGTTGTTAGCACTACATCATTCTTTGGTCGGAGTTTTGAAAATGAAAATCCTGTACCACCGCCGCTCTTATGAATTAAAGCAGTATATTTTATTGCATCAAATATGCTATCAATTGAATCATCAACAGGTAAGACAAAACATGCAGATAGTTGCCCAAGTTCCCTTCCTGCATTCATAAGTGTAGGGGAATTGGGAAGAAACTCAAAATTTGTCATCATTTTATAAAAATCTTTAGTTAAACTTTCAACATTAGCATTATCATCATAAATCAAATCGGCAATTGCAATGCTTTTTGCAACTCTTAAAAAAAGATCATTTGGAGTTTCTATAACGTTTCCTTCTCGATCTTTTTTTAGGTATCTTCGCTCTAGTACTTTTATCACATTATCTGATAAAATTAAAGGCTCTTGTGCATAATCATTATTACTCGTCTCATCATAACTATAATTTTCAGGAATTGCCAAACTAATAATAATTCCTCCAAAACATATATACGAATTATTCAATTAGAGATTTTGTTAATTATAAATCTTTTGGTAAACGATTTTTAAAATTTGATATTGCAAAAATTATTCTGCGTTTGAGATTTTAATATTCTTAAATTAAATCTTAACATAGAATTTAAATATTTTGATATACGATTAATTATTTAAATTAATTCTATTTTATGAGATTATGCATAAAACATCGAACATAGATATTGGTATAGATATAATAAAAGAAAACTCAATGATTGCAAATGAAAATAAAGCGCTTCTAAAAAAATACGGAATTAAATCTTACAATGTAATGGGTGCAATAGGTTCTGGAAAAACATCTTTAATAGAAATTGCTATTGATTTCTTGGTAAAAAAAGGAAAAAGGGTAGGAGTTATTGCAGGGGATGTAGTTGCGGAGTATGATTCCAATAGATTTAGAAAACATGAATGTCTAGTAATACCCCTAAATACAGGGAAAGAATGTCATTTAGATGCACATTTAGTAGAACACGAATTAGAAGAGCTTGAAGAAAGAAAAATTCTTCAAGATCTAGACTATCTTATAATGGAGAATGTGGGGAATTTAATATGCCCTTCTGATTTTACACTTGGAGAAGATAAACGAATTGTAATTGTTAGTGTAAGTGAAGGAGACGACATTGTATTGAAGCATCCTGTAATATTTAGATTTTCAGATGTTTGTATTATCAATAAAATAGATATTGCGGAGGCAGTAGATGCTAGTCCGGAAAAGATGAAGAAAGATTGTCTTACGTTGAATCCTAAAATAAAAGTTATTAACACATCGGTAAAGAAAAATATAGGCATAAATGAATGGTTAGAATTGTTTGAATAATTTATTATTTATAGCTTTTCAAGAATTTTCTAGTATCCTCAGTATCCATCCACCCTTCGTCCAATTGCTTTATAGTTTCATCAATTTTATCAATATGGGCTTGCAAATCTTGTTTGATTTCCGGATCACTTATCCTAACTTGAACATAGGTATTGAGTATTGCCAAAGGATTTCTTATATGGTCAATAAGATGGGCAAAGTGTTCTATATTGTTTTCTATTTGAACTAAAGCTTTTTTCCTTTCTGTAATGTCCCTAAAAGCAGTGACAGCACCGATAACTTCTCCATTTTGAGTAATAAATTTATTATCTGCTTCTACTATGATAACTTCACCGCTTTTATGTTTCAATCCAAGCTCTATTTTTGTTTCATGATTATTACTCAGACCTTGTCTATACATTTTAGCTATGACTGGGACATATTTAATATCAAGTATTCCAACGTCCATAAAACTTTTACCAAGTAATTCATCTTTTTTAAATCCAAGCTTAGTCTCTATCCTCTTATTGATATCTAATATTTTTCCATATTTATCAGTATAAAGTATAATGTCTCCAACAGTATCTAGTATAATTTTGTGTTTTCTTTCAGATTCCGTTAAGATTTGTTCAGAGGCTATTACTTTATTAAATCCACGATTTATTAAATAGTAAATAACTATTGAAGTAGAAAGTATATATAAAATACCCTTAAAACTCTGAAAAAAAATCAAAGACGGCATATCCCGTATATTAATTGCTAAAATCACATCTGAAAAGAATATCCATATTATGCCTGTCACCAAATAGATGCTTACGATAATTATCGGATTTCCAAAAGATAGTTTCTCATCTGATTGGCCCATAGTTATACCTTAATATTCTAAAAGTCAATAAAGATTAAACTTAGGTGTTATATTAAGTTATTGGTTAAATTTAATACCGCCTATGTTATTATATAAATGAATGCAAAAAGGGTAAATTTTATATTTATCAAAATAATAAAGCTATGTAACAATTGCATTTACAGGACATATATATGCACAAAGTCCACACCCTGTACATATCAGGGGATCAATATTCGAATGACCTTCTTTAAACTCTAATGCAGGGCATCCTGAAAGCTTAATGCATGCCTTACAAGCTCTGCAAGTTGAAGCTTCTACCTTATATATTGGTTTCTTTTCTAAGCCTTTCAGAAGTACACATGGTCCCCTAGAAACTATGGCGTAAACTTGTTCGCTTTCAAGCCCTCTCTTTAGAGCCTCTTCAATACTCTTTACATTGGTTGCATCCACAACTTCAACAGGTATGTCCATTCCAGCAATTAACTTTTCAATTGAAACAGGATTTGCAGGGTCTCCCATGGCCGTCAATTGAGTACCTGGGTGTGGTTGGTGACCTGTCATTGCAGTAGTTAAATTATCAAGAATTACCGCTACAATCTTAGAGTGATTATATTTGGCATTGATTAAAGGCGGTATACCTGCATGAAAGAAAGTAGAGTCCCCTAAAGTTGCAACTATAGGTTCTTTTACAGATTTTGCAAATCCACATGCAATTCCAAAACTAGCTCCCATTGAAATACAGGTATCGACTGTTTGGAGTGGTCTAGAAAATCCAAGAGTATAACANCCTATGTCAGACGGAAATATAGCTTTGCCTCTAGTAACTTTTTTTATGGCGTAAAAAGTTGATCTATGGGGNCATCCCGCACATAAAAGGGGCATTCTAACTGGGATAGAAACAGGATTGGATTGTTCCTTAGTTATATTAATTCTAAAAAATTTAGAAAGAATNTCGATTACTAAATCCGTAGAAAATTCACCTGTTCTAGGAAATAAATTTTTTCCATAAACTTTAAGATTTAATTGATTTTCAGTAATTATGATTTTTACATCATTTTCTANTACAGGTTCAAGTTCTTCAATCACTATGACTTTTTCCAGCTCTTTTATGAATGAAAGNATAGTATTTTTAGGTAAGGGATGAGAAATACNAATTTTAAGTACTGGAGGCTTTATGTTTAAGGATTGAAGTGATTCCATTAAATAATTAAAGGATACACCAATTACAATTAAACCTATTTTCCCTTCCCCAGNTAAAATATAATTGAGATTGGATTGTTCAATATAGTCAGTAATTTTATCCATTTTATCTAATAGTTTTTTATGTAATATCCTNGCATGTGAAGGTACTGTAACATACCTAGAAAAATCNTTTGAGAATTTTCCTTCTCTTTTTTGGATATTTATTTCACCTAATTCTACGTCTCCTCTGCCATGGCAGACTCTAGTTGTTGGCCTTAAGATTACAGGTATAGAAAATTTCTCAGAAAGATCATATGCAAATATAGTCATATCTCTCGCTTCCTGAGGGGAAGAGGGATCCAAACATGGAATATTTGCAAATCTTGCAAATAATCTGTTGTCTTGTTCATTTTGTGAGGAGTGACATTCAGGTTCATCTGCAGAAACAAGGACAAATCCCCCGTCAATACCAGTATAAGCCAAAGTCATTAAGGAGTCAGATGCAACATTTAATCCTACATGCTTCATTGTAACAAGAGATCTTTTTCCTGCCCAAGATGCACCAATACCAACTTCAAGAGCAACTTTTTCGTTTGTAGAAAATTCAACATATGCCCCATATTTTTTTGCTAATCGTGCAGCTGTTTCAGGGATTTCTGTTGATGGCGTACCGGGATAAGCAGTAATAATCTCAACACCAGCTTCAAAAGCTCCGAGTGCAATGGCTTCATTGCCCATTAATAATTCCCTTTTCATGAACTATCAAAGATAAAGTCTTTTAAAAAACTTATTATTAACATAATTCTACTAAACAAATTAAAGAAATCATTAAAAATTTTTTAATTATAATTCATATAATTAAAAATAAAAAATTAGTTTACTTTAACTTCTTTTGAATATTCCCATAAGCCATGAATATTGCACAGTGATACTGCAAATAAAGTTCCAGATTTTGTTATTTTTACTGTAGTCTTAACTTCGTGATTTGTATATACGGGCCCTGTATTCGGTCCCTGAGTACTCTCCCCATGCGCAGTAAATTCATAATTTCCAACTTGATATAAGGCTTTCTCGCCTTCAGGCTGGTAATACAGCATTATCCACCTTATATGGTGTTCAGTTGTATTTGGGTGGGCTATATCTTTACCTATAGATACTTTCACTTCAAAAGTTTCATTCGTTTTCACAGTATCTGCACATTCTATTACTGGAACATGCTTTTCCTTTTTCCAATCTGCACCTTGAATTATTTCTCCAATTTTAGTCATTTTAATCTACTCCTGTAAAATCATTGGCTCTCCACAGCAGATTAATTCTCCGCCTCCGACTTCTAACACTTCTACTATGTTTCCACAGATTTCACATTTATAGATTTCTCCAACTTCTTTTACCTGTACCATTTTTACCCTCCTATTTTTATATTTAGTATCTACTATTTTTCTTTATCATTTGAGGATTTTTCCATTTTTTCAGACATCAGTCTAAGACGATTATCAACCATCCCATATATTGTATCTTCTGGATATTTTCCATCAGGCCCTCTCTCACCCGCTTTAACTCCAGTTAATATTTCAATTCCTTCTTTTACATTCTCAACTGAATATATGTGGAATTTACCATTTTGTACAGCTTCGACAACTTCTTCCTTAAGCATTAAATTTTGAACATTGCTTTTGGGGATTAAAACTCCTTGCTTTCCAGTAAGTCCTTTTGATTTACATACCTCATAGAATCCTTCAATCTTGTAATTTACTCCTCCAATTGCTTGCACATCTCCTTTTTGATTTACAGATCCGGTAACGGCATAATACTGTTTTATTGGAACTCCTGAAAGGGCAGACAAAATGGCATATAATTCCGTACTAGATGCGCTATCCCCATCAACACCTTCATAATTTTGTTCAAATACCAATCTAGCAGTAAGATTAAGTGGCCTATCTTGTGCAAAATTTTCTGCTAAATATCCACCCAATATCATTACGCCCTTTGAGTGAATATTTCCTCCCATTTTAGATTCTCTTTCTATATCGATTATTCCCCCTCGACCAATGTTTACGGTAGCAGTAACTCTAGAAGGTCTCCCAAAAGCAAAATCTCCAAGACTTAAAACTGCAAGGCCATTAATTTGCCCTACTGCTTCCCCAGTTGTATCAATAAGATAAAATCCACGTGTAACCATTTCATTAACTCTTTCTTGTATAAGATTTGAACGATAGTTTTTCTCTTCAATAGCTTTTATTATGTGGGTATCTTTTATTAAAGTATTATTATCTTGTTTCGCATAGAAATTTGCTTCACGTATAATGTCTGCTATATCTGCAAATCTAGTTGACAATTTTTCTTGATCATCGGCCAGNCTTGATCCANATTCTATGACCTTAGATATTGCAGAAGAATCAAGATGTAACAAATTTTCNTTATTACTAAGTGAACATATGAAAGAAACATAATTTTTTACATTATCATCATTGAAATTCATATTGATGTCAAATTCTGCTTTGACNTTGAANANTTCTTTAAANTCTGGATCAACTGAAAANAGNGTTTGGTAAATCATTGGATTCCCAATTATAATAACTTTCACATTTAGAGGTATTGGAGCAGGCCTTANTCCTTTTGTAGTTATAAATCCAAGTCTTTCTCCTGCTTCTTCTACAACTGCTTCTTCACTACTTANCGCTCTTTTAAGCCCATCATAGGAAAAAAGATTTTTTATTAATTCTTCAGCGGGTATTACAAGATATCCGCCATTTGCCTTGTGTATGGAACCTCCCCTAATCATGGTAAAATCAGTGGTCAACATTCCAAATTGGGCCTCCTTTTCAATTCTTCCAAAAAGATTTTGATATGTAGGATTTAGCTCCACGATAACAGGTTTTCCCCTAAGGCCATCATTATCATTGAAAATATTTACTTGATATTTCCTAAATGAGAGTTCTTCGGCCCATGGAGCTTGAACAGGGGGCTGGGGAACATTTGGTTTGTAAAACAAAGAAATATTTTCCAATATATCATTTTGAACCTCTTTTAAATAATTAGTAATTTCAGGATAATTTCCATATTTTTTATTTAAATCGTCTAGTAAATGACCTAATGTAAAAAGGCCTACTTCTTTATCTAACTCTTTTAGCTCTTCAAATGTTCTTGTATCAAGTTCTTTTAATTGCCTAAAGACCAATCTTAATTCAGAATATAATTTATCTCTTTTTTTTTGTATATCTTCTTTCATTTCTGGACTTAAAGCTAAAAATTCCTCTTCTGCCATAGGTCTACCGCCAATAACAGGAACAAAAATAAATCCTACTGGAGTACTTTGAACTATCATTCCTTCTTTTTCAGCTTTTTTATTAAGTTCAGAGAAAATTTTATTTCTTTCAGATTCAATCTTTTGGATAGTAGATTCTCGTTTTAAAGCAAACTCTTCACTTTCAAACGCCTTTGGAAGACTAACTTTAGCTTCACTTAAAAAATTTGACATATCTTTAGCAAACATTCGTCCTTGACCTGGGCCTAATTGAATAGCTTTGGGCTCATATGGTTCCTGAAAATTATTAACATAACACCAATCAGAGGGCACATTTTGATCTTCGGCTAGTTTATCTAAATAACTCTTTACTGCAGTCATCTTTCCAGTGCCAGGAAATCCTACGACGAAAATATTAAATCCTTTCTCTTGTATTTCTAGACCAAATTTAAGGGCTTTTAGTGCTCTTTCTTGGCCTATTATATCTTCTAAGGGAGAAACATCTTGACTGGTTTCACATTTTAATTTTTTCTTTTCAAATGTCCTCCTAATCATATCTGCAGAAAGTTCTTTTGTCATAAAATCACTTTAATAGTTATAGGATATTATTGTTTCTATTCTAAAAAGGTTTTCTATATAGATAAAAGATTTTAAGAAAACATTCAAATATGTTAAAAATTAATTCGCATTTTATTAAGAAAATATTGAAATCATAACTCATTAGAACTTATTTGAAAATATATTTCCAATTTTGATATGATGAAATAGTTTTTATACTTAAAAAAAAATTGTATATATTGTGGGCAATATGAATTTTTTAGATGTTATCCTATCTAGACGAAGTATTAGAAAATATAAAAAAGATAAGATACCTGAAACTCATATAAAAAGTATCTTAGAAGCAGCTATGAATGCGCCTTCAAGAAAAAATGAAAGACCTTGGCATTTTGTAATAATTAACAATAGAAAAATATTAGATAAGATTCCTTTATTTCACTTAAATTCAAGGATGTTATATGAGGCCCCGATGGCAATTCTAGTTGCAGGAGATTTAACCGTTACAAGAGATATTTTTATTGCAATTGATTGTTCTGCATCAACAGAAAATATTCTTTTAGCTGCACATTCACTTGGACTGGGGGCCTGTTGGTTGGGTATATATCCCGATGAAGACCGGATGAAAGGCATCAAAGAGTTACTAAATTTACCAGAGAGTGTACTCCCAATCTCCCTTATTTCAATTGGATACCCTGATGAAGGCAAGCCACAAATAAATAGATTTGAACAAAATAGGATCCATTACAATGGGTGGTGACAGTAAAATTAAAAATAATGAAGAATATACTTATTCTTCATTTGAAATGTTTGTGGCATAAATTCTTGGTACCGTTGGTTCGTAAAGTTTCTGTGTTTTTGTTGGTAGTCGAACGTCGTAAGAATACCACCCTAATGTATTTCTTTCATTGACAAAGTTGTAACTTCCAAAATTTTGCCTTAGTAGTGAGGAGTTCAAACTTACATCTCCGCTTGGAGTCAGTACTGAATGAACTAACTTGTTGCCATGTAAATCCATTGAGCCATTCCTTAAGTTGTTAAGGAAATTTTTAGCAGCAATTTTTGATATTGGTGAAGTTGTGTTGTCTATACATCTCCCTACGTTATTTTTTTCATCAGTTGTACACGTTTTTCCTAGTAGGGGGGAGATAGAAATCACCATGAGCCCCACTAATAACATAGAAGCTATTTTTTTCATATATATCACCTCTAGTGCATATAAGTTATTGTGATATAAGCATATAAATCTTTCGATATTGAATGGAAATATTAATAGTATTGATAAACAATAATTATAAAAAATTAGTAACTGATAATAAATGATAAAATATAACAGATAATGTTATGCTCTAATTCTGTCTCTTTTCAAGACTTCTTCTAAAAATCTTCCAGTGTGGCTCTTTGGAGATTTTATGATATCTTCAGGTGTTCCCTCGGCGATAATCTCTCCTCCCTTGTACCCCCCTTCTGGCCCCAAATCAATAATATAGTCCGCAGTTTTAATAACGTCCATATTGTGCTCAATGACAAGCACTGTATTACCATTTTCTCTAAGCCTTAAAAGGACGTCTAGTAACTTTTTAACATCGTCAAAATGCAATCCTGTTGTTGGTTCATCCAAGATATAAAGGGTATTTCCTGTAGCTTTTCTAGAAAGCTCTTTTGATAGTTTAACTCTTTGGGCTTCACCGCCGGAAAGAGTAGTAGCAGGTTGCCCAACTTTTATGTAGGAAAGACCTACATCATAAAGTGTTTGAAGTTTATTTTTTAGAATCGGTATGTTTTCAAAAAAGTGAAGTGCTTCTTCAACTGTCATGTTCAAAATATCAGATATTGATTTTCCTTTATATTTAACAGTCAAAGTTTCCCGGTTATACCTCTCCCCTTTACATTCTTCACATTTGACGTAAACGTCAGGCAGAAAATGCATCTCAATTTTGATTAATCCATCTCCTCTACAATTTTCACATCTACCGCCCTTTACATTAAATGAAAATCTGCCCTTCTTAAACCCTCTTCTCTTTGATTCTGGTAATTCTGAGAATAACTCTCTTATTGGAGTAAAAAGACCTGTGTATGTGGCGGGATTGGATCTTGGGCTTCTACCAATTGGACTTTGATCGATGATAATAACTTTATCAATATTCTCTATACCTAATATTTCGTCATGATCTCCGGGCTTATCTACTGCTCTGTAAAATTTGTTTGCCAAGTCTTTGTATAGAATATCATTAATTAGTGTGCTTTTACCACTACCTGAAACGCCAGTAACACAAACAAAGAGGCCAAGAGGTATCTTGACATCAATATTCTTTAAGTTGTACTGTCTTGCTCCTTTAATAATAAGAAAATCATTACTTGTTTTTCTAACTTTAGGGGCTTCGATTTTGAGATTTCGTGATAGGTATTTGCCTGTAAGTGAATTAGGATTTTTCATTACTTCTTCAGGAGAACCTATTGCTACTACATTCCCCCCATGAACTCCTGCACCTGGCCCTATATCAACAAGATAATCTGAAGAAAGCATCATCTCTTCATCATGTTCAATTACAATTACGGTATTTCCGATATCTCTTAATCGTTTCAACATTACTATTAGTTTAGCATTGTCCCTTTGGTGAAGACCTATGCTTGGCTCATCTAAAATATAAAGAACTCCTACAAGCTGAGATCCAACCTGCGTAGCAAGTCTTATTCTTTGTGATTCCCCTCCTGACAAAGTTCCCGCTCTCCTATCAAGAGTAAGATAGTCTAGACCAACGCTTAATAGGAATCCTAACCTCGATTTAATCTCCTTCAGAATTTGTTTCGATATTATTTTTTCTTTTTCATTCAAGTATTGCTCCAAATCTACGAAAAATTTGTAACAATTACTTATCTGAAGTTCAGTTATATCTATAATCGATCTATCTTGTATCTTTACAGAAAGAGCCTCTGGTTTGAGCCTCTTCCCGTTACATAATTCGCAAGGATTAAGTCGTATATATTTTTCAAATTGCTCCTTTCTATATTCAGATTCCGTTTCCTTGTATACCCTCTCAAGCCAAGGAATAATCCCTTCAAAAGTACCCTCGTATGTCCAGTATGTGGGTGTGTTTCTGGATCTATAGTTATATCTCACTTTCTCATTTGTACCGTAAAGCAGTATACCCATATGCTCTACCGACAAATTTTTAACAGGTATATCTAGTCTAAACTTAAACTTTTTAGAAAGAGCCTGGAGTGTCTGCCCTCTAAAACCATCTATAGAGTTCCAGACTTCGACTGCACCTTCAATAAGTGAGATGTCTTTATTGGGAATAATAAGGTCAGGATCAAATTCCTGTTTAAATCCAAGTCCATGACAAGCAGGACATGCACCGTATGGAGTATTGAATGAAAACATTCTTGGATTAATCTCCTCAAGACTGATTCCACAATCAGTACATGCAAAATTCTCAGAGAATGTTTTCCTTTTATCGCCAACATCTACAAAAACAACTCCTTCTCCTTTTTTCAGTGCAAGTTCAATATCTTCGTAAAGCCTAGGGGACATACCTTCCTTTAAAACAAGTCTATCAATAATAATATTAATATTATGTTTTTTATATCGTTCAAGTCTTATTTCAGTATCTAACTCTTTTACCTCTCCATCAACTTCTGCCCTTGCATAACCCTCTTGATTCATCTCTTTAAGAAGTGTTGAATACTCTCCTTTCCTACCCCTTACTATTGGCGCTAAAATAGTAATTTTTGTTCCTTCAGGAAAAGATAGTATTTGATCTGTAATTTCCGTAACGGTCTGTTTTTTTATCTCTTTACCGCAATTTGAACAGTAAGGTATTCCTACTCTTGCATAAAGAAGTCTCAAATAGTCATAAATTTCTGTAACGGTACCAACTGTTGATCTTGGATTTTTTGAAGTAGTTTTTTGTTCGATTGAAATAGCAGGAGATAATCCTTCAATATATTCGACATCTGGCTTTTCCATCAAACCTAAGAATTGCCTAGCATATGCAGAAAGAGATTCGACATATCGCCTTTGACCCTCTGCATAGATAGTATCAAATGCAAGGGAAGATTTCCCAGATCCTGAAACGCCCGTAATCACGATGAGTTTATCTCTAGGTAATTGAACATCAATATTTTTTAGATTGTGTTCTGAAGCGCCCTTAACAGTGATATAATCAGTACCCATGCAGAAAGATGTATATATTTCATTTAAAAAACTCATTGTTAGAAGTTATTTTAAATTCATGAAAAAAACGATAAAATAAAGGCTTTTCAAAAAAAAGAAAGTTAAGATAGTTTATAATGCGTATTTCAAATAAACGTTTTTCCAATTTTAGTATTTATCCAAAAAAGAACATATGCCCTAAATAAGAAAATATGATGCCGACAATAAAACCCCCAATTACTTGTAATTCAGTATGACCCAATAGTTCTTTTAATTCTTCATCTATAACTTTTCCCATACGTAGTTTTTTCAATATCTGATTGATAACCTTCGCTTGTTGACCAGTTTCCCACCTAATACCAGTTGCATCCTTCATTACAACGAATGCAAACACCAAAGAAACCCAAAATACAGTAGACATTCCTTCATACAGAAATATCGCTGTTGACAATCCAATAACTATTGCTGTGTGTGAACTGGGCATTCCACCATCTTGAATTGCAACTTGAACAACTAAATGTTTCTTTTTTAATGACTCGTATATTATCTTCCCGAAAACCGAAGCTAGATACGCTATAAAAGTTGGAAGAACAATGGGATTATAAAAAAAATCAATTACGATCGATGTTAGGCTCACAAATAGAATATTCTAATGAATGTTTAAATAGTTTTTTAAAATATATGTTACTTCTTTATTTTAGCATTATAAAAACATTCATTTTATTTTTTGAATTATTTATTTTTAATTCTTTGTATTATCTTAATGTCCTGTAATTCCCTTAGTGCGTCATTAGCAATCCATTTTGCAGTTCTGGAATCGATTTTTTTTATATCAATTGCAACTTCAATCGCTTTTTTATTTAAAATATTATTTCTCTTTCCAATTTGTCTTAAAGCCCAGTTAACAGCTTTTTTAACATATATCCTATCATCTGTTGAACCTTCATATATCAAGGGAAAGAATCTAAAAAAATCTTCATCCTTTCGTTTCTTATCGTGAACTGCTAAAACAGCCATTAAAACGTAACCTGCTCTTTTAACAAATTCTTCATTTCGCTTACACCATTCAAAAGATTTATCATACGCTAATGGACTTTTCCCGAAAAGATTATTACAGGTTTGATCACATACATCCCAAGAATCAAAATCTTTGACCCAATTTTCCATTTGGTCAGATGTCAACATTTTGGAAATTCCGATCATACTAGCAAGAATTTTTGTTTCGTGAAACTTTGTATTCCATAAATCTAAAGCCAGTATGTGATTTTTTCCTATTTCTTTTGCCAATGATCTTATTTGGGGAATAGAAATACCTAAAGCATTGTTTGTATTTATCCCATATCTTGACATTCCCTCTAAATTTTCCTTACTAGAAAGAGATATCAGTTTATCTAAAATTTGTTCACATTCCATATTTTAAAGACTCTTATCAAATTAATAAAAGTTTACCTAAGAAATAGTTAATAAAAATATAAAAAAAGAAATATATTTTTTATTTTACATCATTCCAGGCATTCCGCCGGGCATACCGCCCATTCCGCCCATATCCATGTCTTCATCGCCCATTCCTTTTCTCTTGCCTATTCCACTTGCGGCGATAACATCATCGATTCTTAATATCATTATAGCGGATTCAGATGCACTTTTAACTGCCTGTTCTTTAATTCTGAGCGGTTCCACAACTCCGGCCTTCATCATATCTTTAACTTTTCCATCAAAGATATCTATTCCAAATCTCTTGTGGTCCTTGCTCTCATGTGAAGCTTTTAATGCAACTATAGTATCAATCGGATCCATACCTGCATTCTCTGCCAATGTTCTTGGAATAATCTCCATTGCTTGTGCAAATGCCTTAACGGCTAACTGTTCTCTACCGCTAATCTTTTCTGCATATTCGTTAAGCCTCTTTGATAATTCCATCTCAATAGCTCCACCGCCTGCACATATTGTTCCATCTTCAATTGCAGTAGATATGACGCTGATTGCATCTTCAAGAGCTCTTTCTACTTCCTCTAAAAAGTGCTCTGTTCCCCCTCTTAATAATAAACTTACTGATTTTGGATCCTTACAACCTTCTACAAATGTCATTTCGTCTCCGCCAATCTTCTTTTCTTCGACGGATCCTGCATGACCAAGGTCTTTTGGCTCGAGATCAGATACTTTGTTTACAATTCTTGCGCCTGTTGCTTTTGATAGTTTCTTCATATCGCTCTTCTTAACTCTTCTAGCCGCATATATTCCACTCTTTGCAAGATAGTGTTGAGCTAAATCATCGATTCCTTTTTGACAAAAAACAACTGTTGCACCAGATGCCTTTATCTGATCTACCATCTTCTTCAGCATTGCCTCTTCTTGATCTAAGAATGCTTGAAGTTGATCAGGTGAAGTAATCCTGATTTCTGCATCAGTTTCTGTTTCTTTTACCTCAAGAGCACAATCGAGTAAAGCTATCTTAGCCTCCTTAAGTTTCTTTGGCATACCGTCATGAACTCTTTCCTTATCAATGATTAATCCTTGAATAAGATTTGAATCTTCTACACTTCCGCCCTCTTTCTTCTCTACTTTAATGTCTTCAATATCAACGGTATATTTTCCATTTTCTTTCACGGCGACTTGCTTCACTGCTTTTAATGCTAAAGGTGCTAAAGTATCTTTTGATTTTTCTGCACCTTTTCCCGTCATTGCAGTTTTTGCAATTTCAAGAAGGATTTCATCATCATTTATAGTGATCTTGTCACCAAGTTCTTTCAATACTTCTTCTGCTTTTTCTGCTGCAAGTTTGTAACCAGATGCAATAACAGTTGCATGTACATCCTGATCAAGAAGATCCTCTGCTTTCTTTAGAAGTTCTCCAGCAATGACAACGGCTGTTGTTGTACCGTCTCCTACTTCTTCATCTTGTGTCTTTGCAACTTCAACAATCATTTTAGCAGCTGGATGTGCAATATCCATTTCACTAAGGATTGTAGCACCATCATTTGTTATAACTACGTCTCCAAGTGAGTCAACGAGCATTTTGTCCATACCTCTTGGACCAAGTGTCGTCTTTACTGTTTCTGCTACAATTCTTCCAGCAAGAATATTCATTCTTTGAGCATCTCTGCCCATAAATCTCTGAGCGCCTTCAGGTTGGACGCTCATTGGTTGTCTAATCTCTGCCATAATTTACACCTCATTAAAAATATAGCTATTTTTAGATGTATTAGAAGTGATATAAAAAGCTTTCTATTTAAAAAATTTTATAAATAAAATGATAACTTATTAATTATAAAATAGTAATAATAAATTATACAATTTATAAATTTAACATTACGATTGAACCTGCATCTTTTTCTAATTCTACTTGTATTTCTGTGCTCTCTTTTATTGAATTTTTTATTTCATAGAATAATGGCTCAAATGTTTTTGACCCATATACATTAAGAAAAATAATATTGTGTTCTACTATATCCTTATCAATTTCTATTTTAGAAGTAACTTTTGAAACTTCAAGACCTGAATCATACAAAAATCTTAATAACTTTCTATTAACTGCAATTATTTTCTCATTAAAAACAAGAGATAGAGAAAGAATTTTTGAGCATATTATTGCAGTTTGATCCGGCATATTTTCAGAAAATTTGTTGTAAAGATTTCTCCAACTCTTATTGTAGACTTGCATTTCATCTTTTTCCATGCCTTCTCTTAATTTTGTATATCCAAACTCAACTTCTTTTTTTAGAACATATTCTTTTATGGTTCTAATCTTAATTCCTTTTTCAATGAGCGTATCATAAAAAGTTCTTATCTCTTCGTCTTTTGGGACCGGGCCCTTAGCCCAATAGGATAAAACTCTAACTTGCTCGCCTAATAGTTCTTCACCTCTATGAACTTTCATAAGTATGTCTACAAGTTCTTCAGGCATTATGACTTCTTCGATATTTAAGGATTTCATCAAAGATTCGGCTTGAGAATATTTACTTTTAGAGACAAAGAGAGAAACGTCACATATAGCCGTGCTTTTATTCAATGGATCACCAAAAATATAAATTTATTATTTAAACGGATATAATTATAGCAGTAGTTGTATCGATAACACCATCAATATAATGGATCTGTTGAATTACTGTTTTAGTTAATTCTCCTAAATCATTTGCTTTTATTTTTGCTATGGCGTCATATGGGCCAGTTATAACATCTGCTTCTATTACCCCTTCTATTTTTTTTACAGCCTCAATTACTTCTTTTATTTTTCCAATTGAAACTGTTATTAAAACATATGCATATACCATTAAAGCACCTATTATATTTAGACTACAAAGTATTTAAGTATTTCTTTTAATTATTATATTTTCATGCCCTAATATCGATAATCTAAAAAAATTAATTTTTATTACCATACCATGTCAAAATAATTTAATTATTTCCCTTATTCTTATTTCACTAACTATTATTTCAATCAATTATATTTTAAATTCAGAGCAACATTGAATTGCTAGAATGATTTTTATTTGGGTAATCTTCATGGATAGGTACTATTAGTATTTGAAACTATATAAAATATTCAAGAAGTAAATAGATGAGTTAATTCAAAATTTTTATGTCTTATATATTCTGATTTTAATATTTTAGCTTTTTATTTCTTAAATGTTTTTTAAATTTTCAATTATTGGGGATAGAAAGTTTTATATATGATTCTGAAATCGGAATCTTCATGCCGCCATAGCTCAGTAGGTAGAGCGCTCGACTGTTAATCGAATGGTCGCAGGTTCGAGTCCTGCTGGCGGCGCTCCTGGGCCTGTAGCTTAGCCTGGTAGAGCGCCCGGCTCATAACCGGGCGGCCAAGGGTTCAAATCCCTTCGGGCCCACAAGTTTCTAAATTCTTCCAATCATTGAAAGCCATTTTTCATAACATTGTACTGCAAGCTTATAATCTCTTACTGCCCAGAAATAACCGTCTCTTTTTAGGTAGTATTCAGCGTCTAAAAGATAGTAATTTATTGCAGTGTTAAAAAGAGTCTCAGCTCTATCAATATCTCCAGAATCCCAATAGAGTTCTGCAGCTTTTCTGAAATCTTCTGCACCCCAGAAAAAATCTTTTTCTTCAACAAGGAAATTTGCAGCCTCTGCATAGCTATCGGCAGCATCTTGATAATAGCCTTCATTTTCAAAATTAATGGCAATATTTTGAAGTTTTTCAACTCTTTTTTTAGTTTCATCCTTTAGCAATTAAGCACCTTGTTTAGATTTTTTTCTTTTTCTGAAGAAGAAAAATAAAAATCCCGCTACTAATAGTATAGATATAATGATAGCGACATATATTAGAAGTCTAGTTAAAGATTCAGCTTTGATCAAATCATCAATTTCAGCCATCTTTTCATCCGTTTCTTGAATTTTGGTAGCATCGTTCAATGTTGAATATAGATCTTTTGCGGTCTGATATGTTGATTTAGCTTCGAGATATTTCTTTTCATTAGTTAAAGAGAGAGCTTGTGATTCTATTGTTTTAGCTTGGACATATATAGTAGCATTGGAAATATAAGCTCCACAATCATTGATTCCTTGGGTATAAGTTACAGATTGATATATACTTCTTGCTTCTTGGAACTTGACAATAGCTGCTTGATACTCTCCAACGTCATATAGGGCCTTTCCTGTAAAAAAGGCAGCATTTCCTGTTTTGATTGCTTCTTCTTTTTTTTGTTCATTGCCCTGAGTAACTGGAATCTGAATTTCTCTTAACGCTGCATAAGTAATTGTATCTACGTCTGTGGATGCAATAATTAATTCTTTATGGCCCTTAAAGTCAAGATTAATTGTAAAAACGTTGATTATTGGGGAATAGGTCCTATATGTGAAAAGTCTCTTCCCATTGGTATCTAAAATATATACACCGTCACTAGTACCTGTGATTATTTCTATTTGATTTTTATAATCAAGATTATCATATTGAATTAAATTAACATTACCATCAAATTTATGATTGAATATTTCTTTATCCCAGTCATATGCATAAAGTATATTATCTTTACCAATCAAAATAAAAGAAGTATTGAATTCATCTTTAAATGCAATTGCAGTTCTGACATCACTATCAAAAGAATACTCCTTTAGTTTAAATCCATCTTTTGTAAAGACAATTAACTTTTTGTTAGTTCCTAAAAGAATCTCTTTTAATCCATCAGACTCAATGTCACCAATTGACAAAGAAGTTATAGGATAATCAAAATGATAGCCCCATAGAGGATTCATGTTGTAATCAAAAATTAGCAGATCATTTAACCTAGAGGATGTAATGAATTCAGAGTAGCCATCTCCATTTATATCCTCCGCAATTAGAATCCTAAGTTGATTATCAGCTTCCCATTTTTTTGAAGTTCCACTATAGTAGCCTTTTAATTCGAAGTCTGGGAAAAATATATCTTTACTTTGGAATCTAACACATCCATCATGATTAATAATAATCCAAGCATTATCAAGAAATGTTTTATCATGAGATATAGCAATTACCTCACCATAGCCATCTGAATCAATATCCTTAATAATTACCTTTTGAACTGGGGTTCGCATCCAATATTCCCAGCGTTTTTCCCCATCTGAATTAAAAACTTCAATTCCATTATTAATAAGGCCAACTACGATGTCACTTCTTCCATCACCATCTAGATCTCCTACCGATATGCTGTTAACATAGTTTATTGTCTTTCTTTTCCATATCTCATGACCAAAGGTATCTAAAACATATATATACCCACCACTTGCAACAACAACATCAAATCTACCATCACCGTTAACATCACCTAAAGCAATATCTTTGACATCTTCATTAGTATGATGGCGCCATTTGATTAAATCTTCAGAAGAAACTTGACTGAACGCAGCAAAAATAAAAATAAATGTTAAAATTAAGCCTAAACTCTTTTGCATTTTTTGCACCATTATTCTATATCTTCATTTCTAAGAAAATCTGGTAGAGGGAAATGACTCTTTGTGACAACATGTATGCTCATTTCGCTCTTGAATACTCCAGATTGCCTAATGGATTCCATGTACGTTGGGATTAGATCAGTTCTATCAGCAGGTATTGCTACAACTAATTGACAATCTACATTCCCAAATCCAGAGGTAACATATAGAACTCTATCCATGTTTTTCAGAAAATTAATTGCTTCTTCGTTTGTTCCTTTTTCTATATTCAAGAGAAAATGAACTTGATGGTATCCAAGTTTATCTGGCTCTATTATGGCACTAAATCCTTTTATTATGCCATCGTCTATCATCTTATTAATGAAAGGAGTTACAGTCTGTATTGAAAGTCCTGTTTCCTCTGCAATCTTATTTTTCTGTGGAAATCCTTTGATTGCAAGGAGGGATCTGAGTATTTTAATTCCTTTTTTGTTCATTTTCATTATTATCACTATTTTAATAATTTCTTTAAAATATTTAAATCTTTCGGAAATTTTTTATTAAATAATTTTTCTATTAATTATAAAAAGGATATATGCTAATGAAATTATAAATAATAATAATACTTCTAAGTCAACAATACCTGTTTCAATTCCTATAATTGTGTAACTTAATACCATACTATATAGTCCAACAGGAATAATCTTCCTTTCCCCTTTTGTTTTATCTGCTATTTTGTAGAGATTTGATAAGAAAAATCCTAAGAAGGCCATACTTATTATTGCTCCAATCAGGCCAAAGTCAATGGATAGCGGGCCAAATATGCTTGAAGTAACAGAAATTGATTTTTCACCTACAAGAACAGCCATCATCCTTCTTGGAGAATAAGCCACTCCCGGCATTAATCTTGCAAGAAATGGATGAGTCGCAATATGAACAGCACCATTAGTTAGTCCAAATACCCCACCCATATTAGCCAATATGTCCATAACATCAGTAGTAAGGCTTATTCTTGTTTTAAGCGATTCAATAAGCGAGAGATTAACGCCTAAAATAGTGTCACGTGCTATTGTTAAAACAAATAGGGATCCAATAGATACGGCTCCCAATAATATTAATTCAGACTTTTTCCATATTCCAACCATTGAGCCACAAATCAATGCGCCCAGTAAAACAAAAATAACTTGGGTCCGATATCCCAAAAAAGCCATTAAAATTAATGAAACAATTGTAAAAAAAATTGAGATAAATCTCGCTTTTTTATAAGAATATTTATTTACTAATCCAACATATGAAATTAGTAAAATGGAACCCATCGGAAAAAGATGTGAAACAGCTGTAAATAGGGGATCCAATGAATTTCTTGCTTGTACCTCAAATAAGGGTATCCCACCTGCTATTGCTATATCTAAAATATAAAAAATAAATCCTAAAGACAGAAGAAGAAATACTAAATTATATGTATTATCCTCTAAATATTTGATGAATCTACCGTTATATGTTAAGAACAAATAGGCTAAGCTAAAAAAAATAAAAGGAAAAGATAATGCCCAATATCCCTTAACTAGTATTACTATATTTATCATTAAAAGAGAAACAAAAAAATCCTTACTTTGTCTTTCATTGAGCCCTATTAGTATGATTGGAATCAAACTAAGTTTTACATAAACTCCGAATGATTCAATTTTTACTAAACTAAGTATAAAAAGAATTGAAAAAATCCCCACTAGAGGCATAAAATATTTTTTATTAATTTTTCTTACTTTTGGGATTTCTACGAGAGTGCCAATATAAAACGAAGTAGTGCCTAAAATAAAGGTAAGTGTTCCAATTATTGAGAGGGGATGATCAGAAAAACTAAAGAATAGAATAATTGATACGACTACTACCAACGGAGAAAATTTCAAGAAAAATGAGTTTTTTAAATAATTATCAAAAGTATCAATTTCAAAGAAAGAATCTGGAAAATTATTGAGAATGCTAAAAAATTTAATGGAAGACCTATTAATAATGCTGCTTGAAAACTCTTTTTCTAAGAAAAGGAATATTTCGTCTAAAGCCTTCATCTAAATCCTCACATGAATATCTCCAATTACCTCTTCTATATTTGTATCTTGAATAGTATGTATGAATTCTTTTGGGATATTTTCTGTAAGTACGAAAACTTTAAAATCAAGGAAATAATATTTACTTGGCTTATATGGGGAAAGAATAGATTCCAATTTTTCAAAGTCATTTGTCCCTAAACCTGCAACGCTCAAAATGATTCCGTTTTCAGAAGATTTCACTTTCACATCTTTTAAATAAAAAATGTCCTTTGTGATCCTATTGGATAATTCTTTCTCAAATGTTATCCCGTTTGGAAACTTCCCGTCAATTGCAATATCTGAATATATTGTTGTATCAATTATACTATAATTGGCCAAAAATTTTGATACATTATTAATTTTATTTTTTGCTTCAATTAAATTAGTAGTAAAAAAACCCTTTTCAAGATAGTTTACTGTAGAGCCATTTAACATTGTGACTTTTATCCCATGAGAGGCAATGTCTTCTTTGAATGAAGTTCTGCCACCTACTGTCAAAACTCGACCATCTTTTAATTTTAATAAAAAGGTGCCTTGCGACGTCCCAACTACAACACCCTCTTCGTTAAAAGGGGAATAATCACTAATATATGATCCATCTACCTTTACAAGATATCTAAATCCTTTTCCATCCGACAAATCAAAAAATCTAACAGCACTATATATTTGAGATCCAGTATATGTATACTCATTTATTGGTTCTTTCTCAAAATACTTGGTGGAAAATGATATGGCTGAAGCCACCACCAATACAATTATTGCCAAGTCAAAAAGATTTAATCTTTTCATTCAAATCCCTAAAAGACACCAATAATTACTGTCCTAAGGAAATCTGAAAGCAATACTACATCTTCAAAATTACTGTTTTCTATAATTACAACACCTTCATTTAAGACAATAATTTTATTTTCAACGCCACCTAAGTTGGGAGTTTTCATATAAACAAGTGGTTTTGTTTTAGATCCTATCATTTTAATACCCATCATATATTTGTGCCATGGATTAAGTTCTCTAGCATATATTATTGCTCCTTTAGTTCTACCTATACCTTCACTTATCGAAGCAACACCCCTTACAAGGTAAGTATTCTCGGGAGCTGTTCCAGGCATTGCAGAAAAAAGTAAATAAACACTTTTTACGTTGTCTTCAGTAAACATCCTTCGTAAGACAATAAGAGGATCTCCTTCAACATAGGAAACAACTTTTATTGATTGATCATTTTCAGTTTTATAAGCAATAGTTGTCGGAATTCCCTTTGTATCAAATGCATGATTTCCCAGATAATTTACATAATAAAGGGAAGCCATCGATACACCGATTATTACTAAGAGTGCAACAAGACTTAGTGTCTTTTTTGAAATTTTTTGACTTTTCTTACTCTTCTTTTTTGCCATAATAACTAAATTAAAAATTTATTTATAAATATTGTGGGAAATGTATCTATACATATAAAAATGCAAAAGATAGTGACAATGATATATGGGTAGCGATAATACAAAAATCAGAAGGATAAAGTTAGGCAAAAGCATGTTAAAACTTGTAAATAATCATCGATAAAATTTCAGTAATAATGAGATCTGTTAAATCCTAGTATAATTCAAATAAAGAGATAAATATGTCGATAAGCTGTTATTAAGTATTTCAAAAAGAAGACTAAAAAACGAAAAAATATTTATTATTAAAAAATTTTATCAAAAACAAGTGAATATATTCTCATCTATCCCCTTAATTTACATTAGTTTAGCTTCTTCTTCAAGCATTATTGGTATTCCTTCGATAACAGGATATCTTCTTTTACATTTCACACATACGAGTTCTTCTTTATCCTCAAATATATCCCCTTTACAAACAGGACACGCTAGGATATCAAGAAGCTTTTTATCAATCATGATAGTCATTCTATACAAAGATATTTAAGTATTTTTATAGACCATTTTTAGTGATAATATGAAGATTCTTGTTGCATCGGATATTGCTGAAGAAGGTATATCTAAACTCAAAAAAGAGTTTGAAGTTGATGTAAAGAAAGGTATTTCTAAAGAAGAAATTATGGCCATTATAGAAAACTATGACGGAGTAATAGTTAGAAGTAAACCAAATATAACTGAAGAAATAATAAAGAAAGGTAAAAATCTAAAAGTTGTGGCTAGGGCCGGTGTAGGTCTTGATAATGTCGATGTTAATTGTTGCCAAGGCTTAGGGGTAAAAGTTGTAAACTCCCCTCAAGCAAGTTCTGACTCCGTAGCAGAACTCGCATTTGGATTAATACTTGCAGTTTCTAGAAACATTGCAAGAGCCGACAGGCTCACAAGAGAAAAAAAGTGGGAAAAGAAATCCCTAATGGGGCATGAACTCAATGGTAAAACATTGGGTATTGTCGGATTTGGGAGAATTGGAAGAAATATTGGTAGAATTGCGATAGCCTGTGGTATGAAACTAATTGCCTATGACCCCTATTTAACAGATGAACAAATAAGGAAAGGAGATGCTGAGCCTGTTACCCTTGAAAAGCTAATAGAAATAAGTGACGTTATTACCTTCCATGTACCGTTAATTGACTCAACAAAACATATGATTTCATACGCAGAATTTGAAAAAATGAAGAGCAATGCAATTATAATCAATACATCAAGGGGAGGGATAATTGATGAAGATGCTCTTTGTAATGCACTTTCTTCTGGAAAAATCCTAGGTGCTGGCCTTGATGTCTTTGAGGAAGAGCCCCCAATAAAAAGTAAACTTCTAGAATACGACAATGTAGTCCTAACTCAACATATAGGGGCATCCACTCATGAAGCCCAGAAAAGAGCAGGAATCATGATTGCAGAAGAGGTAATTAAAGCTTTAAAGTGTAAAAATTAAATTTTAAATTTTTTGACCACATTCTGAACAGAAGTTTCCTCCTTTTTCGATTGCAGCCCCGCAATTGGGGCATTTTAATTCAATTTTTTCATCAAATGTGTTCCCACAATTGCCACAGAATTTAGCTCCCTTTTCCATTGGTGAATCGCACGAAGGGCATTTTAATTCATCTTTTTTTGATTTCTCTTTTGTTTGGGTCATAGGTAAAGGTGCGGTAGATTTACTTTTTTTCATGAACACTACTGCCGCCACAGCAATTAAGACAATTAGTATCGGGGCTATATATATTAATGGAAAACTGCGGCCTGTTTCAGTAACTGTAGATGGCTTTGAAGTATCGTCTGTTTTTGTAGGAGGCTTGACATCAGGAACGGATGTTGTATCTTTTGATTGTTTTTGAGATTCTGATCTAATGTAAGAACTCAAATCATATATGTAAATTTTATTGTCTTTTGATCCTACAAGTAGTTTACCCTCGTTTGTTATAAATAGTGAATTTACTAAATTTCCAGTTTCCGTACTCCACAATAAATTTCCAGAACCATCCAAAAAATTTATTTTCCTGTCAAGGGAGCTAACTGCAAGATAATCTCCTGATGACGTCATAGAAACACAATTTGCTTTATTCTTCAACTTTCTTTTCATTAATTGTTTTCCATTAGAATCAAATATGTAAGTATTATCTCCAAGATCAGCAGCAAATATCTTAGATCCGTCCTTATTTATTGAAACTAAATGATTTCCTGCGCCAGTTGCTTTGGACCATACTAATGTACCTTTTTTATCAAATAAATAAATTTTGTTATCATATGCACCTGCCACTATAGATGATGCATCTGGTGTCAAAGAAATTGACTGTACATTTCCTCCGGTTTTATATTCCCATATAGGTTCAAGGGATCTTGACAACATTCGGATATTACTGTCTTTTGTTCCAGTTACAATAAAAGAACCATTTGGGGTAACCGAAGACGCAGCAAGTTTATTTCTAGAATCAAATGTGGTAGTTTGAACCCCTGTTTTATCATATACAAAAACACTGTAATTTTTTGTAATCGCAGTAATATGTGTTCCATCAGGAGTAATATTAACTAAGCTAACTTGGTCAGATGTTAGCCTATCCCAAATCTTTTGTCCAGATTTATTAAGTAAGTATACTCTTTTATCCCACGACCCTGCAACTATATACTGTCCATTTGCAGATATGGCCACTGATTCAACATTACTTCCTGTTTGGAATTTCCATAATTGTGACCCATTTTTATTGAAAAGATATACATAATTATCGTAAGAACCTACTACAATATATGCACCGTCAGAAGATGCTGCAATAGATGATATATTGTCTCCTATATCATAGCTCCAAGATAACTTATCTGCAAAAACAGCCATAATAGATATATTAAATATTACTAAAATTAAAAATAGAGTAAATTTTTTCATGAGAATTCTAACTATAATATATATTTAAGCATTGTGTTCACATGTCATTATCCTATCATTTATTCTTTCCACTTTCCTTTTCTTAATTGATTTAAGTTTAAATTTTCAATTTTTCCTTCCATGCCACGAATTATACTTAAAATTTCTTTGTAGCTTGCTATTGTGTTATCTAATTCATTTGATATTTCTGTAGAATAGATTTCTTCTTTTATTTTCTTCTTAAATTGTTCAAAAAAGACATATACAGATCTAAATGAGTCTTCAATCAGAAGCCCTGATATAAAAATTGTAAAAGGAGTATAATCCGTCAAATTACCTATATCTATGCACCTAAGGTATACCCCCCTTCTTTCAAATGGTATAACAAGTCTTGGATAGTTACTTTGTAACAGTATGAAATTTAAAAGCTCTCTCGCAACTCTTCCATTGCCATCAATAAATGGGTGAATTTCAACAAACTTTTGGTGAAAATAGGAAGCTAATTCAATAGGAAACATTTTCGCTCTGTTTTCTTTATACCACCCTACAAGTATATCCAACTCTTCTTCTAAAACTGGGAATGGCATGGGATCATAGTCAGAACCTGATATAGAAATGTCAATATTTCTTAGCTTTCCGGCATTTTCATCGTCAATATTTTTCATAAGTATTTCATGAATTTTTAAAATTAATTTTAATGATATGCCCCCCTTATACGTCCTAAGAAATTTAAATAGTTCCTTGTAGTTCAATATCTCGTACATTTCCCTTAGAGTACTTCCGGCTGGAACATCCTCTTCGAGTAATAGTTGTGCATCTCTTAAGGATAAAGTATTGCCCTCAATTGCGGTAGATTCGTGAACATATCTTAATCTAAGATCTTCCTCAAATTTATCAAAATAACTTTTATTGAGGGGCGCCATTAGTCTATTAATTTCCTTTAGCCTCTCAATTATGTTTATGAATGAAATTGGAAGCAAATGATGTTCATAGTTCGACTTTTTAGAAAATATTTTCAAGAACTCTGCTTCAAGAAGTAACATTTGAGACTTTTCTTTGATAAGATATTCTATTTCAGACTGCGAGAAAGGTCCCTTCCCGATATAATAAGAAATTGTCTTTACCCTACTCCCCAATCTTACTGAATGATTTAAGTAGTAATATACTTCTCCTTTAACATTCTTTTTTATTAGATAAACCATTTAATATTTCCAAATAAGTGAGTATATGATTCATATTGGTACTACATTTTATAATAGTATTGGCATTCTTTTAAAATTATAGAGGTAAGAAATCCATTTAATTCTATTATTTAACGTCAAATGATCATTATTATACATATATGTATAATTTTGATACATTTAAGTCATTATCTTTATAATGGGTCGGATTATTTTAAGGAAGGTTTTATTATGGAAGAAATACTAAAAAAATTTGAAGGGGTTGATATCCCCTCAGTGAAAAAAGTTGCAGTGGCATATTCTGGTGGAGTTGATTCATGTCTATGCATTGAACTTCTCAAAAGAGTATATCATGCTGATGAAATCGTACCAATAATGGTTGATGTTGGTCAGGGAAAAGAAGAAATTGACACTGCATTTGAAAAGGCAAACATTCTAAAAATTGAGCCAATTGTTATAGATGCAAAATCAGAATTTGTAAAAAAATGGATACCTATGGCAATAATGGCTAACGCAGATTATATGGGCTATCCTGTAAGTACGTCAATGACGAGGCAATTAATCGCAAACATTGTCGCAGTAAAAGGAAAAGAGTTGGGTTGTGATGCCTTAATGGAGGGTTCAAGCGGCAAGGGAAATGATCAATACAGAATGCATAATGTGTTCAAGTTATTTGCACCTGAAATTAGCATATTGGTTCCAGTGAGGGATTTTGATTTAACTAGGAAAGAAGAAGAAAAACTATGTGAATTATGGGGGATCTACGTTACTGAAAAAATAACTGGTGGTGATGATAAGACCTTATGGTGCAGATCTATTGCAAGTGGAGCAATCGATCTTGACCAAGAGCTTCCAAACGATCTTTGGATGTGGACTAAGGCTCTTGAAAACACACCAAATGAACCTGAATTCATAGATATCTCATTTGAAAAAGGAATTCCCATTTCTCTAAATGGTGAAATGATTGGATTATTAGAGTTACTAACTAAGCTCAATAAAATTGGAGGATTACATGGAATTGGAAAAATTGATATATTTGAAGAAGGAATAATGAATCTTAAAAGTAGGGAGATTTATGAAGCTCCAGGTGCCACCATAATACTAAAGATTCACAAAGATCTTGAACAAATGTGCCTTACAAAGGAAGAAATACTATTCAAAAAACTTGTAGAGCAGAAATGGGGCTACTTAGTCTACCACGGAGGGTGGTTCCATCCATTGAAAGATTCTCTTGATAGCTACATCCTCAAAAGCCAAGAACATATCAGCGGTACTTATAAAGTCAAATTGTATAAGGGAAATATTGAAATAATAAAGAGAGAATCTGCTTCATCATTATTTGCTCCAGAAATAAGGTCAATAAAAGCGGGAGGTATTGACCAGAGAATTTCTAAGGATGCTGCCAAAGTTATGGGTCTTATGTATGAAGTTTTAGCGAAACGGTCTAGATAAATATTTAAATTTTTATTTATTTATTGAAATAAGGGAGTGCCAAAATGGCTAAACTATGGAAAAAAAAATACGAACTAGATAAAACTGTTGAAGACTTTACTGTTGGTGATGATTATCTTTGGGATACGCGTCTTATTAAAGCAGATATAATTGGAAATATCGCACACACAACAATGCTTCAAGAGATAGGAATTATTTCAGAAGAAGAACTTCGGGATATCAAAACTAGTTTGATGGATATTTTAGACTTACATGAGGAAGGAAAATTCAAAATAAAAAAAGAAGATGAAGATGTACACACTGCAGTGGAAAATTTTCTAACCAAAAGACTTGGGGATGTTGGGAAGAAAATACATACTGCTAGAAGTAGAAATGACCAGATACTCTTAGATGTTAGATTATATTCTAAAGAGAGATTATTCGAAATAATTGAAAATGTCCTTAATCTTTGTAAAGTATTATTGGAATTCTCAAAAGAGAATGAATTTGTTCCTATGCCTGGAAGAACACATACACAAAGAGCAATGCCCTCTTCTGTGGGTCTTTGGGCTAGCGCTTTTGTAGAAAGTCTGTTGGACGACCTATACTTATTAAAGAGTGCCTTCAAACTCAATAATCAGTCTCCACTAGGAAGTGCTGCAAGTTATGGAGTTAATTTAAATATTGATAGAGAATACATTGCATCACTTTTAGGATTTGAAAAAGTACAAAATAATGTCTTATATGCAAATAACAGTAGAGGTAAAATAGAGTCAATAATCATATTTACTATGTCACAGATAATGATGGATCTTTCAAAGTTTGCCAATGATCTAATCTTATTTTCTATACCTGAATTTAATTATTTTTCTCTTCCCGATGAATTTTGTGGTGGATCAAGTCTTATGCCACAAAAAAAGAATCCTGCTTTACTTGAACTAACAAGAGCCAAGGCACAAGTTGTAAACTCTCATTGTTTTAGGGTGGCCGAGATAATAACTTCCTTATATTCAGGATATAATAGGGATTTCCAACTAACTAAAGGGCCTCTAATAGAGAGTTTTGATATTACACAACAAACATTATACCTCTTAGGATATTTCATACCAAAAATAAAAGTAAATGAGGAAATATTAATCAATTCTTTCACGCCCGAAATATATGCAACGGATAGAGTATTAGAACTCGTAAAGGAAGGGGTACCTTTTAGAGACGCGTATAAAGAAGTTGGAATTAATCTTGATTCCCTAAATAAGAAAAATCCTGTTGAAAATATTAAATCAAAAACTCATGTTGGAGCTACAGGAAATCTTAATCTTTCAAAAATAGAAAATATACTCAAAGAAGAAGAAAGAGAATTCTCGGCAAATCAAGAAAGATTTATGAAAAAAATAGAAAATTTAATCAAAATATAATGCATGGGGTAGCATGAACGAGTACGATTATATTATAATTGGAAGTGGTGCTAGTGGTGCTGCTGTAGCGGAAAAGATCTCTTCTGAGTATGATGTCTTAATACTGGAAAAGGGCAGTTATCTTAAACTAAGTGAAGCCCATAAGGGATACTTTAAATCCTCTTCTTGTAAAGATTTTGACAAACACGGAAAAGTGGATATATTAAGTGCTAATGCTGTTGGAGGTACAACACTATTAACTATTGGTAATGGCATAAGAACTCAAGAAAAAAAACTAGAAAATCTGGGCATAGATATTGAAAAAGAATTAGATGAAGTTGAAAAAGATTTTGACATATCTCCTATACCAAAAAATATGCTAGGTGAAAGAACAAAACTTTTTATAGATATATCAAAAGAATTGGGCTTTGAATCTAAGATAATGCCAAAGATGATAGACGTTAAAAAATGTAAAAACTGTGGAAAATGTAACATGGGATGTCAATTCCAAGCAAAAAAAACTTCATTGTATTATGTTGAAAAGGCTATCTCTAAAGGGGCAGAATTAAAAACTAATTTTGAAGCTTTAAAAATTATTAAAAGGGGTAATGAATATATTGTTGAAGGTAAACAAGATGAAAATCATAAAAGTATTTCTTCAAAGAAAGTAATTGTAAGTGCTGGAGCTCTTGATACCCCTAAAATCCTTAACAATTCTGGGATAATAACTCCAAAAAATTTATTTGTAGATGTCTACGTTACTATTGGTGGAAAAGTGAATTATTCTTTCAAGGAGGAGATAAATATGGCAGCGTACATACCTTTCAAAGATTTCATGCTATCCCCTTATTATTCAGAAAGAATAATCAAGATTCTTGGTGAAGAAAAAATAGAATCCAAAAGAGAAAATATAATTGGGATAATGACTAAAATAAAAGACGATTCATTTGGATTTGTTGGAAAAGACTACATTGAAAAATACTGCACTGGAAAAGATGTTCAAAGAATATCAAACGGTGTTGCCATAGCATCACAAATACTAAAAAAAGCAGGAGTAGATAAAATTGTTTCTACTGAGGCTGCTGGCGCCCATCCAGGAGGAACAGCACCTTTGGGAATTACCGTAGATAATCAATTTAAGACAAAAATGGATTTTTATGTGTGCGATGCGAGTATATTGCCAGAATCACCCGGCGCACCACCACTTCTTTCTCTAATGGCTTTAGGTAAAAAACTTGGAGAAAACATCTTAAACTCCTCCTAAAGGAACTTTTTCATCGGGATTTACAATAATGTCTAAAAGCATTGGACCTGTTGAGCCTAATATCTCATTAATTCCTTTCTTTAATTCGTTCTTATCCTCTACCCTCATAGATGGAATATTAAAACCTTTTGATATTTCTACAAAATCATTTTTTCCTAAAGCAAATTTATATTTTCCGCCAAATTTCACATCTTCATATTGTTTAATTGTTCCTAATACTCCGTTATTTATCAAGAATATTTTGACGTCAATATTATTTTCAGAAAGAGTAAGTAATTCCCCCAACACCATCAAAAGACCGCCATCACCAGTTATTAAAATAACATTTTTTTCAGGCTTTGCTAACTTAGCACCTATAGATGCTGGCAATCCAAATCCCATTGCCCCAAATGAATGTGAGCAAATAAAGGTTCTTGGAAAGTGAACTTTTTTAAGAAGATGCGTCCATACAGTTATTGACCCAGTATCAGTAACAACGATATCCTCCTTGCTAAGTTTTTGAAGTATGTCAAGAATAGCAGCTTGCGGTCTCAGAGGTTTTAAAGAAGATGAAGTACCTTCTATTTTTCTAGATGGATTTTTATTTATCCAAAGACCATTTTTCTTTGATACATCCATTAAAATGTTATTAATTATTTCGTTAATATCTCCTACAATTGACAGATTACTATATACATTTTTACTAGTTGTCTCAATGTTCACATCTATTATCTTCTTTAATTTATCAAAAATATCATAAGAAGTTCTATCTGAAAATTTGGTTCCAAAAGAAATTAATAGATCTGACTTTTCAAAAGCTATCTTAGCGTTATCTGTGCCCCTAACTCCAAGAGTACCAAAAACACATGCATCGTCTTCATCAATGATCCCTCTCCCTGGAAGAGTTGTAACTACTGGAGCCCCAATTTTATTAGACAGAGAGAGAATATTATTTCCAGAATTAGAATTAATCGAACCATATCCAGAAAGAATTAAAGGCCTTTTAGATTCGTTGATCAACATAATAGCCTCTTTAATTTTATCCATGTCAAGTTTAGTCTTTGGTCGTTTTTCCTTAAAATGAAAATCTGATTGGTATTGCAATTCAAGTAAATCAGTTGGAATTTCTATATGCACAGGCCTTGGCCTTCCAGTTGCTGCTTGAAAAAATGAATTTCTAACTTCTTGATATAAGTTGTCTTTTAATCTAATATTCTTCTTTGTGATGTGAGAGGTCATTGAAAGTACATCAACTTCCTCAAAGGCATCAGTTCCTATTTTATTGCTATGAACTTGCCCAGTAATTAAGACTAAAGATGATCCGTCTTTGTATGCACATGCTAATCCCATCATTGCATTTACAGAGCCTGGACCTGTTGAAGTTAGTACGGAAGATATTCTGCCACTTGATCTATAAAATCCATCAGCGCTATGAACTGCAGACTGTTCATGAGATGATCTAATAACAGAAATACCACTATTTACTAATTCATGGTAAAGGGGTAGTATATCTCTCCCCGGATACCAAAAAAGAGTATCAACACCAGAGTCTTTAATTGCTTTTGATACAATTTTAGCTCCAGAATATGAGTTTTTCATTCTCTAACCTTTTGAAAGTATTTCTTGAACCATATTCTTAAATTCTTTGTCCCCCACTTTTGCGCCTCTTTCGGCCATCTCTTTAATTTTGAGAATTAGTGTTTCTTTTTCACTTTGAGGAACTGATAAGCGTAACTCTTCGAGTTTGGCATCAATGCAACTCATTCCACAGTGTTTTCCAAGAATAATTCTTCGTTTTTGTCCAACAAATTCAGGCGAGTATGGTTCATATGTCAATGGTTCTGCTCTAACTGCCAAAACATGTATCCCCGATTCATGAGCAAATACATTGTCCCCTATTACCGCTTTGTTTTTTGGAACTGGCATTGTTGTATATTTTTCAACTAATCTTGAAAGTTCATATATTACTTCATATTTGAAAGGCATCTCTATCCCATAAAGAAGTCTGAGTCCTAAAATTATTTCTTCTAATGAGGCATTACCTGCTCTTTCTCCTAATCCATTCATAGATGTAGAAATGGCTCTAGCACCGGCTTCAAAAGCTGCAAGAGAATTTGCAACTGCAAGTCCAAAATCATCATGACAATGCACACCTATAGTGTTATCGATACTAGCCTTTATTTGACTAACAAGATATCTCATACCCATAGGCCTTATAGATCCAGTCGTATCTGCTATGTGAATCCTATCTGCCCCTGCTTCAGTTGTTGATTTGTAAAGTTCAAGAAGATAGCCTAAATCAGTTCTTGTAGAATCTTCGGCAGTAAATGCAACAAAAATGCCATGACTTTTACCATATTCAACTGCTTCTACTGCTTTCGAGAGGGCTTCTTCTCTTGTCATTTTTAATTTATATTTTAAATGAAGGTCTGATGCGCCAATGAAAGTTATAATCCCATCAACATCACATGACAGAGCAACATCAATATCGCTCTTTAAAGTTCTAGTTAACGCCAAAATTTCTGAGTTTAATGACTGTTTCATTATATTCCTTATTGCTCTCCTCTCTCCATCAGATACTACTGGGAATCCGGCTTCAATTTGATTAACGCCCAACTCATCCAGCTTGATAGCAATGTCTATTTTTTCATCTGGAGTGAAACAAATGCCGGGAGTCTGCTCCCCATCCCTTAAAGTGGTATCATAAACTATAATATCCTTTGGATCAACTTTTAAGTTGACGTTTTCAACAAAATTATAAGGACTTACAAATGATTTCATAATCTAACGGCCTCTTTTGGATCTTCAGAGTAGCCTAGTGCAGCAATAGCTCCTATCAATCCCCATTTATCCATTAAGACTTCTAAATTTTTTATTTTTTTTGAAAAATCAATAGCTTCATCTAAGGACATTAATGAAGTTTTAGTTTTGTAAGAATAATTTTTAATTTCTTTACTAATCCCTATTCCAGGTAACATAACTAAACCAGTTTCTTTTGATAGGGTATGTTTATTAAAAAGTTCATAAATTCTATCTTTAAACATTAAAAAATTTTTTGGGATAACGCCAAAAGTTAATGCCGTGCTAACACAATTTTGAGTTTTATGGGGATTTCTTGGATATAGTTGAACTAAAGTGTGCCTAAGGTAATCTGCTAATTTTTCTTTTTCTATCGTATATGCAATTTCATTTGCTAAAGACCATGTAGCACCTTCTTCTTTAGTATCTGTATCATCAACTCCAACTACGATTTTTTGCTTTAAATCGAAAGATAGTATGGCTTTACTCAATCCACCCCCACCGCCATAATCAAGAATCTCAATGGAGCGAACCCCTTCTGCGAGCCCTCTATTTAGCACAGCTCCAACTCCACCTCCACCTAGCCCTGCATATGTAATATCAACTGTGTCTTTATTGATTCTTACTTCTTCTATTCCTGCTGCAGAAAATCCTGCTTTGAGTTCAAGATCACATTTTCCTTCCTTTACTTTAAAAAAACTTTGACTTCCTTCACTTATTGCATTGATAATCAATGAAGATGCTTTGGGATAATGATACGTTACCCATGAAGCAGTTGCCATCCCTCTGGGGTGTTTCTCAAAAATCTCAATTAATTTTTTTTCTTTGTCTGCAAGAATAACAATCTTTTCAAATGGGGAAATCCATGTTTTGTTGCCAAATGCGTTAAAAAATTCGTCTCTAGTGTATTTCAATTATCCACCCCATATATATAAATTTTTTTCTTGTATGGGCCCACTGGGATTTGAACCCAGGACCTCCACCGTGTGAGGGTGACGTCATGACCAACTAGACCATGGGCCCAGTTTTTAATAATATTAAAAGTTTAAAAGAGTTATCCATTTATGGACTCGGCGGGATTTGAACCCGCGGCCTCGGCATTGCGAATGCCACGCTCATACCAACTGAGCTACGAGCCCCAAATAAATAATTATATCTATGTTTTTAAATTTAATTACAACTTAAATATAAAAATAAAAAAATAAAAATGTAGGAAACCTATGTCTGGAATTAGGTTAAACTACAAATATTAGATTAATCTAATATTTATAAAGCTTTTGGTATTTTTAAACTAACAATTAATTATTTAAATGAACAAAAAATTGTATAGCATATGAGAATAAAGGCGACACAAATTATTGGTGCAATAATTAGTATTATAGGATTTATCCTCATGTTTTCTAATATTTTTGGATATAAGTTAGACTTTTTGCCTTTAAAAGAAGGTATATTTAGCCTAGGATTAGTCACAATTGTTATAGGACTCATTATTGCATTTAAAATACCAAGCGATGAAGAATATTAAATTATTTTTTTAATAATACTTTTTTTATAAAACAAATATAAGAGTAAAAAGAGGCATAGTTAAAATATTTAGTTATGTTATTAAAATTATTAAGGATAGATTATATGTGTTCCGAAACATTAGAATTTTTAAGATTTATGATAATCCTCATTCCATGTGTAAAGAAAATCATTTTGATTTTTATTCTTTTTTTTACCAAAAAGTTTTATTAAGATAACACCACCTATAAACCCTCCAAGATGTGCCATATATGCAACTCCCCCATAGGGATCAGTAAAATTAAATAGTAACTGCAGAACAAACCATATTATAAGGTAATACAGAGCTTCGATTTTGTAAATTCTAATGAATCCAAAAGGTATCACTGTACTTATTTTATTTTTTGGATAAAGAATTATATATGCGCCTAGAATTCCAGATATAGCGCCAGATGCACCAACAGTAGGTATAACGGATTCAACATTAAATGCCATATGTGAAAGTGCTGCAATTGCACCACAGATTAGATAGAAAATGAGGTATTTAACTTTACCTAAAGTTGATTCAATATTGTCTCCGAAAATTATTAAAAACCACATATTCCCCAGTAGATGGCCCCAGCTTCCATGCATAAATTGATGCGTTATTATTGTCCAAGCATCAATTCCATGAAGAAAATTATTTGGAATAAAGGCAAAAATACTATTTAAAGAATCACCGTTAAAAAAATTAATGGTGTATAGAACTACGTTTGTTATTATCAATCCATATGTGATATAAGGTCGTTCAATAGAAATATTTTCATCTGCTATGGGAAACATATAACGTTAGTTTCTAGATAATATTTATAAAGTTTTAGAATATATGGGTATCCATATATATTTTTCTAAGTATTATTTAGCGATTATTTTCAAATTAAAAACATATTTAGAATTTATTAAGAAATTAAAGAATCAATAACAACTATTTATTTTTTTTGTTAATTTATTATTAATTAATTTGATTAATGTTATCTATTAAAGGAGTAAATAGGCATTTACCTAATAATTGCAGTCCAAAACACTTAAATACCAATCAATTAGTTTTAAATCATGGTGCCTAAAAGGGTATTTTTTGTAAAAGGAAAAGGAGTTCATAAAGACCAACTCCAGTCTTTTGAACTTGCTCTCAGAGAAGCTGGAATTGAAAAATGCAATCTCGTTTATGTTTCAAGCATTCTTCCCCCATATTGTGAAATTATACCAAAAGAAGAGGGGCTTAAATGTTTGGAAATTGGACAAATTACTTTTTGTGTAATGGCAAGAAATGCTACGGATGAACCAAATAGACAGTTGTCATCCGCAGTTGGACTTGCAGTTCCTGCAGAAAAGGGTAACTATGGTTATTTAAGTGAAGCACATATGTTTGGGCACGATGAAAAATTTTCTGGGGATTATGCTGAAGATCTAGCTGCTACGATGTTGGCAACAACTCTAGGTATAGATTTTAATCCAGACACAGCGTGGGATGAAAGAAACGAGATATATAAAGCAAGTGGTAAAATTATTGATAGTGAGAGCATTGCAATCGCAACTACAGGGGATCCATGTGGCAAATGGACAACTGTAATAGCTGCTGCAATATTTTTGATTGACTAGTTCTCCAAATATTTATTTTAATAATTCTTTCAATTCTTATTAATTTGAAATTTCCATAGTATTACTAATTATCGCTTTATATCATAATTTCAAACAAATGACATTTAATTCTAACTTTTTATTCTTCTCTTTTAGATTACACCAACTGTTATGATTTCCGTACAAGATCTTATGGCCTTATCTTGTCCATCAAAGAGGATTTAGTTCCCAAGTATAGTTCAAAAAATATTAAAAAATACATAACTTTCCCACATTGACATACGTTTCATTTATTGTTCCACTTTTGTTTGGCATCAATTTATATAATTAGAAGAGTTGAGTTTTGTGATTTATTTTAGGATGATATACAACAAAGAAATGTATAAGTTATTGTTTTTTTATTTTACCTTGGTCTGAAACAGATTTAATTGCTTTTTCAATCTCACTGGCATCTCCCAAGTAGTAATGCCTTATTGGTTTTAAATCCTTATCAAGTTCATAGACTAAAGGAACCCCAGTAGGAATATTTAAACTTACTATCTCTTCTTCAGGTATATTATCAAGATATTTTACAAGTGCCCTAAGGCTATTTCCATGAGCAACAATTAATACATTTTTACCTTTTTTTATTGTGGGCCCTATAGTATCATGCCAGTAAGGTAAAAATCTCTCCACAGTGTCTTTTAGACATTCACTTTGTGGAATTTGATCGGATTTTAAATCTTTGTAACGTGGGTCGAATCCAGGATATCTTCTGTCGTTTTTTTCTAGGGCAGGAGGCCTTATAGCATAACTCCTCCTCCAGATTAAAACTTGTTTTTCACCATATTTCTCTGCCATTTCTGATTTGTTTAAGCCTTGTAGTGCTCCGTAGTGCCTCTCGTTTAATCTCCATGAATTTATTACAGTAATCCACATTAGATCCATCTCCTCTAGAGTAAGCCATAATGTCCTTATTGCTCTTTTGAGTACCGATGTAAAGGCTATGTCAAATGAATATCCTGATTCTAGCAATACTTTGCCCGCATTTCTCGCTTCTACAATCCCTTTTTCGGAAAGATCTACATCTGTCCAACCAGTAAATCTATTCTCTTTATTCCACGTGCTTTCTCCATGCCTTAGTAGAACAACTTTATACATCTAAATCCCTATCTATGTTTTTATGTTTGCATAACTTCTTTTTAAGTTTATTTCAATTTTGATTTAGATGTATCATCTGATCTAACATTTTTAAGATATACGCTTAATATTTAAATAGACATATTAAATATCTTATGTTGAAAAGAGAGAATTGATATGGATTCTAATGATCAAATGTCAAACGAATTGTTAAAAACATATCTAAAACAAGGAAACATCAGTTTAATACTAGACGGATATGAAGACCTATTTTCAGATTTTGACCCTAGACCTTACTCTAAGAGGACTTTGTCAGACGATTTTATCTTTGAATGTAAAAAAGCGGTAAGAGAAAATAAAGTAGAGTTTCACAATCTTGAGCTTAGATTGTTGATACCTAAATATAAAAGAAAAACGAATGAGGAAGTTATAATTAGGAGAAGATTAAAGGATTTCTTTCAATATTGGGCAACGGAAAAACAAGAGGAATTGAAACAGTTACGAATAGATGGAGTAAAATGGCTAGTTGTAGGATTTATATTATCTATATTATCTACATATTTAATTCATCTTGATAATTTAATTTATAACTTGCCCCTTGTTATCACACAGCCGGGGGGTTGGTTTAGTTTATGGACCGCTCTAGACAAATTATTCATTGAAACAAGAAGCAAAAAACCTGAGATTGAATTTTATAGTAAAATGGCTAAAATGAATATTAAATTTTTAAATTATTAAACTATAATAAATACTTTCTTTCTCTTAAAAATTCACGACTTTTTAATATGTCTTCAGTTTTTGTCATTTCAAGAATCATTCTTCCTGAATAATTAATATTTTTTAAGGCTTTGAATATTTTTGGAAAGTTTATATTCCCCTCTCCAAGAGGTAAGTGATTGTCGAATTCGCCTAAGTTATCATGTAAATGGATATGCACTAAAAAATCTTTTAAATCATGGATATAATGTTCGATATTTACATTGTTAGTTTCAAGATGTCCAACATCCATCGTATGTTTTATGCCTGATAGGTGTTTATTTTCTAGTACTTCTAAAATCTCTTGAGATACTTTCATTGTAGTAATAAATGTATCAGGCATATTTTCTAAAGCGATAGTAACACCGTAATCTTCATTGTATTCAGAGATTTCTTTCAGTGAATCAAAAAGTATTTTTTTTGTGTTTTCTTTAGCCTTATTTGTAGCAGCTGAATGTCTACCAGGATGGAAAGTCATTATTTTTCCTCCTATTTCATTAACTGCATATATTGTGTATTTTACTTGCTTTATAGATTCTTTTCTAATGCTTTTATTAAGACTCGATATATTTATGTCAGAAAAAGGTGAATGGACAGTATATTCAAAACTGTACGAGGATAAGATATCTTTAACACTATGTATCGTTTCTTCGTCAATTACATGATTATTTTCTGCAACTATCTCCAGAAGATTGAAGTTTTTACTCTCCCCCCAAATAAGGGCATTTTCTAGGGGAACTTCATAAAAGGCAAGCGATGAAAAGCCTAAATTTTTACTCATCAAAATTGAGTATTGTTAATTCTTTTAATAGTTTTCTATAATATGCTCTAATTTAATTGATGTAGGGCGTATTCACAAAGAGATAAATATAATATACTCTAATAATATTTATGGTATGTACAAAAAATTTAGATGCTAAGAAAGCAATTAATTTCTGTTTAAACGATAAATATGGAAAAAAATATTGTTTGAATGAAATCAAAAGCAAATGGGTGGTCCTTTTCTTCTTTGATAAGGCAAGCCTTACCTTAGAAAATTCTGAAATATTGTTTTATTCAAAAGTACAAGAACAGTTTAAAGCTTTAAATACAGAACTAATCGGAATTGGTCCCGTAAGTGAAGAAGAAATTAGAATATTCTACAAAGAGCATAGTTTTGATATAATACTACTTAGTGATTTAGATTACAAAGTTTCTGAAGAGTATGGCGTAGTTGACTTTAATGCAGAAAAAGTTAGAAAAATACTTCCAATAACTTATCTCATTAACAAAAATAAATTCATATGTAAGTCCTGGAACAGAGAAAAAATGTATTATAGATTTTCCGGATATGGAGGGAATGCTGTGGATCTATGGGAACAAAGTAGAATGTGGGCTCACATAGACAAAGTGTTAGATGCAATAGAGTTGCTGGATAAACATATTAAATTTTATTAAGTCCGTAACGACTAATTGATTCATAATATCATTTCTAACAGAAATCATTCTTTTATCAGTTTTACAAACACTTTTCTAGATCTTGGGCCATCAAATTCCATAAAAAATACACCTTGCCAAGTTCCAAGAAGAAGTTCTCCATTTTCAAATATAATGATTTTTGAGGTGCCTACAATTGAACTTTTTATATGTGCATCAGAATTCCCTTCAATATGCTTATAATCAATGTTATGGGGCACTATATCAGAAAGAAAAGTAGTTATATCTTCTAACACTGAGGGGTCATAACTTTCATTAATAATTATGCCCGATGTAGTGTGTGGAGAATACACCATACATATCCCTGAAGAAAGTTTAGATTTAGAAATAATTTCATTTATTTTTCTTGTTATATCTACAGATTCTATCCTCTTATTAGTTTTTAGATTTATAGTATAATACAATCTATCCTCTCATTCTAACTTTAACAACCTTTCCCCTATTTAAATTTTTCATTGTTTCTCCAGAAACTATTGCTTCACCTACACCAATACATTTATTGTTTTTCAAAATGATGACATCGTCTCCAGGTCGAATATTATTTGAATTACTTATTACGCCTTTTGAGAAAATATCCCCCCTCAAATCAAAGTCAATGTTTATCCATAATGAATCTTTTAATAACTCTCCACCTTTTACGTTGACTTTTATTTTATTTTCGAAAATACCTATGTTTTGTTTGTCATAGAATAAATTCGTAGATTTTCTTTTTTCTACGTAATCAAAGGGTATATCCAATTCTTTCTTGAATTGAAATGAAAACATTTTCTTAGCTTTATTTTTATATTCGGGGATAGGTTCATAATCCCATACTGATCTATTTTCTTCAATAATTTTTTCTAATTTGTCAATAGATCCTCCGGTGTGAATTATTTTAAAAGGTAAATTTTCAAGAGCTTTCAAATATGGGCTATTTTCTTCAAAATGAGAAATTATAATAGGATCATCACATTTATTTAGTATAGAATTTAGTAACTCTGTAATGGAATTTAATTCTTCTTGGCTCCAATGCCCGGTGACTGGAATATCATAGTTTGAATAATCTTCAAGTTCTCTTGGAACAACTCCTAAAGGGGAAGTCAAAATCAACTGGCACAAATTGGCATATCTATTTTTTAAAATATCTCTTAGGGCCGAAATAATTTTGATATGAGATTTAGAAATCCTATATGGTTTTTTTGCACTACAAGGGAGTAATAGTATGAAGTTTGTGGAGGGCGTATAATATTTAATTACTTCTTCCCTCCATCTTTTAACTTGGGGTCTTTCTAAAGAAATATCATCAATATAAAATGATCTCTTAAAATCTCTCCTTAAATGAGATTCAATAGAATTATAAAATTCTCTATATAAAATTCTTAATAGCTTTCTAGAATTAACAGAGCCGTTTGAATACATCTCGACTAATTCGGGAAGGGGATTTGAAATATACTCATTAAAAAATTTTTCATTATTTGATTCATCTAAAAATAAATCAAATCCCAAAAAGAGGAATATAGGAATTTCATAATCTTTGGAATCTATAAAGAAAACTGAAGAAGGATATTTTTCTTTTAGATTAAAATAAAATTCAAGAAGGATTCGTTCATCATGAATTCTCCTAAAAAAATAAATAGGTTTTTTTGGAATGGCTTCAAAGAGTTCTTGATTGAGTTCTTTATATTTTGTGAGATATATTGGAAGACAGTTACCCTCGTCTTGAGAAATAATAGATTTATTTAAACTAGATAATTTCTTCGCCTCTTTTAATGGTAAATCAAAAGGTATTTGGACAAGAGGAACAGTAGTTAAATCATATTTTTTTCTGCTATAGGTTTCGGATACAAGATATGAAATGGGTTTTTCAATAGTTATGTCGCCAAATTTGAGGTAATCTTCATAATTTTGAATAAGGCACGGAGTATTCTCTACGTTATTATTAATAGAAACTCTTCCCAATCTATACCCATCTTCATATAGTATTTCAAAAGAAATATTATTTTCCAATGACATCATCTACTATTTCTCTAGCATAGCCAATATATTTTTCTGGATTTAGCGCATCATCTATCTCAGTATCGGATAATAAATCTGTTATTTTTGGATCTTTTTTTACATTGTCAATGAATCTCCCTTCCTTCATAGAAACTAGCCTCATTATTTCGTGTGCATCTTGTCTTCCCATCCCCTTTTCAACGAGTTTTAGCATTAGAACTTCCGCCAAATTAGAGTATCCAGTCAAACTCAGATTTCTTTTTACATTAGATTCATAAAATACTAAATCAGATAAAACTTTGATAGTTCCTTTAAGCATTTCATCCAAGAGGATAAATGACTCTGGATGAATAACTCTTTCGCAAGAGGAATTTGTGAGGTCCCTTTCATGCCATAAAGGATTATTTAGAAGAGCCGGAAATACATTAGAGTATAATACTCTCGCAAGCCCACATATTTTTTCACAAGTAACAGGATTTTTTTTGTTGGGCATAGTAGAGGAACCAACTTGTTTTTTACCAAATCCTTCGGCCACCTCCATGATCTCTGTTCTTTGAAGATTTCTTATCTCTAAAGCGAGTTTATCTAAAGTTGAAGCTAAAGATGCTAACGAAAACATCACATCTGCGTATATGTCTCTTGATACAACTTGATTCGATATTTTTGCCATTTTGATACCAAGAATTTCTCCAACTTTTTTTTGTAATTCGGGTCCATCTTTGTATGAGGCCATCGTACCAACAGCACCAGATATTTTTCCTGCTATATTACTATAAGAAAATTCTAGTCTATCTTTAGATCTTCGTATTTCATCAAGAAAAATAGCAAATTTCATCCCATATGTAGTGGGTATTGCATGTTGTCCATGAGTTCTTCCCACACAAACAGTATCCCTATATTTTTTAGATAATTTAGTTAAAATAAGTTCTAGTTTGCTCAAATCTGAAAAAACAATCTGGAAAGCTTCAATAAATTGAAGAGCTGTAGCAGAGTCATTAATATCATTTGAAGTTGCCCCCAAATGTACGTATTTTCCATATTCCCCACATTGTTCTGAAAGTGAAAGGACTAAAGCCATTATGTCATGATTTATTTCGGATTCTATCTGTTTTACTCTTTCAAGAGAGACATGGTTTATATTAGCTTTCTTAAAAATTTCGCCACCAGCTTTTTTGGGTATATGCCCTAGTTCTGAATGAGCTTTTGCAATAGCCCCTTCCACAAGAAGCATTTTATTTAATCTCTCTTCTTCATCGAATATTCTTCTCATTTCAGGTGAGCCATATCTATTATCTATTGGATGAATCACTATAACACCTAATTTATTTCTTGGAATAAAGTTTATTAAGTTTTTTGAGAAAACTCATTTAATAAGTACTATACCAAAAGATATATGACTAATTTTAGATTATATATGTTATGGATCTCATAAATATTATAGGCTTGGTTGCAGCTTTCCTTACAACTATTTCCTCCTTGCCACAAGTTATCAAAACTATTAAATTAAAAGAAGCTAGAGATATTTCCTTTTGGATGTGGGCTCTTTTAGCACTAGGTATATTTTTATGGTTAATATACGGAATATTAAAAAATGATTTTCCCATTATACTAGCAAACGGAATATCATTATTTTTAATTTTAATAGTTTTAGGATTAAAGATAAAATTCAAATAGATTATTTCTTCTCATTATGCTCTTTAATTATCTCTTTTAATTCAATGACCTCATCAATTACTTTCCAGCCGTCTCCAAGATAAATTCTATTTACTAAATCTTTTAAAAATGCAAGATTGCTCTTGGGACTGTTAAGATCATGCCTTGATACTAGATTCAATATTTTCTCCAAGAAAGAAAAAGTAACAGGATATTCTTCATTAATGATTTCCAAAATATCACTTTTTATATCCTCAGAGCAATTTAATATATCATCAGCAAATAAAAGCGCAAATTCTGCCCATCTATCTCCTAATAATATTTCCGATGTTTTACTTAGATTATTAATATTGTTTCTTGCCCTAGAATCAATTACTTTTTGTGGATCATGCCCAAAATCTCTTTGAAGTTTGTAAAGAGGCACATGATGGGCTAAGGAATTCATATTTATATCTAGTCCTTCTTGTATATTATATTTATTCACCAATCCTTTGAATCCATTGAGCATTAAAATCCAATGACCAATCTCATGAGTAATCAACAATGGATTAAAAGTTTTTGGATTTTCTAGCCATATTGATAAAACTATTTTTCCGTCATACAATCCTGGGCATGCGGTATTAAGTTCACCTAAAACATGTTTTAACTGAGGATTATCTTTTCTGTCACAAATTACCACTTCAATTCCATAATCAAGTATCTCTTTAGATAATTTTTTCCATAAATCTAAGATTGCAAGAGTTGATGTATCTGCCATTTTTCTAATATAACTTTCAGGAAACGGTTCCATTTTATCTCACCTATAACTAGGTAAATTATTCTTCATAAGATCCCTTTATAATTCCTATCCTTTCTTTTGCAATAAAATAGGTATGCGTAAATCTTCTCAGTTTGTATATATTTAACTGTGACAATCTATTTTTGCTATTTCTGTAGTTTAACTAGCCAAAACTTCTGCCTTCTATTTGTTCAAAATCTATTATTGTCATCTATACTCTTAAAGTATAGATTGCATGCGATATCTAAAGGCTACAACATCAAAACAAATGCATTCATAATTGGTTGGTAGTTGTAGCTATATCTGTCCTTGCCATTCTTTTGAGGAACGCAAACTATATATTTATCAAAAACTGCGTTTAATATTGTGTTATGGTGTGGATACAACTCCAAACTAAACTCTTAAATATTTAAAATAATCCTTTTAGAAATCTATTTTATACGTATCCTAATAAAAATATAAAAAAATAAAATAAATTAATTTATTTATTTCTTCTTACCCTTTTCGGTACCTGGTTCTCTTTCAATTAGAACGTGTAGAATTATACCTACAAGTAGACCCATTGCTGGTGCAGAGAAGAATGAACTGTACATTCCGAGTATTGGCTTCCATAG
>LNJB01000002.1:0-89106 GCA_001587595.1 Candidatus Methanofastidiosum methylothiophilum
CCCCCCGCCAATAACAATCAAAAATTCATGATTTTTAGAAAGTGAAACAATTTGCTTAGAAACATTCTTTACAAGTTCAACGTCAATTTTATCTGAAAAAACAAGAGATCCACCAATCTTTAAAACAATTCTCATAAATTAAACCTCGATTGTAATTCTCACTAAATCTCCGTCTTTTTTCTTTAGAGCTTCTTTAAGATTCTTAGGAGATATGATTTCAATAACATTCGGAGGGTGGTGAGTCCTCAAAGGAATAATAACTGCCCCTTCCACCCTACCATCAATTAATGCTTTGTAACATCTGACATGGCCAAAAGATCTTCCCTCATCAATCCCTGATTTTAAATTAACTGAAGGATATCTATCAAGAAATTTTGTAAGTAAGATATCTGTTTCATCTGTTAGTTTAATATTTAAAGTTCCAGGGTAGGGACTAAATCCTAGAACATCTTCAAACTGCTTTTTGTAAAAAGGCCTAGTAACGTAATATTTTCCTTCACCTATCCCAGAAACTATTGCTCCGTCAATAACAAGTTCGTCATTCTTTTTGTTGAATAATCCGCACATGTCAACAAATAATGTCTTAAGATAGTTTTTTCCTTGCTCTGTGATTGTAATTGTTTGACCTCCTCTTACAAGTTCTCTTTGTATTGCACCAAATGATTCTAATTCTTTTAACCACCTTGAAGCGGTCTGTTGTGATACTCCAAGCTCCTTACCAAAATCTTTTGAAGAAATATAAACAGATCCTTTAACCTTACCTTTTTTAGCAAGAGTTAAAAGAGGAAAAAGGTGGCTATTTTTCATATATTAGAGATTATTTTAATAAATTTAAAAGGTTATTGGGATTTTAAGCAATGATAGCTACGGAGTGAATCAATTCATTTACACCTTTTCCCATTTTAGCAGAGCCCACTATAACTGGAAAACCATTGAATTTTTTACTTAAAGTATTTGGATCTACTAAATCACTCTTGTTCAAAAATATAAAACATGGAATTCCTTTATGTTTTAACTCTTGTAGCAAGGCTATATCCATTTCAGTAATGTTTATTGTAGAATCCAAAACCATAACGCCTGCATTAGCACCTTTTGATAAAATGTCTCTCATGAAATCAAATCTTTCTTGACCCGGTGTTCCATAAAAATGAATTTTTTTTCTACCTACGATTACCCGCCCATAATCCATAGAAACAGTAGTGTCTTTTTTATCGATGTTAATTGCATCGGGCTCTATAGCTTTGATTAAGGTACTCTTACCCGCGTTTTCTTTTCCAAAAACAATAACTTTAACATCATCCATAATAATTCTCCTCAAAGATTAATTATTATTGCTAATCAATATAGTTAACTAATACTATATAAATCTATTGGTAATATTGATTGTAAATACAAAAAAATCAGATAATTATTTAATCCAGTGAATCATTAATATAGATATGGAACTTTCTGATAAAATTGTTTTGTTGACAGGTGCCAGTGGGGGTATTGGGAAATCCCTTCTTGAACATTTAAATGGAAATGTCAAAGTCCTTGTAGGAAGCGGAAGAAAAAATTTACATGACTTCACAAGGATAAAAGAAAGTGAAAAGTTCAACTATATACCTATGGATCTAATTTCAGAGGATAACATAAAATTTCTCTTTAGTTACATAGTTGAAGAGTATGGAAAACTAGATATATTAATCAATACTATTGGTGGAAGCCTATTATCCCGCCCGATTGAAGAGTATCCTATAGAAGAATACGACAAAGTCCTTGATATAAATTTAAAAATTGCTTTTATGTTGACCAAAGAGTCGATTAAATTTATGAAAAGAAATGTTCACTCCGGAGGCAATATTTTACACTTCGTTTCATCATCTTCAAAAGATGTAGCAGATAATAAAGCACCCTATGGAATTGCAAAAGCTGGACTTGAAGCCTTAATAAAATACTCTGCATATGAAGCAGCAAAGTACAACATAAAAGTCAATGGTATATCCCCAACTTATGTTTTTACCGAAAGGCATGAAAAAGAGATAGAAGTACAGTCAAGGAGAACAGGCAAATCCATATCTGAAATAGAAGAAACGATGATGAGTGGCCAACTTTTAAAAAGAAAGCTTTATCCTGAAGATATCTTCCCTCTTGTAAAATTATTAATACAAACTGAAGTAATAACTGGGAAGGTTTATGATTGCACCTTAGGGAAAACTTAAATAATTATTTATATTTTTTTAAAAATATTTTTGTATCTTCTGTATCCATCCATCCTTTATCCAATGTTCTCATGATTTCTTCTATTCTCTCAATCTGTCTTAGTAGTCTTTTTCTCGTTTCTTCTTCCTCAACTTTTATTTGGATAAATCCACTTAAAATAGATAATGGATTTCTTATGTGATCAATTAAATGTGCAAAGTATTCTATATTCTCGTCAATTTGTTTCTCAACTTTCTTTTTTAAAGTAATGTCTTCAGACACTTTAATAAAATTTGTTATTTCTCCTTTTTTATTTCTAACAGGAGAAATTGTGGCATATTCCCAGTAACTTTCATCATTCTTCTTTTTATTATGAAATTCGCCTTTCCAGGTTGAGCCAGACAATAATGTGTCCCAAAAATTTAAGTAAAATTCAAGGGACGTTGTATTTGACTTTAAGATTCTAAGATTTTTTCCGACTACCTCATTACTTGCATATCCAGTGACTTCACTGAACTTTTGATTTACATATTCTATGTTTCCTATTGTATCGGTAATTACAACTATTCCTGGGCCTTGATCTATCGCTATGTAAACTTTATTGAGTTCGCTCTCTGTTAATTTAATATCTGTAATATCTCTAATTGATTCTATTGCTCCAATTATATTTCCGTTACTATCCCGTAAAGCGGTAGCTTTTGCCCATACGATGACCTTATTGCCTTTTGAATCAAATACAATTGCCTCTCCCTCAGCAACATCTCTATATTTTTTTAGATTTTCATATCTCATTTCTAAATCTTCTTGTGCGTTTAGTATAAGATCGACTAGGGCTAATCTTCGTTCCCTATAAAATGGTAGTGAATACTCATGGTTTCCTTTTCCAAGCATATCTTGAGATTTTATGCCCGTCATCTCTTCAATCTTTTTATTCCAAGAAACTATTTTTCCTTCCAAATCAATTGAAAATGTGGCGTCAGGAAGAGAGTCAAGAGTATTTTGTAAAAAATATTTAGAATTAATAAGTTCTTTGTCAGCTATTTTAAGATTAGTAATATCATGAACTATACCAATATAACCTAAAATTTCCCCAAAGGTATTCGTCCATAAAGTAGAAGAAAGTATACAATCTATTTCACTTCCATTTTCTCTTTTAAGTTTTACTTCATAATTTTTTACATAGTTATCTTTCTCTACCATCTCCATGAATTTTAATCTATCTTTAGGATTAACATAAAAATCAATGATATTTTTTCCTACCAAGCTTTTAATATCACACCCAAGCATATCTGCAGCCGCTTGATTTGCCTCAACTATCACACCTTCTTTTGTTGATGCCCATATTGCATCAATTGAATTTTCAAATAAACAACGTATTCTTTCTTGACTTTCTTTTAAAGTATTTTCAGCATGTTTTAAATCTGTTACATCTAAAGCAGTACATACTATATATTCAACTTTTCCTTCATAGTTTATAAGTGGAATTTTAGTAATTCTAAGTAATCTTTTTTCTCCTTTTTTGTTTGTGGCCCATTCTTTGACATGAATGGTTTCTTTTTGGCAAAAAACTTTAATGTTATCTTTAATACGTTTATCTGAAACTTCTTTAGGCAAAAAGTCATGAATGTTTCTATTTTCCAGATATTCCTTTGAATACCCAAAAAAATCAGCATGTGTTTTATTTGCACCTCCGTAAGTTTCTTTATCCTTTAGATACCATGCATGCATTCCAATATAATCTAAGAATGATGGCAATTCTAATTTTTTTACTTCATGTGAGTTTTCATGTACCTTTCTAAAAGGAATGACATCGATAATGCAAAAAATATCCAAAGAAGTATTTGTATATTTATTGCTAATTTTTGCAGAAAAATTAACATTAACAATAGATTTGTCTTTTTTAAACATCTGAAATTCTATACCAAAAACATTCTCTGAAATATTTAATTTTTTAATTGAATTTAAAAAAATTATTTTATCTTCAGGTATTACCAAATCTATAATACTTTTACCTATAATTTCATTTCTTTGGTAGTAAAATGTTTCGATAAATTGTTGATTGAATTCAATAATAATATATTCTTGATCAATAATTACAAAGGGTAGCGGAATATTATTATAAAATTTGTGGGTATAATCTAAAGCTTCCTTAGTGTTTTCTTTATCTGGAATTTTAGAATATTTTGGCCTAGAATCAATCGGCATTAGACAATTTATTTCATTCTAGATTATTAAATGTTTCGAATTAGTTTGTAATTATGATAAATATTAATTTAAAAATAAAAAATTTAAATTTATTTTACTTCATCTAACGAAATTCGTAAAGCTTCGGCTACACCCTTGCCATATGCAGAATCTGCTTTGAGGCAATTTTCAATATGTCTAATTTTAATAAACTTTGGAGCATCCCCCATAGCACATGCTGTATTTTCAAATAACGCTTTTTGTTGCTTTGGTGACATTAGTCTAAACAAACGTCCTGGTTGAGTAAAGTAGTCATCGTCATCCTCTCTAAAGTTCCAATTGTCTGCTGGACCAGTTATTGAAAGTGGTGGATCTTTAAACTCTGATTGCTCTTGCCATTCTCCATAGCTATTGGGTTCATAGCCAATAGTGCTACCAGCATTATTATTCACTCTCATTTGCCCGTCCCTGTGATAGCTGTTTATAGGGCATCTCGGAGCATTCACCGGTATCTGGTGATGATTTACCCCAAGTCTGTATCGTTGGGCATCCCCATATGAAAATAATCTACCTTGTAGCATTCTATCTGGAGAAAATCCTATTCCCGGAACAACATTTGCAGGATTAAATGCGGCTTGTTCAACTTCAGCAAAATAGTTATCAGGATTTTTGTTTAGTTCAAAGTAGCCGACTTCGATCAAAGGAAATTCTTTTTTATACCATACTTTTGTCAAATCAAAAGGATTATAGGGCATTTTATCTGCCTGTTCTTCAGTCATTACTTGTATATACATTTTCCATTTAGGAAAGTCACCTCGTTCAATACTTTCGTATAGGTCACGCTGGTGGCTTTCACGATCTTTAGCAATAATTGCTTCAGCTTCGGCATCGGTCAGATTCTTAATACCTTGTTGGCACACAAGATGAAATTTCACCCATACTCTTTCATTCTTAGCATTAATCATGCTAAAAGTATGGCTACCGAAACCGTGCATGTGCCGGTAGGATGCGGGTATGCCCCTATCGCTCATTGTTATTGTCACTTGATGCAGGGCTTCAGGGAGTGAAGTCCAGAAATCCCAGTTATTTTTAGCACTTCTCATGTTAGTACGTGGGTCACGTTTTACAACACGATTTAAATCAGGGAATTTAAGAGGATCTCTAAGAAAAAATACAGGGGTATTATTCCCTACAAGATCCCAATTGCCTTCTTCAGTATAGAATTTCATAGCAAATCCACGGATATCCCGCTCTGCATCTGCAGCCCCTCTTTCGCCAGCAACTGTTGAAAAGCGGACAAACATCTCCGTTTTCTTCCCTATTTTGGAAAATATCTTGGCTTTAGTATACCTTGTTATATCGTGGGTAACTGTAAATGTACCATATGCACCTGAACCCTTAGCGTGCATTCTTCTCTCAGGAATTACTTCTCTGTCAAAGTGTGCAAGTTTTTCAAGATACCATACATCTTGCAGTAAAATAGGGCCTCTTTTACCGGCAGTCATAGAGTTCTGATTATTAGCCACAGGAGCACCTGCAGCTGTAGTCAATTTTTTCATATTTTTTTGGTCTATTTTAAAACCTCCATTTGCCATTAATATTTCAACTTAATTAGATAAGAGGATTAAATATGTTACGATAATAGTTTAAAGTAAAACTACATAAAAATAAATGATTATTAATTCTAAATAATAATTATTATTATTTAATAAAGTTTATTTTTTTGTTTGATATAATATTATTTTTATGCTATTAGTAACCCCATAATATTTGTAATATTTCAAGATGCTCTAATAGCTAATTTTATTGTTACTAGTATCAAAAAAGCTATAGGAACTTTTTTAAGACGCTAGCCTTATACCCCTCCAATGGATAAAAAACAAATTGGGGTCTTGGCTATTGTTGGTGCAAGTATCATGTGGGCAATTGAACCCATATTTGCGAAACTGGCTTATTCTAACGCGAGTGTAGTTCAGACTTCCGCATTTAGAGCAATATTTGTAACAATTGTTGCATTAATATATACGCTTACTACAAATGGAAGAAATATCAAGATCACAAAAAAGGAGTTTTCTGTGATTTTTTATATCGCTGTTGTTGGTACTTTAATTGCAGACCTATTATTTTATATAGCACTTACGAAGATTCCCGTCCTAAACGCAGTGTTAATCGGCCACTTGCAACCAATTTTTATCATATTTATAGGTTATTTTATACTAAGAAATGAAAAACATTCAAAATATGACTACATCGGAATATTCGTTATGATTATTGGTGCGCTACTTGTTACTACCCAAACTTTAGAAAATCTCCTTGTTTTAAGAATAGGAACTATTGGCGATCTTCTAGTCATTGGTGCAACTGTATCGTGGGCAACGACAGGGGTAATTGCAAGAAAATACCTAAAGACAATGAATTGTGGAATAATAACGTTTTATAGATTTTTAATTGCTGCGATATTTTTCTCAATATATTTGATATTCAAATCAGAATTTCAGTTTGGAAGTGTGAATCAGATCATAATTGGAGTAATAGTTGGTGTTGGATACATCCTATATTATGAGGGCCTTAAGAGAGTCAAAGCCGCCCAAGCAGGCGCATTGGAACTATCCACCCCATTTTTTGCTGCAATCTTAGGATTTCTTGTTCTAGGCGAGATTGTAACTCCGATGCAGATTATAGGAATATTAATATTGTGCATAGGCGTGTATTTACTTTCAAAAAAAGAATAATAGATTTTTTCTCTCCATCTTCTTGGATTTAGTTTTTACAAAATTGAACAATACATTAAAAATGATTAAGTTTTTATATAGAAATTTCCAAATTATGCTAAATTAATATGGAACAAATTTTTAGCTTTACAAAAGTCTAATCATTATTTAATTTAAGTGTAAGGAGGCTCCTAATGGGTACAGAAGCTAAAGCAAGAGAAGATATTGACAAGATGCTTATCAGCTGTGGCTGGATTGTCCAAGACTATAAAATGATGGATCTCAGCGCTTCAATCGGTATTGCTGTAAGGGAATTCCCTTTACTTACAGGATTTGCAGACTATCTTCTTTTTATTGATAGGAAAGCCTGTGGAGTTATTGAGGCAAAGAGAGTTGGGATTCCCTTGGGAGGGATTGCAAATCAATCTATGAAATATGTAGGTGGATTACCGGAGGGTATACCCTCCTACGGTGCACCGCTTCCTTTCGTATATAATAGCACTGGAAAGGAAACCTCATTTGTTGATCTAAGAGATCCAAGACCACGCTCAAGACGAGTCTTTTCTTTTCATAAACCTATAACGCTAAAGGAATTTCTATCAGATGAAAAAACACTTAGGAGGAAGTTACAGGAGATGCCCTCTTTAATAACTGAAGGATTGAGAGACTGCCAAATTGAAGCTGTAACAAATCTTGAAAAATCATTTAAGGACACAAGACCTAGGGCACTTATCCAAATGGCAACTGGTTCTGGTAAAACTTTTACCGCAATCAGCTTCGTCTATCGTTTGATAAAGCACACAAATGCAAAAAGAGTCCTCTTTTTGGTAGACAGAAATAATCTGGGCAAGCAAGCTATGGTTGAATTTGGCCAGTATAGAACTCCAGATGATGGAAGGAAGTTTACTGAACTCTATAATGTTCAGCATCTCTCTTCAAATGTAATTGATCCTGCAAGTAGGGTCTGCATTTCTACCATACAAAGAGTCTATTCGATGTTAAGGGGAGAAATTGAGATGCATGATGAAGCAGAAGAGCAATCACTCTTTGACCAAGATATTGATGGCACCCCAGTTGATGTATCGTATAACCCTTTCATTCCAATTGAAACATTTGATTTTATTATAACCGATGAATGTCATAGGTCAATTTACAATCTTTGGAGGCAAGTTTTAGAATATTTTGATGCTTTTATTATTGGCCTTACAGCTACACCTTCAAAACAAACTCTAGGATTTTTCAATCAGAATCTTGTCATGGAATATAATCACGAGAGAGCAGTTGCAGATGGAGTTAATGTTGGGTATGATGTTTATAGGATTAATACTGCTATAACTGAAAAAGGTAGCACAGTTGAGGCAGGATTTTACATTGACAAAAGAGATCGACTTACAAGAAAAGTCAGATGGGAATCCCTTGATGAAGATTTCAAGTATGAAGGCCGAGATCTAGATAGATCAGTTGTTGCGCCAGACCAAATAAGAACCATCATAAAAACATTCAAAGAAAAATTATTTACTGAGATATTTCCAGGTAGAAACATAGTTCCTAAAACTCTAGTTTTTGCAAAGGATGATTCGCATGCTGAAGATATTGTAAATATAATTAGGGAAGAGTTCTGCCAGGGAGACGAATTCTGTAAAAAGATTACCTACAAGACAATGGGCGAGAAACCTGAAGATCTGATAGCAAGTTTCAGAAACTCTTACGATCCAAGGATAGCTGTTACCGTTGATATGATATCAACTGGAACGGATATCAAGCCATTAGAGTGTCTTATATTCATGCGAGACGTTAAATCAAGAGTATATTTTGAGCAGATGAAAGGAAGAGGTACAAGAGTGATTAATCCCACAGATTTACAAATGGTAACTTCTGATGCAAGAAATAAAAATCATTTTGTAATTATCGATGCTGTTGGTGTTTGTGAAACAGACAAAACTGATTCAATGCCTCTTGAAAGGGTAAGGAATGTACCCTTAGAAGAGTTGCTTATGGATATGGCTCTAAGAAAAAAGAACAAAAATAGGATATCTTCTCTCGCAGGTAGACTCGCAAAAATTGATTTACAAATGAATGAAAAAGAAAAGCAAGATATTCAAAACATAACTGGAAAGAGTATGAATCAGATAGTAAACGAACTACTTGATGCAGTTGACCCAGATAAAACCATAGAAAAAGCAAAAGAGATGTTCAATACTGATGAGCCTACTAAAGAGGAACTAAACAAGGCTACTGAAAAACTTTTAGATAGGGCAAGTAGGCCGTTTGACAATCAAAAGTTTAGATCCAAAATTATTGAAATTAAAAGGAAAAATGAACAGATGATCGATAATATAAGTAAGGATGTAGTTATATCCGCAGGCTTTGACAATTTAGCAGCTGAGAAAGCAAGGATAATTGTAAATAACTTCAAAAATTTTATTCAGGAAAATAAGGATGAGCTAACCGCACTTCAAATTATATATAGCAATCCCTACCCAACAAGATTTTTGACATATGATGCAATTAAAGAACTTTCTGAAGCCATAGAAAAACCACCTTACTACCTTACAACTGATAAGTTGTGGGCAGCTTATGAAAAACTAGAAAAGTCTAGAGTAAAAGGTGCTGGACCACATAAATTACTTACTGATATTGTATCTCTTTTAAGATTTGAGCTTGGTGAGAGTAAAATACTAGAGCCTTTTTCATATACTGTTGACAAAAGATTTGAAGAGTGGATTTCTAAGAAGAAAAAGCAAGGAATAGCTTTTACTGAAGAGCAAATTGAGTGGCTTCGGATGATAAAAGATCACATTGCAACTTCAATGAGCATCACTAAAGAAGATCTTGAACATACTCCATTCCACAATAAAGGCGGACTTTTTAAAGCTAACAAAATATTTGGTGGAAATATTGATAATGTAATAAAAGAACTGCAAGAAGCACTGGTGAGTAAGTGAAGGGAGAATTACCCAAAGGCTGGATTTTAACGAGTCTTGGTGAAATTGCTTCCAGGTTGCAAGCAGGTGGAACTCCTTCTACAAAAGTCAAAGCATATTATGAAAATGGAACAATAAATTATGTAAAAATAGAAGATATGACAAATGCTGATAAATATATTTTTCATACCAAAATAAAAATAACTAAATCAGGATTGGATAATTCCTCTGCTTGGATAATTCCCGAGAACTCTTTATTATACTCTATGTATGCAAGCTATGGAATCCCAATAATAAACAAAATTAAGGTTGCAACAAATCAAGCAATAATAGCATTTATTCCTCCAGAAGGATTAGTAAATCTCGATTATGTTTATTATTATCTTTTATCTCTAAAACCTCTTTTGAAGTATAGGATAAGAGGAACTACTCAAGAAAATCTAAATGCTAATATTGTAGCTAATATTGAAATTCCGCTTCCCCCGCTAGCCGAACAGCAAAGAATTGTAAACAAAATAGAAGAGCTTTTCACAAATCTTGACAAAGGAATAGAATCTCTAGAAGAGGTCAAATCAAAACTCAAAGTTTATCGTCAAGTCATTTTGAAATATGCGATGGAAGGAAAATTAACTGAAAAGTGGAGAGAAAGAAATAAAGATAAATTAGAATCTGCCTCTGTTCTTTTGGATAAAATAAAAGAAAAAAAATTGAAAATTAAAAAATTTAGAAAACATTCTCTTATTGAAAAATCTATTCTAATTAAATTACCAGAAGAATGGACTTGGACCGAATTGGTTAATATTGCAATTAAATTTCAATCTGGAGGAACTCCTCTCACTAAAATAGATAAGTATTATGAAAACGGAACTATTCCTTTTGTAAAAATAGAAGATATTACAAATTCAAAAAAATATCTTTATGACACTAAAATAAAAATAACTAAAGAAGGGCTAAACAATTCATCGGCCTGGATTGTTCCAGAAAATTCCATACTATATTCAATGTACGCAAGTTATGGCATTCCAACTATTAACAAGATAAAAGTGGCTACCAATCAAGCAATTGTTGGGATTGTGCCTCCACATAATTTGATAAATGTAGAATTTATTTATTATTATCTTTTATATATTAAGCCAGGTTTGAAAAATCTAATTAGAGGGACTACACAAGAAAATCTTAATGCACAAATTGTCTCCAATATCTTTTTTTCTCTACCTCCTTTAGAAGAACAGAAAGAAATAGTTAATCGAATAGAAAAACTATTCTCCCTTGCAGATCATATTGAAGAAACAGTTAACTCTAAACTAGAAGAATCCAAAGTCCTTCGTCAAAGTATTCTAAAAAAAGCTTTTGAAGGAAAACTTGTTCCACAAGATCCAAATGATGAATCTGCAGAACTCCTCTTAGAAAAAATAAAAAAGCAAAGATTAAATAAAGAAGAATTAGTTCAAGAGAAGCTGATATAATGTCTAACGAATCAATGGCTGTCCAAAAGCTATGGAACTACTGCAACGTCCTAAGAGATGATGGCGTAAGCTATGGCGATTATGTTGAGCAACTTACATATTTATTATTTCTTAAAATGGATGATGAGCAAACTAAACCTCCATTTAATAGATTATCAAAGATCCCAAAAAATCTCAACTGGGAAAGCCTTCTAAAAAAGGATGGCGATGAGCTTGAAGTTCATTATAGGCACATCTTGGGATCTCTAGGTAAAGAAAAGGGGATGATAGGGGTCATCTTCAGAAAAGCCCAGAACAAAATTCAGGATCCTGCGAAACTAAAGAGGCTAGTCATGCTTATTGAAGGAGAAGAAACCTGGATGGGCATGGGAATCGATGTAAAGGGTGCAATCTATGAAGGGCTATTACAGAAAAATGCTGAGGATACCAAAAGCGGTGCTGGCCAGTATTTCACCCCAAGAGCCTTAATTAAATCCATGGTCAAAGTGATAAGGCCAAAGCCAGGTGAAACAATATGCGACCCAGCATGCGGTACAGGCGGATTCCTTCTAGCCTCGCACGACCTAATTTCAAAATACCCTCTAGATGTTGAACAAAAACAATTCTTAAGAGAAGGAACTTTCCATGGTTGGGACATTGTTGATAGCGTTGTAAGGCTCTGCACAATGAATCTTTACCTTCATGGAATTGGTGGTGAAGAGAGTCCAATAATAACTGACGATGCACTTGCATCCGATCCTGGAAATCGATTTGACATAGTCCTCACAAATCCTCCTTTTGGAAAAAAGAGCAGCATCACAATAGTTAACGGCGAAGGAAAGATTGAGAAAGAATCCCTAACTTATCAAAGAAATGACTTCTGGGCAACTACGTCAAACAAACAGCTTAATTTCTTGCAGCATGTTAAAACCCTCCTAAAAATAAATGGTAGGGCCGCAATAGTCGTTCCTGATAACGTACTTTTTGAAGGTGGAGCTGGAGAAACAGTAAGAAAAAGATTGCTTCAGCAGTGTGAAGTCCATACTTTACTTAGGCTTCCAACAGGCATTTTCTATGCACAAGGTGTCAAAGCTAATGTATTGTTCTTTGATAAAAGACCGGCTAGTGAGAAGCCTTGGACAGAAAAACTATGGATATATGATCTAAGGACTAACCTCCATTTCACTCTCAAAACAAACACCCTACAATATGAGGATCTAAAAGACTTCATAAAATGCTATAATCCAGAAAATAGACATGAAAGAAAGGAGACTGATAGATTCAAGGCATTTACCTATGAAGATATCATGAAAAGAGACAAAACAAATCTAGATATTTTTTGGTTAAAGGATGAAAGTCTGGGTGACTCAGAAAATCTCCCAAATCCAAAAATATTGGCTTTAGAAATTGCAGAAGATTTGGAATCAGCTCTTGAAGAGTTTAAAAGAATATATGAGGTATTAGAAGAATAATAAATTAAAGGAGCTTATTTTCCTTTAATATTCTGACTACCTCATCATAAACTGCGTTTAGCTCTTTTTCAGTCTTTGCACCTGTAATGATATACTTCCCATTTTTGTATATTGTGACATGTTTTCTTTCTCCATTAACCATAACCTTCACAAGAAGTGCGGGATATGTCTCAGGATTGTATTCAGCATGCACAAAATCAATGATTCCATACGCCTTAACTATATCTACATCGTTTGGAAATCTTCCAGTTGCAACAATATTTGTTATTATAGGTCTTGTCCCAAAGGGTACATCTTTCTTCATCAAAATCATCCTTTATCAGTTATATTAGTTGTATTGTTAGCACTAGTATATAAGCTTTTATTTTTAAATTCTTTAATATATAACTCAATACCTATTTTTTATATAAAAATTAATGAAAAGTAATGGCAAATATAGATTTAAGACTGATGCAATTATATTAAAATAGTTTATTGTTTTAGGCAGTCCCATAAATAGCCAGTAAAACCTAAAAATAGTAATGCATCTATCAAAAGATACAAGATTAATAGTTGAAATTGCTTTTATCTAGATTGTTCTTTAGACATACATCCATTCTAACTTTAATCTAGGGGCCAATTCATAAAATCAACAAGAGAATTGGGTTAATTTTGATTGCGAATTCCGCAAACCTTAAATAGTAGAATACTCTACTTCTGGCGGAGGTGTAAAGACGAAAAAATCTTATCCAATAAGCTTAGCGATAGTGACTATGCTATTTTTTTCCAGCATGTTAGTACTTTTAGCGCAAGGAGAAACTATTCTAGAAACTTGGCGTAATCCCCAAACGGGTTCGGAAGTATTTGTAAATCCATATAATCACGATAATTCTGTTTACAAAGGGCCAGAATATCAAGCTAAAATCCTAGAATTAATAATAAAAGGCTTTGTGCATAAGAACTACTCCATAACAGAGAATTCAGGGGGTTGTGGTAATGCGTTTGACTCCTATGAAGAATCTTATGTATTAACAACAATAAAAAAACNATCGACAGANGNANAAGATGAAAGCNNTTATTATATAAGCAGATTTTTGAAGGGCCNATCNNAACAAACTCAAACNGCCGATGGATTCTTTGTTAATGGGGAATGGGTAGATATTGATGAGGAATGGTATGGNGAAAATATAGACCTAGATGATATAAAAGTTGATGGNCATTTCACCGGTAGANAGATACATTCTGAGGGAAGAATAGGATTATATTCATACAACTGGACGATGANTCTGCCAGATAGCACAAGAAAAGAAGGNACAATCTANGTGATANGGGAAGATATTGATGAAACACATACAAGATGGCACATTGGCGATGATATAGAAGGAATATTAATGANCCCATCAATCCCGCCAGATTGGGATGATCTTGTAGTTGAGGGCGTTGAAGAAAATAAAATAAGAACAATCTATTTTGAAATCCCGCAAGGCTCAGCTGGCCCCCCACAACTATCANCATTATACTACGGAATTCAAATTTTAGGAACTTTGTATGGACCCCAATCAATTGATGAAATCCCTGAAGAACTGATGATTTATGTAAAAGAAATAAACGGTCAATACTATACATATAGCGGATCACCCTTAGATATATGGATATATGAAAATATCTACAAGCCAAATCATGCAAAAAGTTATATTGAATAATTAATTTTATTTTTTTTAAATCCACTGTATAGGGATACCTTAGGGAAAATATCTCCTTTTTTATTGAAATTTAAAATATCTAATTTATTTCAAATAAAAACATAATATCTTAAATGCAACTAAATTGTGGGTAATCAAGGTGTTTCCACTCTATTTAATTGGTGAAATAAAACATTGTTGAGACTATATAACAAATACTAATTAAAACTAGTGTAAATTAATTTGGCATATCTTGATTTCTGAGCTTGAATAGATAATAATTAGTAATGCTTATAAAAGAATTATCACCAGAAAAATTAAATAAAAATATAATTTTTTAAAATATTAAAGGCGAACATAATGAAATCAAATTTTATAAAAGGATTCTCAGCGACTATCCCAGTTGGATTATCTGTCTGCGCCTATGGCCTTGTACTTGGTGTTCTTGCATATTCAAAAGGTGTTACTTTTTTTCAGTTATTCACTATGGATCTAATTACTTTTGCAGGTTCTGCACAATTATTAATGGTAGAACTATGGAGGGATCCCTTACCTTTTTCAGAGATACTCTTTGCAGTATTTGCCATTAATTTAAGATATCTCTTAATCGGGGCTTCACTTACGCCATTATTTAAAAATACTTCAATATTTGAAAAGATGGCATTGATGCATCTTGTTGCTGATGAAAACTGGGCTGTAACAATGTCAAGATTAAAAGAGGAAAAAATCACCCCCTATTTCCTTTTTGGAGGGGGGATATGTCTTGTTATATTTTGGNTATTGAGTACTTTGGGGGGGCATACTTTTGGATTTATANTATCNNATCCCTANTCNGTAGGNCTTGACTTCGTAATAATAATAATATTCACTGCATTAGTTGCAAATTTTTATGATGGAAAAGATAGTATCTTTCCTTGGATAGTTGCTGCAGTATTTTCTTATTTATCATTTTTATTTATTCCTGGAAAATGGTACATAGTTACAGGTGGGCTTATAGGCGCTTTGGTATATTCATTTCAAAAATATTTTAAGGAGGACAAAAAGTGAATAGCTTTGATATGCTTGCATTAGTTCTGATAATTTTATCGGGCATCATCACTTATTCTTTGAGATTTGGGGGGCTATTGATCGGAAATATGCTTTCAAAACATAAATTCATTGAAAATTTAATCAAAGCGCTACCTGGAACGCTACTTCTTTCCTTTATTTTTCCAAGTATAATTACTGAAGGTATAGCTGGTGTAATAAGTGCTCTTTCAACAGGCATTATTGCAAAAAAAACAAACAATGTCCTAATTGCATTGTTAGTTGGAATGTTCATAATAATTATATTTAGGAATATATTATAAATGATAATTAATTTCTTCCCCGGCCAATCATATTAAGTAAAGCATCAAAAGGTGTTTCTTTCGGTAATATTCTAACTGTTGTTTTAGAATCACAATTTTCAAAAACTATTGTTCCGGAACTCTTTGCTTTGTATATACAATAGTTTCCGTTAATTGCAACTAACTCAACACAACCCGTAGAAATATTTTGATTGATTTTTGCGTGGGCTGGGCAAACAAAAAAATTTCCCCCAACTTTTAAAGTGTCTTTCTCAAGAATAATGGATACACAATCATCAGCTATTGCAGACATCGTTCCGACAAAAGATATTAGAATTAAAAAGCCTAAAATTATTGAAATTTTTTTCAGCATAATTATGCCCCTTCCGATGTAGTGTTGATATATCCTCTAAATATAAATCTTTCTGAGGGTTATTTTTGATTAAATTAAGGGTAGTCATTAAGATTAAGCTCTATTTCAGGATCTATTGGATCTTTAAATCCAAGCTTTCTATAAGTATTAATCCCATCTTTTGTTGCATGTAAATTTAAAATATCCAAGTTCATCTTTTTAGCTTCTTCAATGAGTTTTTTTATTAATTCAGTACTAATGCCATTTCTCCTGGCTTTTGGAATCGTATACATATTAGATATGTATCCATAACGCCCATGCAAACAATCATACCTTGGAGGGACTCTCCATAAAATTAATCCGCTTGTTGCTATTATCTCACCTTCGTATTCGGCAAGCCAAGAAACAAAGTTTTCAGATTCAATATACTCTTTAAAAAATTTTTCAAGTTCTGTCTTTAATTTCTCTACGTCTTTTTGATTATCATCTTCATTTAACTCGTCAAGTAAAAGTATTTTAAATTTAATCAAGTCAGGAATATCTTCTGTTGTTGCCTTTCTAAAAACAAGAGTATTTTTGTCTATAATCATCTTACTATAGTTTAGTTTAGATTATTTATTATTATCTGTATTTAATGGATTTACATGTTGTTGATTATACGCCATTATTCCGCCTTGAAGAACATAGACATTGTCAAAACCTTCATTGATCAATAAATCTCCTGCAACTATGCTAAGCTTTCCAGCAAAGCAAATTAAAATTATTTTTTTATCATTTAATGTTTTTATTTTTTCTGAAAGACCAATTCCATACGGCACATTGATTGCATTATTAATTGGGTTTTCATTAGAACTTTTTTTATCTCTAAGATCGAATAAGATGATTTTCCCACCATTATTTATAATATCCTTAAACTCATCCACTGTAATTATTTTTGGTTTAAATTGGAAAAGAAAATCATCAGCTGATTTCATCAATTTCTTTACGGTTTCAACATCATCATTAATAATAGCTTCTTTTACCCCTTTAGGCCATTTAACGTCATTGAGAATATCCATAACTATCTTATGCAAGAAAGGAGTAGTATTTATTAATTTTACGATAAAGCTATTTAATCTCATCACAAAACAAAAAGCGCCGAGGGGGAGATTTGAACTCCCGCTTCCCTAGGGGAAACCGGATCTCAAGGGTGAGCCTCGAAAATACCTCAAGAGGTAAGGAAAACGCATGGAAGAAGAGTTTTACCGTTTTTTGAGAGGTAAAAAGAACTTAGCGCCTGGCACATGCAAAAGAATGCTCCAACTGATGCCAAAAGGATCAACAAACTGGGATGAGAATCAAGTCCAAGACTTTTATTTCAAAACGCTTGACAGGGATTATAGCTCAACACATAAGAGGCATGTACATTATGTATTGAAATACTATTCAGAGTGGAAGGGTTATAATTTTGACTATAAGCCACCAAAAGCCCACCACGTTAGGCGGAAGAATGTGGAAATGGAGAATATATGGAAGCTCCTGGATGTGATAACAGATACAAGGGATTTGGCCCTAATTCTAACACATCTTTACAGTGGACTTAGGCCATCAGAATTATTGGCCCTAAAAATAGAAGACCTTGATTTAGAAAATGGGATGCTCACAGTCCGTAATACAAAGACCTACATGGATAGGATAATACCTCTTCATAAAAAGCCATTAACTGCAATTAGAAAATATTTATCAACACAGGATAAAAACAGCCCATATTTATTCAGTATAAAGTCGGGTAACTCTGGCCTAAAGATTCAGACCTATCAAAAGATATTGAGAATATATTCAAAAAAGGCAGAAATCAAAAGAGTTACACCTTATATGCTGCGCCACACATTTAGTACCCAGTTCATTGAAAATGGTGGGGATGTCCTAATCTTGAAGAATCTCTTAGGTCATAGTAGAGTTTCAACTACAGAAATTTACATCCACGAAAATCCAAAGATGATAAGAAAAGGCTATGACAAAGCATGTCCTGAATTCTAATTTTTATTTTTTCTTTTTCAAGGCTAATAGAATTTCGTTCAGTATTTCAAGTTGGAGTAATTTCACTCTTCTTTCAAAGAGTTTTTCTACATTCTGTCCACCAAGTTCAACATCCAAGGTGTGTAAATAGTCTAAATATTTTCTAACATCCTTAGGATCTTCCATCATTCTTTCACCTCCGCTTCCTCGATGATCTGGACCTTGGCGATCTTCCCAATCCACTCCTTTGGAACAAGAACGCCGCCAGAGTTACCCACCTTGATAACACTCCCTTCCAGGATCTTCTTTCTTTTATCCACCATCAAGGTTGTCATGATAAAACTTGTTATAACATACATATAATACTTTGTGTTTTTCGGTGCCTATACTACATTTTTGTGGTATCTTTGCCACACCCATATAATAAAAAGGTATATATACGGCCCAAGTTCATACATATCGTTATAACATAATATAACGAGGTAAGAACATGAACAAAGAAGAAATCCAAGCGGCCAAGTCCGCCATGAAAGAAGTTGTCAACGTATTGACACCTGAAGAAAAAGCAGAGTTAGTAAGGCAATACAAAGAGGAGTTAATGTTTGGCAAAAGGAGGATGTTTTGATGGAAGAAGAAATACACCTGACAATCAAGATCCGAAAAGATGTTGTCATGGGCAGCCTAAAAACAATCCAGGAAAGGCTCAGCCCGGCCATCATGGACCAATCCAAGATTGATAAGGCCATGCCTGAACTTATTGGGATTGTTGGCTCAGACATCCTGTATAGCTTGAGGGGAAGTAATTCTCCAGCTTGGATTGAAAGCGGACTTGAGGAAGTCATTAGAGAGTATTTCAAAGACTAATTTTATTTTTTTATTAATTATTTTACCAGGAGGATAAAATGCCAAAGTGTAAAATTTGTGGATTGGAATTGCGCTGCCCAAGCTGCGAAGTTAGGGCCAAAGGAGTTCACTGTGAGAACTGCAACAACTTGATAAAAAACGCAAGCCAATACGATAAATGTCCCGTTTGTGGATCTTCCCTGAAGGTGACCTATTGATGTGGGCCAAATACAGATTATTGAATAAATCAGATCTTCCAAAACTTATCCATCTTCTGGAAGGCACCGCAACAAGCTACAAGATTGAAAAGGATGTCCTGGAGCCGGGTATTTTTTTCAAAGTCCTGAAAGAGCAAAGAGAAGATATCTCATACTTCTTGGGAGAGAAGGGGATAACAACGGAGTCAATTTATTAGGTGATCACCATGTCCAGAGCGTGGAATATAAAAAATGAAGATTTTTACAGATTCTTGAGGGCTAATAGGAAATTGGCTGCAGCAACCGCCAAGATACTTATAGATTTCCTCCCAATTGGATTTATTGATTTGTCTGGGAAGGAGATAACTGAGTTTTATTTCAAACTCTTAGACTCTGATAAGCTAAGCTCCTCAACAAAACACAATACTCATTATGCTGTGAAATACCTATGCGAATTCAAAGGGTGGCCTTTTGATTACAAGATGCCAAAGGTCCACCGGGTGAGAAGAAAAAACATAGAGATGGAAGATGTCAAAAAACTCTTACATGCGATCACAAATCAAAATCACAAGATATTGATATTGACCCATCTATATACTGGACTCAGGCCTTCTGAACTTCTAAATCTAAAACTTGAAGATCTTGATCTAGAAAGAGGATTACTTGAAATAAGAAATACCAAGACTTACCGGGACAGGTCAATACCGCTGCATCAAACCTTATTGAGTGGGTTGAAAGATTATCTTTCCCATAGAGATGAGCATACCGACTACCTATTTCAATCAAAAGGACAACAATCAAAGGTAAGCCTAGATGCTTATCGCTGGATGTTAGAGAAATATTCTAAGGCGGCAAATATCAAGAAGGTCACACCATATTCTCTGAGACACACGTTCGCTACACTGTTTGTTGAAAATTCAGGAGATATACTGATACTAAAAAAAATTATGGGGCATTCGGATATACATACTTCGGAGGCTTACATCCACGATAATCCACGCATGATCCAAAAAGGATATGATAAGGCTCAAATTTCTTGGGGGGATTGAATTGATACAAGATATAATAGCAGTTGCAAAGAAGCATTATCCAGAGCCAATTACCCCCGCACTTGTTGCAGAGGAAAGCGGATGCTCAACACACACATTATCCAGGCAGGTTAGGAGAATGACTGAAAAGAGGCACAATTACCCAATCAAGATCGAGTGGAAAAAAGACAATATTCCAAGGGGGAGATTCTACATAACATACGTTCCGAGATAGGGAAAGATTATTATTTTCCCTATTTTCCCTATTTTTTTCCATATTTTTATATACATAAAAAACTATAATAATGGGGAGGTATTATGGATCTAAAAAACACGATTGTCAAAAATCTAAATAAAAATAAAGAAAAGGAGTTGGAAATACTTTCCATCTTTGATAATGCCGTCAGGACCGATACTCTGCCAATTTTGCAAATCCAAAACATGCCACTGATTCTAGAGCCTGGAGAAGTACCCCACTGGTACTCACCAGCGGTATTGTCCCAGGAGAAAGAGTTTCTAACTGGATACGGTATAGGAACAAATATCATGGGTGTGGGTGTTGGTGGAGGTAAGGCCAATAAACAAAGAAAAATAGGTAAGAGTGACGGAGGGGGATTAACCCTCACAAATAAAAGACTTATTTTTGATGGGGGGTATGGTGCAATAAATTACTCTCTACCCGATATAGTCAGCATATATGAAACAAAAAAGAATATTTCAATTTCAAACAAGCTGATAAACAAGATCCATATCTATGAAGTGGATCATCCCAACATATGGGCAACATATATCAAGATGGCGATCAACAAATACCATCAAACTGTAAATCCCACCCAAAAAAAATACTGTAAAAATTGCGGTGCCGCACTATCGCAAAGTTCGGCCTTTTGTACATCTTGCGGATTCCAGTTATAACATTTCCAAAAAATCTAAAAAAGAATAATAAAAAAAGTTATTCTTCCAATACTTCAAATCCGCCTTGATTCCTAAACCATTCAATATCTTCTTCATTGAAAATATCTGCAGTCTTAGTTGGCCCCCCAAAAGTATATCGGTGTTGTGTGGGTGTAACTTCAGATACAAATAATCCAAACTTAGTACATTTTACCTTTACCATATTTTCACTTCCTAGAATCCTATTCGTCCTATCCTTTGGATCTTCTTCATTATCTCATCTGCAATCTTATCAGGATCATTTGATCCACTAATATAGAAATTGTTAGTTATGTTGTTGCCGCCTTTAGGGCCATTCCCTTTGAAGGCCAGAATATTGTCGTCTGGGTGGAATTTGATGACATCCCCTTTGCTTGTGATCAGGGCGTCATTTACGCTCTTGGTGATCTCCCCAGTTGCAGAGTTGACATAGCCTATCAGTCCGCCTCCCGCACTGCTCCTGACAGTTTCATAGGTGTTGCCACCACTTGAGAAGGAATTGGAAACGTATGCACCTCCCCTCTCTGGGCCTTCATAGACTATATCATTTCCGGCTTGGACCCTCTCAGATGATCCGAAAGTCCTGCAACCTCCGCCTCCTCCACTACCACCGCCACCACCTTGGCCAAGTGAGGCATGAAATGAGCTTATCGTGCTGTTGATGTTTGCTATTGCCGATGCTGCTGTGTCGCCAAGTTTACCAATTGCGGGAGTAGTTGAATTAACTGTACCGTTTAGATTTCTCGTTGAGTCTGTCTGCCTAAGCACTGTTTCTAGATATTCCCTGGCTGACATTATCTCGGTATTTCTAACGCTTATACCTTCTGAGATTGTTTTGTTCTCATCTCTTTTTGTTTTTGTGCCATCGTCTCCAGGAGAGACTCCGTTTGCCTGATTTCTAACATAAGTTTCATAGGGTGTCATCTGCGAGGCTTTATCCGTCTCTACTTGTTGACCTGCCCAGTCCCAAAGTGCTGAGCCTCCTGGATCAGACATTCTCAATCCCATATTTATGATCTTATCCAGGTGCAATGTGCCGATTATTGTCTGCATCCTTTCCAAAGCACCGTTAACAGATTTTACCATAACACTCACCCTGTCAAAGGCATTGGCAATAGAATTAATGGCCTCTTCCTCATCTGTTAGCCCGGTGAGCTTCATTGTCAGGGTACCCAGGGCGGATCCACAGTTCCAGACTTCAGAGAAAAGATTTCCAAAGCTCGTAACAAGTGGTTGGATCTTCCCAGTTTCCATTAGTGTGGATAGCTTTGTTGCTATGGAGTCTAAAGTAGGGGCCATCGATTCCAGCATTTCAGATCCGAAAAGCTTTTTCACGTTGTCGAACTGATTCTGGTAATTCTGCAATATTCCAGCTGCTGACTGCCTCAAGGCTTCTGAAGATCCGCCAAATGTTTGTTCCATGACCTGTTTCAAATAGAGATACTGGTTTGCTGCATCCAAGGTTTTTAGCTTAGTTTCGTCTAAGGTTAATCCCTGTCTTTTCAACTGGGTATAACTCCCATCTAACGCTTGATTGATCATATTTGTTGCACTGGTCAAATCAATTCCCTTTGCAGCTGCAAGATCTTCGGCCATTGATAGTATTTCAAGGGATTTTTTATAATCCCCTGTTGAGGAAATCAAGGTATTGAAGGATTGCCTTATTTCATTATCATCAAAAGAGGTCATGGCCTCATGCTTTGATATAACAGATTCAACATCCTTTGAATATGCTTGAAGGCCAAGATTTTGGAATAGATTTTGGGTCTGCGATTGGAATCTAGATTGGGCAACTGAAAGAGTTACCATTTCCTTTGCTAATCTTTGGACTGCGGATACTGCCGCAACACCATAGTTAGCAACGATCATACCTCCGGCGGTTTCAGCAGCCCGACCAAGAGAGGACATAGCCCCACTCACTCTTGAGCTTTCTTTCTGCAAACCACCTAACGCACCGCTAACGTTCTTCAGCGGCCCACTTGCTCTGTCTTCAGCAGTGACGGTAATTTTCACGTTTTGTTCTGCCATAGTTATCACTTATTGATATAGTATGCATACTATCTGGGGAGGGTCTTGAAAAAGAAAAGAGGGCAAAAAGACTATCCAATTAATACATATATCTGGCAAGAATATTTTTATGCTTTTGCTATTTTGAGATTCAAAAAGATAAGGCCAAAAGAAAATATAAAAAAATAGATGGGCGGCTTCACGAGATAATAAACGACTGAAGATCCTATTTACAAGAAGACGAAAGAAGTTTTCTTTCTGCAACTTGCAGTACTACTTATATATCTGGCAAGAATATTTTTATATCTTCCTATTGCGCTAATAGTTTTTTCTTATAGTAGAGAACTACCTGTGGTGTCCAGTCCGGGCCTAAAAGATAAGCTGATTTTCTCAAAGACTTCCCATCCTGTAAATGCTTTTTACACATCTCGATCTGTTGTCTGGTAAATTTAGAATTTCTTCCTCTTTTGCCTTTCATCGAGATCACTATCTTCTCTTTTTGTTTGACCAGTCTTCAATCTCAAATGTTTTATATTTTGGAGGCTTTTGAACTGGTGGATCTGTTCTTTGAATTCTCTGCCTCTGCCTCTTTATATAAGATGACTCCATCCCGGAATAAAATTGCCCATTCCACTCAACATTAAATCTTGCGGATGGATCACAAGGTGGGGCTACTTCTTTACACCAATCCTCATATTTTTCTCCGACCTGGCCTGCATAAAATGAATGTGTCCCTTTGCAGATCGGGCATTCCACAAGTACGAGGTATTGCCTGTTTAGCTGAGCGTCACTATACGCTTTTACTTTTTGAACTTCTTTCTTATTATCAACCATATTTACTTTCATAATTTTCCCTCATAGTATTTTTTTTTCCAAAATATATCATATTGCTTCTTCAGATTACAAACTGCATTCTTTCTACCTACCCAGATTGCCGGATCGCTTCCCCTCGGACCGCCAAGATGTTTGTGTTTTGCGTGGCAATATGGGCAGTTTGGAACTACAAGCCAGAAGAAATCCCCAATAAGGTCTGGCATTAGAAAACATTCAACTTTGGGTGTTCTGAGCCTCATTCAAACAACCTTTTCTTGTTTAATTGGGTGGGGTAAACAAGATAAAAACACAAATTCACGCCGCCTTTTTTCCGACCATTTCTCTTATTTCTCCTATGGCCCACTCTTTCAATTCTTTCAAGACTTCTTGTTTGATCTGTTGAAGCAACTCATCCTCGCCCATCTAGATCACTTCTTTTTAGTGACTGCCATTTCTTGTATTATCTTGGTCGCTGCTATCTTATGCAAAACGCAGCACAATTCACCCCTCAGAACATCGTCTTTGACGCCAATTGTACTCATTATTGTATCTGCAGTCCCTTCAATAATTTCTTTGAATGTTGTTTCAGTTTTTTTATTATCCATATTTTATCTCCAAATTATTATATTGGATGGGGTATTTCAAAAAATAAAAAGATCAGAATACCCCAAATATAGCCCTAACAAGTAACAGAATGTCCCATAATTTTTTTTACTTCTCCTAGATCGCTTGAAATCTTTTCAAGGCGACCGCCTATTGATCGAAGCTCATAGGGGAAGTGGGGTTTTACCCATTCGGGGATATAGCCATATTTGGCAATAACCTCATCAATAACGATTCTCTCCTTTTGCTCCCTTTCTTCTTTTTCTTTGTGTTGGCGTTCTAGATCCAACACCATTTGACGTGTCAGTGGGGATCTGTATCCCCTTTCTTTGTTTTCATAGCTCACGCTATTACATCCTTTATATTCTATTTTTAGGGCCAACAGAAAAAAAGAAACTGGCCCTATAATTAATGATCTTGAAAAATGTTGGATAAAGTTATTATTTTTCATATTTTTTTATTATTGACTTATGGGGATAGACCTATAATCTAGTTTGTGTTATCCTCTTGTTCCTGCAGTCTTTTGGCTTCCATCTTATCGTGGACATCTATTATTACCCTCGCTAGGAGTCCAGGATCAGCGCCATCAAGATTTATTGCTACTTTAGATCTTGGAGTAAGTCCATAGGACTCTAACCATGCCCGGATTTCTTTGCTGCTCCCTTCTATATTGATATTGAAGCCTTGATTCATTTTATCAAGGAGGAAATTCTGATAAATTAGCAATCTTGCAACTTGTGAAATTGCTATTGGATCAGTTATTTCATATTCAGATCTTATCATTTCTTGAAGATCTTCATATAGCTTCATTTCTTTTTCATTGAATATTTCAGTACTCAACTTAGATCTTTTATCCAATTTAGTTAATTTGTTCATAGTGATCATTCTCTTATTAATAGGGCCATGTTTGGAAGATCCTCCATGAAATGTACATCTTCCATTGGAATTCCCAGTTTTCCAGTTCCTTGCAGCCATGCAAACACCCCGGCCATGGCTTTTATATGCCCCACAATACCCCCCAAGGTAGGAAAATTGCCAACGGATCTTATCCAGTTCTTTTTCTGAAAATAAATGTTGACCAGTTATCAGCAAGACCTTATCTCCCCTCGGGATACCTTCTGATTCATTTTGTTTTTTTGTTGCCATATGACTTTTATGCCAGTTCTGCTTTTTTCAGTTTATTTTCCCCACGGGCGCTGTTATTGAAATAATTGGCTATGTATTCTTTCGTTGTTTTTATCTGGTCGGGATCATGCTCATTGACACACCTCAGAGGATTTTCAAATTTAGGCCACCCATCTGGTTTGTTATTTTTTTCCCAAGTTATATCACTCTCCGCCAGAATGACAGCTTCTTTTATGATATCTTCACTGTTATCAGAAACAAGCAATATCTCAGCTATTTTGTGGACATCCTTCAAACTCTCATCTCTGGTGTTCATTAGTTCAAGAGCGTATTTCTTCCCCTTTGCTATCAGTTCCCCACATAAGATATTTTCATCTTCATGATCTTCCCTTTCCAAGAGGGTTAGATAATCAACATCATGTATGGGGTATTTCACCTTACTAACCCTAAAATACAAAGGATATCTTTTTACCATTTAGATTACCTCTGTTGTTCCAATTACATAGTTTACACGGTTGGAGGCATTTTCTATTACTACCCCTCGCGAGTAGTAAAATATTAGTACTAATGTAAAATAGGTTAAACCGTGTAAACCGTGTAGATATTTGTTATGTTTCAACAATAACATCCTCCTCAAAATAGTTATTGCTTCCTCTTTTTTGATATATTCCCAATCCTAAGTAAAGTATCGGTCGCTTTCCCATATCTTTTTTATATCCTTTTTTTGTCAAGATCTTCCCGAATTTAGTTTGACTCAGAACACCAATACCTTCAGCTTCACAATATTCCTTGAATTCTTCATACAATGTTCTGGCATCGACATTATAGTCCGGGCCTTCATAACAACACTTTTCAATAAAAGATTTGACTGGGTCGTTTTCAAGATTTGCTATGTTTGTAAGTTCTTGAACTTTCTCAGGTAGAGTTAATCCCTTGTTAACGCTTTTATCTTCATAATATAATTTCAGACCGTCGACCATCCAGTTTAATATAGCCTTCCTAACTTCAGGCCATGTTTTAAATTTCATAGATAGTTCTTTGTCCTGTAGTGCTGCAGGTATTCTATTCTCAAAAGGTATGAACACCGTTCTTTTTATCATGGCGTCCTCATGCCCTGAATATTTTATTTTATGATTGCCCACAAAGATTATTGTTGAAGTTGGTGTAAATCCTTCTTCTTTTTTGAATAACTCTCTTGTGGTTATTGCGTCCCCTCCAGTCCAAGTCGTCAGAAAACGTTCATTTATTTTTTGACCATCTTCAGGAACTTCGTGAATTATAACTGCTCTCTTTCCTTTCATCCTCATAATATCTGATCTGGCCTGGCCTTTGATTGCAGTTTTAGTCTTTTCAAATGTGCCAAAATCACTAGTTGCCAAGTAAATATCTTCTCCCAAAATGCTTGTTAGTGCATCTGCAAATCTACTCTTGCCAGCATCAGGCGGCCCATATATGTTAAAAAATTTCTGTTCGTGAAGTTTTCCAGTTAAACAAAGTCCAGCAACTTTCTGAGTGAATATTCTTACCCCTTCGTCTGGCAAAGCAGTTTTAATGTAATTATCCCAGACTTCATGGGTGGCTTCTGGATCATAATCGACGTCTATAATCTTCGTTATATAATCTTCTTGCCTATGCGGCCTCAATTCAAAAGTCGTCAGGTCTAAAATTCCATTGTTGCAGCACAATAAATCAGTATCTTGGTCTAACTGATCTGGCCTTATTTTGATATCTCTAAAGGTATCCAAGACTCCAATCATGGCATCAATTTTATTTTTTGATCTTGATCTTCTGGCCCAATCATAGATCGCATCTAGCTCATCTTTATTGGTTAGTCCACGTGTTTCGTTTTGAATAATCCCTAATATTGCATCTTTTCCCATCTCCCTAATAATATGTCCATCGTCTTCTAACCAACGTTTATCGTCCCACACGTAGAATTTATTTACTTGTGGACATAATCTGAAGAGGTGGCCATATCTTGATATCAGTCTTTCAGCATTTCCCAGATCATCATTAGAGAATTTTCTTTTTTCCCATTTTTTGGTAATTCTTCTTATCTCTTCTTGAGGTAGGGGATTGCCAGTCAAGGTTTCATTTGCCAGTAATAAAAAATTCTCTATTCGATCTTCATCAAAACCAAGCCCATGTAGTAGTCCAGATAGTCTTGTTAGGTCTTGATTCCTGCTTCCAGTGGGGATAAATCCACCCTCAAAAATTAATTTTTTCAGTTGTTTTCCCTCGGGAGAGTTATCAATTTGATATTTTTTGTTTATAGTATTTAATAACCACTCTGGCGCAATTTGGGCGGGTACTTCTTCTGGAGTTCTTTTCCACAGGTAAAATCTATCCCGCTCTAAATGATAAGATCTTGGGGCAATAATATAACCACCGTTGCCCCTCGTGTCAAGACCTTTCATAAATCTGGCCCGATTTTTAATTTCCACCCCATTTGCTTTGAAGTAATAGTGATATCCTTTCCCAGTTGCAACACTCGGAGTATTTGGGAGTTCTCCATTTTGCCGTATTAACTCCTGAAGGGATTCAACACCCTCTGGACCATCAACATCCAGAACCCAAAGATCATTTATTGCCCCCGTTAGTATTCCTATATTTGCCATTGGCCATCTGGCCCACCATTGTTCAATCTCTTGTGGGGTGATCTTCCTTGTTTGGTATTCTGTCCAGGTATCGAGTAAAGGCATCTTGCTTTCTTTCTCAGGCTCTATCGATTCGCCTTTGTGTTTCCCCGTTAGGTAATTTTTACCTTTTATTGGGATTACGTTCCATCCGAGAGAATGATAATACTTAGCCCAAAAAATAGGAGGATCATCGATTGTGGGCATTATCTGAGGATTAGAATATTGTTTTGCAACCCCGCCCCCAATCAAGATCTTTGCATTTTGTTGAGGAATCTCAATAATCTGGCCTTTGTTGAACGGCCCATAATGTTGAAGATCTTCCCCTATGAATTCTTCAGGTATATCCGCCAACAACTCAATGTAATTCATTTCGTTTTGATTGGCCTTATCTTTAGGGCCAAAATCTGGATAGTCCTTGCTTTCGCTAACTGCTTCAGTACCGTTCAAAAGTCACACCAGCTGCAGAGTTAATTGTTTTCATCGTAGGCGTAAACCCATTGGTTTATATGGGTCACCGAATTGGGGATTTGCCTCATCGAAAAATATTTCGTATAAGGTCTTTTTTCATCTTTATGCTTTCGTAAGATCTTCAAGAATTGCACAACTTGGCAATGTCCCAGATCAACAGATTTGGATATTTCAGAGGCGGTCAGTTCCTTTCCAGAATGGATCATTAAAAGATCTAAAATACCAACATCCATTCTTTCTTTATTCCGCTTTTTCATTCCCATGGCTTCTCAATCCTCCTTTTATCGTTAGATTGAGACACAGAAAACGTCGAAAGTTTTTTATATTAGTTAACACTAAAAACTTATGCAGTAGACGCATTATGTGTCTCTTGTGTATGCCGGGGTGTTTTTTTCAGGGACTCCCTGGCATACAATCCTTCCTTTTTATGAAGATTGTACTTTTCAACAATCCACATAGCATTATACTGTATATATTTATATAAATTTATTGGAATATTACTAGTAATATAGGCTTTTAAAATTGTCATCTGATAGCTAACAATAATTACTGCTGAAGCTAACTCATAATAAATAATTTTTGTTGTATCCCTCGTTGGCAGATGCGCCAGAAGAAGATCTGATCGTAAGTGGTGGGATTCCATGGATTATTTTATATACACCCATGTGATTTTAAACTATTTATATTTTTCCGTTTTGTAAATGAGTATAAACACATGTGATTGTCATAATATATAATCAAATGAAGACCTCCAGGCTATTTACTATAAAAATGAAACTAAACAGTTCAAAATGAAAATATCAATATTAATAAAATTTAGAGATGTAATCTGCACACGATACATATTAAATTTTATTTGAAATTATATTATAATTAATAGGTTTAATAATATATTGGTATATTTTTTATAATTATTTTTAGATTGATTTTTTTTTATTCTAATAATGGTAAAATGGGAAACAAAACCTAAAAACGGAAAACAATTTGGATCTTGTTAAAGAAAAAGGCTATTTCCTTTAATTGCAGTTGGAGATATTAACGGATACTTTAATCCAAATAAAATTATTTTGGATCTTCCGCCCAATTAGGTAAGCATTTATACGCTGAAGACTAGTGAATAGTGAGGTATGCTGGACACTCTGGCCGGTTTACCAAACACAAAAACATTGCAACCTAAAAGCAAGGCCAGAAAAACCTTGAAATTGAAATCGCAGCGAAAAGCGCCGAGGGGGAGATTTGAACTCCCGCTTCCCTAGGGGAAACCGGATCTCAAGTCCGGCGCACTAATCCTAGCTATGCGACCTCGGCTTAAAGTTCCATCTGATTAGTTAGTTTATAAAATTTGTGGGCAATTAAAGTTTAATCTGGTACAAAATTTCATATTCATCTTTATTAGATACTTGGTCATGATACTTTACTTCACCGATCTCTGTAAATGAATAAGATTTCCTTTTAGCATACTTAAAAAAAGTATTATAACTCGCCATATTTTTAGGAGAAATGGAAACATGAATTTTAGAACAATTTAGAAGAGCTACTGATTCAACAAAATAATCAATTAAAAGTGAGGCATAGTTTTTTCCACGATGATGTTCAGACACCCCAATCTGCCAGAGATAAGCAACGTCTTCATCAGTAGAGCTTTTAATGCCAGAAATAAAGCCTATTGTTTTTTCATCTTCTTCTATCAAAAAACATAGATTTGAAAAGTAATTAAACAGTGTCCAATAAGTAAATGGAGTATGCAATTCTAACGGCTTACATCCGTTGACAAATTTTCTTATTCTGTCAACGTCCCCTATAGTACAGTTCCTTGTTATCATCTAATTTCCGCCATAGATAAAAAAAATATTAAAAAATACCCAAGTTTGAAATTCCGTACCCTAATGCTATAAGAAGCGCTATTGAGAGAACTATAAAGGCAATAAACGCTATTATTAGCGCCAAAAATGCCTTTCCCCACGAAGTATCATACCAAGTCTTTACTACCCATAAAGTAATCACAAAGCTGAGTAAAATTCCGATAAATCCTAAAGGACCAAGTGCAGATCCAAGAATAACACTAAGTACCATCATAATGATAACAGCTAATATTGCCCTTCCAAAAGACGCCTTGTCAATTCCTGCAATCTTAGTTCCAATCCATAAAAATATTGCGTCTATAGCTACTAGGGCAATAAATCCAATTATGCCAACGAATCCTAATGCAGCTATAGCTATTAAACTGATCAATTTTTCCCTCCACTAATAAAAAGTTATAGTCAATATTTAAGTTTTATTATGTTATAGTTACAATAGTTGCATAAACTCACAAATCAAGCAATCGATGATTCTACATCACAAAGACTTAATTACATTACAATTTCTATCAAAGAAGAGTATTGTATTTTTTAAATACAATAAAGATTAAGACAATAATTCAATTTCTATATTCACTCTTTCTGGAACTTTGACCCTCATTATCTGCCTCATTGTTCTTTCATCAGCGTCTATTTCGATGAGTCTTTTATGAATTCTCATTTCCCATCTTTCCCAAGTGGCTTTACCATCACCAGAAGTTGATTTTCTTACTGGCACTTTTAGTTTCTTTGTTGGTAGTGGTATTGGTCCAGCTATGTCTACACCTGTACGCTCCGCTATTTTCTTAACCTGCGAACAAACTTCGTCAAGCTTATGGGTCTCCATTGCAGTCAATCTGATTCTAGCTTTTTGCAACTATATCGCCTCGTTTAAATAAAAATAAAATATATATTATTTAATTTTATGCTTTCTGGATAGACTGAACCATTCCAGCTGCAACTGTTGCTCCCATATCCCTTACAGCAAACCTACCTAGCTGAGGTAATATTTTAATTTCCTCAATTACCATGGGCTTTGTTGGCTTTATCTGGACTATGGCAGCACTGCCACTCTTTAGGAAGTCCGGATTTTCAGTCTTTACGTTACCGGTCTTTGGATCAAGTTCTGCTATCAATTTTTCAAATGTACATGCTATCTGTGCTGTGTGACAATGGAATACTGGAGTATATCCCGCAGTGATTGCTGTTGGGTGTCTTAAAACGACTATCTGCGCTTTAAACGAGTCATTTAAGGTAACTACTGTTGGTGGATTGTTTGGATGTCCTAAAACATCTCCCCTCTTAATGTCATTCTTCCCAACACCTCTAACGTTAAATCCGACATTATCCCCAGGTAATGCCTGATCAAGTGTTTCATGGTGCATTTCAATTGTCTTTACTTCCCCAGCAATTTGTTTTCCAAATACTGTTGAAGCAGGCTCAAACACAACTGTATCTCCTTTCTTCATTATTCCAGTTTCTACCCTACCTACAGGAACTGTTCCTACACCAGTAATTGTGTAAACATCCTGAATTGGAAGCCTAAGTGGCTTGTCTGTTGGTTTATCTGGTTCTTTGAATGAATCTACGGCTTCTAATAGTGATGGTCCCGTGTACCATGGTGTCTTGTCAGATTTAGCAACAATGTTATCTCCATTGAATGCTGAAGCAGGAATAAATTTTGTATCTTCAACTTTGAATCCAACTGTTCTGATTAATTTTTCTACTTCTGCTTTAATAGCATTAAACTTCTCTTGAGAGTAGTTTACTGTATCCATTTTGTTTATCAATACCGCCAATTGTTGGATACCAAGTGTTCTAGATAAGAAAACGTGTTCTTGTGTCTGTGGCATGATACCATCATTTACTGCGACAACTAAAACTGCGGCATCCGCTTGAGATGCTCCGGTAATCATGTTTTTAACGAAGTCTCTGTGACCTGGACAGTCCACAATTGTGATGTATTTTGAGTCAGTTTCAAACTTTTTATGAGAAAGGTCTATTGTAACTCCTCTTTCTCTCTCTTCCTTTAAATTATCCATTACCCAAGCAAACTTAAACGTCTTACCTTTTTCTCCCATTACCTCGAACTTCTTTACGAGATCTGATCTTATATCACCGTGCATAACTAGTAATTGACCTACGGATGTTGATTTACCATGGTCGACATGGCCGATAAAGGCTACATTTAAGTGTGGTTTTTGAGTTGCCATAATATATCCTCCTTTTTTTAGTCTATTTTTATTATATCTGGTATAATCCTCTAAATTATATTCATTTTTAAGCTTTTTCCATTTTACATACTAAGGTAATCTTCAGGTTTTGGAGGTTGCGGTTTGAGTCCTTTTCTCTTTCTTATTGACTCAACTGTCTGTGTCTGAAGCTCTGTTGGTAGTTTTTGATATCCCGCATATTCAGTTGACCAAATTGCTCTTCCTTCAGTCGCACTTCTAATGTCACCAGCGAATCCAAACATTTGGGAAACTGGTGCAATTGATACTACTGTTGTAGAATCTCCTTCCTGCGAAATATCAAGTATCTGTCCTCTTCTAGACTGCATTTCTCTTGTTACCGCACCCATATAGTCTTGAGGGCATGCAATAGTTACCTTTTGCATAGGTTCATAAATCACAGGTCTTGCATAAAGCATTGCAGCAAATAAACCTTCTCTCACTGCAGGTATTACTTGAGCAGGACCTCTGTGAATTGAATCTTCGTGAAGTTTACAATCTACGAGACTTATCTTAAGTTTCATTACAGGTTCTCTTGAATACGGGCCCCCGTCTATAACTTCATGAATCGACTGTATGACAAGTTCTATTACTTCATTAATGTAAACAATTCCTTTTGTCATATTAAAAAATATGTTTCCATTGTAAACATCTGAAATACCCTTTACTTCTTCGGTGCTCATTCCAAGTTCTCTAAGTTGTGGGCCTAAATCCTTACCTTTAATTCTGCCTTCTGGGATTATCCCTTCTTTTACGGCATTGTAAATATTATCTTCAAGTGGTTCAACTTGCATGTAAAATTTGTTGTGTTTGTTTGGAGATTTACCTTCGATAGCTTCAGATTTACCATCAATTGATTCTCTGTAAATAACTATTGGCTGGGATAATTTGATATCGATTCCCCTATCATGGGTAATTCTATGACCGATTACTTCTAAGTGGAGTTCTCCCATACCAGATAATAAGTACTCTCCACTATCTTCGTTAATCTTTGCAACTAAAGTTGGATCTTCCTTCGAAACTTGTCTCAAAACTTCAACTAGTTTTGCTAAATCCTTAGTGTTTTTTGGTTCTACTGCAACTGTAACTACTGGTTCAGAATAATGTTTTATTGCCTCAAATGGAATAATTGGTTCTTCACCGGTGCATATAGTTTCACCGGCTATAGCTTCTTTCAATCCTGTAACAGCAACAATGTTACCACATGGAACTACTTCCAAGTTTTCTCTGTCAGCTCCCATGAAAACTCCAACTTGCTGAACTCTTCTTTTTGTCTTTGTAGCTACAATCCATACTTCCTGGCCAGTTTTTATTATTCCTGAAAATATTCTACCTACACAGATTTCTCCTGCATGAGGGTCCTGAACTATCTTCGTAACTACCATTCCAAGATTACCCTTTGGATTACATGCTAGCATATCCTTTCCAACATTACTCTCGAGATCGCCCTTCCATATCTGTGGAATTCTATATTTTTGAGATACTAATGGATTTGGAAGATGTGTAACCATCATGTCAAGAAGAATTTCATGTAAAGGTGATTTTTTAGAAAGCTCTTTTTGTGTGTCGTTTAGACAGTGCTCTATGATTTCTTTAAATGTTATACCCGTCTTTTTCATGTAAGGAACATTTATAGCCCAGTTATAGTAAGCCGAACCAAATGATACACTGCCCTCAGTAACACTTACCTGCCAACTATCTTTGAATTCAGGTGGTGCTGCACTCTTAATTAACTTATTTATTTCATTGATAATCTTGACAAATCTATTCTGCAACTCTTCAGGTGAAAGTTGAAGTTCTCTTATTAATCTGTCAACTTTATTTATAAAAAGTGTTGGTTTTACTTTTTCTTTCAGAGCTTGCCTAACTACAGTCTCTGTTTGTGGCATCTTTCCTTCTACCGCACAGATTACTATAATACACCCATCAATAGCTCTCATCGCCCTAGTAACGTCTCCTCCAAAGTCAACGTGCCCGGGGGTATCAATTAAGTTAACCAAATAATCTTGTCCTTTATAGTTATGTACCATTGAAACGTTAGCTGCATTAATTGTAATGCCTCTTTCTTGCTCTTGCTCATCAAAGTCCAAGACAAGCTGTTTTCCAGCAAGGTCTTCTGACATAAGCCCTGCGCCAGAAAGAAGATTATCACTCAATGTAGTTTTACCGTGATCAATGTGTGCAGCTATTCCCGTATTCCTAATATGTACTGGATCGTTCATTAACTCCTTAACTCTTTTTGCCATCTCTTCTTTTCTGCCCATAATGAATCACCATAACTTACTTATCTGGCTGATTTTGCAATCCTCTCTATTTCTTCTTTCTTATTAACAGAAAAGCTTGCCATGTCTCCCTTGGAGGCAAGAATTATTTCTTCAGCCAAAGATTCATAGAACTTTTTCTTCGTTTTAAAAGTTTTGATACTTGCACCAAGTGCAATATTTTTAAGTGCCATATCAAGTCTTCTCTGAGACCCTGTATCTACTGAAAGATGATATTTAATTCCTCCATAAGAAAGTGTTGTAACTTCTTCTCTTGGCCCCGCATATTCTATTGCTTTGACCAATACTTCTAATGGATTTTGTTTAGTCTTTTTATTAATATCATCAAAAGCATATTTTAATGTTCTATATGTAGCTTGTTTCTTACCTGTGTATCCACCATGCCTTCTCAAAAATCTCCCACTAGTTTTTCTTCCTGCTGATCCGGATCTCATCATTTTATTTCCTAATCTTTCAACAATATTGGTCTTGTTTTTCCAAAATCTTCTCTTTTGATGTCTTCCCGCAGTATGAAGAACAATAACGGGGGTAAGATTAACATAGCTCTTTATTCCCAAATCTTCAACAGCAATATCAGTATCCCATTTACCAAATACTTTAAGATTATCAGGAACATAAAATCTTTCTTTGATATCCATAAAATCTACCTTACCGGTTTCTCTTTCCTTCCTTTAACCATTTCATTAAGTGAAACTCTATTAACTTTAATTACTTTAAATCTGACCCCAGGAATATCACCCATTGACCCACCTTGCCTGCCACCAATACCCTCGATTACAACTTCATCATGTTCATCAATGAAATTAATGGCTCCATCCCCAGGACAAAATGCAGTTATCTGCCTACCATTTTTAATAAGCTGAACTCTAATACATTTTCTAAGGGCTGAATTAGGTTGTTTTGCCTCAATTGGTACCTTTTCAAGTACAATACCTCTAGCTTGTGGGCTACCTTCTAATGGATCAGATTTGACCTTAAGATCAAGCTCTCGAATTTTGTAAACCTTATCTTTCCATCTAAATTTTTTTCTCATGCCTTCAATCTTTCTCGCAGCATTTCTACCATGTGGTTTGCTCATATTTACGACCTCTACATGATCATTATATCGTCAAGATTATGATGTCTCTTTAATAAGTTTTTGATTCGATCTATATTTTTCCCCTCTTTTCCTATTACTAAGCCTTTATCTTTCTTATTAATATCAAGAACGGCTATCTTCTTGCCGTCTTTTCTTTCGGAAACATGAATGCTTTTAACTTTAACTGGCCAAATAATATTTTTAATAAACTTAACAGGATCCTCTGAATATTCAATGATGTCAATTGGTTTATTCAGAGTTTCTTTTACTTTCTGCGCATTTGTACCATTTTTTCCAATGGCAAGGCCCATGTCGCCTTCTTTGACAACATATACAATTTTAGTTTTATTATCTTCAAAAATACAATCCTTAACAGTTGCACCAGTCATGCTCTCAAAAAGCCCAATATATTTAATCTCATCAGTTGAAATTTTAATTCCCATAAACCTTACCTCCAGAAAGTATATTTGACTCTCCGGGAGACATGACTACCATTACCGAAACAAGAAATGGTTTACCGCAAACTGTACCAAGCTCCAATGACGTACCACCAAACTCTAAAAGGGGTATGTTTGATATCTTTGAGTAGTATAAAATATCTTCTTTTATACTTTTAGGACAGTTCTGAGCATAGATAATCATCTTAGCGTTACCCGTCTTAAGAGAATTAATGGATTTATTGGTTCCAAGTATTACCTTTCCGGTGTCTACTGTTCTTTTAATTTCTCTATTTATGTCCATTGAATAACCTCCTACTTTTTCATTATAAGTTTAACATTTCCAGTACCCATAGGTATCGGTTGCCCTATAATAACATTCTCTGTTACTCCTGACAAAGAATCTATTTCTCCAAATTTCGCAGCTTTCATAAGGTGATTAGTAGTAACTTCAAAGGATGCTCTGGCAAGAATACTTGACTTCTCTCCACTTATCCCATGCCTTCCTATCTGCTTTATCTCCCCCTCCATGGTCATTAAATCAGCAAGTAACATTATATGCCTAACATCAACTTCAAGACCCTGTTCTTCAAGAGTTTTTCTTATTTCAACAACAATGGCCTTTCTAGCAGCTTCAATCCCGAGCACCCTCTGCACTTCATTTATGTCATTTGATATTGATTTGGATATATCCACTCCGGGAATTTTAAATGCTTCCCCGAGATTTGAGCCCTCTGTATATATTACGTATTCATCTGCTTCCTTTTTTATTAAAGCTCTTTTTATATTTTTAATTCCTTTAAGCTGATGACTTTTCACTCGATTAAAAAATTTCCTAAGTTCCATAAGAGAAACGTCACCGGCCTTCAAAGTTAAAAAATTATCCTCGTCTTCGATGCTCTCAACTTTTTTCAATTTATAAAGTTTTTCTTTAATATCCTCAATTGTAAGTCCTTGTTTTTCCATTTTGTAGGTATCAAGTTCAATTACGATTGACATGTTAATAACATCGATCTTGGAGCTTCTTGAAATACTGTCAATTGTTGTTCCTTCAATTTCCTTAACTATTTCTTCAGCTTTATCCCTATTTTCTCGTAAGTCTTCATCAAGGTAAATTCTCATGACTGGTGTGTTAGGGTCTTTTCTCGCATCTACAATTTCAATGATTCTAGGTAGGCCTAACGTGACATTAATATCTGCTACGCCAGCATAGTGGAAAGTGTTCAATGTCATCTGAGTTCCCGGTTCCCCAAGACTTTGAGCTGCAATAGTTCCAACTGCTTCGCCAGGGTCAACAAGGGATACTTCATAAGCTTTGATGCATTCTTCAATGATAGCAACTACCTCTTTATTTGACAGATTATGTTTTTCATTTGCTATGTAAAGTTTTTCTTTGAGTTGATCTAAAATACGTTTAGTTAATTTTTTACCATGCTTCTCAAGTTGCGAATCAATATAAGATAAATCTGACATTATATCACCTCATGACTTCCTCAATGCCAATGTTTTATGAACTATCCAATCTATATCAACAGCTTCTCCATATGCACTTCTTGATAAGTCTACTCCATCTTCACCGTATTCAAATTGGATAATATTATTGCTGTTATCTCTAACACTTCTGTCCTTTTCAACTTTTAAGTCTTGTAATGCGTTGATTAATCTCCTCTGCATATAGCCAGATTGGGCAGTTCTAACTGCAGTATCGACAAGTCCTTCTCTTCCTCCCATGGAATGGAAGAAGAACTCTGTTGGTGAAAGTCCCTCCCTATAACTTGAACTAACAAATCCTCTTGCCTTTGCAGAACGATCACCACGCTTGAAATGTGGTAAACTCCTATCTTGGTACCCTCTGTGTAATCTCTTTCCTCTTACAGTCATTTGTCCTAAACATGCAGCCATCTGAGTCAAATCTAACATGTTTCCCTTAGCACCTGTTTTTGCCATTATCACAGCATGCCTTTTCATTCCAAGATACTGTTCTGCTACTCCACCTGCATTGTCTCTTGCTTTTGCAAGTTCAGCCATAATCCTGTTTTCCAAAGTATCTTCCAAAGTCTGACCTGGCTGTTTTTCTAGCTCCCCCCCTTTGTAAGCTTCAATATTCTCCATAACTTTATTGTGGGCATTTTCTAATATTTCATCTATTCTCTCAAGTCCTTCTTCAGGTATATCGACATCATCAATTCCTGTTGTAAGGCCTACTTTCATTATAACAGAAATTATAAGCTTTGTAACAGAATCTAAGAACTCTCTTCCCTCGTCAGCCCCATAGCCTTTTACAATCTTATCTAATAGTTTGCAGCTTGATCTGGCCTTGAATGCTGCTCCATCGATTACTCCTTTTAGGAGTTTTCCTTCTTTAATCACGACATAATTGTCATATTTACAGTTAGCAAATTCACATTTTTCACATTTTTTACAAGTTTTTGATCTAAATTCAACGCTCAAATCTTTAGGGAGTAAGACTTCAAACATGTTTTTGCCTGTCCAAATTTTTGACCTTTCTTGGAATGCTTCTACACCAACTTTTGTAGATAATACATCTGATTCATAAAAACATTCTTCTACTTCTTCAGCAGAAAATTCTGCGCCCTCTCTAGTCATAAGATAAGCGCCTGAAATATAATCTTGCATTCCCCCAATTACAGGCTCCCCATATCTTGGTGAAATAATATTCTCTTGAACTTTCATTATTATGCCGGCTTCACTTCTCGCCTCTTCTGTTTGAGGAAGGTGTAAATTCATTTCATCTCCATCAAAATCAGCATTATATGGGGGGCATACACATAGATTAAGTCTAAAAGTTTTGTATGGCATAACTTTCACTTCATGTGCCATTATTGAAAGTCTGTGAAGTGAAGGTTGTCTGTTAAATAATACAATATCTCCGTCTCTAAGCTGTCTTTCGACTATAAATCCAATATCAAGCTCTTCAGCGACATCGTCTTTTGTAATATCAGTAATTTTTTTTCTTTTTCCGTCATTTCTTATTACGTAGTTTGCACCCGGATGTTTATTTGGCCCATTTCTAACAATCTTTTTCATTTCTTCCAAATTGTATGCTGTTACTCTTTCAGGAACAGTTAATTCTGAAGCTACAAAATCGGGCACTCCAACTTCATTAATACTAATATAGGGATCAGGAGAAACGACTGTTCTTGCAGAAAAGTCGACCCTCTTTCCCGATAAATTAGATCTAAATCTTCCTTCTTTTCCAGATAATCTCTGAGAAATAGTTTTTAATATTCTGCCTGATCTGTGCCTTGCTGGAGGAACTCCTGAAGTGCTATTATTAAAATAAGTTGTTACATGATACTGTAAAAGTTCCCATAAATCTTCTACGATAAGTTGCGGTGCTCCTGCATCAATGTTTTCTCTTAGTCTCTGATTGATCCTTATTATATCTACCAGTTTATGAGTTAAATCATCTTCACTTCTTACACTTGATTCAAGAGTAATTGAAGGTCTTACTGTAACTGGTGGAACTGGCAATACTGTTAAGACCATCCATTCAGGTTTTGAAACTTCTTTGTTAACTCCAATTAATTCGTATTCTTCCACAGGTATTTTCTCTAAGCGCTCTCTAACATCTATTGGAGTTAATTTGTTTCTCTCCTCGCCCCATTCTTCATAAAAAGTATATGGTTTTTCAAATTTTATTGACCTCTTATCACTACCACACCATGGACACACATTCTTCGCGGCTTTGTCCATAGCCTCTTTTACTATTATTTCCCTGTTTTTTAATCTATCAGTTGCACTCAATAGTTGTCCTTGGAATATCTCTCTTTGTGATGCATCAAGTTTTAATTTACCACAGTCTCTACATACTGATTTTAGGATTTTGTACACATCTTTGGCATGTCCAACGTGAATAACAGGTCTTGCAAGTTCAATATGCCCAAAATGCCCAGGACAATCACCAAATTTCTGACCACAAGTCTTACATTTTAATCCAGGGTCTATAACGCCAAGCCTCTGATCCATCAAACCTTTTTCAATCGGGTATCCGTCATCGTCATAAGTATCAGCTGTAATTACTCTCAAAACTGACATTTTTCTTATATCCTCGGGGGATAATATTCCAAATTGAATTTTGTCAATAACTTTTGGTACTTTAAACATGACGATCACGCCCTATCCCTAAGTTTTAATTTTGGATCTAAACACATAGATTTTAACTCTTCAAGTAAGAGCTTAAAAGCGTAAGACATTTCAACTGGGTAAATATCTGACTCTTCTTCACAAATGGGGCAATATTCTCTGTTTCTAAGCTTATCATATACTGCTAAAGAACCACATTTTCCACAGACAAGAATGTCGGCTTTATCTGAAGCGTCTAATAATCTTTCTTTTAATAATAAGCTTGTTCCGTGCCCCACTAAACAATCTCTTTCCATCTCACCAAATCTAAGGCCTCCTTCTCTAGCCTTACCTTCAGTTGGCTGTCTTGTAAGCATTTGCCTTGGGCCACGAGATCTTGCATGGATTTTATCTGCAACCATATGGTGCAACTTCTGGTAGTAACATACTCCCACAAATATGTCGGCCTCGATTACTTCCCCAGTAAGTCCATTGTATAGTCTTTCCCTACCTGTGTTTTTAAATCCGAAATCTTGAAGTATCTGTCTTATGTCAGTTTCTTTTTCTCCAGAAAATAAAGTTGCGTCCACTGTCTTTGCTTTCAATGATCCAGCTTTACCTCCAATCATTTCCAATAGTTGGCCAACTGTTTTTCTTGATGGTATGGCATGCGGATTAATGATAAGATCTGGAGTTATACCATACTCATTGAAAGGCATATCTTTCTGTGGACATAAGAATCCTAACACTCCTTTCTGGCCGTGTCTTGATGAAAATTTGTCACCAAGCTCAGGTATTCTTTCATCTCTGGCTTTTATCTTAACTAGTTTGTTTCCATCTTCTGTTTCACTCAATAATACTAAATCAATAATTCCTTTTTCGGACGGCCTCACTCCAATTGAAGTTTCTCTCCTGCCTTCGATTGCTGTACCAAACTCATCAAGTTCCTCTAAAAATCTTGGTGGGCTCGTTCTCCCAATTAAAACATCTCCGCCTTTTACTTCAGATTCAGGCCTAATGAATCCATCAATGTCAAGATTTTCATATGCATCAGGGCCTCTGTACCCGCTTACAGATTCATCCGGAACTTCAAACTTATCTTGCTGACCGCCAGGATATCTCCTTTCATCTGAATCATAAGTTCTAAAGAAGGTAGTTCTTCCAAGACCTCTGTCTACTGAACTCTTATTAATAATAAGTGCATCTTCAATGTTGTATCCTAAATAGGAAAGAACAGCAACTACGAAGTTTTGCCCTGCAGGCCTGTTGTTAAAGCCAACTGCATCCATAACTTTTGTTTTGACAATAGGCATCTGAGGGTAATACATCAAATGACCTCTTGTTTCAACTTTAAGTTTAAAGTTGGACTGTGAAAATCCAAGGCTCTGTTTACCCATTCCAGCTCCATAGGAGTTTCTTGGTGCTGCGTTATGCTCTGCAAACGGAACAATTGAGGCACATACCCCCAATATTGAAGGAGAATAAATTTCAAGATGTGTGTGTTCCAAAGCTAAATCTTCCTTTGAAAGTGCAATAAAGGTGTTTTCTTCTTCTTCTGCATCTAAATATTCAATAATTCCATCAGAAATTAAATCAGACCAAGATTTAGATCTTCTTTCAATAGCTTTTACATGATCTTCAGTTAAAAGAGATTTTCCTTCCTCAACAACTATAAGGGGCCTTCTAACTCTTCCCGGATCACAGTTTATGTGGATCTCATTTGTCGTTTCGTAATAAACAATGTTTGCTTCATTGTCAATATTTCCTTTTCTTCGATCCTTCCTTACGATCTCAGTAAAAGATTTTCCATCTCTTACAAACCCAATTAAGTTACCATTTAGGTAGACGTAAGTCATAACTTTTAGTCCTGCTACATCCGTTATTTGCTCCAATCCATAAGAAATTAAATAATTCTGGAGATCAAGTTCATTTGATCCTATTGATATGTAAGACATCAAAGCCATGTTTTTTACAAGGCCACAATTTGGGCCTTCTGGAGTTTCACTTGGGCATATCCTCCCCCAATGTGTTGGATGAAGATCTCTAGCTTCAAAGTGAGGTTGTGTTCTGGAAAGAGGAGAAAGAACACGTCTTAAATGGGAGAATCTTGACATAAAGTTTGTATCGTCCATAAGCTGACTTATTCCCATTCTGCCGCCTGGCCATGTTCCAGTTGCCATTGCATACCTTATTCTTTCTGTCAAAACATCAGCTCTAACTGATTTCTTAACAAAGTCACCCTCATTTTCATCTTCAAATCTTCCTCTTGCATATGTTCTTTCAAGCTGATATTTAATATCTCTTGTAAGTTGAACAAATGATAATCTGAATAAATTTTCTAAAAGATCCCCAGCTAATTTTAATCTCTTATTTGCATAGTGATCTTTGTCATCTGCTTCCCTCTTACCGAGGGAAAGTTCAATGACCCTATTAGCCATTATACCAAGGTAGTATGCTTTTCTTAATCTGTCTGCCTCTTCTGTACCTATGTGAGGTAAAAGGTATTTATCAAGTGCCATCTCCGCCCTCTTTAATCGGTATTCTTTCTGCTGACCCATTGCAAGTCTCTTACCAAGGTAGTCCAATGCAAGTTCCTTGTCCGTTATATCCATAGATTCTTCTAAGTTATCCAATAGTTCTTTCTGGATATCTTTTTCAGAAGATACGGAGTTTACTATATCAATATCTTTTTCAAGTCCTAATGACTTCATTAATGTAACAAATGGCATTTTCCCGGGCAGGGAAGGGAATGAAACTCTAAGAAGCCCATCTTTTTTTCTCTCGATTGTAACTAATGCTCTAAATCCACTTCTAGTTGAGAAAACTTTAGCAATAGCAACTTGAAGTCTTTCGTCAATTTCAACTAATATTCTGTTTGGTGCCAGATCTTCTATAGCCACTACAACTCGTTCTGCACCGTTAATTATGAAGTATCCGCCTGGATCCCTTGGATCTTCCCCTTTAGCTATTAACTCTTCTCTCCCCAAATCATGAAGACTACAGGCTTGTGATTTCAACATAATGGGGAGTTTTCCTATCTCTACTTCAACAGGCTCTTTTTCTTTTTCATCTTTTACAGGTATGAATTCAAGATAAAGTGGAACTATGTAAGACAAACTTCTGAGCCTTGCTTCTTGTGGGTAAAAATCTCGCTTTGAACCATCAGCTTCCTTGTATACAGGCTCACCAGCCCTTATCTTACCAAATTTAACATAAAAACCTTCAATGTCAGTTTCAATCTTAGCCTGTTCATCAATTACTTCTTGAAGTCTTTTTCCAACAAAATCGTTAAAAGAATCAAGATGTTGTCTTACAAAACCCTTTTCATTAAAAAATGATTCAATAACTACCCAACTATCCAACTAATATCACCTCTATTCCTCTCCAGGCTCTTCATCAATTATTTCATCAACTGAATCTTCTTCCAATCCTTGCTTAGTGTCCTCACCTATGACATATCTATAAAAAACGCTTTTTCCGGCGGGAGAATCAGACCTTACAATTTTAATTATATCTCCAGACTTAGCACCGATAATTTTTACAACTGGATCTGTTTCCAGTATTAGTGGAAGCCTGTCAAAAGTAACATTAAATTTTTGTAGAATCTCGTTAGATTCTTCTTCAGTAAGAATAGTGTGTTCGGGAACAAATTCATTATCTAATATATTAATCTTTTTTTTCGTCATTATTACCTCTCCTTGGATATGACGGGCTCGAGGGGATTCGAACCCCCGACTCCCGGCTTAAAAGGCCGGTGCTCTAACCAGACTGAGCTACGAGCCCGTGTAAAAGGAGTTCTTTTTACAAAAAGCCTCTTCAGGGCGCAGATTTCAGTTTTTGGAATTGAAAATGGGGTGCTATTTAAGCTTTTCGGTGACTTCCTGAAGACGCATACAAGAATTTTATCACCTTATTTTCATATCAGTGGCTGATGCCAAATTATATTGATCGGGATTATTATGGCGCCCGAGTCGGGATTTGAACCCGAGTCACAAGAGTGACAGTCTTGGATGATGGGCCGGGCTACACCACTCGGGCATAATAATGCAAATTCCTCAATATAAATTGCATATTTAAGCCTTTCCATTTTGTTTCACAGAAACTCTTTTAAGATATTTCTTAATAATTCTGTAAAGGTGATTTTGTGAATTCAAAAGTAATGACACAGAGTAAAAATATTACAAAAGAAAGAAAGGGCAGAGGATTCTCTTTAGGAGAATTAAGAGAAGCAAAGATTCCCGTTAATCGTGCAAATTCTCTTGGCGTAATTTTAGATTTTAGGAGAGGCACAGTTCGTGAGAGCAATGTAGCTCTTCTAAAGGAATTACTTACAAAAAATATAGAAGCTAAAAATCAGAGAAAAATAGATGCTCAAAAACAAACTGAAGAAGTAAAACAGAAAGAAAAGCCTAAAAAAACAGAAGAGAAATCATCTGCAAAAAAAGTGGTGACAAAAAAAGAAGAAGCTAAGGAAGAAGTAAAGGCTGAAGTAAAACCAGCAAAAGAAAAGAAAACAACTACTAAGAAAGCGAGTGAAGTAAAACCAGCAAAAGAAAAGAAAACAACTACTAAGAAAGCTGCTCCGAAGAAGAAAACTGTTGAAGAGTAAATCCTTATTTTCGAATAATATTAATAGAGGTTCTTATTAAGCCTCTATATTATTTTTTAATCGTATTCTCTCCAAGTATAACTACACTTTGTGCATCTGTAAAATTTTGTGGCGGGCTCATCTCCGCTTCTTGTCTGGAGCATCCACCAATAAGCCTCTCTATTATGACATTTTTTGCATTCTTCCTTGACTTTTGGCATTATAATATTAGAATCTTCAATGATAACAACTTCATCTCCAGAATTATTTTTTTCAAAATGTTCAAATCTACTATTTTCATCAATATCTCTCTCATATCCACATCTACAAGAATATAGGGATTTACCTTCCTTTTTATTTATGCGCAAAAGAGTGCCGCATTTTGGGCAAAATTCCATGACATATTCACCTAAGAGAAGGACTAAATGCGGTTTATAAAATTATCCGATTGGCACATGTTCTGCTCTTTTACCAAATTAATTAAAAGAAAAGAAGTTAAAGAAAGTAATATAGAAAAATAAAGAGGGCAATTCATTCCAAATATTTTCCATAATAATCCGGCAGTAAAAGATGCAGGAAATGCCATTAATCCAATAATTAATTGATAAGAGCCCATGAAAGTTGCTTTAAAATCAAAAGGACATATTTCTGATGCCATAGTCTTTTGTGATATGTCTATGGAAGTTTTGTAAAAACCAAGTATACAAAATACCAGAATTATTTCTATAAGATTTCTTGCAAAAATAAGACAAATGCAAACAACTGCGTGGGACAAGAATGAAATCATCAAAACTTTTTTCCTTCCAATGAGATCAGTTAACCTACCTAAGGGATAGGAAAAAATAGTACTAGATAAAGTAAAAAATAGATAAAAAATTGAAACATTAAATATTGAAAATCCAATGTTTTTTGCATACAAAAGAAAAAATGAATAACTAAATGATCCCAATGCAAACAATCCATTGACAAAAATGAATAATTTAAAATTATTATCAAATAGTTTGAAAGAAAAATTCCTATTTTGAGCTTTGAATTCTTTTTCTCTAATAAAATAATGTATTATAATCACAGAAAAAAAGGAAGGAATTGAAGCAAGCAAAATGAGGCTTCTAAATCCAAAATATTTTAATAAAATTATAGATAGTACAATACCCAAAATTGCGCCAAAGTTATCCATTGCTCTAAGAAATCCAAAATCAGCTCCTCTGTTCTCTTTTGTAGATAGTTCAGCTACCATGGCATCCCTTGGAGCGCTCCTTATTTTACCCGCTCGATCTATTGCTTTAAATGGAATAAGAAATATCCAAGTTGGAGAAATAGCATAGCCGCATCTAGAAATTACTGCTGATAAATATCCTGTTGAGATAAATATTTTTCTTCTTCTAAATTTGTCAGATAAATAACCTGAAAATGCGCTTGAAATAGAAACTATCGCGTCACCTATTCCATCTATAATTCCCAGAACAATTACATCTGCACCAAAAAAAATCGTAACAAATAACGGCCAGATTGGATAGATCATATTTGAACCTAAGTCATTCAGAAAAGATGCTAGTGAAAATGCGTACAAATTACGTTTGTTTTTAGAAGGAGTTTCCATGTATTTACATCTAAATTAGATTTATAAAAATTTTGAAGAATGCTTATGTAAATGTAATTAAAAATAAGAAAAGAAAAAAAATAAATTTATAATTTATGGTATAATGAGGTCTCTTTCTCCGGCAGGGACGAACTCTCTCATTGCACCCCTTCCGAACTCCTTTGTAATGTTTGCAAAGTCGAAAGGTAGTGACCTGTCAGCAAATGCGACCTTAACGTGTGGAGAAAGTGCCCATGCATCTCCTCTTGCAGAGTGTGCTGCTGCAACAATACCAGTGTATGCACTCTGATGACCTACATTCATTGCATAGCTTGGGTAGTTACCTCCCCTAAGCTCAAATGGTAAACCTTCATCAGATCTGTATGAGAATGTGTTTGCTGCACCAATCTGATCCTGAAGATCGTATCCATAGAATCCAAATCTTCCCATCTGCTCTTTGTGTACGTTACATGCAAGGTACCATGCTGAAAGACCAGCTTGAGCATTACCAGTTGCCATAGATACACTTGTACCGGCTGCTGCAGAGATACATGTTGCTCTCTGAGATCCACCAAAGTGTGTTTCCATAACTGCTGGATAAAGTTCATACTGCTCTAAGCAGTACATAGCAACATCTGTTCCGATGTCATTTATGAGTTTTACACTTGGTTTCTGTTTAGCAAGGCTTCCATATTTGTCTTTTACGTGTTCCATTCCCCAGTATACAAAGTCTTCGAGAATGTTATCGGTGTATGCAGCTGTGGCATACTGTGTAAATCCGACACCACCAGACATGTAAGATCCAAGATATATTTGGTCATAAATTAATGCGGCAAGTGCAATTGATTCAAGAGAGTGTCTTGCTGGGTCATCTGGATACTTAGCCATAGACTGTGCACAGTCACTTACAACTCCATACATAAGCCCTCCTGGCTCGTTTGGACCTCTTGCTCTTCTTGCTGGCATCATGTCAGACATCTGTATAACTGAACCGTGTTTTGCAGCATATGCAAAATCTGCAGTTGCGGCTTCTCCTGCACATAGATTGTATGCACCAATGAAGGCCATACCTATCTGCATTGCACTCCATCTAGAAACAGTTCCTCCGTCACAGACTCTTCCAACGACTGTTGGAATCCTGACTACCTGCCACATTGATTTTCCAATAGCCTTCTTAAGTTGGGCTGCTTGGTCTGCAGGGAATTCTTTATTTATGTCAATAACAAATCTTGAGTCAATTTCATCAATTAACTCATCGTTTCCAGAGTATACCTTAACGTAAGAGTCTTTTACCAATCTTGGGTCAGTTTCAACCATGTGTTCTTGAATAACCGCTGCACCTGGCATTGAGTGATTAACTACCTCAAGGTAGTGATTAATTGTTTCAGGTGTAACTTCTTTTCCAAGTCTCTTCTCAAGAATATTGTGCGGAGAATCAAGCCCCACTAAGATGGTCCTTCTCATATCGTCCCAAGCTTGTTGCATGGCGGCATTGTTTACAAAGTGAAGGTCATCCATGTTAGCTATAATGTCTGTGTGTGAAAGTTGGTAGGGCATTAATACTCTCTGACCTTGAGGCATACCTACTGATGGATTATATCCAGGTATTCCTCTCTCCTTTGCAATTTGTTGACCTGCATCATGAAATTCTACTTTTCTCTTGTTTTGTTTGTATCCGCCGTAAACATAGAATTTTGTCTGTCTTTTGTCAGGCGCTTCCTCAAACTTCTTTTTCATTGCTTGCATAAAGTTGTGTTTATCATCTTTATATACCATTCATATCCCCTCCTTAAAACTTAGCCTCCCTATATGGTTCGAATCCACCAAAGGATCTTTCCCAATGGACATTCTGTACCATCTGAAGAACTTCTGCATCATCTCTTATTGTGACACCATCTGCTCGGAATATGGTAGTTCTCTTCTTAAGCTCGTCTTCAGGCAATGGTTTACCAACTGATATAGGGGCCGGAATTGGTTCTCCTACCATGTTTTTCACATACTGCACTTCTCCAGTGCTCTTATTGAAAACATATCTCTGCATTGCGTCAAACATTATACCGTTCTCATCAAGCCTAAGAGCATGTCCGTGAACAGTTCTTCCTCTAATTCCTGTTCTTGCAGCGTCAAATGTTTCAGATTCAATGATCTCCTTTGCAATTGCTTCAACATCTCTTTCTCTTGCTTCCACTACGTGTCTTCCAGAGAGTGTTCCGCTGTCCATTCCTCTGTATCTGTAAGAATACATCCAGGACCTCTGGTAGGGGGATATTGGGGCAAAGTAAACTGAATCGGTAAACTGAACGTACCTAATTCTATCTCCTGCTTTTGCACCTGGTGTTGGCTCTACGAGTTCTCTTATGGGACATTCTGGTTCTCCCATCTCTTCTAATGGTGGGTGAACACTCTTGTAATCTTCTCCAGGCTCTCTGTGACCAAGAACTCTAACAATATCTTCATCAGATACTGATCTAATCTTTTGGAGTTTGTATGAAGGATCCATGTATTTTCTTCTATTTTTTGATGGATCTGATTTTCCAGGGAAAAATTGTGCTTTATATGTCATATTTATTCCTCCTAATTTAGACCTTTAATATAGTCAGATACTCCTTTTTTATATTTTGTAAATCTACCTATTTCAATGTTGTAGCCAAAAGGCAAGTATTCATCACACACGTCTTTAATAATTTTCTGAATATCTTCATTGTTATCTTCAACTTCAATCCATATCCATCCTACCATATAATTCTCATTTTCCTTTGAGTTTATTGGTGGGCCATGTACCGAAACATTAGTAACAAAGTCAAATCTAGTAAGTTCGTCGGTGATTCTATCTGCCGTTTCTTTTGATATCAATTTGAAAGGAAATATCTGTATTTCAGGCCTAATTTTCAATATTACTCCTCCTAAATACCTCCCTTTGCTTTAACAGCAGCTTGGTTTACATACTTCATTGGTTCTGCAAACTCAGGGACTGTGGAGAATACCTCCTTAATTAATCCAGATGTGGCTTCAGGTGAAAACATCTGTGTTCCTGCATCTAATGCCATTGCGGCAGCGATACATGGGATAACAAAACCTTTTGAGTGTCTTGTAACGATGTGATTTCCGTTAAATATACCGGGTCCTCCTCCACCATAAATTGAGTGTGAGAAGAAAGACATACCGACTGTTGTTCCCTGGGCCCTTCCAAAGTCAACTCCAGGTAGACCTGTTTCGTGTTCAACTAAATCGTTGAAGTATAAGATTGTTGAAGGTAGTCCTTGTCCTGCTCTCATTGCACCACAGTTTACCATGACTGCTGCAAGCATTCCAGATGCAGCATATGCATTCCACAATGGGATATCTTTTGCCTTGTATACCTTGTAACCTGAGGGTAAGGTTTTATCTACTGCAATAACTTTATCTTCAATTGCCTTTCCAACTAATGACTCTATAACAGATCCTATTGTACCTTTCTTTCCATTTGCTTTAACTAATTCGTAAGTAACATTGTTTGCATTCATTCCTTGGTATGCAAGTCCTAAGAGATGTAATCTCTCAAATGGCCCTACTGCATCTCCCATTTCAAACATTGCAGTTTGCTCAAGAATTGAAGCAAGTGCAGCTGCGTTCATTGCGTTTTTCTTTGTTGTAGCAACTATGTGATTTACCATAATGTTTCTTAGAGAGTAACCAAGACCTTCGTTCTTTTGAGGAACTTCAAGCATAGCTTGAATCTTTGCACCTTTAAGATCAAGTGTCTGTGGGTAAGCCCCCCATATTGCAGCTTTTACAACGTTTGCATCAAATATGCTAACGTCGAAAACATCTATAATTGCTTGTGTTACAGCGGCTGCTGTTGCAGTCATACCTACAGTGTATTCACAAAACATTCTTTTTGTTGGTACTTGAACCAACATTCTTTCATTGTTTCCTAAAAGCGTTACTAGAGTATCGTCTTTTGCATCAATTTTAAGAATTTCTTCTACTCTCTTCTTGATCTCTGGGGCCTTCCCAACTACATCTAGCTTCATTTCTCTTCCCATGATTACTTGGCCCTTCCCACCTAATGCTCCTGTGGCAAGTGCTGACTGGGTGCCTTTGAGATCGACAGCAATTGTTCTGACAACTTTGGAAACTATGCCCTGTATTGCCTCATTTTTAAGAGGACTAAGAGCTTCCAAGGGGACTCCACTCTCAATGAGTTTACCCTTGTCAGAATACAAATCTATTTTGTCGCTATATTTTGGCATATAGTATTCCTCCTTTATTTTTGATATCCAAAAACAGGATATCATGTCCAAGATTCAAAGTCCATTAAACGGACTTCAGTGATACCTACTCTAAATAATATTTAAGTGTTTCTATTTAGAATGCTTTGTTGAATAATTCGACCGCAAAGCTTAAACCCCATATAATCCTAATAAATCCATGTCAGATAAAAGTGCACCATAAATAAAAAGCATGTAAAGATGGAAAAGTTTTGCATTTTTTTAATTTTTTTTAAACGCTATCTAAGATAGAGAATCATTCTCTGATGAACAAAGATACAGCCAAAAGACAGTATACGACAAGCTGCAACAGTTAGTGTAAAATTAAAAGAGAAAAATTTGAATTTGATGTTATTTGACCAAAATTATGCAACAGAACAGACTACCAAAAATCACGAAATTAAAATGCCTATTAATCCAGAAACCACTATAAAAAAGATTGGATCAATTTTTGTTTTAACAAGTAATGCAAATATTATGAAAACAATTATTATTGCTTTTAGATCAAAATTTATTATTAATTGAAATCCCAATGAATATAGTGTTATGAAAACAAGAACTGCGGTTCCTAAGGCTAATGAATTAATCAAAGCCACTTTTTCTAACTTGATCGATTTCTTTAGGAAATGATAAGTTACGCCAAGCATTATAGGGGGTATGAGCAAAAAAAAAGTATTCAAAATTGCACCTAGTAAACCATAATATTTATACCCAACATATGTTGCCATATTAACTGCAATTGGGCCTGGTGTAAGTTGTGCCGCAGTTAGAATTTCCTTAAATTCATTAAAAGTAAGATAATTTTGGGATACCAATATATCCTTAATCAAACCCACAACTGCCCACCCTCCTCCAAAAGAAATAGCGCCTATATATAAGAAAATAAGGAATATATCCATCATTTAATCCCTCTATTTTCGTAGAGATAGTTAATTGATACTAAAAATAAAAACACAAAAAATGTTAAGTTTCTATTAAGAATTAACAAAATGATACTAACAAAAAATAGAAAAATATTGAATTTATTGAAATTAAAATCCTTCAATATTTTATATAGGACATATAAAGTCAATCCAACTGTTGCAACATAGCAACCATTCAAAAATTTTTGGACATATAAGCTATCAGAATATTTGTGAATAATATTTGAAACAATTAATATTCCAAAAAATGGAGGTATTAAGACTCCAATAGAGGCAAACAATGCACCCCAAAATCCTCGTAGTTTACTACCTAATAAAACAGACAAATTAAATGCAATTGGGCCGGGCATAGATTGTGCAATTGACAATAACTTAAGGAATTCCTTTTCAGAGATAAATTTCTTATTAATTAAATTTCTCTCAATTGCAGGAACCATTGCATACCCCCCTCCAATAGTAAATCCAGATATCTTAAAAAAAATATAAAAAATAGAAAATAATTCCTTATTTTTACGGGTTAAAATCTTCATATTTAATCCTTAAGATTAATTTAGCTTATCTTATATAAATAATTTCTCAATATATTAATTATATGAATTTATATTCGAATCCAAAAACTTAAATATAGTTAGCTATTTAACATCAACATAAACAACAGATGGGGATTAATTTGAGCGAATATCTTTTAGAAGTTGAAAATATATCAATCTCGTTTGACGGAAAGAAGGTTCTTGACAATGTATCTTTTAAAATAAAAGAAGGAGAATCCTTGGGATTACTAGGAAAAAGTGGTAGCGGCAAATCTGTTCTTATTAATATATTGAGAGGAACAAAGGAATATAGGCCCACAGAAGGAAAAATATTCTACAATATCGCTTATTGCCCTAAATGTATGAGAATAGACCTTCCAAGTAAAAAAGGTACAAAATGTGCTAAATGTAATGAAGAAATGATTCTGAAAAAAGTTGATTTCTGGGAAGATAAGCCTTTTTTTAATCCTATAAGAAAAAGAACTGCAATTATGTTACAGCGTACATTTTCATTATATGGTGAAAAAACAGTAATGGAAAACATGCAAGATGCATTTACTGGAACAGATATCCCAAAGGCTATGGTTATACCAAAGATCATAGAACTTCTACAAAAAGTAAATATGATTCAAAGGATGACGCATATTGCAAGAGACTTATCTGGTGGAGAAAAACAGAGAATAGTTCTTGCTAGGCAGCTTGCTATTAATCCAATGTTATTTCTTGCAGATGAACCTACCGGAACACTGGATCCATTAACTGCAAATACGGTTCATAATGTCTTATTAGATTCTGTGAAACAAGGGATGTCTTTAATAGTTACATCGCATTGGCCTGAAGCAATAGAATTGTTAACACACGAAACAATATGGCTTGAAAATGGAAAAGTGGTACAGCAAGGAAATTCAAAAGAAGTTGTTAAAGCATTTATACAAAAATTGATGCCTGAAGAAAAGATTAGATTCCCCGGGATTGGAAGTGGTATAATAGAACTATGGGATGTAAAAAAATACTACTACTCTATATCCCGTGGAGTTGTGAAGGCTGTCGATGGTGTTACATTTACAGTAAATGAAAGAGAAATATTTGGCTTAGTGGGGAAAAGCGGAACTGGTAAAACTACAGTTTCTAGAATGATTGCAGGAATAACGCCATTTACTGAGGGAGAATTAAACGTAAGGATTGGTGATGAATGGATAGATATGAAAGAGCCCGGATTTATGGGTAAAGGCAAGGCCATGCTTTACATGGGTGTTCTTCACCAAGAATATACTTTGTATCCTGACAAAAATGTGCTAAGGAACTTAACTGATGCAATTGGGATTAAACTTCCTAAAGAATTAGGAAAGATGAAAGTGATGTCTATTCTTGAAAGTGTTGGATTTGAAGATCCAAAAGAACTTGAGGAGCTATTAGGTAAAATGCCTGAAGCACTATCTGTTGGGGAAAAACATAGAATTGCATTGGCCCAGGTACTAATTAAAGAGCCTAGGATAGTTATCCTTGATGAACCTACAGGCACTATGGATCCATTCACACGAAAGATAGTTGCAAAATCTATAAGGAAAGCCAGAGAAACATTAGGTGAAACATTTTTAATAGTGACACATGACTCAGACTTCATTGTAGATGTTTGTGATAGGGCATGTTTTATGGAAGACGGAAAAGTAGTATTTATTGGAGATCCTGAAAAAATAAAAGAAAAGATGATCTCTGCTAAAGAAACTTAGAATGATTAATCAAGAGTTTACTATCTTCTATATCTATATTTAATTTATTTCAAAATACAACATTTTGAAAGGTATTGATAGAAAAACTATTGATTATCATAACTTTATCTTTATGTATCATTATTATAAACTAATAATAGCAATATTATCTAAGATAATAGATAGAAATGTCTTATAAGGCTTTTATGCACCCTAAAACTATAAACTTTATCAATTTTAAATCCAATATCCTCAAAAGGGTATTCTCTATCTAAACCAATCATACATTTCTTTTTAAAAGATTCTCTGATCGAAGAAAAGCATTCATTATACATTTTTTCTTTATCTTTATCTATCTTAGTTGAGCGCCCATAGGGGGCATCTGTAGCTATCGATTCAAAAGTTCTCCCAAATATCTCTAAAATCTTCCTTGCATCGCCAAGTCTAATATCAAAACTATTTATTTCATAGTTTAAAAGATTCATTTTTGTTCCAATAACACTTTTCTCTTCAATATCAATGCCATACGTGTCAAGACCCATTAATCCTGCTTCGATTAGAATTCCTCCTGTGCCAACAAAAGGATCTAAAATTTCCTTTTGGGCTTGTGAGATGTTAATCATTGCTCTTGCAATACGTGGGTCTATAGATGTTGGAGAAAAAAAAGGCCTTAATTGAGGCTTTCGTATATTAAATCCCTCCTTATTCCTCTCAAATATTTTTTTACCGATAAATAGTCTATGTCTAAATATGATCCCAACTATTTCATCCATAGGATTTGTTAAATTAGCTTTTATTTTATCTTTAAAAAAATTCGAGATAGATTTTGCTATTATAAGCTCAAGATTACCATATTCGATTTTATCTTTATTCTTAACTCTTACTTTGTAAGTTCTATCTAAACTTAGTCTAGAGTCCCAATCTATATCAAATATATTCTCGTTGATTTTTTTATCTATATCAAAATCACAAATAACGTCTAAAACAAAATGAGTCAGTCCTAATCTAGAAATAAAATCAATATTTGACTTACTAATTTTTAATATTAGCAATTGCCCTTCATCATAGATTATTTCGTATTTTAGTTCATAAGATTCAAACAATGAAAAAACTTCGTCTTTAGCAAAAATATTATTACCTGATAAAAAAAATAAAACTTTCATCTATATCTCCATTGGAGCAAGGTATAATGTGAAGCGCCCATCTTCACCTAGTGGATATTCTAGTTTTAAAGGAAGCTTAGTTCCCCCGACAGATATTCTAAGAGTATCGGAAACTGTATACGCATTTAAGAAACTAAGGATATAGTTTAAATTATATTTAGCACGTTGAATAGTTTTTGATTCAAATTTGTTTATTGATTTTGATTCCGAAGGTATTTCTGCTAAAGCTTTTGAAGTATAATCTTCAGAAGAAATAGAAATACTATTTTTATGTACTGAAAAGAGAATTGTTCCACTGATAACTGCCATGTCTTTAATGATATCCCTAAAGACCTTACTATCGATTTCAATGAAAGTGGAATATTTTGGATTTAACTTAGGAATATTAAAATTACCTGTTGAAAGTAAAGTAAATTCAAAATTTCTTTTAAAGTCACTCTCTAATATTAACTCAATTTTTCCTCCTTTTGGATTTACATTAATTGATAGCGACTCTCCCGGATTAGCTCTTCTACATATCCTAGCTATAGAATCAATATTAAGTCCAATTAATTCTTCCCCATCAATCTCAAACTTATCAAAAGAATTAATCGGCAATAAAAATTCAACTTTAGAGATAAGAGAAGGGTCCGTTCCTTCTATATATACTCCACTGTCATTAAAAGTAAATAAGCATTCACCTGTTAGTTCAGATATTGATTCTACTATCGGCGTAACACTTTTTAGATTTTGTAATATTAAATGAAACATTAAAACACGTATAGTTTTATAAAAATAATTATAAAAGAGTTTCGTATATTTAAAGACTATACTTAATCTTTTTTCTTTCCCTTTATTATTTCCTTTGGATCTGGTGTCGGCGTAGAATTATTTGAAAAATATCTTTTATTTGCTTCTTTTTTTCCTTTAATAATTTCTTTTGCATCTGGTACTGGAACATACGTATCATTTGAATTAGAAGGAGTTTTTTCTAATAGTTCCCTAATTGACGCAGGTATCTCTGGCGATGTATTATTATATTTAAAATTATTAGTCCAAGAGCTAGTTTTTTTGATTGATTCATTGCCATCATCCTTAAATGGATTCTCAGGTGCTCCTTTATTCTTTTTTTGTTTGTACTCTTTATATGCCATCTCTACTGAAGGCGGGAGGCCTAAATCTATGTTTTTAGGGATGACCCTTCCCTTTACTTCTTTCAATTTTCTTTCCTCCGGAGTAACATATTTTTTTGATTCAAGATCATTAATTTGATTGATAATCTTATTTTGTAATTCATCAAGCTCTTTTTTATTCAGTAAATCTATTTTAGAATTATCTTCTAATTCTATGCTTTTTTCTACTAATGCAATATTTTCTTTTTTCTTTCCGATTTCTTCCAAAGTTTTAGAGATTTCAGATCTTAAGGATTCAATTTCAAAAGAATCGAGAGATCCCATTTTATTTTCGTCTTGTAAAGTAGATTTTAGTTCGTCTAATTCTTTCTTTACTTCTTCAGGAAACCTGTAGTCTACTTTAGGTGGCCTAATTTCTTTATTAACAGGATAACTAATTGGAGAAGTGTATCTAGTCTGATTTTTTTCATGATTATAAGCATTTGATTTTTCTTTTCGTATTTGTAAATCATCTTCTATATTATCCACGGATTCTAATTCTTTTCTTAAATTTTCATTCTTGAAATTTTTTGATTCTTGGGATTCATATAAATGAGAAAATGAAAAAGGCTTTTTTTCTTGAGGAATGCCCTCCTTTTTCTTTGAGAACAAAGAAAATTTACTTTTTTGTACATTTTTTATTGAAGGTGGGGCCACTTTTTTCCCTAGTAATTCTTTATCAATCTGTTCCTTTGTTATTATGTTGTCTTTGTCACGTTTTATAAATTCTCCAAATTTTGTTTCTGCATCAAAAGTTGGAGGAATATGTGACTTAACATTTTCCTGTGAGGATAATTTTTCTTTTTTAGTAAATAATCCAAAACTTATAGCCTCTTTTTCTGTTTTTTTGACCACCGGTTTGGATTGAGTTTCAAATAGATCTTTGGTGATTTTTTGTTCAGATTTTTTTTCTTTTTTTCTTGAAAAAAATCTAAATCCTTTTTTAGACTTAGTTTTATCCTTTTTACTAGAAGTTTTTTCGGAAGGGGATGTCCCGATTTTTGTTGTCAAAGATCTTTCAGTTGGAGATCCTTTTGATCTAAAAGACTTATAAACAGAATATCCAACTATTGACAAAAGCGCCAGAATAATTCCAACTAAAATATAGGATGCATATGGTGAAGATTTTATTTCTTGTATTGTCTGAGTTACAGATTGTGGAATACTTGGTAGGATTGTCTGAGGCGCTACTTTTGCTTTTACACTTATTGTGGCCCTTTCAATATCAAAAGACTTTAATTCTTCAAAAACATTTTTCCAATATAATCTAGAGTCAACAAATATAAATGCTCCAGATTTAGTGGCTTTTATTTGTATTTCTTTAGATACTTGGGCTCCAGCTTTAATTTCTCCGATAGCTAACTCATTAGCTCCAGAAACTATTTCAAATCCTTGAGGAATATTTTCAACTAATTTAACTTCATAGATATCATCTTTGCCCCAATTTCTAATATCATATGTTATCTTTAGAGTTTCTCCTTCCTCTATTTCATTGTTTGAAATAGTTCTAGTGATTGAAGGCCCCCACACAGTAACTAAAGTTGAGGATAAAGATTTTGTTCCTTTAACCCCCCATTCATCCTCATATGTAGATAAAGTCTGACCAACCTGGTATTCCCCTCCTTGTGAGGGAACTAAAGTATATCTAAGGGTGACTCTCTCTCCGGGCTTTAATTGCCCTCCCCAATAATTAATACCTGTTGTTACTTGGAGATTTGAGGGTATTTTATCCTCAATCCTTACATTCTTAGCATCTCCATCTCCTGTATTAGTAATTATAGTTATAACTGGAATAATGTGCCCAATTCTAATAACATCAGATTTATATTCTGAATCTTGCCTAGATAATTGTATTGTTGGAGTTCTTCCGCCAACTGTTATATTTGTCAATACATCAGATTTATTTTTCTTCCCGGCAATATCTTCAAATTCTGAAGAAGTATTAATTGTAAATGTTTTATCTTTATTTTCCTGAAGAACTCTAACTGTAAATTTAGTTGTTTTAGAGTCCCCTTGTTTTAAATTGTCTAAAAAACCTCCTAACTCTCCATCGACAAGCTCAATATCACCAGAAATAGAGTTAATGTAGCTTATTTTTTTTGCAAGACCGTCACCAGTATTGGTTAAAGTTTGAACAACATCTACATATTTATAATCCGCGAAAGAATAATCCTCATTAAAATATTGAACATTTGAAATTGTAATTTTAGGCTCGCCATTCACCCTAACAGATGTTCCAGATGCAATGTGCTCAAAGCTATGGCCTTCAAGATCATAATATAATAGTTTAGTATCTCCAATTTTGTATTCCCCTGGAAGTGAAGCAGTTATGATATATTTGAACATTTTTTCTTGCTCAGGTTTTAATTCTGGAATTGTATATTCTAGTTTTTTAGTTTTAGGGGTATCAATTAATCTGAATCCTTCAGGGACAAAATCAAGAACCTGAACATTTCGTGCAATCTTATTTCCAGTATTTCTAACTACCAATACAACTATAACAGAATCTCCTCTAGATATAGTAACTCTATCAAGTTTCTTAAGAATTTCAAGTCTTGGGAATTCCTTGCTAACAGTAACTGGCTCAATCGTAGATGTTGTTTTGTATTTTTTCCCAGCTTCGTCTTCGAAAAGTAGTTGAGATTTAAATTCAAATTTTCCCATTTCAAGGGCTTTTACTTTATAAGTTAAGGTAAATGTTTCATTTTTAGCCATTTTATTAATAGTAGTTGTTGCACTGCCATCAATTAATTCGAATCCATCTGGAATGTAATCAATTAAATTAATTTTTGTTGCTGTTATATCCCCAATGTTTTTTATTCTTATTTCAACATCAGTTGTTTCACCAACGAATAGATTTTCTTTTACAATGTTTCTTGTAATTTGAAATTCTGGTTGTTTTGGAACTATTGTTATTAAAGTTTTATCACTTTTGGAGTAATCTTGAATTATTTCATGTCCTTTTTCATTAAAGTATCCTCTTTGGTAAGACAAATCTATTTGAATAGGAGAAACTTTTAAGTAGTCTGTATGAGGGGCTTTAAATTTAAATAGAATCAGTCGTTTTTCATCAGGTTCCATAGATTTTATTTCGAGACATGCTTCTTTATCTGAGCCGCAATAGCATTTATTACCAGTTAAAAAGATGAAATCTTTAGCAGTTATGTGTATTTTAATATTTTTTGCCTGTATACCCCCTGTATTCTGAATTTCTGTAACATACCAAAAAGTGGTATCTGACTGAGGTTTTTCGATTTCATTTTCAGTATCAAACTCAAAATCTTCAGGCCTCATTATAGAATGTATTATCGGTACCCAAAGTACGGAACTCCCACTCAGCTCATAAATTGTAAGTTGTCTAATGTTTTTACAGCTATTATCTTTCCCAATTGTAACAATTTCTCCTTGGTACAGCTCACCGGGCTGAGAAAATGAACCATTTGCTTCTTTGAAATTATATACATATTGGATATTCTTATTAATCATGGAAACGTTAAAATTATAGATTTTTCCATCAAATTCAACTGATCCTGAACTTGCATTAATATCTACTTCTCCTAAAATCACTGGCTTAATCCCCTCTCTGCTTCCCCTCAAAAATGTTCTATCTTTATCGTCAATTTCCCCTCTATAAAGAGTTGTTAGATTTATGGAAAGTTCAGGTTCTTTCGTTTTTGTTACGGTAATATTTAGTTTATATCTCCCAAAATAATTAGCATTTTCATGATCATTGATTTCATTTACCTTTATTTTAATAATTTCATCTATGTATAAGGTATCCCCAGGAACAACAACTTGCTGCATCACCATTGTCCCTTTTCTATATACTTCCAATATGCCCCGCTCTGGTGGCATTATAGGGTGCCTTCTTTGAAGATCTTTAAGCAAAATAGTATAATCCCCTGCTACAGTTAGATCACCAATTTCTATCCAACCCATAAATACTGCATCTGGATCATAATAAGGCCCAGGTAAAAGAACAAAGTCTTGAATAATTACGCCAAGTGGGTGGGGTACGTCAACTCTTATTTTTTTGGGGAGCCATCCGACACCTGATGCCTCAATTTCATATAATCCACCGATATTGGAAATTGTATAATTACCCTCAGAAGAAGTAGTAGAACTTGCAATTACATTTTCCGTTCCGGGATAGTATGCTTTTACTATTGCGCCCTCAATAGGAGTTATTCCGTCAGGTTGAAATACATGTCCCATGACGCTACCGTTGGTGTCTTTTAGAGTCAAGTTATAGTTAGGCAAACATGAAGTAACGCAAGTATCAGCTAATGAAGAATTTGTTAGATATCCAAGTGCATATGCTCTTATGATATATTTACCGTGCTCTAATGGATAAATATAGTAGGTGCCATTGATATCTGTTACTGCCATTCCTTTAATAGTGGGGCATGCATTTCTATCGTTTGCTTTATAAGCGTCCACTATTGCACCGCTAATTCCATGTGGTGTTGCGTTTGTATCTGTAATTCTACCTGATATTACTCCTTGGGCCATAATTGGAGTTGCAACAACGCTTATAATAAATATCGATAATAAAAATATATTTAGCAAATATATATAATTGGATTTTCGCATTGTTCCACCTAGTTATGAATATCCACTACCAAATATGATTTAATAGATATATAAAGCTTTTGGTGCTATTGATTAACAATAGATATTTTTAATTTTTAGAATTAGTAATTGATTCTTATAATAAACAATAAGAACTAAGTTGTATTAAGAAAAGAATAAAATATTATTTTGAGAGTTTTTTAATTCTAGCAAGACGAGCCCTTAATATTTCTAGTTCTTCTCTAGACAATCTACCGCCACGCAATCGATCAAGTTCTTCTTTTTGCAGGTATACTTTAACTCCCAGGATAACATTAATAATGATACTAATTATGGCTATAATAAAAATTATAATCCAACTGTTTATCATCAAGTCTAATAATGCCATAACATCATCTCCCAAATAATCCTCCCATTAATTTATTCATAGATTTGGTAGAAGAATCAAATTCAGATTTCTTTCCTGCAATTTTCCTAGCAATCTCTTTAATAGCAAGCGAAGCAGGAGATTTAGGGTTCAACAAAATAAAAGGTTTGCCAAGAGTAGTAGACTTTTTAACAATTGGATCCTCAGGAATATTACCAATTATTCTAAGCTCAAGGATTGCTTCTATTTCAGGTCCTGAAACTTCTGTTGGATCTCCTCTAACTCTATTTACTATTACTCCAAGTATTCTTGTACCTAATTTTTCAGCAATAAGTTTTATTTTTAATGCATCTGACAATGAGGTAATCTCTGGATTAACCACTAAAAGCATATTTTGTGAAGCTGCAATAGAAGTAACAGCATCTACCTCAAGTCCTGGAGGGCCATCGATTATTAATAGATCAACTTTTTCAACAAACAATTTAAATATTTGATTAATTTTATCGGGGTCAGATTTTTTTAGTCTTCTTAAAGATAGGCCTGCTGGAACAATTTTTACCCCACCTGGGCCATCATAAATTATATCTTCTGGTCTTGCTTTATCTTCCAATACATCTTGTATTGTTTTAGGTAAGCCTTCCATCCCAAATATGAGCTCAAGATTAGCCATTGTTATGTCTGCATCAAAAATCAGAACATCAAGTCCAGCCTCAGAAAGAGCAATGCCCAAATTAGCAGCAATAGTAGTTTTCCCAACTCCTCCCTTTCCAGAAGATATGACTAGCGACTCTCCCAATAATATCCCTCCATTGTTTATAAAGAATAAAGTATTTTAATATATAAAATTATCCCCGATTATTAAGAAATTCCCAAAAAAATAAGGAAAAACTTAAAACAACGATTATAGTTGAGAAAAAACAATGATAAAAGGATATATAATTGAAAAATATGGGGTAAATAATTATTCAAAATTTCTATTTCTCATTAAAGGAGCAATAATATCTATATTCATTTATGTTATAAGCGATTATACCCCAATAAGGATATTTACTGCAAAAGTTGTACAAAAAGGAATTACTTATTTTGGAATAGAAAAGCCTTTGATAATATCTAAAAAATATGTGGCTGTTGGAAATTACGAAATATCTAAGAGGTGCATTGGTTTAGCATCAGGTGCAATATTTAGTACGTTATTCATATTATCTTCACTTGGGTTATCAAAAAAAATTGTATATCTATCTTTATTTCTCTTAAGTTTATTATTCCTAAATATAATAAGATTGATGATAACTATTTATCTTTTTGAACAGGGTTACAGTTGGTTTATTGCCCACGATATACTTGCATATGTACTCGGGATTGGCTTTTCATTTCTCGTGTTAATAAAAATTAATCCCTTTATCCCTTTATTCAAGTAAAATTTTTTTATATACCTTCAATGTATCTAATGCACATTTTTTCCATGAGTAAAGATTTGATTTTTCTAAAACTTTTTTAGAAATCTCGCCTCTAAACTGTAAATCAATTATTAGTTTTTTTACTAGTACTACTAGTTCATTGCTATCCTGTGCTGTCAGCCCTAAATTACCTAACAAGTAGTCAGAACCGGGGCTCACATACGATACAACTGGAATTCCACATGCCATGGATTCTAAAATAGAGAGCCCAAATCCTTCTGTTCTTGAAGTCGATACTACACATAGAAATTTATTCAAATAATTTTCTGTATCAATTATCTCGCCTAAAAAGTTGATATTGAGCCCTTTGGAAATCTGTTCAAGCTCTATTCTTAAATAACCGTCTCCAATGATATACGCCGGTTCAAAAATTCCTATTTGTCTGAGTTTGTGGATTAAATATATGAATTCTTGAGGATTTTTTTCATTAACTAAAGCTCCTATAAATCCTATGCCTCTTTTTTTAGATTTGCTTGGAATAAATCTAGTATGGTCTACCCCATTTGGGATAGAAATAATTTCTCCATTTACTAGATTCTTAATTTTATCCGCCAAATCAGGTGATACGGCAATTACAAATGGATAATGGAATAATACAAATTTAACTAGTACTCCCAATATATTTTTCTTTAAATGTACATTTATATCACTTCCGTGGACAGTTATCACCCTTTTTTTTCTTGTGACTATAGATAATAAAAATCCAAGGAATCCAGAAGTTGTAGCAAAATGAGAATGAATTAAGTCAATTTTATTTTTCCTTATAATATAAATCCCCTTAAAGAATCCAAATATTATGAAAAAAATTCCTCTGAACTTATTAGGCAATTTTGTAGAATAAACACCTTCTTCAAGAGAGTTAGAATATGTCAAGACAAAAATATTTTGATCAAAATTCTTTAATTCTTTTTTGAGTTGGTTAATATGGGTTGAAATTCCTCCAATCTTTGGGGGATATTCTCCTATCATTAAGATATTCATGAAAAAACTTATATCTTCAACTTTTTTAAACTATTGTGTGAGCGGATTATTGGCTTCCCTTTGGGGAGGAAGCTCCATCCACCTGACCAGAATGTGGCATCGAAAGATGCTTGGGTAAATCCAAGGTAAAGGAACAGAAAAAAACGGCTTAGTCTGATGAATATGATGTAGACAGAATATGGTAACATATTCTAAAACTATTGAGAGGATTAAGAAACGGTGGAATACCTTCCCACATGGTGCAAGACCAAACTAAAACCAATGAGGTCTGGTCCGAGGTTTGTGGTAGGTCGCTAAGTTCAATGCCAATATTACAAAAGATGGGCTATAATCCGCCCACTTAACTTTTTATGGCTCTAATTATGTCAAAAAGTTTTCCCTTATCTTTTTCAAGAATAGTTCCTGTAACGAATATATCCGCTCCGGCAGTAGCAAGTTTCTTTGCAGACTCAGGAGATCTAATGCCCCCTCCTACAATTAGCGGTATATCAATAACTTTTTTTACAAATCCCACCATTTCAGGAGGTACTGTTTCGATAGCTCCAGATCCTGCCTCAAGATAAACAAATCTCATTCCCATATATTGGGCAGCTAGAGAATATGCAGCTGCAATTTGTGGTTTTCTTCTTGGAAGTAAATCAGCTTCCCCTATCCATCCCACTGTTTCACCAGGTTCAACTACTAAATATCCAGTAGGTATCGGTTCAATTTCCGTTTTTTTAACTAAGAAACTTCCTAACGCTTGAGATTTTGTAATAAAATAAGGATTTCTCGAGTTTAAATACGACATAAAGAGAATTGCATCTGCCTTAGATGATACTTGCGCCACACCACCTGGGAAAATTATAACAGGGAGGGTAGTATTTGCTTTAATTGATTCAATTAAAATATCAAGATAATTCCCTAAAGTATGAGTGGATCCTCCAATCAATATAGCGTCACTTCCAGCTTCTTCTGATATTTGAGCTGTACTTTTTGCATCTTCTATAGAAAAACTATCAGGATCAACTAAAGAGAAATGGAGTCTTTCCTTCTGCAATTTATCTAAAAGATATTTTTCAACTTTCCCTGCCATTTATTCACCTTTACATTCCAAGCTTTACTGAGTCTTCTTTCTTAGCCCTTACAATAACAATATCCCCAATAGCAGAGACATCTTTAAATGGTACTGCAATGTTCTCTATGCCTTTTTCTTGCCCAACTGCTAATCCGAATACAACTCCTTCCTTTACTTCAAGAATAATATCATTGACTATACCGATGTACTCGCCTTTTGTATTGTATAATTCGAGTCCATATAATTTAGAAATCCTCATGAATATCCCTTTTATTAATTTTAATACAAGAGTTTATATATTTTTCTAAATAAATTAATGATAATTATCTTAAATAATAAAAGTAAAACTAAAAACAAAAATAAAAATAATAAAGTCTTTTTACATTAAAAGTGCCATTACCGCTTTTTGTGCATGATTTCTATTTTCGGCTTGGTCAAGTACTACTGAATGTGGACCATCAACAACTTCATTTGTTATTTCTTCTCCCCTGTGTGCAGGTAGGCAGTGCATAACTATACAGTCATCTTGTGCCTGTGAAATTAATTTTTCATTAACTTGGTATGGTTTGAATATCTTTACCCTATCTTCGTGCTCCTTATCTTTTCCCATACTTGCCCATACATCTGTGTATATTACATCGGCATCCTTAACCCCTTTGGGGTCATTTGTTACCTCAAGTTTAAGCCCATCTTCTAATGCTAATTTCTCTATTTGTTTATCTGGTTCATAGCCTTTTGGACAGATTACCGTCATTTCCATCCCTACTTTTGCAGATCCAAACATTAGAGAATGGCAAACGTTATTTCCGTCTCCAACAAATGCTAATTTAAGTCCTTTGAATTCTTGTTTCTTTTCAAGGATTGTTTCTAAATCGGCTAGACATTGACAGGGATGTAAAAGATCTGATAAACCATTTATAACAGGAACAGTTGAATGTTTACATAGTTCGATAATGTTGTCATGAGAAAATACTCTAGCCATTATCCCATCGCAGTAACGAGAAAGAACTGCCCCAGTATCCCCAACTGTTTCTCCCCTACCAAGTTGGAGATCTGTTGACGATAAGTACAAAGCATGCCCTCCTAATTGCTTCATTCCTACCTCAAAAGATACCCTAGTCCTCGTTGATGGTTTTTGAAATATCATCGCTAGAGTTTTACCATATAATAATTCATGCTTTTCTCCCGTTTTTTGTTTGATTTTTAACGTTTCAGCAGTTTTCAAAATTTGCCAAATTTCTTCTTTAGTAAGATCATGTAAGGAAGCAAGATGCTTACCTTTCATATTAACTACCATTAAATATCACCTAATGAAGAAAATATAAATTCTTTTTAAATCTGATGACCTTGGTACAACATATTTGACATTCAATGTTTTAAATTAAACATTATTCAAGAGTTCTAAGATAAAATCCGCGGTCAATTTTATTGCTAAGTAATTTTCCATCAAAGTTTCCAAGCCCTATCACTTCATTTTTTATGTTAGAAACTATCACGTATCCTTTTTTAGGCATATTTACTATATTCTTAATGAAGACGTCACGCCCATATAGAAATAAAGAGGCTCCTTTTTCATTCAATTTTAATTTTTTTGTATTGCTACTCATTATCAAATAGCATTCTAAACCCAATAAAAAATTACCTTTTTGAAATTTACCAATTTGTACCCCAATTGAATACAAATTATCATTTATTTTTTCTTTTTGTATTCTCTCAAAAATTAATTTATTGACAAAAAAAACTTCGTCATCAATTATTGTCAACAAGGTATTTCTAGGTAATTCAAAGATTCCTCCATAGTTTTCTATTGTTTTTTTGATAACTTCTAATTTTTTCTCACCTACATTCTTCATTTTATCCCTTACAAGTTTGAAGTATATGCCATTTCAATACGTATCTTTTGACATAATTCTAAAATTTTTTCTATGTCAAAAGATTCTCCGTCATTACCTATCCCTGGACATGATATATCTACATACAAGTATATCTTTTCACCATTCTTAAGTACATAAGGTGTATCCGATTCAGAAATAGGATTATAAAAAACTCCTAATGGAAAAAGTCTACAGATCAAAGGTTTGTACTCGTGAATTGTACAATTTCGATCATTTAAAAATACACACCCATTATCCCATATTCTTTTTTCAATAACAAATTTTTTTCTAGAAATGTCATACAAAGCAAATTCTTTATCCGTATTTTTTTCTATTCTTTCAATATCAAATAATGTAAGTGGAACACCTCTGACTCTGCAGCATTCACCACATTGTTTACATTTATATTTTTGACCTGTGTATAGTACCAATACTTCTTTCATTGAATCCCTGTTTTTTATTGAAATTTTATAAGTATATGTAGTTTCTAACTTAAGATAAGATAGCTTAAGATTTTATCAATTGTAATACTGCATTTCTGGTCTTTTCTCTATCTGCTCCTGCAACAATAACTACATCATGTCCAAGGTATAATCCATTTGGTATATATTCGATCTCTCCAGGAGAGGTATACCAATCTACTTTTGACATTCCTCTTTGAACAAGACCTGCAACAATATTATTCGCAACAGGCCCCCCCACCAGTATAACATTGTTATTTTTTGCAACTGCCTCTATCAATATTTGATCATTTGTTATCAGTTTTTCTGGTTCCCATATATTGATTTTAACATGTTGAAACGCACCAGGTTGCTGTTTTTTGAATATTGCATTAAATCTAACGCTTGCTCCTGACGTATAAAGTCCAGGAAGATTTCCATTATTGTCCAATAATTCCAAGGAATAATCAGGAGAAATTGTAACATTTCTATTAACTTCTGGATTTAAGATACTTAATGGATTTTGATTTTGATCTATGAATATTTTCAAATTATTTGAATCTGTTGTATCGCATCGAAGATTAATTAAGCCTATAGACTGATCATATGCAAATTTACCAGTATTTCCTGCATTATCTTTCCAAATTAAATCCATTGAAGAAGGATTTAACGTAATTGATTGCCCATTAAAAGCTTCCATCTGCTTTGATCCTGATATGGTAACATAAACATAATTTTCGTAATATGCCTCATTTTGAATTTTAGTTATTATTAAATTTCCAGAGATTAAGTCCATAGAAGCTGCATTTTTACCGACTACAATTATTGAATGTGGTTGGCCATTGGTAGTATTGACAAAAAAGGATCTTGGGATTTCAGTAGATGCAATTGGGTAAGTAAAAAAAAACTGAAATACTAATATTATTGAAAGAATTATTTTAAATTTAGTCGTCATAGATTTATTATATCATTTTAATTTTTATATCTTGCTATTAAGATACATATTAATAATAATTTTTCAATCCTTCATAAGCCTCATTAATTTCTTTTAAAATACTTTCTTTAATTATTTTTTCTTTTTCATCTTGAGTTGTATCTGGGTGGTAATACTTAGAAAGATCTTTCCATCTGCGTTTAATTTCTTCTGCAGTAGTATCCATATCTAATTTTAAGACTTTTAGATATGAAATCAAAGATAAAGAATCTTCTTCAGGAAAATAAGGTATTTCTAATGGATAAACTACGCTAGTTTCATAAAATTCATTGCCTTTATAATTACAAAAGGCTCTAATTTCAAAAATATCTTCACTTTTAGGTTTAATCGTGACCATATAAGATTTATATTCTAATGGTTTAAGAGAGGGTATGGTATCTTCAATTTTTGAGAGATTTAAATCTCTATTCTTTTCAACTAAGAAGGATATATCACGGGCTTCCATATCTCCATTATTAATCAAGTAAATATTTATCTCAGAATTTTTTTTTCTCTCCAAAGAGTTTAGGATATAAAATATGCATCTAATACTCGGTCGACCTATATCTTCCTCTACCTTGATTTTTAAGGTATCAAGACTCTCAGCTAAACTATTAGCTCGAATTAAGAGTTCTTTTATGAATACATTAGAAGAAGAAATAGACCTTTTTCCATAGTTTTCTAAAAATGAAGAGTAGTCTTCGTCTATTAGTAATATATCATGAAAAAGGCCTTCAAATATATCTTTATAAAAATTATAGTTTCTTCCTGAATCTTTTTTTAACAATAAATTCTGGCCAATTTTTTCGTAGTCGAATATGCAATTTGACAATACTTCTTTTAATGACTTAATTTTATCTTCTACTTTTTTTCTTTCAAAATATAGTAGCTTAATATTCTCTATATATTTTAAAGACTGCTGTTCCATATCAAGCATCTTTAAAGCATATGAAATATTTTCAAGAGAGGGTATACTTTCAGGATTTTCGTTTAAGCATATCTGTAACAAATTTATTGAATCTTCAATTTGTTTTTTGCCATTTTCTATCATTAGCTGTGCCCTCGTATATACAAAGTCAAAATCACCCCATTCTTTCAGAATTGAGATGGCTTCATCAAGTTTACCTATTTTTTGCAATGCAATTGCAAGATTAATTATAGCATTTTTATTATTTTTCTCTTCATTTAAAACTTTTTTAAAATAATTGGCCGCTTCGGAATATTTCCCTATCTTTGATAGAGAAATTCCCTTATTATAAAGAGTTTTAGTATCTTCTTGTTTTTTTAGTGCTAAATCATAAAAATTTAAAGCCTCTTCAGGTTTTCCCAGTTTATCAAATGATATACCAATGTTAGTAATTACGTCAAAGTCATCAGGAGAAATAGATCTTGCCTTTTCAAAACAATCTATTGCATCTTTATGCTTCCCCATCCTATCTAATATTATGCCTTTAGAGTTCCAGTAAGACGAAGACTCAATTAAATTAGACACAAGTCTAGAGGAAAATATACATTTAAAAGAGTTTTTATGTATAAGTAGTTATGTACCAAAAAAAAGATGGCCATTATAGAATGGCAAAGAAAGAGGGGTACAAGTCCAGAGCATCATTTAAATTAATTCAACTTAATAAAAAATTTAATCTAATAAAGAAGGGATATTGTGTTTTGGATTTGGGAGCTGCGCCAGGAGGATGGATGCAAATTGCGTCTGCATTAGTTGGAGATAAAGGGCTTGTAGTGGGTATTGATTTAAAACTAATAAAAGATAAATTTCCTAATTCTTATTTTATTCAAGGAGATATATTTGAAGAGAATATATTTAAAAAAATAAAGGAGATTAAAGGAGAGTATGATGCAATTATTTCAGATCTTTCTCCAAAGATTTCTGGTATTAGATCTTTAGATCATCAAAAATCTATTGAGCTTAGCTATAGAGTTCTTGAATTATCATCAATTTTACTTCAATATAAAGGAAATTTATTAATAAAAATATTCCAAGGTGAATTTACAAAAGAGTTAATAGATAATCTAAAAAATGAATTTTACTATGTTAAAATATCAAAACCCGAATCATCAAGATCTGCAAGTAGAGAAACATATGTAATATGTAAAGGTTATAAAAAGAGAAAATTAAAAATAGAAGATACAGAATTAACCGAAGAGAGCGCCTAAGCCTTCAAGTGCTGATTCGTCTGCTTCTTCTTTCTTTTCTTCCTTCTTTGATTCTGCAGAAGGCTTTTGATCTGAAGCACCTGTTGCTGGTGCTGCTGCGGGTGCATGTGCAACTGGCATTGAAGCAGAGCTTATAGCTTCCTCAATATCTACACCTTCTAATGAAGATACAAGAGCTTTAATTCTGGCCTCATCTACTGCCACTCCCGCGGCCTTTAAAACATTGCTTAAATTTGCTTCAGTTATTTCCTTCTTAGCCTCATGAAGGATCATCGCAGCATATACATATTCCATAATCACACCTCCATATATTAACCAAATAGGGCCCCTAGACCTTCTAATCCAGCGTCCCCATCTTTATCTTTATTATCTTTAGCTTCTTCAATTTTATGCTCGGCTACTTTTTTTTCAGTAGGAGCTGCTGATTGAAATACATTCAACTTATTTTTAAGGTCGTCGTCCAAAGCTGCACTATTAAGTAATTTAGACAAACTAAGAACTTGAGAAACGCTCTTTGACATTATTGGACCGATTGTTTCTGGAGAAACTATGTTTGCACCAATTGCCAATGATTTTGTTTTGATAGCGGCCTGTTGAATCAACAACTTAACACTGTGTTTTGTAAATATTTTTCTATCAAAGGTTAATGCTAAAGCATTTGAGAATGCCTTGATTATGTTGTTTCTAGTTTCAACATCATCTATGCTGAGTACTTCTCCCTTAAATACTAGTCCTTCTTCAAAAGCAGCTGTTAAATTTGCACCAACTTCCATTGGTTCAATTTTGAGTTGAGAAAGTATCTCACTAACTTTTTTAGATATTGTTTCTCCGTGTTTAACGAAAACTGTATCTCTTTCAATGGATATAGACCCTTTGTCAATTTTAGCTGGAACTCCAAGTGATTGAAGTTCACTTACAAGTGGGCCGGGGGGCAATCCTGTGCTCCCTTGATGGAGAACTATATCTGTCTTTGCAATATCACCTGGTTTTGCTGGTGCAGGGGATTTTGATTTTAGTAAAAGTCGATATATTTTAAAGGGATTCTCATTAGAAAAAATGAATGCTGCTCCTGCGCCAATGTAATCTTTAAGGGATTCTTTTTCTGTTTTTTCAAGAGCTATCTTCATTAAATTATTTTTAGACATTCTAAATGTTACTTTACCCCTTAGATCTTCTCGTATATTCTGTAATTGTTTTGCAGGGATACTTTGGAGATCAACCACTCCCACAACAGGAGATGATTCAATCATATCCCTAAGAGATTTGACCTCTTCAGTTTTCCAATCAGCTACACTCCCTTTTACCACTACTCTTCCCTTCATCTAAAGTCCTCCAGTTTTATTGCGGGCCCCATTGTGGTCTTAATATAAATAGATTTTATATTATCAAATCCTTTCTCAAGTTTCTTCTCAAAGAATTTGATAACTTCTGAAATATTTTCAGCTAGTACTTCATCATCCATTTTTTCGGAGCCAACTAAAGTGTGTATTACCGGCTGATTAGTACTTTTTAGTTTAACTGTTTTTTTCAATTTGTTTAACATAGGGTCAAGTGGAGCAGTTGGAGGCAAAGGTGCAGGTGTTTTCCCTCTTGGCGCAAAAATTGGACCCAGTGATTTTCCAACTAGGGCCATATAATCTGTTTGCGCTATGAAAAAATCATGAGAATTTGCAATTTTTTTAGCAAGTTTTTTGTCTTTTGCAAATTTTTCAATATCTTCTTGATCAAATACAGACAAGTTTTCCTTTTTAGCTCTTAAAGCCATATCACCAGAGGCAAAGACTCCAATTTTAACATCTTTACCTCTTCCATTTGGTAAAACAAAGTCTTCTTTGATACGATTCTGTGTTTTTTTCATATCTAGTCCTTGAAGATTTATACCCATCTCCATTGACTGCGTGAAGTTCCTCGGCTTTGAATCTTCCTTTGCCTTCTTCACCGCTCGTATTATGGCATCTTTCAAGATGATTCCTCCTTATTTAATTAAATTATTATATTTTCCTTCTTTTATCTCATTTTGTACTACTCTTGGATCCTTTCCTTCACAAGTAATTCCCATTGAAATACATGTTCCAAGTATTTCTTTCACAACTCCCGCAATAGAAGGAGATAATGAAGAAGGTTCCTTCATTTTAGCTATTTTAACAAGCGCATCTATACTTATATCCCCGACTTTACTTGTAGATGGTGTAGAGGATCCTTTTTCTAATTTAAGGTCTTTTAAGATTAATGCAGATGCAGGTGGAACTCCAACTTCAATTCTAAAGTTCTTTTTTTCGTCGACAAAAATTTTAACTGGAACTTTCATTCCTTGAAAGTCTTTCGTTTTTTCGTTTATTTCTGCAACGACTTTTCCTACATTAATACCAAGTGGCCCTAATGCAGGTCCCAGTGGTGGACCCGCTGTAGCCTTTCCTCCATCAACAAGTGAGGTGACAGATCTCTCTTTTCCCATTATATCACCATTAGCTCTTTTTCTCTATAATCCTGACATAATCTCCTTTAACAGTAACTGGTATAGGCACCATTGCCTCAAGAAGCTCAACTGTAAGTTCTTCTTTTCCCTTATCTACTCTTATAATTTTAGCCTTCTCGCCTTTAAACGGTCCAGCAATTAATTCTACAATGTCACCTTTAGTAAGACCTGTTACTGATGGCTTAGCCTCTAAGAAATGACTAATTTCATCAAAGGCAATTTTACCTTCAAGAATCCCTCTTACATTTCGAAGGCCTTGAATAGCTTCTTCTACAGCCCCTTTATCACTCGCCTCAATGAAAACATACCCTTTTAAGGTTTCTGGTGCTAAGACTGCATAAATTTTAAGATTGTTAGTTTTTACTTTTCCCTCTATCATCTTTGCTACATTCTGTTCTTGATTAACAGCTACCTTTAACGCAAAGATTGGATTTTCGTCGTCATCCATTATGCTCTCTCCCACAATAACAACAAAATCAAAGGTATTTAAAGATTTAAAAAGTTTAGCCTTAGTAAAAGGAATTTACGCTCCAATATTTTGGATTATGACTGAAAAGAATTTTATAATATATCCTATTATTCCAATCAGAACCATTCCAATTCCCGTAACTTTGGAAGTAAGTGAATATTCCTTTTTTCCAGGCTTCTTAGCAAGTTTTAGTACTCTTGTGTACTCGGAAATCCAACTTCTTGCTCTTTCTTTTTTCTTTAGATTAGCCTCTGCCATGAGGCTAATTATTAAGAATCCTTTTTAAATGTATTCTATCCCGAGATCTATCCCTCTAACTGGTGTTTCACTCTCGATTAGCATTTCAGTTTCTTTTCTTCCAAATATATATGGTGACTTAACTCCTGAAAGTACTACCATAACTCTGAGTCCGTTTTTAACATCCTCGTTTATCATTGCACCCCATATAATTTGGGCATCTGGCTCGAGCTCATTTGTTACATGTTCAACAATTTTTTCAGCCTCTTCCAGCTTCATGTTTGAACTTCCAGTAATATTTATCAAAGCTCCTTTGGCACCAGTTACATCTACGTCAATAAGAGGACTACTCAAAGCTTCAGTAATAGCTTCTTTAGCTCTATTCTCTGTATCAGACTCCCCTATCCCGATCATTGCAACGTCACCTTCTTTCATTACAGATCTGACATCTGCGAAATCAACGTTTACAAGTCCTGGCTTAGTAATTAATTCAGCAATCCCCCCTACCGCCCTTATCAAAATATCATCTGAAACTTTAAAAGCAGCATTTATTGGTAATCCTGGCGCAATATCTAGCAATTTATCATTTGGGATTACTATTACAGTATCTGTAACTTTTCTTAATTTCTCGAGTCCTTTTTCTGCATTTCTTTGTCTTCTTAAGCCTTCAACAGTAAAGGGTAAGGTAACTACTGCAACTGTAAGCGCTCCAAGTTTTTTTGCTATTTCTGATATCACAGGTGCAGAGCCTGTACCAGTGCCCCCACCGAGCCCACATGTGACAAAAACCATGTCGCTTCCTTCAAGTACATCTTTAATTACCCTCTCATCTTCTCTTGCAGATTCTTCTCCTACTTTAGGATCATTACCTGCACCTAATCCTCTTGTTACCTCTTTTCCAATCAAAATCTTTTTGTCAGCTCGGGTGTGCAATAAATCTTGGGCATCGGTATTAACTGCTATTGCTTCAACTCCGATTACTCCAGTTTCCATTAATCTATCAATTGCATTGGAGCCTGCTCCACCTGTTCCAATTACTTTAATTTTGGCCCTTGATTCTCTGAGTACCCGTTCGAGTTCTTCGTCTACAGAAGTATAGCGATGATCTTTAATTATTTCTTTTTCTGTTACTGCCCTCTCAATGGCCTCTTCAATAACAGATCTCATTTAACTCCCCCTCATAATTAAATATAGCTACTTATTATTGGTAATATAAAACTTCTATTTGTAATCTATGTATGTTAATAGTATATAAAGCTTTTGCTTAATAATACTAGTTATAATGCTTCTCTTTAGTGGTAATCTCTATTCTTTTACAATATCACTTGCTTTAACAAATGGTATATCCCTATTTGTAAGCTTGTCTTTTAAATCTGACCGTTCTTTAATACCTTTCCAATCTAAAATAATTAAATCAATATCTGTACTTTTTAATAATAATTCAGAAAGTATTGACTCATTAACTGGAGTATTATATTTTGCAATTACATGACCTATAGCGATATCTGTATTTATCATTATTTCAGTAAATTTTGGACAGTAATGTCCCCCTCCAATACCTGCGGCAACTCTAAAAGGAGTTTTATTTTGATCGTATGAAAGTGAATTATAAATTGCTGAAGCAATTACCTCTCCTGCTTCTTTTATTCCCCAATATGTTTTGTCACTTCCAATCTCAATAAAGGTAGTAGGAAGTCCAGTTAAGGGCCCATGATGTGTAGCTTCAAGTGAAACTTCAAATGAAATGTCAATATTTTTTGACAATTTCAATATCTCATTTAACACTATTTTTTGGAATATCGGATTAGAAGGGGATACTTGGCCATCTACACCACCATATTCAGCCTTTCCAAAATTCCCAGGCGTATGACAAGTCAAAGTAGGAATTTTGGCCACGGACTTATGTCTTGATGCAAAAAAAATAGAATCAATATATCCGAGACCATATTCATTTATTTCTTCTTGAATTATTTTTTCAGGAAAATCTGTNTATATAGTTTCACTTTTTATTCTAACAAGTAATATCTCTTTATTAGTATCATAGAAATAATCATTTTTAAGTTGTTCAAATGGATATTTTTCTAATAAATTCTCTCGAATATTTTCNCCAGCTTTATCTAATTCTGAGCTTATTATTAATTTCATCTGTGTACCCCAAATATTAAAAATAACGCCACGTATAATGTTTATAAATTTAATGANGATTANATTGAGAGAATTCTGATTTATTTCAATTTGTTCTCACTATTAGTTTAATTNACACGCCAATAATAAGTTTAGTTATTCTAACGACATTATTAGATTTTCTATTGAGGAAAGACATGGAAAATCACTAATAGTGTATGATACATTAGCAGAGATTAACAAGCATGTAAACTAGAANACATTTACACAAATAGTTTCTAACTTTTTACGACGACAAATGTTATAAACGAAGAATATCCAAGCATATGGCAAAATATGAAAAAAACACAAGAAGGGAGAAAAATCTTTAGAATTGAGCCTAAGATATTTTATATAATGATTGATTGTTGGGCCACTATTATTAANTCCATTAATNGCCGTAATAGGAGCAATTGNANCTATATTTACAGAGGAGGATTTACTCGGGTAATAAGATAATCTTNATATTCTTATAATTTCCGGAATATACTTACCTTTGTATCTTTTCTTTGAAACGTTCAAATATNTTAGATATGTCTATCTCAAATGCAGAANCTGGCATTTCTAATTTAAAGTTATATAGCACTTCAGGATTTAACTCTCCCATTCTACCGATATATTCCCCCTCCATTTCTAAAGAGCAAGATCTCCCTTGGATAAAATAAGGATAGCTATCTTCATTAACAGAGTATTGAATCCCAAATGAGGTAAGAAGTCCATTTAATATACCTTTTATTTCAGAAAAGTTTGCCTTAGGATGACAAGTGACACAAGAAAGAAATTGTTTTTCAACTAAACTTTGATCAGGTACAACTACACCAACTTCAAAAATATTTTGAGGATATTCATAATGAGAATTTGAAGCTAATGTTTTTATTAACAAAGGCAATAAACTACACCTAACAGTATCAAATTCTGTATTTACTGCATTCCTTGTCTTTACAAGTTTTCTTTTGTTTTCAAGCATTTTAGTAATTAAGACATCTTCATTTGAAAGAATATAGTTTTTTACTTCAAAGAAATTGAATCCAATCATCAATTCTTCAATTTTTCTAAGGAATATTTCAATAGGATTTTCTTGCCCTATTGTAGCTATATCGGGAATTTCAGGTACGAAATTTTCAAATCCATAAGCAATTGAAATATCTTCAACTAGATCAATTGGATGAATAATATCTGCCCTATAGGGAGGGATTTCTACAATAACTTTATTATTAGATTTAGAAGAAACTCCATATCTCATTTTAAGTAATAAGTTAACAGTTTCATCTTCAGATAAATCTAGTCCAAGAATCTTATTTGAATAAGATATATCTAATTCAATTTTTTCTCGATTAAGATTTGGGTATGTCAATTCTTTTCCTTCATCACTTAGTTTAAAGGAATATATTTCTCCCTTCCTAATAAAAAGACCCATTAAAATTATGTTTAGTGCATATTCAATACTTTTTCTATGTGTACCTGTTATGTCAATAAATAGATTTTTTGTTTTTTCAGTAACTTTTGTGTGGTCTCCATTGATAATTGGAGGCATAGATAATACTTGGCCCTTATTGTCAATCCATATAGGGCACTCTTTAAACTCAGATACTAGATGCGCGTATTCAATTCCTTTGGGGTGAATCTTTAATATTTCATCTATGGTAAGAGTTTTATCAAATTCTAGGGGTACAAATGTGAAATCTCTTGGCATGGTAGTATATTTAATTGGAAATTCAATTTTATCCAGATCATGAACACCTATTGCAACTTTTTTTCTATTTCTCCCATGCGTTATATGTAGCTTTTCTTGAATCTGCATCAGTGATCTAATTGTATTATCATCAAAATTGATTTCTTTTACAATAGCACCTACTGCAAATGGTCTGACTGATTTCACTTTTGGATCGACAGCTCCCTTGTAAGTGGAATTATGAACATTAAATTCAATTGGGCCTTCTTCAATTCCCATAAAACCCTTCATGGCATTGGTAAAACCTTCAATTGACAACATGTCAGGCCTATCTGGAAAAACTTCAACTACTATCTCAGGATCGACTTTTTCTAAATCTGTGCCAATCATGGATATTCTTTCACTTAAAGTTTGATCGTCAACAGACTTTCCTAGTAACGAAATAAATTCTGTCTTATCAAAATTAACAGTAGGCATCTTCATCATCCTTTTATCCAAATAGGTAATTTTTTCATCATATCAAGGTCATTCGTATATTTTTGTCGTATATCTGTCAATCCATAATAATCCATTATAAGTCTCCCAAATCCTGGGCCCCAAGCTAGTACAGGAACATCCCTTCCTAGAAGAGGAACAACTACTTCGGGTCTAAAAATTCCTGCACCTAATAGCTCTACCCATTCTCCTTTAGTTCTATTATATATGTCTACCTCAATACTTGGCTCAGTATAAGGAAAGTATGCAGGCCTAAATCTAATTTTAGAGTGTCCCAATTTATTTAGAAAACGTTTAAGATAACCTAATAGATGTTTGAAGTTAGCATCTTCATCAACTACTATCCCATCAGTCTGATAAAATTCAAAAAGATGTTTCCAATCAAGTTTTTCATTCCTAAATACCTTACCAACTGAGAAGAATTTTGCAGGCAAATCATCTAGTTTTAAAGTACTAAGAGTTCGTACAGATAAAGAGGTAGTATGGGTTCTTAGAACATATTCTTTGCTAACTCTTTTATCCCAATTATACCCCCAACCTTTTGAATTGATACCTCCTCCATGCTCATGCATTGCACAAACCTTATCTGAGAACTTTGGATCAATCTGGCCCTGTCTAGGGGATTCTATAAAAAATGTGTCCTGCATATCTCTTGCAGGATGATCTTGCGGTTGGAACAATGCATCAAAAACCCAGAAAGATGTGTCTATCATTGGACCTGACATTTCCTTAAATCCCATCTCAAGCCATATTTTTCGAATATATTCAATTGCTTGATTTACAAAGTGCTTTTTTGCTGGGTAATAAGTCTTAACATCAGATGAAATATCAAATCTCTTTAAAGTAAAAGCCCTCCAGTTCTGATTTTTCAGCATTTCAGGAGTTAATTCTGATATCTCTTCGGTTATTTCAATCCCTTTTGATAATTCAAGTTTTCCCAATTCAGTAAGGTATACTTTTCTAATAACATTTAATTTTTTTTCAACAAGCTTTCTTTTTATAAGAATATTAATTAAATTATCGTTAACAATTTTTTTCTTAGAAATATCTTCTAGTGCAATTTCTTCATGCGTTTTTTCATTCAAAGCCATATTGCCTTTATCAGTTATGAAGAATGATAAGGAACCATTAGTTTTCTCAATAGATATCCATCCATTTTTTCTTGCTATCCCTATAGCAATGTTCTTTTCTTCCTCGGATAATTGAACTTTGGATATAGGGATTTTTTCCTTTAATCCTTTGATGAATATTTTTTCAATCAAGCCGTTAGTTATACTTTTTTGACCATCTTCTGTTAAAATTAAATTGGAAATATTTCTTTCATCAACTACTACTAAGTCCTTACTAGACAAGTAGAGAAGAGTTCTCATTACTGCTACTTCAGGCAAATTAGAAATATTTGCAATTTCTTCAGGATTTGATTCTCCGTTTAATTCACCCAATAGCTTTAGAATAATTTTTTCTTGCTTCGAAAGCATCGAATTCACTTCTTAATCTTCTTAAATTCAATTGTACATGGACCGCCGTTTATGAATTGAGGTTTATATTCCCACTTCTTTGATTCGCCAGGTTTTGAATTTTCTATTGCCCCTATTATCACCATTGCTCTATTGCATGCTAACTTATCTACTTTATCTTCAGAAGATAACAAATTACAATGTTCGTTGTATGGACATTTATTAACGGTATACACAAAATTTTCACTATCGCCATGAATTTTATGATCTTTTTTGTCCATGAATCCCGTTTTGGAAACCTCTTCAACATACATCTTAGCAGCATCGAAACCTTCAAGATCATATTTAAACTCTGCTCCAAGTTCTTTCCATTTGGCGATAAAAGGTCGGAGAGAAATAATAATCCATTGTCTATAAAATGCTTCAGGTTTACCAAAAAAGCTGTTTGCTGTTTTCTCAATACCATAAACCCATGCGTTCATTACAGTCATGACGGCATCAATTTTTTTTTCAAGGTCCTTACATTCTTCAGACAATAAATCACCTACTAATCTGCATAAAGGAGGAGTAGTCGTTTATAAATCTTTTCTAATAACTAGTATGGTCAAATAATTACAATTTGGTAAAAACATAAACATCTTTTTTCCATGATTAGTTCCTAATCTAATATATTATTTACAAAATCAAAAAATATATACATTTAAGATTTCTGGAAGTTAAGGCCATCTTTTCACAAATAATCTTCTAATAGTCGTTCAATTAATAATCCTAGTATGGCCAATGAAAATAAGCAAATATATAAAATAACTACATTAATAAAATAGTAAGATTTTAAAATAGTAAAATGTATTTAATATATAGTTGATTCTATGATAGGAAGAAATACTCACATTGTTCAATGTAGGATGGGAGGGGGCATGGGGCTTGGAGGAGGGCTTGCCCAAAGAGGTACATTTGCAGATGCAGGTAGAGATATTATTGCTATAGCAATGAGCCCCGGTAGGAGACATATCACAAAGCCAATATGTGAAATAACATATGCAATGAGAGAGGCGGGTATTAAAACAAGCGTCATGGTGTTGAATGCTGGAAATGGTGTTCCGCCAGAAGCTCCTTCCTCAGGAGTAAGTGTTCTTTTTGGGATTGAAGAAAAAGAAGTGGAAATATTAAACGAATTTAAACTTGCAATTATACATCTTGGAAATATTAGAACACATGTTATCTATAAAGCCAAGTTTATCTTAGATCTTGTTCCAATTGATGCCATAATAGCCTGCCAAGCACCTGTTACTTTTGAAGATTTTGAAAAAATAGGTGTAAAGACGATTAACAATAATAATGGAGCAACTAAAGGGAAGATTGTAGATATTGTTAGTGGTATAATTAGAGGTCAAAGCTGTCCTCAAGAAAAGCTTGACGAAATTATCTCTAAAGTAAAAAGAAACGTTCATCATGATAGCAATAGTATTTGATAAATCAGGGACACTTGTTGATACCAAAAGAGTATCAAAAGATATGGAAAGTAGTGAATTTATTTACCATAAATCGTGCTTAGAGCTAATTGAAAATAATCCCAATCTATATTTAGTGACAATCTCTACGGATCCAAGAGAAACTTTTTTACTGGAGGACCCTAAAAAAAATCTCGGAAACTCAATTAAAGATTTTAATATAGGCTTTGAGGTAGTTTTTAGAGGTATTGATGCAATTATTGATAAAAATAAAATTCTTAAATGGGCAGAAAGAATTTCTATTGAAGAGGTAAATGAAACATTAAAAAAACTAAAAAAGGAATTTGATGTTTGCACTCTCGTAGGATGTGGGATGGTAGTAGACTCTAAAAAAGAAAAAATTACCCATATAGTTGCATCATCCGGGAAGATAAAAGAAGGTGTTTTTGAGTTATTTGACTTTCTTCAGCTTGAAGGTATGGATATTTACCTAGCCACAGGAGACAATCCATGTTCAGTTTATCCTCTAGCAAAAAGACTTGGGATAATGGATAGCTTTGTTTTCTCACAAGTAGACCCAGAAGGCAAGAGAAAAATTATATCAAATCTAAAAAAGAACTACGAACAAGTAATTATGGTAGGAGACGATATTAATGACAAAGGTGCTTTTGAAGAAGCTGATTTGAGTTTTTTAATACTAGAGGGAGAAGCAGAAAGAAAAAATGAATTAAAAACAATAGTTAATTATATAGTAAGCGAACCGTTAGAATTAAAAGAAATATTAAGAAGATTTAAGATTTAAAAATACATGTCAAGAGTCTTCTGTTTCAAAGTATTCTCAAGAGAAAATTCTATCCTTTCAATTCCCTTTTCTACCCTTAATTCTGAAAATTCATACTTGTCACATAGTATGCTTAATATTTTATCTTTTTTGGGTCTTTCAAAAGAAATGTTATAGCTATCGGAAACTTCTGGATTAAGAAATAGATCTATTATTTGATCAAACTCCCCATATTCCCCAAATTTATCATTTTTCACAATTTCAAGAGCTTTCTTGGGTCCAATCCCCTTTATACCCCCAGGATTATAATCTGTTCCAATCAGTATCGCAACTTCAATGAGTTGCTTCCTTGAAAGATTTAGAGAATTTAGCACAACTTGATTATCTATAATTTCAGGTACAACATCAACAAATAGTTCTTTTCCTGGAATTTTTCTTTTTCCAGAAATAGTTAGATTTCTTATTAATACAGGGGCCCCAAAAAGAATTGAATCGTAGTCCTGAGATGCCGACAAATCTGCATCTCCATTTAAAACTACATGTGCAGCCTGTGCCTCTCCTTCTGAGGGTGCTTTGATATAAGGAATCCCCATTGATTTCAAAAGCTCTTTAGAACTAGTTACCATGTCTTCTTTTAAAAATGAAGTCATTTGGGAATATTTTTTTGCCTCTGTTAAATCCCCTCTTGATTTTGCATCGATAAATTTTTCTCTTGCTTCTTCTTTAATTTCTTTTCTTTTTTCAATTGTTTGAAATTTTAGTTCAGGCGGATTACCATCAAAAACATATATTGGACTTATCCCTTGCTCAATAAAATTAACACTCCTATAAAAAAGACCGGATAGATGAGATGTAATTTCTCCTTTAGAATTTTTTAGAGACGTTCCATCTCTTTGTCTTATGATAGCTAAAAATTGGTAAAGTGCATTATATGCATCGATCGCCACACTTTTACCCTTTAGGTCAGAAATATCGATTTTTTTTTTAGAAACAATTTCGCCCAGATTTACGCCCATAAGGCTAATCCCTTACAACAGTTATTGGAATTACTCCTTTCTTCATTTCTCCTTGTGCAATTCTAATTGGATCGAGTAAAGATGTTTTAATTAATATAGGTGCACCTAGAGAAATCTGAAGGGCTCTAGCCCCAATAATCCTAACTTTCTCATATTTTGTATAGTTCAATGACTCCACCGTTGTTAAATGAATATAAAGGGATTATAAATTTTATTGTTACATTTAAAATTGGAGCAGATCTCTTGAAAGAATGAATTTAGTCTCCTAGCGTATTCTCTCCTTTTTTTATTTTATCGATAATAGTACTAAATAGTTCAATGAATTTTTCCCTATCCTCTGTGTTGTATGTTTGCATTATACTAATATGTATCGCTAGAACTTTCTCTAACACTTGTATATGTTCCTCTGCAGTTTTTATGGATTCTATTAAATCTCTTGTTTTTCTAAGAAGAACATGTTGTGCATACGAAAGCTTTGTTGCAACAAAGTAAACTTTTGCCATACCAATTCTTCTATAATCAACTAATCCAATTGCTCTCATTATTTCAAGATATTTAACGGCGGTGGCCCTCGACATGTTAAGATTATCTGCAATCTCTGAAGGAGTAGCACCTATTTTTACACCTTTAAGATACTCAATAATGGCCTCTTCGGCATTTTCTTCCATTGATGCTCACCATCCTTATCTCTAACGTTAATATATATAAATGTTACTACTATCAGTATTCAAAAAAATAGATTTATTTTAAACTAATACTAAAAATATTCGTGTCCATTGAATTTAATTTATTATATTAATGATAAATTAAAATTAAATTTAGCATGAATTATTTATATAATAATATTAAAAATAGTATATGATAAATATTAAATTTATCATAGTGTCTACTCTATTAAATTAAGATAAAGCTAAACCATATTGAATATAAATATTAATAATCATTATTAAAAAATAATATTAAAGTACTATAAATCAATAAATAGAAAGATTTATATACTATTGTATTACAATAATAATAAAGGTGATTAAGTTGAAAAAAAAGGTAAAATCTAAGGTTCCAATTGCGATAATAATACCAATAATAGTATTAGATATATTATTTAGAGGAGAAAAGTCAAGTTCCACTAGACTTTTTTGCTAATCTTTAAGTTTTAGAGATACTCTTTGAATGTTATTGCCTAATGGGCACTCGAGTTTCTCTTTAACTTTTAAAATAAGAAATTTATCTCCTATTGCTACTCCTTCTGGAATACAAAAATCATGATACTGACATATTTCATTACATGAAAATGAATATATTCCAGTTGCACCTTCAATTGCATATTTCTTAGGAATTGCAGCTTCAATTTGGGACTCTTTTACTTCAACTATTTTAACTCCAGAATCATGGATTTTGCATGGATGCTCAATATTTCTTACAGAAGTTACTGTGTATATCCTTCCCGGCTTTAAATTATCAACACATGTTTTAAAAAATCTACAATCTTTGCATTCTGTATCCCCCTTCCCAGCAACAAAAGAAAATCCAGCTTTTGCAAGATTTTTTGGGAGGAGTGTCAGAATCACTCAATTACCCCCGTGACCTTAGCGAGTTTAGTAGCTGCTTTTTCAGTGAGGCCACTCTCCCCAAGTATAGTATACCTATCTCTGATCTTATGTGCCATTGTTAAAGCTTTAATTATTTCTTGATCTGTAACTCCAAGTTCCGCAGCAGTTGTAGGGGCTTTTAATTTTTCCAATGCTTCTTTTATAGCTCTGTATTCATCTTCTCTGTGAAGATACATAGTCATTATAGCCCCAACTCCGCATTGTTCCCCATGCATTGCAGGTTTTTCTGCAATCATGTCAAGTGCGTGTGCAAATGCATGTTCTGCTCCTGAAGCAGGTCTTGATGAGCTTGCTATGCTCATAGCTACTCCAGAAGATATAAGCCCTTTTAGAACTTTTCTTGCAGATTCCTCTAATCCTTCTTTTATAGCATCTGCATTATCAATTACCACTTTCGCACTCATGGAAGACAAAGCTGCAGCATGCTCACTATAGTATTCACCTTTTAGTTTATGAGCAAGTTGCCAATCTAAAACAGCGGTACAGTTGGAAATTAAATCTGCACATCCAGAAGCTAGGAATCTATATGGTGCTTGGGATACAATTTTAGTATCTGCAATAATAGCTATTGGAGGTTGTGCCTCAATAGATAATTTTTTTTCTCCATCACGAATTGATGCTCGAGAAGAAGCTATTCCATCATGGGATGCTACAGTCGGATAGCTAATAAATGGTATAGACACATTAAAAGATGCAAGCTTTCCAACGTCTATAACTGAGCCACCGCCAATTGAGATTAATACATCATATTTTCCTTCCTTCAAAAAGTCAGCAACAGAGTTTACCTCTTCCAACGTAGAAGTTGCCACATGACGATGCTCACAATTTAAATCGTCGGATACTTTTTTCCCAATTATCTTTCTTGTTACAGGATCATCAAGTATAACTGGATTTTCGTATCCTAATCTCTCGACAGTTGTTTTAACTGAGCTCCATAAATCTGAGCCTATTACAACCATTCTTGAAAGATTAATTGTGTGGATAGGATTTTCCATAAAATTTACTGTTTAATATCATTAATAAATCTTTTGAATCAAAAAAGGGAGGGTAATAATGTATTTCTAAATCCAGGCCCAAATCCAAGTATGAAAATTAATACTTTTATTGAAAGGTAAAAATTATTAATCATAAAAGCTGTAATCTTAAGTCTATATTTAGAAATTTTAATTTCTTTTTCTTTAAAATTATTTTGTTCCTCTTTATACAGTGTGTCTAGTAAGTAGATTACAATAAGTATCAATATTAATTTTAAAGGGATCATAATTAAAGCTGTTCCTGAAATATTAATTAAAAAAAGAGGCAACAGGTGCTCTTCTCCAAATCCATAGTAATCAATTGCTATGAAGGTGGCACATCCATCGAGTAAATGCCCAAATAATATAGCAATGTTTTCAAATTCTTTAATTGGCTTATAAAAAAGAGGGGATATGATATATACCGCTAATGTAATTATTGTAGCCATAGAAAGAGGAACTAAAATTCTTAAAGGGTGATTAAAAAAAGGAATTAGATTATATAAAAAATAAAGCATCCCAATAAATCCAACTGCAAACGTAAGTTTCCAATAGGACAAAATATCTCTTTTTTCAAGCTGATATCCAATCAATATCATGAAAAATGCAAGAATAAATGTAATTACATAAACACCCGGGGTTATATTCCAAAGTTTTGACCTCTCATAAAATCCAACGTCCGTCAATACTCTTATTGCAATCGCTAATATCATATAAGGAGATATTGCAACTATGAATGTCTTATCTATTTTTATTTTATTAAAAAGAAATTTTAATGCAAAAGTCAATAAGACTAAAAGTATTCCTATGTAAATAAAGTAGTCTTGAGGATTATATACTCCCATGGAAAGATAAATAATTAGTTTGTTAAAAAGTTTATGGTTTTTTTCTCAATACATCAATCATCTTTTGGTATACTTCTTTTTCTTTCCCTTCAGTTGTTTTTGATAATCTTTCCACTATTAGTTCTGGTGTACTTTTACCAGCTTTATAGAATACAGGTTGTCTATCAACAATTAATTCTAAGGATTCATCTAATCCCTTTGCTTCAATCCCATCAACTCTCATGTCTTCTGGTAATTTATCTTCTATAGATCTAATCGAGGATATTATCTCTTCCCCAAGATGGGTCACAATCACACATAAAGTGTTAGAATTTCTTAAGAAATTCAAGAATGTACCTATTATTTTAGCAGCAGAACCTGGCTCAGTAATTGCCTCAAGTTCATCTACAAGTAATAATCTCTTTTTTTCTTCTATTGCAAGAGGTACCAGTCTTTTAAGACTAGTTTCAAATGCTCCTTTTGACTCTCCTCTATGCTTTGATAAAAATCCAATCTCATCAAATATAGAAGTAAAAGAATCATTAGCCGGAACTAAAAATCCCATCTGAAATAGAACTTGAATTGTAATAATTAGCTTCAAAAGAGTAGTCTTCCCTCCAGAGTTTGCACCAGTTAAAATAATAACTTTTTCATTTCCTACAATATTGTCCTCTGTTTTACCTATCTTATAGCTAATTGGAATTGAATTTTGAATAAAAACATTTTTTCCATTTCTAAAACTCAATCCACTATCCGAAATTTTAGGCATAGACAGATTTTTTTCAACTGCAAATCTACCCATTGCTACAAAAAAATCAATGTCATAACATTCCTCAACTCTTTGATTTAAAAATCCCCATAAGTCTGCTATGTCCATCATTTCCTTCTTAATTTCAAATTCCCTCTTGGATATCTCTTTTCTTACATTCTCCTTGATTTCAAAAAGCTCATTTCTATTTGCTTCTATGGGAAAAGATACTTCTTCCGGAAATAATTCTGATACGTCTAATCCAGTTTTTTGATTTAAATCCTCTATTGATTCTTTCACTATTTTCCTATATGCATCCCCCAATTGTTTTGGAATATAACTCTGGAAGGCTTTGAGGGGATCTGAATTTTTGATATCAGAAAGCATCGATAGTATGTCTTTTCCCGCTATACCGATATCTTGATTTTCAATTATCTTTGAAAATTTTTCGTTGATATCCTTCTCGACTACTTTTACCATTTCTTCAAGATTTAGAGAATTCTTCAGCTTGTTTAGACTTTCATCTGGGAAATTCCCTTTCGAAAATGATTCGACTCTATCCAAAATTTTCTGAAGTTTTAGAACATAATCATCTAATTTTGCACCTTCTTCAGCAATTATCCCCTTACTGTTTTTTATCTCTAAAAGAATTTTATACATATCAAGTATAAATTTTATTTTTTGAGCATTCTCAATGAAACGTTCAATGTAAATCTCTGGAACAATATCTTGAACTGAGAAGTCATCTATATTAATTGTAAAATCAGAAATTTCTGAAAGAGTGTCATACAAAGCAGAATTTTTTCCATATAGGTAAAATATTAGGGGATAATCGTTCCTAATGCCTCTTGTTTCATGGGGAGAAGAAATATATATAGAATCATAATACTCTGATTTTGTTTTATTAGAAACTTCTTCTTCATCGGTAATTATTACCCTATCTCTAAATTTTTTGAGTGTAGGAATTTTTAGATCTGATATCCCACTAAGATATTCTAAAATTTTATGGATTTCCTCTTGGTTTAGTCCTTCTACAAATTTTTTTGCCTTTGAACAGTAATTCAATCTCTTTAAAATTAAGTCTTTATCTCTTAAAGGCATATAAAGATTAAATCTATTCTTTGATTTTTCCGTTCTAGGATATGTTACCAAAATTGAGATTATCTCTTCATAAATTTCCCAAGCATCACCAAAAAGGACATCTTCGTATTTTTTTCCAGTGATGATTTCAAAAGTTTCTTTTTGAATTTGAAGTACTTTTTTTTTGCCAAATCCTGGGATCTTTAATAGTTTTTCAAGTTCTAGTCTTTCAATTATACTTTTTAGCTCCTCTTCAGTATAATATTCTAAAGCCTTTTCAAAACCTTTGTCCCCTAAGATCTGGCAAATATCCATTAACGTCTGTACCCCCTAGCGAATTCACTATTTACATGTAGCACTCCTTCATTGAATTTGAATAAGTCACTAGTTGAGTTAGGCAATTTATCTGCCTTTTCTTGATCCGTCACTACAAATCCGTGGGGAACTAACTTATCATCTGCGATCTTTACGCCGACCACTATTGCGCCATGCCCTATAAAGCAATCTTTTCCAATCTGAGAACTATGAACAACTGCTCTAAATCCAACAAATGAGTTATCTCCAATTTTAGCAGGCCCATGAATAATTGCACCGTGAGCTATTGAAGTATTTTTGCCGATTTCAACTGAAGTGTGTTCAAGAGCGTGTACAATCACTCCATCTTGTAAATTACTCCCATCTCCTATGATTAAGGGGGTGCCCTCATCTGCTCTCAAAGATACAAAAGGCGCTACATATACTCCTTTTCCAATTCTAACATCACCAATTACTGAAGACATTTCGTCACAAAAACTTTCTTTATCGATGTTTGGAAGCTTACATTCCTTATTAAAGGAACAAGCTGGATTTTCTTTTATTGTCATATTTTTCACCTAAAAGATTTTTCATATTTAAAAGATATATAACATGCTCCTTCTCTAGAAACCATACAAGGGCCTTTCGGATTTTGAGGCGTACACATATT
>LNJB01000002.1:89555-107383 GCA_001587595.1 Candidatus Methanofastidiosum methylothiophilum
ATATCATTTGGCTCGAATCCACAGATTACCTGAGGAATTTTAAATTTTTTGGATATTGGTTCATAAGGTTTTATCCCAATTATTGTAGAAACATGCCCAGGATCTATAAATCCTGAAAGATTGATTTTCCCACTACTCAGCAATAAATCCATAGCAGGGGGGACCACCCTGTGTGCAGATAAGACATAAAAATTATCGGGAGAGTTTAAAACTGCAACTGCAGTCGTTGGGCAAGTTGTTTCAAAGCCAATAGCGAAATGAACCACCTTTTTAGTAGGATTGGATAATGCCAAATTTATTGAATCGTTAATACTGTATACCAATCTAATGTCAAGACCTGAAGCTTTTGCATCAGACAATGAACGTCTAGAAGGAACCCTAATCATATCTCCATATGTAGTTACTATAGCTCCTTTTTCGGCGGCATTGACGGCAGCTTCTATTTCTCCTTGTGTTGTAACACAAACAGGACACCCTGGGCCAGAAACAACTTGAACATTATCGGGTAGTAATGCCCTAATCCCATAATGAGTAATTACATGTTCGTGTGTTCCACATACATGACAAATCTTAATTTCATCTAAATTTTTTGAGATTTCGGATATTTTTTGTATCAATGTATCTGATACACTACGATCTCTATACAGATCCACTAATAATCCTCCTCTGCCTTAAGAAGCTCTTTCCAGATGTCCAATGACTCTAAGGCATCTTTTTCATCCATTTTTTCAATTGCAAATCCGGTATGAACAATCACATAGTCGCCTATTTTAACATCAACTAGATCTAATCTAACTTCTCTTTTAACTCCGTTGAAATTAACAATTCCAACATCACCTTTAATTTTTTCAACTTTTCCTGGAACTGCAAGACACATGAATTTTACTAATTGTATTGATTAAAAAGTCTTTCTTTAATAAATAATAACTAAGTGGATATGTAGCATATCTTTAGATAATACTAATTATTATATAAAAATAGATATTCTTTAGATTATTTCTAAATATAGTTATATCTCAAAATGATTAAAGTTATATATATTCAATTAACAAGATACATATCAACATAAAAATTGTTAAGTTGGTGAATATATGGAAGAAGAATTTAAAGAACAAATGAGTATGCCCTTAATTGGAGATGATGCACCTAAATTTAAGGCAAAAACCACAATGGGGGATATTAACTTTCCAGAGGACTATAAAGGTAAGTGGGTTATCCTGTTCAGTCACCCAGCAGATTTTACACCTGTATGTACAACTGAATTTATGACTTTTGCATCTATGCAAAATGAATTCAAAGATTTAAATTGTGAATTAATTGGATTATCAATAGACAGTATTTATGCACATATAGCCTGGCTAAGAACAATAAAAGAGAAGATTGAATACAAAGGCATGAAAAATATTGAAATAATGTTCCCAGTAATTGAGGATCTGAGAATGGATGTTTCAAAAAAATTTGGAATGGTGCAGCCTAACGCATCTACTACACAAGCTGTAAGGGCAGTATTCATAATAGACCCTAAAGCTAAAGTCAGAGCAATTCTCTATTACCCTCTTTCAAATGGGAGAAACATGAATGAGATTAAAAGATTACTTCTTGCAATGCAAAAATCAGATAAGGAACAAATTGCAACTCCCGCAAACTGGCACCCTGGTGATGATGTAATAATACCGCCTCCAGGTTCTTGTGGGCTAGCAAAAGAAAGAATGGAAAAGGAAGAGAAGGGCAAATATTGTCTAGATTGGTTTATGTGTTTTAGAAAAGAAAAATAAATCAATGAAAAAAAGTAATATATTTATTTTTTTTATATTCTTTTTTATTTATTTTAAATGAATCTAAATATAGTTCACGTTCACATTTAATGACAATCAAAGATATAAATGAAATAGTAATCACTTATTTATGGCAAAGTGGTATGAAGAGCTATTTCATAATTATTCCAAAACTTATGAAACTGAGGAATTCATTAAAGGCACGATTGGAGAAATAGATTTTATTGAAAAAGAAATAAATTACGATAAATCAAAGAAGATTTTAGACATTGGGTGTGGTACGGGAAGGCACTCAATTGAACTTGCCAAGAGAGGATATAAAGTTACAGGTATTGACTTGTCCGAATGCATGTTAGAAAGGGCGATAGAAAAAGCTAGAGAATCCAATGTTAAAGTAGATTTTATTAATGCTGACGCAAGAGATTTAAAATTTGAAAAAGAATTTGATCTTGCCCTCATAATATGTGAAGGTGGATTTCCATTAATGGAAACAGATGAAATGAATTTTAAGATTCTTCAAAATGCTGCTAAATCTCTTAAAAATAAGGGTAAATTGATTCTAACTACATTAAATGGTCTCTTCCCATTATTCCACTCTGTCAAAGATTACATTAACTCTAATTCTACTGAAGAAAGAAGTAGCGAGAACACTTTTGATTTAATGACTTTTAGGGATAAATCTACAATTAAAATAACAGACGATAATGGTAATACTAAAATAATAAAATGTGATGAAAGATACTATGTTCCATCCGAAATAACATGGCTATTAAAGTCTCTAGGTTTTAAAAAGATCGGAATATATGGTTGTAAACTTGGAGCTTTCAGTAAAAAAGATAAATTATCAACTGAAGATCTAGAAATGTTAGTAATAGCAGAATATTAGGTCTATTATACATAATATTTAAAAGGGAAGAGAATATTGGAAAATTAGGAGAAGGTACTATTTCAGCCATATCGCCAGTATGCTTCTTATTACCTTCTCCTTCAATATCTTTATATAGAAATTTTTATTCTCTAATCCATGGAAATTTGTGTAGTAACGGATATACATGGCGAAAAAAATATATTTAAAAAATTATTTGATTCTATAGACATTACCAAATTTGATCTTTTACTTTGTTGTGGAGATATAACCTCATTTGGGGGGGAAATCGAAGCAAAAGAAATTTTAAATCTAATACCAAATATAAAATTCTACACTGTCTTTGGTAATTGTGATAAAAGTGGTGTCAAAGAATATATTTCGTCTAAAGGAATTTCACTTCATGAAAGAGAAATTAAACTAGGGGAATATACTATTGGAGGTTTTGGCGGTTCAAATAAATCTCCCTTCGGAACTCCATCAGAGTATGAAGAACGCCAAATTAGCGAAGGTCTTTCGAAACTTTCATTTGAAAACATGATACTCGTAACACATGTCCCGCCATATGGAACTAAACTAGATAAAATTGGAAATAGCAAGTCTATTGGAAGTACTGCAGTAAGGAGTATCATAGAAAAAAAACAGCCACTAGTCGCAATATCAGGGCATGTTCATGAGTCAAGAGCCATTGATTCAATAGGAAAAACACATTTGTTAAATCCTGGAGCATTAAAAAATGGATATTATGGAATATTAAAATTAGATCAGAATGATATAAATATCAAATTAAAAGAAATTGATTAAATATATTTAAATATAAGTAACATAATGTAGTTACATGATTTACGAGATTTTAATAAGTGCTGTGGTTCTAATTGCAATTCTTTTCGTAGTATATTTCTTTTATGTCCCTACCAATAAAGGGATTCCAAAAGAACCAGCTAAAAAATCATATCCTCAAGAAAAAGTTCAATCGGTTCCTTATTACTCAGAAGGAGAAGTAATAGTAGAGGATGAATTATATGGAATGAAATTGATTTGGGATGCTTATGAAGACAGAGTTGAGAATTTTATTAAATTTCTAGAAAATTCAAAAAAGGTTAGAGAACCTAAAGTAATAAGTACATTTCAAGACATAGAAGGGGATTATGTCAAAATGAAAACAAGACTCAGACCATTCTTAAGAGATCATATGGAAAAAAGAATGGATGAAAGAATTTTATATGCAAGGACTTTAATAAATAAAAAATTCCGCTATTAGAAAGAATATGTAACAATAGTTTTTAATATTAATCCCTATTATTACTATTGATGTTAGGAATCCCCCTATTTATAATTATTTCCTCAGTATTGCTTGGTATTTATTTTCCAACATATGGGAAAGAGATATCTTCAATGATTCCGCTTTTGCAGAGCATGTTAATATTTTTATCTACAATCAAAGTTGATTTTAACATATATAAAAAATATCGTGAGTTAATAAAGCCATTTATGTTAGGATTATTCACTTGTTATCTCTTTATTCCATTGCTTTTTTTTCTAATTGGTAGTATACTTATTAGAATTAATGTTATAAATTTTCCATTGTTTGTTGGAATTCTTATAACTGGGGCTGTGCCTTTAGCCGCAGGGTCTACACTTGTTTGGTCAAAGGAGTTAGGGGGAAAAGTAGAAGTTACGCTATTACTTATAGTCACAACTATTTTAGCCTCACCACTAATAACTCCTTCGTATATCTATCTATTTTTAAGAGACAGGGTAACAATTAATATACAAAATATGTTCTTTGAAATGGCACTTATAATATTTATACCCCTCTTAGCTTCATTCTATTTCAAGAAAAAATTTATAAAAAATCTTAATCCAAATTTTTCTTTTATTATTATAGGAATAATAATTAATATTGCGGTTTCTAAAAGTGCTGAAAAATTAGATTTGGTGAAAGATTATCTTATTATTTCAATAGTTTTATCTCTAATTTTTATTGCTATTACTCTTCTAGTTTTATCATTATTCTCAAAGGGTCTAGGATTAAAAAATGAAGAAAAGGAGTCTATATATATGCCTTCTTTTTTTAAGAATGTTAGTCTTGCAATAATCATTGTTTCTTTTTTTGAACCTGAAGTTGTCTTTTTTCCAGTTATATACTATATTGTTGAGCAGATTATTCCTCCCATATATTATGAAATAAAAAAATATAACTCAGAAATATTTAAATTAATATAAGTATTAGATCTTGATTAGATGACTTCAAAAAGTAAATCTTGGAAGGAAAAATTAGAAGATAGCAAAGGATTACCTAAAGTTGAACTGATAACAGGTAATATGGCTAAAAGATGGGGGGAAGGCACTGTTGTTATTCCTGCTCCAACTGAAGTGAACGATATAATGAAAACTGTTCCAGAAGGAAAACTGATTACAATAGACCAGATTAGAANAAAGTTAGCAGAAAAACATCATGCAACAATAGGGTGTGCCTTAACAACNGGTATTTTTGCATGGNTTAGTGCACATGCGGCAAACGAAGATGCATTAAACGGTGAAAAGGACATTACACCTTNCTGGAGAACTTTAAAGACTGGAGGCATAATTAATGAAAAATATCCGGGNGGTATTGATTATCAGAAACAACTCTTGGAAAGNGAAGGCCATAAGGTAATACAAAAGAGAAAAAAATTCATTGTTCAAGATTATGAAAAAGTGTTGGTAGAATAATCTATTTTTTAGTATCAACTTTTAATTCNTTGATTTAAAGTAAAAAGCTTTTTAAAAATACATACTTATTATTGTTTAGAGGGNGATTTTTTGATAGAGATAAGATTCCATGGTAGAGGTGGACAAGGTGCAGTAGTTGCTTCAAATATTTTAGCTGATGCAGCTTTTAGNGAAGGAAAATACGTCCAAGCNTTTCCCTACTTTGGTGTTGAAAGGAGGGGTGCACCAGTTACATCTTTTGCAAGAATAGACAAGAATCCTATAAAAATAAAAAGCCAAGTGTACCACCCGGATTATATCATTGTTCTTGATCCCACGCTTATGAATATNGCNGANATAACTTCTGGTTTAAATAAAAATGGAATCGTCTTAATAAACTCAGATAANGATCCTAATTATTATAATCTTTCTTTTAAGACAGCAACTGTTGATGCAACATCGATTGCNATAGAAAANANNTTAGGCTCAAAAATGGCCCCTATNGTAAATACCTCAATGCTTGGNGCATTTGCNAANNTATCANGCGANGTNACTTTAGAATCNATTATATTNGCAATAAANGANAGTGTGCCTTTAAAAAAGGAAGAAAATGTTAAAGCCGCAAANGAGGCTTATGAAAAAGCAATGATCTTATGAAAAANTTAGAAAAGTTGATNTCAATCGGAGATTTNCCCGAAGTTGCAGTATCAAATGTTCCAACTCTTAATCAAAAAACTGGGACTTGGAGAGTCTATAGGCCAGAGGTAGACAAGAGCAAGTGCATCAAATGTAGTATCTGCTGGAGATGTTGTCCTGAAATTTCAATTGATATAGATAAAGAGGGATTTCCCATTATTAAATATGATTACTGTAAAGGTTGCGGCATATGTGCTCATGAATGTCCAACTACAGCCATACAAATGGAGAGGGAGGGAAAATAATGGTAAAGAAAATAATGACGGGCAATGTAGCCGCTGCTTGGGGCGCAAGACTTTCTAGGACAGAAGTAATCGCTGCTTACCCCATAACTCCACAAACAAGTATAGTAGAAAAATTAGCACAGTTTGTTTCAAACGGAGATCTTAAAGCAGAATATATTCATGTGGAGTCTGAGCATTCTGCAATGGCTGCGTGTATTGCAGCCTCTCAGACTGGCGCTAGGGCCTTTACTGCCACTTCTTCTCAAGGATTAGTATTAATGCATGAGATGCTTCACTGGGCGTCTGGGGCTAGGGTTCCTATAGTTATGGTTAATGTGAATAGGGCGTTAGCCCCCCCTTGGAATGTTTGGGTTGAGCATACAGATATGATATCTCAAAGAGATACCGGTTGGATTCAATTTTACGCTGAAAGTAATCAAGAAGTATTAGACACTTTAATAATGTCCTATAAATTATGTGAGGATATAAAAATACAATTACCGGCAATGATAGGATTAGATGCTTTTTATTTATCCCATACTTCCGAGATAGTCGATATTCCAGATCAAGAGCAAGTGGATAAGTTCCTCCCAAAGTATGAGTCTGCATACCCCCTAGATACTGAAAATCCTTTAAGTATAGGATCTCTTTCAATGCCCAATCAGTGGTACTCTGAATTCAGATATAAAATCTATGAAGCAATGGAAAGAGTTCTGCCTAAATTAAATCAAATTGAAAAGGATTTCTATAAAGAATTTGGAAGAAAATATACTGGCCCTCTAGAGTTATATAATACTGAAGATGCCGAAGTTATTCTGATTATATCGGGCGCAGCTTCTGGAACTATTAAGGAAACAGTAGATATTTTTCGGAAAAAGGGAATTAAAGTAGGATTGATAAGATTAAGGATTTTTAGACCCTTTCCTTCAGAGGCTTTAAGTAAAGCTTTGTCAAATACTTCTTTTGTTGGGGTAATTGATCGTTCTTTCTCATTTGGTCATGAAGGCGCCATCTTCACAGAGTTAAAAGCATCTCTATATGGAAAAAAATACTTCCCTATGATCAAGAATTTTATTGTAGGAATTGGAGGAAGAGACATTACTACTGGTACAATTACCAAAATCTATGAAAATTGCCTTAGTTGTTTAAACAATAAAAAAGTTGATGTCTCGATAGAATGGATAGACATTAAGGTGTGAATATGAAAAGAGCAGGTATCCCCACTGAAGAATTTCTGTATCCTGGCCACACAGCATGCCCTGGATGTGGAGCTATGTTAGTTGCTAGATATGCCTTAAAAGTATTAGGAAAAAATACGATAATGAATATACCTCCATGCTGTTTTGCAGCTGTTCCGGGTACATTCCCAGATACTTCCTTAGGAATACCTCTGTTGTATAATGCATTTGAAACTAGTGCAGCTACGGCCTCAGGTGTTGAAGCTGCTTTAAAAATAAAAGGTAAAAAGGAAAAAATTAATGTTGTTGCTTTTGCTGGAGATGGCGGTACTGCAGATATAGGTATCCAAGCCCTTTCTGGTGCAATAGAACGAGGTCATGAAATTATTTACATATGTTATGACAACGAAGCTTATATGAATACGGGAATACAAACTTCAAGCCTCACTCCAATGGGTGCTGCAACAACAACTAATCCAGTCGGTAAAAAAGGTGGTTGGCGGGTTAAAAGTAAAAAAAATATGATGGACATAGTAGCGGCACATGATATTCCTTACGCAGCTACGGTTAATCCTTCATATCCCATTGATTTCATTAAGAAAATTGAAAAGGCAAAAAATATAAAAGGCCCTTCATACATACATGCCTATTCTGTTTGCCCTACTGGTTGGAGGTGCCAATCAGAACTTGGTTTGGAGATAGGAAGGCTTGCAACAGAAAGTGGGATATTTCCTCTTTATGAATTTGAAAATGGTAAATGCACTATTAACTACAAGAAAAAGACAAAAGATGTGCTGGAATACTATAAACAACAAGGAAGATTTAGGCATTTATCTGAAGATTTCATAAAAGAAGTACAAGAAATTGTAGATAAAGAATGGGAAAAACTACTTCTCAAAGAAGAGTGTAGCCATAGGTAAACAAATAAAATAAACTGGACAAACTTCCAGTGGAAATAAAGGGGTAATAGACACTATTTGATTCATATTATAAATCAATTTAACATTTGTTTTTATCTATATTCAATAATTTATTTATATAATATAAAATAAAAAATAAGTTATTAATCAATTAATCTTATAAGAACTAATTAAAAAATAAATCAAGAAATTTAATTTTTAAGGATCAAATAATTTCTCAAGTATTAGTATTAATATTAAGTATGGATGGCGCAAATATAATTGATAAAGTTCTAAAAGGTGAATTTAGCAAAATTATTGGCATATCTGGGAGTACTCGCTACTTCGTAATGTTCTCCAAAAGCACTGTTCTTACAATTTGAAGTCTCAAAATATTATTTATTTTCAATTATCGTACTTACTACATTCCATATATCTTTATAAAAATGGGGTGTAATCAAAATATATATAAAAACAAAAATAATAGTACCATAGGTGATTAATATTTGTAGTGTCGGCGGAAGTTTTGAGGTAGATATGGCAGAAGGCCCAGAAGGGTATGTATGTACAGAATGCGGTTCACAATTTAAAGGAATTGGAAAAGATCCAAAGTGCCCAAAATGCTCTTCAGACAAGATTGTCAAAATTGGATAATAGCATGTACGTTCCTTTAAATAACGATGAGATAGTTTTTATATCCCACAATAATTTCTTTTTGGGAGTAGTGAAAACATTAGGAAGATCTTTCTTATTGGAAACAGACAAAGAAGAAATAATCTTGGGAACTGGGAATAATGATATACTAGTTGTTTCTTCTTTGTTTAATAATAACAAAATTAAGGGCATAATGATGGCATATTTGTATTCTTTAAGAGAGCTTTCATTCCCCCTTGTAATACTTAGCAAAGGTCACCCTGCATCTAAAAGACTAAAAATGGTTTATGGTTGTGGAGACAAAATTATTTTAGATTCGTGTATAGAAGCCGGAACTCATCCAGATCAACATCTTCTTTGTTCGGTAGACGATCTATCAGGCATTATTATTTTAGCAACCACTAGAGGCATTGAAATAATTGATTCTTTGGATAGAAAAGTTAAAATTGAAAAAATGTATTTTGATTTAAAATTATAAAATATTTAGATATATAATTATATGAAGATTCTTTATTACAGAGATTTGAAAGGCATTACACTAATAGTAGAAGAAATTATAAAAAGGATATAATCCCTATAAGAAATTTAAAGGATTATTATCTAAAAAGATTCTTCTTTAAAGGAATCATTTTTAAAGGATGAGATAAGGATTATAGTAAATGGAAAAGACTATTCTTTTACAGGCGGAGATGAAACTATAATCAATAAGGGATCTGAATTGCCCTATTTTCTCCTGTAGGAGGTTGATAAATGTTTGAAATAAAGGCAAAAGACGGATTAGGCAGAATAGGTATTTTATCTTTAGAAAAGAAAAAAGTTGAAACTCCAACATTAATGCCTGTAATAAATCCCAATAAGATAGTTATTGCTCCAAAAGATATGGAAAAATATGGGGCAGAAATGATAATTACTAACTCTTATATTATTTACAGAACTCAAAAGTTAAAAGAGGCTGCAATTGAGAAAGGGATCCATAAAATGCTTGACTACAAGGGCATTATAGAAACAGATTCTGGTTCCTTTCAGATGGCAGCATATGGAGATATAGAAATAGAAAATAAGGAGATACTGCAATTTCAAAAAGACATTGGAGTCGACATTGGTACATTTTTAGATATCCCCACCCATCCTGACGAGTCTCACAAAAAAACATTTTCAGATTTAGAAATTACTCTAGAGCGGGCACGAGAAGCCATTGAATTTGATCTAAATCTAAATGGAACAATCCAAGGAGGTACCCATCTAGATTTGAGAAAAAAATCGACAGAAGAGATGAATAAACTGCCATTTACAGTAAATCCAATAGGTGGTGTTGTTCCATTAATGATGGAATACAAGTTTAGTGAGTTAGTTGATATAATTCTTACCGTAAAAGGAAATCTCTCCTCTTCAAGACCTGTTCATCTTTTCGGTGCAGGTCATCCTATGCTACTATCTTTGTCAGTTTTATTGGGGTGCGATCTTTTTGATTCTGCAGCATATGTACTCTATGCACAAGATTTAAGGTATCTCACTTCTTATGGAACAAAAAAATTAAATGAAATGAAATATTTGCCATGCAACTGCCCAGTCTGTAGAAGATACACTGCTCAAGAATTAATTAATGAAAACGAACAAAAGAGATTGGAACTCCTATCAAGCCATAATTTGTATGCAACTTTTGAAGAAATCAAAATAATTAAAGAAGCCATTCATGAAGGAACGTTATTTGAGTTAGTAGAAAGTAGGATCAGGGGCCACCCACGATTATTACTTGCATATAGAAGAATCAAAGATTATTATGGTGTCCTAGAAAAATATGACCCTTTTACAAAAAGATCTTCAATATTCTATACTGGAGAAGAATCAAATCTAAGGCCTATAGTCAAGAGGACTAAAGAGAGAATAAGGGATATTAAATCCAAAAAATATGATGAGCATCTCTTCTTTGGGAAATTTCCAAAAGAACTAGAATTTACTTATCCATTTGGCCAATGTGAAATGGAAGAAGAAAGAAAGGATAAAGGAGACCCTGAGCTAAATGATGAGGACATAGTAAAAGTAATTGCTGACTACCAATTTGGCCCAAATGTTGGAAATAAACTATTCCATGACGTAGTTGTAAAGAGATCAAAAACAGGCATGATACGATATGTATTTGATCAAAATGGAGTCATGCTTGCAACTTTAAGGGCTAGGGACGGCTTATTTACTCCAAATATTGAAGGCCTTAGAAGATTGAAAGAAATAATCCCTTTCCCTAAATACAGGATTATTGTTGATGATGAAGCTGCGCGTTTTATAAAAGACGGTGCAAATGTATTTTCAAAATTTGTTTTGGACATTGATGAAAATCTAAGGGCCTACGAAGAAGTACTTATTGTGGATTCAAATGACAATCTTTTGGGTACAGGAACTTTAATGCTTGCCCCAATTGAAGTTAAAGAGTTTGAAAGAGGAATGGCTGTTAGGACTAGATGGGGGATAGAAAAAAATTCTATCCAAGAAAGCCAGTTAGAATATTAGATCCAATAATGAATCTAAATGTTAGATACCCTATTGCTGTCAAGATTATACTATGTTTAATACCAGAAAATAATGAATTTGTTGTCATCTTTCCAATCATTAACCCTGCTAGTGCTCCATGGATGATGAGCATGTTTTGAAAAGTAGTCTTAAAAGCGTCCCTACTTATTGATTCTTTGGCAGTTGGGAGTGTTATCTCTGAGAATATATCTACGAACTGGGTTTGAAGTAAGAAAACTACTGACAAGAAAACTAGATATGAAATATATATGATACCAGTATATTGACTAAGCTTAGATGCCTGTTCTTTTGCAAGTCCCCTCATCATCCTTGCACTTTCTGCTGCAGATTCTAATATTTTTATAATATTTCCGCCGGCATGGTGAGCTATAACTATAAGGGAAACGGTCCCTTGGATATTTTCACTTTTTACTTTATCTGCAAATGATGTCAATACTTCATCAAATGGGACCCCCCAAGATATTTTTGATGCCATGATTTTAATTTCATCTGTAAGCCTTCCATAATCGTCCTCTTGTGACATTTTTATTGCTTGAGGCAATGTCATTCCTGCAGCTTGCGAATCTGCTAATGCTCTTAAAAATTCAGGGAACTGATCCTCAATTTCAGTAATCCACGCTTGTTCTCTCATTTTCAAAAAAAGATAAGGCCCTACAGCAATAGCTATTCCCGCAATAGCAAGTTCACTTAAGCCTAAAATAAATAATCCTACTAAGCCTACAATAATTCCTGCGGCGATGCCGCCAATCATTATATACAGATTATAATTATTTTTTCTCAATTTTTCACCTTACTATTACCTCTTAGGAGCTACTTGATCTACAGCTATTATAAAAATAGCATAGCCAATTGGCAATCCAAAATAAACGACTAGATTATTAATCAAATTTACCTGGGACATTGATGTTCCCATTATGCCCATAATTGTTGTCATGATAATGATAAATACGGGTCCGACAACTAAAGCTGTCACATAAGCTTCTGCTAATATGCCAATTGTTTCTATTGCAGCTTCAGTTTTCATTCTTTCAATTTCCATTAATCTATTCCCCTCAAGGTACAAATATTCTTTTAGATTTCCGCCAGTCCTAATTGTCGCAATCATCTTCCACAGAAGTTCACTAAATAGAGGGGACGGGGATCTATTTGCAGCCCTCTGGAGAGCTTGAACTAAATCAAGCCCAAAGTTCTCAATGTCGTTCAAAATCTTTTCAGATTCCCTTGATACCTCTCCATATCTCCTAAATTCTACAAGGGACCAAAAAATAATTGCAGGAGGCACACCAGTACCTGCTATTGTTGCCATTGTATTTACTGCATTAGTGAGTGCTAGATTAATTTTTCTTGCCCTTTCACCAGCCTTAAAGGAGGGATAAGTCCAGAAAATCATAAATGTAGAAACTGAAGTCAATAATGGAATAAGGATAATTAATAATAGATTAGAAATAAAATCTAGTGGCTTAGCAGATGAAATAAGACCACTAACAAATCCTCCTAAAAATAATGGTACAATTATTATTGAAATTATTAAAGAAAGTGCCCCTACTATCACAGTAGTGAGCATCATTGCACTAACATAAGCACCAAGGTTTAGGGGAATATCCCCCTTTCTAAGAGGATCATGAAGTTCTTCAAAGGCATTTAATCTATTATTTATCAAAAATCCAAATCGTTTGTGGGCCATCTTCCCATAATTCATGAAGAAGCCTCTTTTTTCGTATCTTTCAATTTCTTGAACTGCAAAATTTTTCTCTTTCTTCTTACCAAGCATAGATTCAACTTTTTATTTTTTGTAAAATTTTATCTGGATCTCTCATATACTCTTTGATTATATTTCCAACATCTTTAAAATTAACAATATTATTTTCTGCCATCCAGCTTAAGACTAGTGATCTTCTGTTTATCTCTTCCCATACTTCGTCTTGAGTCATACCCCTTGAGATTGATATCCTTTTGACAATACTACTCTCTTTTGTATCGTATATGAACTCATCAGTACCGGGATCCCACCTAAAAACAGTCTGGTAAATAGGCTCACCTTTTTTCAAATCCATCCCTGTTATTTCAACTACTTCTTTTACTCTTCTGATTGCTTTACCTTCTATTTTTGCATGTGTTAATAAGAAACATAGATTTAGTGACTGAAGAAGTGCAGGAGAGAGATTAATTGGCCTAGTTGTAAGCCTATTGATTAATGCTTCCATTGAATCTGCATGAATTGTTCCCATCCCAGGATGGCCTGTAGCCATACCTGTGAACATGACATTAGCCTCTGCACCCCTAATTTCTCCAACAACAAGGTAGTCCGGTCTTTGTCTTAATGCAGCCCTAAGCAAATCAAACATGTCAACTTCCCCTTGCTTCTTTCCTTCAGCAGTTGAAGATCCAAATCCTGATCTAGTAACTGCGGGCAACCAGTGCTCTTGGGGAAGATTTAACTCTTGGGTATCCTCAATTGTTACTATTTTTGCTTCAGGAGGTAAGAAAATAGCAAGTGCATTCAACATTGAAGTTTTACCAGTAGCAGTTCCCCCAGATATAATTGTAGAAGCAGTATAAGAATGCTCAAGTGCCAACCACATATATGCAAATATCCTAGGAGGGCATGATTTGTAATTTATTAGTTGAATAGGCGTCATTGGGTCTGTTTTAAATCTCCTAATTGTAAAAGTCGGGCCGTGTTGGGTAACTTCTCTGCCAAAAGTAGCCTGAACTCTTGAATTGTTTGGTAATCTACCGTCAAGCAAAGGCTCTGCAACTGAAATATGCCTATTACATCTTTGTGCCATTTTAATTATAATACTATTAGCATCATCATCTGATTTAAAAGCAATGTTAGAAGGAAGAGACCCATATTTTGCATGATAAACATAGATTGGAATTCCTGTTCCATCGCAGCTAATATCCTCGATTAGTGCGTCGTGGAATAAAGGTTCAATTGAACCAAGCCCAATATAATTCCTTCTTAAATAATACATAATTTTTTCAAAAGCATCAGGAGATAACTTTAGATTTAATTCATCAACTACTTCTAATGCTTTATTCTCTAAATAATCAACTAGTTCACTCTTTTCTTGAAGACTTTTAAAATCTACTTCTAACTCTTCTTGGATGATCCCTTGAACAGTGACTAGTCTAGCCATTTCTACTTCAGAGAGTTCAGGTTCTTCAATAAGATAGACTAATTTTGATATTTTATCATCCCATTTTATTCTCGCATATGCATATGGCTCAATCAATGGGTATCTTTCATTAAATCCAGTATAATCTTGAGTTTTCCATTTCTGTGGGATTATCAGTATATCTTGATCCTTCATTATAACTCGTTTTTCTTCCTCCAATGAAGGAAGTCTGCCTCCCTGAATTGTTACAGGACCTGATATAACAAAAGTTGCACTTCCCACAGTAGATGCAACTTCTTTTGCAACATGATTTGTAATTTCACTCTTTATTTTTTCGGATATTTCCTTCTTTGTTTCATTTAACATCTCTTCTGAAGGAGGTTTAGATCCGCCCAGTGCTGCGCCTTCTTTCTTTAAAAATTCAACTTCACTCTTTTTTTTGAGTTTTTCATAGTTAGTTTTCGGTTCACTATCTAGCAAAATATCAGATTCTTTGAGTTTTTTTATTATTTTGAGAGCGCCTCTCTTTCTCATAATCTTTCCTCTATAATTAGTTTCTATTAATGTATATAAATAGTTATCGGTATTGGAAAGCAAATAAAGCTATTGATGTACTTTAAAGTTATAATATTGACTAGTCTCTTTTTTGATTCCATCTATTTCAAATGAATAGCTATATGCAATTAAATAGTCTCCAGGCCTCCTAATGTAGAATTTATGATTCGATAAAATTGAAGTAAATTCATTAATACCAGTTCTATTAATCCTATTTAATATAGGTAAATATTGATAGTAAGGTACTCTTTTTATAAGTGCCCTATTTATTTTATCTGATTTGCCATCATGATAAGGGATAATTGAAACTATTTGGAATCCTACTCCTTCTGAAAAAAATATATCCCCTGGTTTCAAAAAAGTTGAATTTCCTTCCATTTGGTGTATATATTCATTATTATTGGATAAATCCCCATCACGATCAGCATCAACAAGAATTCTAACATATTGATTAAATACGTCAATCTCAAATTTAGCTAATTGTTCACCGAGGTATATTTGGTCCCCATTAGCTGGATAGTATAAATCAAATTCTTCAAATATGTTGTCGGTGTAATATGGGAAAAATGACAGGATTCCATTTTTTGTTAAACATACCTTGTTTACGGTTTTTTCTAGGCTTAAGTCTTTATGAATAATTGTAATATTGCCATCTGAATTAAAATTGTAAGTCCAAGTATCAACCACTTTATAATTATTGTCCCATCCAAATAAAAGTCTTGTTTTCCCTAAAGGAAATTTTCCCTTATCAGAGGCCATATCAAAGTATCTAAGAAAAACATGCCATTTCTCATCTTTGTTAAAATAATCCATTCCCTCAAAAACTAAACCATAGTCTTCTTTAAATAATGGATCTTTATTTAAAACAAAAGGATCCCCAATTAATAAATTGATGTTTTCTCCTGAAGTTTCTGGATCCAAAATGACACTATATGGCTCAACGTTTCCGGAATTCTTTTTTATATAAATCCTAAAATTCCTACCTCCCAATTTAAATTGTCCATACTCATATTTATACGCTTGGGATGGATTTCCATCTTCATCTTTGTCTATAACAACGTCAATCAATCCAGTATTTTTTCTGAGAAAACTTACCGATGTTGTTGTTATGTCTTTAACAATGTATTCTTCACCAATTAAATTAAAACTATCCCCTTCAACTAAAGGATAAGCAGATTTGCAATACAGTTTGCCCAAAGGATCCCTATAGCATGTATTAACATCAATCAAAATATATTGCGATCCATTCCATGCGTATATGGCATTGATCTTTTCATTTGTTGTATTAACATTAACTTTATATTGAGAGGATTCGGAAAAGAAAATACCTTCATTATTATATAAAATCACGTTTACTATCTCCCAAATTTTTAAAGAACTACCTAGTTTTTTGATGCCAAGGATATCTTTATCAGAAATATTGCCTTCTAAGTCATTATGTATCAAAGAAGAAACAACTACTCTATCATTGGTAGTTATAGTGCTAGTTTTAATACCATTTTCTTTCTGAGCAATAATCTCAATTAGGCCATATCGTAATCCAGGATTTTCATTGGGATCAAACCATTCTCTTCTTCTTTCAGTCTCCTGTAATGATATCTGAACATTTAATATTATATATTTAACATATTCATCCATCCGCCCGTTGGGCATGTAAGAAATGTCTGTTATCTTTATAAGATGGGCATCTAGTAGGAAAACATCGCCCACATAAAATCTGGAAATACCATCAAGGACTACATTATTGCCATTTTGGTATTTAATTTCTATGTAATTTCCTTTTGCATCAGCCCCCATGACAAGATAATATGTTTCTAAAAAAGGGGCCCAATTTTCTATATTATGCATGCCTCCATAAGTTATCTTTGATTCTGAAATAGTATATAGTCTATCTTTGTAGATTAGTCTAGATTGAGAAGTGTAGTTATTATCTCTGTAAAGAATCTCATTGTTTTCAAAAATATTATTTTTATTGAAATCAATTTTAAGAACAAAAGGATTTAAAGATGAGGGAGGTAACGCCCCATCAAGGGGTTCAACAATAAATAATCCAATATCGGAGTGCATTTGATACTTATTTGCTCCAGTTTTCACAATATTTGCTAATAGTTTTCGATTAAAATTTCCTACTTCAAAAGTCGAAGGCCCCGTTATCAAAATATTTTTATCAAAATCTACATTAGTTGCTCTTAAATTTTGTATCCCTATGTCTAAATTGGACAAATAATAATTAAGCTCTCTTTCTTCAATTTCATAGTGTGCAGAATATATCTCAGAAAAAGCTTGATGCATTGAGTCGAGGTTTCCAGTGCGGTATACTTCTTCAAATGCATTTTTTGATGTATCTCTAACTGAACTTTCTATATAGTTAGAAATAAATGGTATGTCTGAAAAAGGTATGTCTGAAATAGTTTGCGAAACTTCTTGATGAGATAAGAGAGAATATTGTATTACAAGAAAAGACAATATTACTAAAACTGCAGCAAATATAAAAAATTGTCCTTTGTTATTCACATTTTCCGCCTCCCCATTGTCAAAGAAACATAAAATGCCCTTACCTTCCCACCATCCCATAAAGAAAGTATTCTTTTTGCAGTAACAGTAGTTTGCACTTCACCCGGGCTTTCGACAGAAAGAATG
>LNJB01000003.1 GCA_001587595.1 Candidatus Methanofastidiosum methylothiophilum
TTAAAAACTATATTGAATCCGAGCCACTTCCCATTTCTTCAAAGCTAGCAATTGAAGGTGGATTAAGGTCGCATATCCTTTCTNTAATTGCTTCAAACTTTGTTACGGATAAGGAAAGTCTTCATGANTTTTTTGATAGAACCTTTTANNCTTTCAAAGAAGATNCTGAACTCATTATTCCTGTCATTGAAAANACTTTGGATTTTTTAATTGAAAANAACTTCTTAGAAAAGGATTTTTCTCCCACCTCTTTNGGNTCAATAGTTTCTAAATTGTATATAGATCCAAAATCTGCAATTATAATGAGAGATGGANTTTTAAAAGACAAATTTAGCGATATAGGGATACTTCACTTATTATGCACAACACCTGATATGCCCGTTTTGTATTTGAAGAAAAAAGAGTTTGANATATTCCAAGATATCCTCTCTGAATTCTGGGGAAAAATAATAACAGAGATTCCAGATTATTCCTACGAAGAAGCNGAGTTTGAGTTTTTCATATCCCAATTTAAAACTGCTATGATACTCTATGACTGGATAAATGAAGAAAAGGAAGATATANTTATTCAAAAGTATGGTATCGGTGAAGGGGATTTGCAGAGACTTAGGGAGAATATGGACTGGTTACTTTACTCATTTGAAAAAATTAGCCATCTATTCANGAGAAATATTCCTCAAATAAGGTCATTAAGAACAAGGGTAAGATATGGCGTTAAGGAAGAATTATTAGANCTTATTGAAATTAAAGGNATCGGGCGCATTAGAGCAAGAANNTTGNACAATGAAGGTATAAAAAACAGGGAGGCAATNAATATAGACAATTTAAAATCTATCAAAAAACTATTGGGAGAAAAAATGGCTGAAGCGCTTATTTTTGAAAAGGAATATGAGGATAAAGGACTAAAACAGACAAGAATTGATGAATTTTAGAAAAATATAAACCATAAGTTTAAATAATATATATGCCTATTATTATTATATTTTAANGATTAAAGAGGGATTATATGGATGTATTGTCAGGNGCAGAAGGACAATTTACTAATAAATTATTGNTAGATATTTCTGGNACGATTAAAGGATTTGTAAAAAATGTAGATATTGAGATGGTTGAAGGCAAGATTCTAATTCATATGAAATTGGGNCAAAGTGCCGAAAGTTATGGTCTTTCCCGTTCAGAATCAAAACTTTTGAGATTTGAAACTAAGATTACTATAGTTGCAGATGAAATAGTTTCNGTTGGAAAAGATTGTATNATTGTATCAAAAGGCAAACTNCCNCCTCTAGAAGAAATAAAAAAGGCAAAAATGTACAAGGCAGAAAACGAGAGCTTAAAAATAAAGCTAGATGAAACTAACGAGGAATTAGAAAACTCATTAAGGAAATTAAAAGTATTAAATGAAGTCAAGTCTGAACTCGAGTTTAAACTAAATAAATTACTAAAAATGGAAGAAGAATATAGTGATTTAAGGATTAAATGTGCAAAATTGGAAGGTGAATTAGAAGGATCAAAGAGATTCATGCAAAAANTTGANTCTNTGAATTCTTNATCTAAATCTTCTCAATTTGNACCTTCNGAATCNAAATGNAAATCANTTGANGACGAAACTAATATACCTAAAAATTTTAAGCTTANGAANATATTTGAAANCACAAACAATGAAGAATTTGTTGNATTTATAGAAGATGAAATTGAAGAGACCTTAGANCAAGAAAAACAGAAAAAATTTGANGGTATATTGAAAGANGAATTTACACTCTTTGGAGAAGAAGAANCCATTGAGAANGAAAAAAGTGAACATAAAGTAGTTGATGAAACAACAGTGCGNGTGGATGAAACTTGTATTGACCAAAACGAAAAATTCTCTACCGATAGTTTCAATAAAGAGAATCCATTTAAGAAATTTAGTAAAGAATATAAAAAAGAGGGCTAGGCATAAAAATATTAGAAGAATATTAGAAGCCTAATAGCTCTGCTCCAAAAATCTGTAATAGTATGCCGACTACAATAACAACCACACATAGACCTACTACTACTTCAGGACGGATTTTCAATCCTCCCTCATCCTCATCAAAGTATCTGATGAGTCCTGCACCTGTTGCAGGCATTGCTCCACCAGCAGCTTGTGGTTTTCTCTTTACCATATACTCACCAACAAAAAAAAGTTTATTCATTATATAAATTTATCGCAAAGAAGGAAATAAAATGACTCTAGAGAGCATCATTAAAAGAGATTTTATAAAATTCTATATTCCTAGTGAAAGGGCCCTTGCTATAGAAACAATGAAGAAGAACGATATTTCTGAATTAATAGCATTAAAAGAAGGAACCGATACATTTCTAGGCATTATAAAAATTAATGATATCCTCTCAAAACCAGAGGAAGAACAATTAGCTTTAATTATGAAAAGGGAAGTTCCCGTAATTAATAAAAAAGATAGCATTGAAAAAGCCATATCTTTTTTCTTAAGTGGGGATTATTCTTATTTACCAGTAGTGGAAGATAGTAATGTTATTGGAATTATAGCTCTAAATGAGATGCTCCCATTAATTAATAAAAAGTATAAAATAAAAAAATCAATTTCTGAATTTGTTGATCATAATTATTTTATGAGTGTATGGAAAAATACCCCTATTTATGTCGCCTCTAAAATAATGTTAAATTTTAAAGTATCCTTCCTTGCTGTTCTTGATGATGAAGGTAACTTTTTGGGATTGTTAGATACTACAGATATGATACAGGCGGGAGAGATAATTAGTGGAATTACTGAATCTGACGCTACAAAGGGTGAGTCGGGAGATGATTGGGACTGGAATTGGAAATCCTCAGTACTAATAGGAACAAGTAATTTTTATATACCAAATAAACCAGTTTCAAATTATATTAAAAAAGGATATTCAACTATAAATCAAAATTTATCAATATCTCAAACAATTGATGCATTCCAAAAGGACGGAACAAGATACACTGCCGTCGTTAGGGGCAATAATTCACTTATTGGCATTTTGAGGGATATTGATATTCTTAAGGCTTTTAAAGACATAATCTAGCCAAATTATAAGAGAAACATTTATATGCAATTTTAAGACAACAATTTTAAATTCTGAAGGGATTAAAATGGCAGAGACCATTATTGATGGCAAGATTATTGAGAGGGTATCAGAAATTGCTCGACTGAGACTTTCTGAAATAGAAAAGGAAAAATTCGAAGAAGAATTTGAAAGAATTCTAAAGAAATTTTCCATTATTGACGAGATTAAAGTTGGCGAAAAAGAATTATATTATGTTGTAGATAATGTTAATGTTTTGAGAAAAGATTCAGAATCAAAACCTTTCAATAACATTAATGGCATTAAAAATAACTTTAATAAAATAGAAGATGAGTATATCATTGTTCCAAGAAATCTTTAATTTAGTGGTATCATGTTTACTAAAGATCTTATTGAAAATTTATCTTGTGGGTCATTAGAAGAACAGTTTCACAAAAAAATCGAAACTATTCAAAAAAAAGACAATGAGATAAATTCATTTATTACATTATGTTTAGAGGATGCTGAAAAATCTTCTAAGATAATTCAGAAAAAAATAAATGATGGCAGCCAAGGGAGACTTTCTGGACTTATTATTTCCATTAAGGATAATATTGCAGTATCGAATATTAGAATGACTTGTGGGTCTAAAGCCCTGGAGAATTACATCGCTCCATATGATGCGACAATTATTAACTCAATTAAAAAAGAAGATGGAATCATTATTGGAAAATGCAACATGGATGAGTTTGCATGCGGTTCAGATGGAACTTCTTCTTACTTTGGTCTAACAAAAAACCCTAGAAATGTTGACTATGTTTCCGGAGGGAGTTCTTCAGGAAGTGCGGCTTCAGTTGCTGCTGATTTTGCTGATCTTTCTGTAGGAAGTGATACAGGTGGTTCAATAAGATGTCCCGCTAGCTTTTGTGGTGTGTATGGACTCAAACCGAGCTATGGATTAGTTTCTAGGTATGGAGTATCTGATATGGCTATGAGTATGGAAGGGCCCGGCCCATTTGCAAAAGACACTTATGGAATTGCTCTTTTACTTGATGTTATTGCAGGTAAAGATCCCCGAGATACCATGACGGTTGACAGTAATAACTCTTACCTCTCTGTAGTTGAGAACTACAGATATGAAAATATTAAAAATATGAAAATTGCTTACGCTAAAGAATTTTTTGAAGGTATTGATGAAAAAATAAAGAACATCATCCTTGACAAAATAGGTATACTTGAATCCCAAGGTGCAAAAATAGAGCAGGTATCGCTTCCAAATATAAAATACGTTATTCCTATTTATTACTTAATCGTATTTAGTGAATTTTCTTCTGCAATGTCTAAATTTGATGGATTTAAATATGGTAATTATATTCCAGGGCAAGACATAGTAGAAGCTGTTTCCAATACTAGAGAATCCTCAATGGGTACGGAAGTTAAAAGAAGGATTCTCCTTGGAACATTTATCACAATGGAAGAGTTTAGAGGTAGATGGTACACAAAAGCTCTCAAAGCAAGAAGTGCCATTAAAGAAGATTTTGAGAGAATCTTCAAAACTCATGATTTATTAATTGGTCCAACCATGCCAATGCTATAAATGAAAAAGCACTTGAAAACCTCTTAAAAATTGGTTTATTTCTAGGATGTAAAGCTTGCGATAAGCCTTTGTATATACTAAGAAAGCATTATTTCTATCCTGATTTACCCTCAAATTATCAAAGAACTTCTCAACATATACTAGAAGACGGTATCTTTATGGGGGTTGGGATATGGGAAATCCATATTGAAGAGGACCCAGGGAGGTATGAATTAAGAGAGGGCAAAGTTGATCTTAACAGATGTGGGATCCCACTAGCAGAAATTGTAACTGCCCCAGATATTAAATCACCGGAATACGCAAGAGAATTTTTGCGAGATCTTTTATTATCTCTTGATTATTTAGGAGTGATAAGAGGTGAATCAGGCTCAGTTAGAGCAGATGTGAACATCTCAATAATGGGAGGAAACAGAATTGAAATAAAAAATGTGAATTCTGTTAAAGGAGTATACAAAGCATTGAAATATGAGATTGTTCGTCAAAAAGCTGTTTTACAGAGAGGCGGAACAATAACAATGGAAACACGACACTTTGATGAAGGAAGTATGATAACTAAAGCTATGAGAAAAAAAGAAACTCTTGCAGACTATAGGTATATTCCTGACCCTGACCTCGTTCCATTTTATGTTAGTCCTGAGGGATTAAGTCGAATTGAGTCAATATTGCCTGAATCCCCACATAACAAGAAGAAGAGATTTATTGAAGAGTATTCTCTTGGGGAAGAAATAGTTGATGCATTGATATCTGATCTTTATTTATCGGACTTCTTTGAAGAATGTGCGAAAGATTCAAATCCACTTGAAGCAGGAAAATGGTGTGCAACTGAACTCAAAAGAAGATTAAATGAAAAAAACTTATCGGTATCAACTTCAATGATTACCCCAAAACATATCTCCGATATGATAGACTTCATCGAAAAAGGGGAGCTTTCAGTTAAAAATGCTAAGTGGATTATTGGGGATGTAGTCGATACAGGTGAAGAAATACCTACTTTAATGAGTAAAAAAAACTTTTACCAGATAAGGTCTGAAGACACATTAATTAAAATATTAGAAAAAGTTATGAGAGAAAATCCAAAAGCTGTGTTGGACTATAAATCTGGAAATCAAAATGCATTACACTTTTTATTTGGAAAAGTAGTTAATGAAACCGAAGGAAGAGCAGATCCTTCAAAGACAATAAAATTACTTAAAGATAAACTATATATGGAGGCTTAAATGCTAAAAAGAACTTGTTATTCAGATAATATGAAAGATGGTAAAGAAGTAGTTCTCACGGGCTGGGTTCACGAGAGGAGAGATCTTGGAGGAATCAAATTCATTTTACTTAGAGATAGGGAAGGGATTGCTCAGATTACTGCCCCAAAAAAGAAAGTGTCAGAAGAAATTTTTAAATCAATGGATTCATTAGGGCGAGAATGGATAATTGCAGTTAAAGGTGATGTAAAATCCTCCCCTCAAGCCCCAGGTGGGCTTGAAGTAATCCCCACTGAAATAGAGGTAATAAGTATGGCAGAACCAAGCCTACCACTTGATCCTTCTGAAAAAGTTGATGCAGATATTGACACGAGACTAGATAACAGATTTCTAGATATACGAAAGCCAAGGGTTACAGCTATTTTTAAAATTCGAAGTGATGTATTAACAGCTGCAAGAGAATACCTCCTAAGTCAGGCATTTGTTGAAATTCAAACCCCAAAAATAAGTGCATCTGGAACAGAAGGTGGAACTGAACTTTTTCCAATTTCCTATTTTGAAAGAGAAGCTTTCCTAGCGCAATCACCACAACTTTACAAGCAGATCATGATGGCTACAGGAATGGATCGAGTTTTTGAAATAGCTCATTATTTCAGAGCGGAAGAATCAAACACACGAAGACATCTTTCTGAGTCAGATGCCATAGATATAGAAATGGCGTTTATAGAAAATGAAGAAGAAATAATGTATATACTAGAGAATTTAGTTTCCCATATCTTAAAGTATGTAAGTGAAAATAGGAAAAAAGAGCTTGATTTATTGGGAGTAGATATATCTCCCTTACCTAAATCTTTTAGAAGAGTGACTTACGACCAAGCAATATCCTTTCTCCAAGAGGCTGGATTCAATGTACGCCATGGTGAAGATTTAGGAACTGAATCCGAAAAAGCTTTAGGGAATATAGTCAAAGAAAAATATGGTGATGATCTTTATTTTTTAACAAAATATCCCTTATCTACAAAACCATTTTATACTAACTTTGATGGCAATGTGGCACGAGCATTTGATTTGGATTATAAAGGTGTTGAAATAAGTTCTGGTGGCCAAAGGATTCATAATGTCGATATACTTAAAACAAAAATTAAAGAAAAAGGACTTTCTGTATCTTCATTTGAAGCATATCTTAAAACTTTTAGATTTGGAATGCCTCCACATGGAGGATTTGGCCTCGGTATTGATAGGCTCATTATGCAAATGCTAAATCTTGAAAATATAAGAGAGGGTGTATTGTTTCCACATGACAGAAGGAGGCTTGAGCCCTAAAATTTTTTTATTGATTTTTTTCTTTTCAATAAATTTTGATATTATCTAAATGTTATACCATGTTTTAACAAAGTTTATAAATTACAACATAAATGCATAATTCATGGGTGGGATTAGTTACTACAGTACCAATAGAAATATCAACGAAGCTGGATTTACCCCATTTAAAGGCCTCGTCAGTTTTAAAGATGCCCTCATGATGGGACAAGCACCAGACGCAGGGCTATTTATGCCTGAGAGAATACCTAATTTTTCAAGAGGGGAAATTGAGGATCTAAGGGGGAAGAGATACTTTGAAATTGCCCATACCGTATTGGAAAAATTTCTTTATGCAGATATAGATTCTGATTATTTACTTAGTATATGTAAAGAAGCATATAACTTTAAAGTTCCAATTGAGAAAGTACATGACAGAAAATATTTATTGAGGCTTGATCAGGGACCAACTGCATCATTTAAAGATTTCGCAGCAAGAATGATGGCTCGTCTAATGGGGGCCCTTAAAGATGAAAACAAACAATTGAATATATTAGTTGCAACTTCGGGAGATACAGGTAGTGCTGTTGGAGAAGCGTTCAAAGGGGTCAATGGGATTAATGTATTTATATTATACCCTGAAGGTGAAGTATCTGGTAGACAGAAAAAACAACTTGATACGATAGGAGGGAATATCACAACTCTTGCAGTTAACGGTAAATTTGATGATTGCCAGGATCTTGTAAAGATAGCATTTCAAGACAAAGATTTAGAGTGTTTGAACTTGACATCTGCAAATTCTATCAATATTGGTAGAATTCTCCCTCAAATCATCTATTATTTTTATGCATATCTTGAGAAATCAGAAGAAGGGGAAAAAATTTTAATATCTGTTCCAGCCGGTAACTTTGGCAATTCTCTTGGATGTGAATTTGGAAGAAGAATGGGTTTGCCGATTCACAAACTCATAATGGCAGTAAATGAAAATGACGAATTTCCTAAATATTTAGATCAAGGAGTATATCAAAAACTTTCTCCTTCTAAAGCATGTATTTCAAGTGCAATGAATGTCGGTCATCCTTCAAATTTGGCTAGATTTTTTGACCTATATGGTGGAACTATTGATAAATCAGGGAAAGTTTTGAAATATCCGGACATCAAAAAAATGAAAACTAACATTTTTTCAGTTAGCATTTCAAATCAAAAGACAAGGGAAACAATAAAAAATGTTTATGATAAGTATGGCGTAATTCTAGAGCCTCATGGGGCTGTGGGTTGGGCTGGTCTCGAAGCGTATTATCACGATAACGGAGATTTCCCACTATGTGTTTCTTTAGAAACAGCACACCCTGCAAAGTTCCCCGAGGAAATTAATTCCCTTTTAGGATTTGAACCAGAACTTCCAGCGTCAATGAAAGATGTTGACCGAAGACAAGGCTGTCCAATAAAGATTGAAAACGATTATATTCAATTAAAAAAATTCTTAAAATCAACAATAGAAAATAAATAATATTCAATTATTATTATTTTTATTGTACCTTAATCAGATAATTTATTTTTTATTACCGCAATATTTAAATGGATATATTATTGAATATATTTTATGGAGGAATAGTATGGAAAGCACAGGGAAACGGACTGTAACCCTTAATCCAACAACTAGGCACGAAGGACATGCAAAACTAGTTCTTCATGTAGATGAGGAAGGAATAGTTGAAAAAGCGTATTATATCTCAACAACAATGGTACGAAGTTTCGAATCATTGACTTTGGGCAGAACTTATGAATTTACCCCTAGAGCTTCAATGAGAATATGTGGATTATGTCCAATATCCCATGCGGAAGCATCATGCCAGGCAATTGAAGGAGCTTTTCAACTAGAAATACCTGAAGACGCCTTGATTTTAAGAGAGATTTTAGGCTTAGCAAGTAAAATGCAAGATCATGCGCTTCATCAATTTCTAATTCTTAATGATATAGTTGATGAAGATAAAACAAAAAAAGAATCAATTGAAAGAATCCAAGAATTGAGAAGAATTGGACAAAAAATGAAAGATATTGTAGGTGGAGAAGCAATTCATCCTTCCAATTACTGTGTTGGAGGCTTTCGTACAAATATAAGCAAAAGAGCGGCTGCGAGTTTGTATAGACTTGTAAGAAAATATGAGAAGAATGCACATTTACAAAAAGATTTGATTATTGAATCAATAGAAAAGAAACTTGAAAATCTTCCAAATAATATAGGAACCTCTAATTCAAGTATTCTGGCTACTCATATGACATATGGAGATAGAAAAGAAATTAATATTGAGGCAATCAGAGAGGTTATTCCATCTAGATTTTATGGAAAAGATGAAGAAGGCAGAACCACAAATACAATGATACCCTTATATTATGGAGAAACAGTTGAAACTGGTCCAAGGGCAAGATTCATTAAATTCAAAAGATTTTCCGGTGACTCTGCATTATATATCAATGTTGCTAGAGCTAGAGAAATGTTAGTTATGGTATACAGAGCTGAGGAGTTACTTGATCAGCTAGATGTTAACGGCAAGACAAAACCCGAACATATTAATGTTAAAGAAGGAGAAGGCATAGGCGTCTACGAAGCACCGAGGGGTACATTAATTCATATGGCAAAAACAGATCAAAATGGGATTATGGAAGACTATAAAATAATATCGCCAACAACATGGAATATACCAACAATAGGAAAGACTATAGAAGGTTCGCCTCAAGAATATGCCGAAGTTATAATGAGATCATTTGATCCTTGCCTCGACTGTGCAACTCACTGTATAATTGTCAAAGATATCGAGGGTAAGATTATCGAAAGGAGGTACTTATAATGGAGTACTTAACAAAAGAGAATCTTATCTTGGGATGTGGTAACCCTCTTTTTGGTGATGATGGATTTGGACCAGAATTTATTAGAAAACTAAAAGATGAAAAAATTGAATCTAAATACAATAATCTTGCAGTAATTGATTGTGGCTCTGGTATATCTCCTTTTTTGAATCTTATTAATAACTCGAAACACAAAATTAAGAATTTGTACATCATTGATTGTGGAGATTTTAAGGGAAAACTTGGAGAGATATTGGTATTAGATGGAAAAAATATAGCTTCTGAAGATTTCATAAAATCTTCACATAGCATGAAAATTTCTCACGAAATAACTGATTTTTCTTCTAATGTTAAACTAATATTGGTTCAAGGAGATGTAAATCCCAACAATATGAAACTCGAAATGAGCCAAAAAGTTATGGATGCTATTAATGAAGTTCAAAAAATTATTATTTTTTTCATGGAGGATTCACAATGAAACCAAAAGTTGGGGTATTTCAATTAGCTTCATGTACTGGATGTCTTTTATCTCACTTAGATACAGGTAAGATTACTTCATTTCTTAATGATTATGATGTAAAATATTATCCTTTAGTAATGGACGCTAGAGAAATTCCAGAAGAATTAGATTTAGCTGTATTTGAAGGAGCAGTAGGAACTATTGAAAAAGGGCACATGAAACTTGTAACAGAGATAAGACAAAGATCAAAGAAAGTTGCAGCACTAGGAGCATGTGCCGTAACTACAGGCATACTAATACACTCTGCAGGAAACCAAATGCCTATGCCAGAAACTGATGCATTTTTACCAGTTAGTGAAATAATAAAAGTGGATTATGCGATACCAGGATGTCCCCCGAGCCCAGAGATAATTGAAAAGTTCTTTGATGCGTTTTTGAGAGAGGATGAACTGTACCTTCGAGCCTTTACTAATATTGAAGAAAATTCAGAAGTAAATGTTAGGTACATTACACAAAGAGCTCTATGCATATCATGTGGACTTTGTGCTGCTGTATGCCCTACATTGGCATTATCTGACATAGAAGGTAAACCTGTTTTAAGAGATGAAATATGTGTAAAATGTGGGGAATGTAGATTTCAGTGTCCAAGAAGCTATATGCCTTTAGATTACATAAATGAAACTGTCTTTAAAGATGAGAGTACATCTATAGATGAATATCTTGGAAGATATATGTCAATATATACAGTTCGAGCTACTAATCAAGAAATATTAAAAAGCGCACAAGGCGGTGGGGCCACAACTGCACTTATGAATTATTGTCTTGATTCGAGAATAATTGGTGGCATCTTAACAGGTAGCAAAGATAAGGAAAAATACTGGCTTGCAAGATCTGCTCTCGTAACAAACTATGATGAATTACTTAAAACAACTGGAACAACTTATAATCTTTGTCCAACATTAAATTTACTTAAAGATGCGGCAACTTCTAACTATCTTAAGAATATAGCTATAGTTGGGCTTCCATGTGTCCACCAAGCAATTAGAAAACTTGAAATATACCCCTTATCCCTTAGAAGTGTAGTTGATAAAATTTCTCTTAGAGTTGGATTATTTTGTACCCATAATTTTAGATACAATGCAATGATAAAAATGATGGAGGAGTTAGGAGAGATAAGGGCTGAAGATACGTACAAGATTGACATAGGTGCAGGTAATTATACTATTTATTCAGTTTCTGGGGATATTCAAAAAATACCTATAGATATAGTTAGGGAATATGAACAAGAGAGTTGCTCAATATGTCCTGACTTTACTTCTGAACTTTCTGATATTTCTATTGGATCAATTGGGGCCCCAGAAGGATGGAATACAGTTATAGTGCGAACTAAAACAGGTAAAAAAGTATTCGAAGCTGCGGCCAATGAGGGCTACATAGAAATAGGTAAAGAAGATAAAATCCCTCTTGATTTAGAAATTGTAAAAAAACTTTCAAAGATTAAAAAGAATAGAAGCAAAAAGAAAATAGAGAATAGAAAGAAGTATAATCTAAAAGTTCCTTTCTAGTATATTTAAACTATTTTTATTTTTAGTATTGTTTAACAATAACTATTTTATATTCTTACATTATTTATAGTTTTTAGCGATACCTTTATATATTAGTTTAGCAATAATAATTAATAATACTGATACTTAAGATAATCATTACCTAAAAAATAGAGGGCATTGAGATATGAATATTGTTAAAATGAGATTTATAAATATTCAAAAATCAAAAATCGTTCCTATATTCATTATTCTGTTGTTATTTCTGTCAATTGTTTCTGCAAATGAAATGTCTTTGAAATTTTCCAACAAGCCAAAAGGAGACATGGTAATGTCAATGCGGCTAATAGACTATTCACATGACTCCGTTGGCAAACTTTTAGTTACAACTGGCTTTAAAAGAGGAGAATCATATGAAAATGGATATGTCTACCTTTTAAATTATAATGGTGAAATACTTTGGAAAAAAGAGATAGGCAATGCTGATGGGACAATGGATTCAATAAGAGATTCCCTTTTAAACCCTCCAGATGTAGATAAGGCAAAATTTTATCCAAAAGATGCATATGGAATCGATTTTAATGGCAATGGACAAAAAGATATTTTATTATTGACTGAATCACATTTTTACATAGTTTCTGAACAAGGTATGGGTAAAAAATTTTTCAAATCGGTGCCTGTTAGCGAAATAAAATCTGCAGATATATTTGGAGATGGTAAAGAGGTTGCCATTTTAGCTGGTGTCAACGCAAGCATGATTAGCTATAACGGATATGATTATAATTTCTCTACAATTGCAAAACCATCCAAACCCCTAAATAGTATAACTTCTGCAAATCTAGATTCTGATATTGAAAAAGAAATAATCACTGGAGGAGAAACTATCTCAGGGGAAGGAAATATATCCGTTTACGATTATAACTCCTCACTAAAAAAATGGGATAAAACTCACTCTTATAACACCGGTGCTGGCATGCCTATTAAAAAGATTATAGCAATTAATCTTGATAATGGGAACGAATACCAAGTGGGTGATGAAAAAATAGAGATTCTTGCATTATCTGAAAAGTATGTTTATTGTTTCCATACAAAGGAAGGGAGCACTCTTAGTCTTTTGTGGTCATATCCAATAAAGCAAGGCTCTGATCTAATTGTCGCAAATATTATAGGAGATGAAAATCTTGAAGTTATTGCAGCAGGGGAAAAGGTATATGTTCTGGATAAAACTGGCTCCAGGATATGGGAAAGTAACTTAGGCAAGGCCATATCTAATGTTCATTCATCCGATCTTAATGAAGATGGATATGGTGAAATTGTTGCAGGCTCTTCTACAACATACAAGTCTAACAAAGCATATGGAGAAATATTCCTTTTAGATGGATTAGGCCATCTACTATGGCAATCCAATGAAAATCATATGACTGAATATGTTACCATTAAAGATATGGATCATAATGGAAAGCTTGATTTAGTGTTAGTTAGTTATAGTAATGTCATTTCTTGTTATGAGAATATGATGGGTGCAAATAAAGGAGATATGTATTTCACCCAAGCTATGGATTCCTTCAATAAGCAAAACTATAGGAACGCCCTTGTATACTTTAAAGTGGCAAGAGAAGAGTATAAAAAAGATAGGAATACTAATAGGATGTTAGAAGCTGATGATTACATCAAAAAATGTGAACTATTTTTAAATACCGGATCTTCATACGAGATGGGCCAATACTACTTTGATATGGGGGAATACCAAAAATCTATTCTATATTTTGAAGAATCAAAGCAAGCATCAATGAATAAAAAAGATTTTGACAGGGCGTTAAAAGCTGAAGAGATGATTGGAAAAGCTAATATTTATGTTAGTGCCCAGAATTATCTAGACGAAGCTAATAAATATTTATCAGAGGAAAATTACGATAAGGCCTATTCAGCCTATAACAATGCTATGGGTATATACGAAAAATTAGGGGATAGCCGAAAAATCTCCTTGATCCAGAACAATATATTAAAAATTGAAAATCATAAAAAGGCCTTAGAATATTTTGAAATGGGGAAGAAATACTTTTCTTCTGGAGAATTTCATAATGCAAAATCTTATTTTCAAAAAGCAAGTGCAGAATTCAATAATTTGGGCGATTTGAAAAAAGTAGCGGCATCTGAGGATTATATCACCAAATGCAATCAGCTAATTGAATCTTCAAACGGGATTAATTCTCTTAACAATATACTTCTCTATGGAGGAATTCTCATAGGATTTTTACTTTTGATAGTATTACTCCTATTTTTCTTACTCCTTAAATAACCAAAACATTTTTTAATCATTCTTTTACTGTTTCATTATGCCTAAACTATCCTTAGGTGAAATCTTTTCAGTTTCACGCCAAAGTGTTCATCCGTTAATATTATCTCCCTTCTTAGTTCCTACAATATTTTATATTTTGAGTACCTCATATCTCTTTCAATATTTAGGTACAAATATGATTTTATTTCAAACAGGTGACGCTATACTGTCGTTTGTATATAGATGGTTAATATTTATATTATCTACACTATTGTTATATTCTATCCTTATGATATTTTCATTTAACCTTTCTTCTATTTTATTGAGAGATTTTGCAACTATTGGTAAAAAGAATTACGTTAATTCAATTCGAGAGGCATATTCTAAGATTATTNGTGTCTTTTTAGTAAACATCATGGCTTTNATTATATTTATAACAGGGATCTTATTCTATGCAGTCCATCCCNTACTCATATTAATGGGATTTTTCTTGGCACCTTTTTTAGTATTTGTNNCCCCTTCNATAATAATAGATAATCTATCCCCATTTAAAGCCATAAAAAATAGTTTAATATTATCTTTACATTATACTTTTCCATCATTTGTTTTGTTTATCTTCTCTTTCATTTTAATAGTAGCNATACCAATAATCACTTCGCTTGCGTTATATTTTCTTTTTTCAGCCGAAATATTAGGAAGCTTTATTATATATGGGNTTCCAATATTAGAAATGGTGTTTGCATCGTATATCTCCATACTGTTAACAGTTTCATATCTTAATTATAGAGGTTATTAAATGCTCTACAGAGAGCTTGTCGATATTTATGAAAAATTAACTTCAACTTCCTCTAAGCTTGAAAAGAGAGACATCTTATCAGATTTCCTTTTAGTTGTTCCTGATGAAATTTTGCCTTTTATAACTGGTTTGTTGGCAGGATATGTTTTCCCTAAATGGACAGAAAAAGAACTTGGTATAGGCCCAAAACTTTTATTGAAAGTGGTGTCTAAGATAACAGGAATTACTGAAAAAAAAGTTGAAGAACTTGTGTATTCTTCTGGAGATTTTGGTGAAGGTATTGAGCGTGCAATAGAGCAAAAAAAACAACAGACTTTTTTTGATGCAAATATTGAAATAACATATTTAATGGATCTTTTTGAAAAGGTATCTTCTTACAGTGGAAAAGGCTCCCAAGACAAGAAAATTAAATATCTTTCTAAACTTTTTTCAGCAGCTTCTCCAATTGAAGCCAGATATTTGTCCAGAATAATTCTTGAACAAATGAGGACTGGTGCAGCTGAAGGCATAATCTTAGATGCAATATCCAAATTCTCCGATATTCCCAGAAAAGATGTTGAAAAGGCATATCTTTTAACAAATGATTTGGGATTAATTGCTCTTTATTCAAGGAGGGGGATAGTTGAATTATCGAAATTAAATGTAACTGTTGGGAGGCCATTAAAACCTATGCTTGCACAAATAGCAGGATCTATTGATTTGGCATTAAAGGATATTGATGAACCAGAAATGGAAGTTAAATATGATGGAGCTAGAATTCAAGTGCATAAATCCGGGAACACAATTAAACTTTTTTCTAGAAGATTAGAAAACATTACACAGGCATTACCAGAAGTTTTGTCAGATTTGAAATCATCACTAATTCCAAACAATATAATATGTGAAGGAGAAGTAGTCGCATATAAAGATGGAAAAATCGCACCTTTTCAATATGTTTTAAGAAGACTTAGGAGAAAATATCAGATCTCTGAACTTTCAGAGAAAATACCTTTAAAGTTGTTTCTTTTTGATTGTCTCCTCATAGAAAATAAATCCCTCATTGATTTGCCTCTAAAGGAGAGAAGAAATATTTTAATTTCTTCAATTAAAGAATCAAAAATTGTAAGAATTGCAGAGAATATAGTGTCTAAAGATCCTTTTGAGGTCAAAGAGTTTTATGATAAATCTGTAAATGAGGGCCATGAAGGTATTATTATTAAAGATTACTTATCCCAATACCAACCAGGAGCAAGAGGTAAAAAATGGCTAAAGATTAAACGTACCCTAGAAACTTTAGATTTAGTTATAATAGGAGCTGAATGGGGCGAAGGTAGAAGAAAAAAATGGCTTTCTTCTCTCCTTTTAGGTATTAGAGACGAAGAAGGTAGCTTTTTACCAATTGGAAAAGTAGCAACAGGCCTTTCAGATGAACTCTTCAATGAAATTACAGAACAACTTACCCCCCTTATCTTAGAAGAAAACGGCAAAACTGTAACTCTAGTGCCGAAAATAGTAGTTGAAGTTCTTTACGATGAGATGCAACATTCACCCAAATATGAAAGTGGATTTGCACTAAGATTTCCAAGGGTATTAAGAATAAGAGATGATAAAGATGCCTACGATTCAGATACTATTTCTAGGGCATATGAAATTTATGAATCACAAGAGAAAACTTTTTAAATAGATTGTAAACTTGAACAATTAATAAGTTTACAATAGGTGAATCAATGAAAAAATCTAAAGAAATTTCTTTTGTTGCATTATTTGCAGCGCTTACTGCCGTTGGAGGCTTCATCTCAATTCCATTTTACCCTGTTCCATTGACGTTTCAAGTATTTTTTGTATTGCTTTCAGGTATAATTTTAGGTAAAAGATTGGGTGCTTTAAGCCAAATAGTATATATTGGAATTGGTGCAATAGGGGCTCCAATTTTTCATAATTTTACCGGCGGAGTTGGAATAATATTGGGCCCAACTGGAGGATTCCTTATTGGTTTTGTATTTGGGGCGTATATGGCTGGATTTTTTTACGAAAAATTTAGCAATAATAAATTCCGTTTTTCTAGTTTATTATTTTCGATAGCCCCAATATATATAATTGGAGTACTATGGCTTTCATTTATTACAAACATGACAATAAGTAAAGCTATCTTAGTAGGGGGAGTTCCATTTATACCTGGTGATATCGTAAAAGTTATTATGGTATTTCTAGTTGAAAAAAAAGTAAAAAAATATTTCAATTTTAATACTTGACTTTTATTTTTTCAAATTATTTCTTCAATTTTGAGGAAAATGTCATATTACATAACTTTTATAAATACATTTATAAATTACTCCTTATAAGTTATATAATAATATCGGAGGTATCCTTTGTCCGAATCTAAATTAGGTAAATATAAAATGACGGTTCAAAATGTTGTTACTTCTGCTAATCTATTTAATAGAGTTGACCTTGTTAAAGCTGCTAGCTCTTTAGATAACATTGAGTATGAACCAGAACAGTTCCCAGGAATGGTAATAAGGCTTGATGAACCAAAGACAGCCACATTAGTTTTTGGAAGCGGTAAACTTGTGTGCACTGGAGCTAAATCCCCCGAAGAATCTAGAAAGGCCATATTTAAAATAATTGAAATTTTGAAAGATTACGGCACTCCAATGGAGAAAGAACCAGATATCGTAGTACAAAATATCGTTGCATCTGGCGACTTAGAAATGAAATTAAATCTTGATGATATTATCCTGACTCTTCCAAATTGTGAATACGAACCTGAACAATTCCCAGGTTTAATCTATAGATTAAAAGAACCAAAAGTAGTATTGCTTCTATTTGGAAGCGGTAAAGTTGTGTGCACTGGAGCCAAATCCGAAGAAGATGTTATTAGGGCAATAGAGCGAGTTAAAAAATCTTTAATTGATGAGGGTTTAGTATAGTCGGGTATCACGATTATTATTAAATCTATAATCAATAATTATTTTAGGTATAAAATCCAATAATTACAAAAAATATATAAATGATTTTTTCTTTACTAAGTCGATAATTGGCTGCATTTTTATGGAAAAATCAGAGATACTATTAGAAATAAAAAAGGCAGAAGATGCCGCAAAAAGAATTATAGCTGAAGCTGAAGAGAATCGTAAAATACGCTTAGCTGAATTAGATTTAGAGATGGAAAAAATATTTGAAAGTAGAAAAAGAGATCTTGATTTAGATATTGATAAACAACAAAAGTTAGAAATCGATAAAATCTATATGGAAAAACAAAGGGCAATCTCTGAAGGTGTGCGGGAGATTGAAAAAGTTAGAGATCAGGCCTTAGGAAAAAAAGATAAAGCAGTTGAATCTATTCTTATTAAATTCATGAGGTACATCGATGAACTCTAACGTAAGAATGGCTAAAATAGTTTTAGTCGGAACTAAAGATACTATGAAGGAAATTATTGATATCCTTCATTCGTTAAAGATAATCCACATTATAGATTTTAAAGAACAAGATAAAACATTTGAAGTTGGAAAATCCTTAGGCGAAGTTACAATTTTTTCTGAGTTACTACTTTCAATTAGATCTTTGTTACATAAGTTTGATAATAAATCAATGAATATTAAAACAACATATATTAAGAGTGAAGTTTCAAGAGATCTTGAAAAAGAAATTTTTGAAACTGAAAATATTATTAAAGAATACTCAGAAAAAATTGATAAAATAGGCTCAATAATTAAAGAAATTGAAAACATTAAATCAATTGGGGAATTAAAAGATATAGGTATAGAAAAAAAATTAATATCTTCAATTGATAATCTTATTTCTTCTAAACCAAAGCTTGAAGCATATAAAATTGAATTAAAAAATCAGATGGACGCCATAGTAACACAGGAATATGTTAATCTCTTACAATATGAAGATTTTTTATCAAATGAAATAGAAAAAATGGAAGCGCCATTAAGATTTACAACTACTAAGAATACTTTCATTGTTGAAGGTTGGATACCTGAAAATAAATATCAAGATATAAAGGATATTCTTAAGAAAAAATTTAATGATAGGGTTACAATTGATAAAGTTAAATTTAGCGATAGTGAAGAAGTGCCTATTGAATTCAAACATCCAATTCCAGTCAAACCATTCGAACTATTGATTGAATTATTTGAATATCCTAAAACTAAAGAGATTGATCCTACGTTTGCAATTTTTATAACTTTTCCTCTATTTTATGGAATAATGTTAGGGGATATTGGGTATGGGTTGGTAATATTTTTTACTTCTCTATTTATGAAAACTAAATTTAAAACTGAAGGTTGGAAAATGATTCTTGGCATCTTAGAGTATTCAAGCTTATACACAATCATATTTGGAATTATTTATGGGGAATTTTTTGGATTTGGAATCTTCCATTTTTTAGGTATTGAAAAAATTTTTGGCCTTCAAATGCCCATTTTAAATAGAATTATAAATTTTATGTCAATAATGATTCTTTCAATATCTATTGGTATTTTCCACATTCTTTTAGGCCTCTCATTTGGATTTATTAACCTTTACCATAACCATAATCTAAAAAAAGCTATACTAGAAAAAGGTTCATGGATTATGTTTATATTTTCAATAATTCTTTTTGCAATTAATATTTATGCTTCTGGACCATTATTTTATATTGGAAGTAGTCTTCTTTTAACTTCAATAATCCTATTAATCATAGGAGAAGGATTTATAGGATTAATACATATATTTAGTTTAATGAGCAATATATTATCTTATTTAAGACTAATGGCTATTGGTCTTTCTTCAGTAGGAATAGCCATTGTAATAAACAGTATTGTTACGAGAGTAATTTTTCCTAAAGGTGGTGTTTTTATATTACTAGGTTATATTGTATTAATAGGGGGGCATACCGGAAATATATTGCTTGGAATCCTTGCTAGCTTTATACATGCTTTGAGATTGCATTATGTTGAATTTTTCACAAAATTCTATGAAGGTGGGGGCATAAAGTATAAACCATTTGGGACATAATAAAATGAGGTGATATGATGGAACAGTTAACAATAGCGATAGTTGTATTGAGCTCGGTCATTTCAGTTATAGCAACAGGATTTGCAGCTGCATGGGCAGAGAAGCACATAGGATCTGCTGCTATAGGAGCAATTACTGAAAAAGAAGAGCTTTTCAGTAAGGGACTAGTTCTTACTGTAATTCCAGAAACAATAGTAATTTTCGGGCTTACTGTATCATTAGTTCTTCTTTTTGTGGTACTACCGCAACTTCTTTAGGAGGATTAAATGGACATAAGCACAGTAACAAAAAAGGTAATTTATGATGCCAAAAAAATAGCTAAAGACTACGATAAAGAAGTAGAAGAAAAAAAAACAAATAAATTAAAAGAAATGGATATTGCCATAAATAATCTAAAATTAAAGAAACAGGAAGCACTAAAAGAAAAAATTTCTTTACTTGCTAAAATTGAAGTTTCTAAGACTAATCTTGAAATTAAAAGAAAGAGACTGAAAATGGAATATGATGTACTTGAGGAAATATTCCTGGCAGCTAAAAATAGACTTGGTAATATTGATCCAAATCAAAGAGAGACTATCTTAAAGAAATTACTTTCTTCAGTAGAGCTTGAGTATATCTTTTCAAATAAAAAAGATGAAAACTATATTCGGAAGCAAGTAGGGGAAAGATACAAAGGCAACGTTAATATCATAAGCGGGATTTTAACTGAAGACGCTGCAGGAAAAATTAAAGAAGACTTTACCTTTGAAACAATACTCAGCTATGTATTTGAAAACAATCTAAAAGAAATTAGAGATATTTCCTTTAGCGAGGTAGAATATGGATTCAAATGCAGCCTTCTCTAATCACTATTTTGAAGAAACAAATTATAGCTATCTTAATACTAGAGTAAGGGCTATGGAAAGCAAGTTATATAAAAAAGATACCTATCTCAAACTCTTAAATATGGAAGTTTCGCAGATAGCCAGATTTTTAGGAGAAGGAAACTACAAATATGAAATTGAATTTTTATCAAGAAACTATAAGGGTATAGAATTAATAGAACATTCGATTAATTTTAATTTAGGAAATACTTACAATAAATTAATTAAAATAAGCGGTAAAAAAGCTTCAAAGTATGCTTTTGCAATATTTAGTAGATGGGATATTCACAACATCATATCTATTTTGAGAGGCAAGTATTCTAACTCCCCTGAATATGAAATTGAAAAAACACTTATTCCAATAGGAGAATTATCCTTTAGTTTTATTCAATCCCTTGTTAAAATACCTACATATAGTGAGATAATCAAAAAATTAAAAAAAATAGAAAAATATGAATTTATGGATGAAAATGATGAAATAGCTGATTTGGAGTCAGAACTCTTCAAAACTTATTACAAAAATATTCTTGAAAAGTTTAATAATGAAAAAAAATCTATTTTTATTGAATTTGTAAGAACTGAAATTGATATTACAAACATAAAAAATATCTTAAGAATGAGAAGATATGGATTTGGAATTGAAGAAGAACAAAAAAATATGATAGAGGGGGGCCTATTTTTTTCTATTGATGAGATACCTTCTCTTCTAAGATTAACTGATGCAGACTTTTTAAAGGAAATGAAAAAAACTCCGTATGGCCCAATAATAGAAAAACATTGGCATGAAACTACTTTGTTTTATTTAGAGGAATATTTAGAAAAATATCTAATGAAATGTGCAAAAGAACACTTTATTGGCGATCCTTTCAACATAATGCCGATTCTACACTATATCCTCTCCAAAAAAATAGAAGTTGAAAATCTACGAAAAATATCCAGGGGTAAAACTTCTAATCTAGAAAAAAATATAATTGAAGATAGTTTGGTGGTTTAATGGAATTTGGAGTAATTGGAGACGAAGAATTTGTCATGGGATTCAAATTATTAGGAATTAAAAAAAATAAAAAAATTATTAATGATCACCAATTTGAAGAATATCTTAGTGATATGTTCAAAGATAAAGAAGTAGGAATAATAATAATTCAACCCGAATATTACAATACTCTTTCAAATAAAGCTAAATTAAGAGTTGATACATCTGTGAAACCAACAGTGATTGTTTTAGGATTAAAATTGAGTGATATTTTAAGAGACAAAATTAAACATGTAATTGGAGTTGACCTATGGGGTAATTAATTTGGAAAACAAAGGCATAATTTATAGGGTCTCTGGACCAGTAATCGCAGCAACAAATATTGATGCTAAGATGAATGAACTAGTTCGAGTAGGCAACGAAGGATTATTTGGAGAAGTAATAGAAATTGATCATGATAAAACAATTATTCAAGTATATGAGGATACTTCATTATTAAAACCTGGGGACGAGGTAACTACAACGGGTATGCCATTATCTATAGATTTAGGGCCAGGATTACTCGGTTCGATATATGATGGAGTTCAAAGACCACTACCTAAACTTTTTGAACAAATGGGGGAATATATTAAAAGAGGAGCTGAAGCCCCAGGAATTGACAGAAAAAAGAAATGGGAATTCTTTCCACTGAAGAAAAAAGGAAACAAAATTAATTTTGGTGAAATAGTGGGGTATGTAAATGAAAATGAACATACAAAACATTTCATAATGTCGCCTCCGAATATTCAAGGGGAAATTATTGATATAGTTGGACAAGGAGAATATACTGTTGAAGATATATTATGTAAGCTAGATAACGGTGCAGTAATTAAGATGTATCAAAGATGGCCCGTTAAAGTTCCAAGACCTTTCAAAGATAAAATGATTCCAAATGCTCCTTTAGTTACGGGTAAGAGAATTATAGATGTTTTTTTTCCTCTAGCAAAAGGCGGAACAGCAGCGATTCCAGGACCATTTGGTAGCGGTAAAACAGTAACACAACAACAATTAGCCAAATGGAGCGATACCAAGGTAGTTGTTTATATTGGGTGTGGAGAAAGGGGAAACGAAATGATTGATGTTCTCACAGAGTTTCCTAAATTAGTAGATCCTGTAACAGGTGGACCTCTTATGGATAGAACTGTCCTCATTGCTAATACTTCAAATATGCCAGTTGCAGCAAGAGAAGCTTCAATTTATACAGGAATTACAATTGCCGAATATTATCGGGATATGGGATATGATGTTGCACTTATGGCAGACTCAACATCTAGGTGGGCAGAAGCTATGAGAGAAATTTCTTCAAGATTGGAGGAGATGCCAGGTGAAGAAGGTTACCCTGCATATTTATCTTCAAGACTATCTAGTTTCTATGAGAGGGCAGGTATAGTTGTCACATTGGGAGGAAAGATAGGGTCAGTAACCGTCATAGGTGCAGTTTCCCCTCCAGGAGGAGATTTCTCAGAACCAGTAGTTCAAAATACGCTTAGGATTACTAAAACATTTTGGGCCTTAGACTCAAATCTTTCTCAAAAAAGACATTTTCCCTCAATAAATTGGCTTGACTCCTATTCACTTTACTATGACTCTCTAAAAGAATGGTTTGAAAGTAAAATTTCTATAGATTGGGATAGAACAAGAGCGGAAGCAATGAGAATATTACAAAAAGAAGCCGAATTACAAGAAATTGTGCAGCTAGTAGGTGCAGATGCACTCCCCCCAGACCAACAGTTCTTATTAGATGTCGCTAGAATGTTACGAGAGATATTTTTACAACAAGACTCTTATCATGAAGTCGATGAATTTCAATCTTTAAAGAGACAATTTTCACTTTTAAATGCAATTATTAGATTTTCTCGGTTAGGTAACAATGCAATTGAAAATGGAGTTGAAATTGACAAACTACTAAAACTTGAATCTAGAACAGAAATATCTAAAGTGCGATATAGAAAAGATTTTGAGAGTAAAATAGGTTTGATAAATGAAACAATGTCTAAAGAATTCAAAGCACTTCTAGGGGAGCAGTGATTTTTTGAAAGAATATAAAACAATTACTTCTGTAAAAGGACCTTTAATTTTCTTGGAACGCGCTAAAAATGTAGGGTATGGAGAATATGTTAAAATTACTCTTTCTGATGGGAGTAGTAAAAGAGGCCAAGTCTTGGAAACATCTGAAAATAAAGTTGTTGTTCAAATTTTTGAGGGAACTAGAAATATAGATAAAAATACATATGTAAAATTTTATGGTGATGTGTTAAAATTTTCTGTTTCATATGATATGCTTGGTAGAGTATTTTCAGGCTCAGGGAATCCCCTAGATGGGGGTCCAAAAGTAATACCTGAAGCTAGATTGGATATTAATGGACTTCCAATTAATCCTTATAAAAGAGCCCCACCACACGAATTCATTCAGACTGGAGTTTCTGCCATAGATGGAATGAATTCTCTAATAAGAGGGCAGAAATTACCAATATTTTCTGGCTCAGGATTACCTCATAATGAACTTGCATTACAGATAGCGAGACAAGCTACAGTTTTGGATTGCACAGAAAGTTTTGCAGTTATTTTTGTTGCAATGGGAATAACTGAAGAAGAAGCAAAGTATTTTATCAGTGACTTCGAAAAAACAGGTGCTTTAGAAAAAGGCATAGTTTTTTTAAATCTTGCTTCTGATCCATCAATTGAAAGAATAATTGTGCCCAGAATTGCACTAACAACAGCCGAATTTTTTGCGTTTAATTATGGCATGCACGTATTAGTAATAATGACTGATATGACAAATTATTGTGAAGCTTTGAGAGAGATAGGATCTGCACGAGAAGAAGTTCCAGGAAGGAGGGGCTACCCAGGGTATATGTATACAGATCTTGCTTCAATTTATGAAAGGGCAGGTAGAATTGATGGTAAAAGTGGCTCAGTTACTCAAGTTCCAATTCTAACAATGCCTGGTGACGATATCACTCATCCCATACCAGATTTATCAGGTTATATCACAGAAGGCCAAATTATTGTGTCTAGGGACCTCCAAAGAAAAGGGATATACCCTCCAATTGATGTGCTCCCATCCCTCTCAAGACTGATGGGTAAGGGTATTGGAAAAGATAGGACAAGAGAGGATCATAAATCTGTGTCAGATCAACTATATGCTGCATATGCAGAAGGGAAAGATTTAAGGGGAATTGTTTCAATTGTGGGCAAAGAATCGCTCTCAAAATCAGATAAATTGTTTTTGGACTTTGCTGACGATTTTGAAAAGAAATTTATAGCACAAAAATCTAATGAAAATAGAAGAATACAAACTACATTAGATATCGGATGGGAAATATTATCCAAACTTCCAGAGGAAAAACTGCTTAGAATAAGTGATGAACTAATTGGAAAATATATTAGGAGATTTAAGGATGCCCCAAATAAAGCCTACTAGATCTGAGTTAATAAAACTTCGAAGAAAGATTAAACTTTCTAAGGCAGGATATGGTATTTTGAAGAAAAAACGGGATGGTTTAATATTTAATCTTTTTGATTTTGTGAAAGATGCAAAAGAAGCCCAGGAAACTCTTGAAGAGAGCTATGATGTAGCAAAAAAATATCTTGGAATGACAATTACCTTTGAAGGTAATCTAGCTGTATCTTCATGTGCGTTAATAAAAAAAGGTAATCCTAAATTTCAATTAGATAGTAAAAATATCATGGGCGTTAAAGTTCCCCAAGTGTCTAACGTGTCATTTAGAACAGGGATATCTGAAAGAGGATATAGTATTTTATCTACTTCTTCAAAGATTGATGAAACCGTAGAAGAATATGAGAAAGTTCTCAAATATATAATAAAAGCTGCTGAAGCAGAATCAACTCTTAAAAAACTATTAAATGAGATTGAAATTACAAAAAGAAGAGTTAATGCACTAGAGTCAAAGATTATACCTAGATTAGAATCACAAAAGAAATTTATTGACTTTAGATTAGAAGAACTAGAACGAGAAAATAAATATAGGCTTAAAATGATCAAAGATAAAAAATCTAATAAAGTTTCTTAAATGGCTAAGTTTTAAAAAAGAAATCAAGTAGAATAATTATGGATAGAGTTACCATACTTAAATTAATATTTGTCGTCATTGTATTAATGCTTGGGATATACCTTGTCTACCCAATTATCTCTGGCATATTAGGTGGATTAATATTCTCCTACGCATTTTTTCCCGTTTACAACTATATTTATAGTAAGCTAAAAAGGAGAGGCTTATCGGCTGCACTTACGACTCTTTTTATATCTGCCCCATTTCTCGTTACTATACTATATGGTTTCTACAAAGCTATTGAGCAACTTAATTATGTCACACAAATACTAAAAAAGGAAAATATCACTACGATATTTGATTTCTTGGGATTAGATGTCAAAGCTAGCCCTTTTTACGGAATAATTTCTGAAACGTTTCCTCAGATAATTAACATTTCTGATTTTTTCTCTAGTATTATGGGGGAATTACCTCTTACATTGATGAATGTAGTGGTATTATTCCTTTCTCTCTTTTACTTCCTAAGTGAAAAAGAAAAAGTGGAAGAGTATTTCGAGAAAATTATTCCAGATACTTACCGGAAAGAAATGATTGAGATACTAGGTCCTACTAAGATCGTTATTAACGGTCTAATTTATGCAAATGTAATGAGTGCAATGATTATTTCTCTTCTTGCTACAATTGGATTTTTAGTAATTGGGGTACCATATTCATTCCTTTTAGGTCTATTAACAGGATTAGCTGCATTATTGCCTGTCGTTGGTCCATGGACAATATTCCTTCCAGTTGGATTTTATTATTTACTAATTGGCGAAATAATTCAAGGCTTGGCTGTTTTAATTTATGGGGTAGTATTCCTTTTCATATTATATAATTTTTATATTTTCCCAAAACTTGGTGGAAATAAAGCACAGTTACACCCTTTCATAGTTTTGGTGAGTTTCTTGGGTGGGGCATACATGTTTGGGGCATTAGGTTTACTCTACGGGCCTATAATCTTAGGATTACTAAAAGGACTCACAGAAGGTATCTTTAAAGAATCGATAAATAAAAGAAAGTTATTTAAATTATAATAAAGTTTTCTTTATGTTGAGTTATATGGATGATTTAATATTTTCAGAAACTGCAAAGAGAGTAAAGGCATCAGAGATTAGGGAAATTCTTAAGCTTACCCAAAAACCTGGGATAATCTCTCTTGCAGGTGGTCTTCCAAATCCTCAAACATTTCCTTTGGAAGAGATTAAAAAAATTACGAACGATGTTTTAAACTCAAATAACAATGGTTTACAGTATGGGCTTACAGAAGGTGATCCAGAATTAAGACAATATATTGCAGAGATGATGTGTAAATATGGGATCATATGTACGCAAGATGATATTCTAATTACTCACGGATCCCAACAAGGATTAGATCTAATATCCAAAATATTGATCAATCCCGGAGACGTAGTTTTAGTAGAAGCACCAAGTTATCTTGGAGCTTTAAGTGCATTTAGATCATATCTATGTGATTTTGTAGATATCCCCTCTGATGATCAAGGTATAAGAACAGACTTATTAGTTGAAACTATTGAAACTTTAAGGGAAGATGGAAAGAAACCCAAAATACTTTACTTAGTTCCTAACTTCCATAATCCTACTGGGATCACTACTAGTGAAAAAAGAAGAAAAGAAATAATTAGGATAGCTAATAACTATGATCTTGTCGTAATTGAAGACAATCCATATGGAGAGCTTAGATATGAAGGAGAGCATCTCAAAGCTATAAAATCGTACGATACAGACGGACGAGTCATCTACTTAGGTACTTTCTCTAAAATACTCGCACCCGGATTTAGGATAGCTTGGGCTGTAGGAAATGGAGAATTGATGAAAAAAATGGTAATTGCAAAACAAGCAGTTGATTTACATACCAATACTTTTGGTCAGAGGATAGCTGCAGTATATTGCCATAATTACTTAGAAAAACATCTAGTAAAAATATTAAATTTCTATAAAATCAAAAGAGATGTAATGTTATCCTCATTGGAGGAATACATGCCAAAAGAATGTAAATGGACACGACCCCAGGGAGGAATGTTCAATTGGATAATTCTCCCCGAATACATGGATACAAAAGAAATGTTTACAGATGCAATTAATTCAAATGTCGCCTATGTTATTGGAAGTGCTTTCTATATAGAAGAAAATCTAGGAAGGAATACAATGAGATTGAATTTCTCTTTCCCAAAAGATGAAGAGATTAACATGGGAGTCAAAATATTGTCTGAAGTAATTAGGAGATGGATTTAATGAAAACTCTCATCGCTTTAATATCTACAGGTAAAGGAACATGGGGGCACGTTGGAAGATTGGTATCTGAAGACTGGGATAAAATAATTATTGTTACTAATGAGTTTGGCCGCGAGAAATTTAATCCAACTAAAGACGTAGATTGGATAGTAGTAAATCCTTCTATGCCAATTGAAAATATAAAAAATGCAATAAGAGATAGACTCCCAAAAGATATTGGTGACGAAATTTATGTTAATTTAATTTCAGGAACTGGAAAAGAACATATGGCGTTACTCTCACTTCTAAAAGATATAGGTATAGACTACAAATTCATATCTCTTACTATCGATGGAGTTGGATATTTCTAAGAATGGCTTTATGAAAATTGATATTCCATATATGAACGAATTGTTTTGATAGAAGTATCAAACAATATTCTTCTTGATATCGTTGAGCCAAAAGAAATAAGGGCTCAGAAAAGAAATGTCTTAAAGAAAGTAATTGAAAATCCAACAAATCGCATACCTTTGAAAGATTTTTAATGAAGCACAAAAGTATAATTTTTCTGATTAATGAAGGAAATATATATGGCGCATAAGTCAGCAATATAATTAAAATTCAATATATGTCAGCTGAAGTTGTAGACAGTCTATTTTGTGTTTCTGTTACAGGAAAAGCTGGCATACTAATATCTGTAGCTCCATATCTATGGATATTAGGTTATAAGTAACAAAAAGCAATAGAAAATAATAAATTTACTCTAAAGAAGGAATATTTTTACACTAGCTTCAAGCTATAGAGATGGAATTGGAGATAGAACTTTCTATGGCATATTAAAAAATAACGATACGCCTGATGAAGTCATAAAAGCTACAGAAAAGAACTAATGTTAGATTATCACAAAGCTGCAAAAATTGCTAAATTGGATTTATGTGGAATATATAGGCAGTGACTGATCTTGAAGATAAAGTATTAGAAGAAATTTTTATAGTATACTACAATTCATTTTAAGAGTCTATTGACTAAGATTGGCTAAAAAAGGCAAAAATTCTAATAATCTTTGATGGAAACTCAATAGCCCCACTAGTTTAATTTTTTAATTATATAGATAACTAATCGCATATCAAAAATAGAATACAAATCAAATCAATTGTTAGATCTTGGGCAAAGTTGGAACTATTTTAATCCAAAGCTTTAATAAATTAATTCACATTTCATTTTAATTACAATTTGGGAAAAACTTGGTATTAATTTTGGCAAATCTTTTTAATATGTTTTTTAATATTTTATTTGAGATTCAGTAAATAATCCTAGAAGAATAAACATATAAAATAAAAAAAAATGAGCATACTAGAGTTAAATGGATAGAGATAAAAAAATACTCCTTTGGCTTATAGCAGGCTCGAGAGGCGGAGTCAATAGGGCTTTAATACTAAAATATGTAATCTCAAATCCTTCAAATGCTAACAGGATATCATTAGCAACAGGTATAGAATATAAAACTGTCCAGCATCATTTAAACATATTGGAGAAAAATGGTCTTTTATCTGCAATTGGTGACAAATATGGAAAGACTTATTTTCCCTCAGAGTTACTTGATAGAAATATCAATAACTTTAATGAGATTTGTAAAAATATGGGGTTAGATACTAATGAGTTTAGAGGTAAGTAAATATTTAGGATTATCTGGCATAAGATTAACTCCAAATAAATTAATTCAAAGTGGAGTTTGTGAATATCCCGTTTGTGGTGTTTGGGAAAGAGGATATATATTTCAACTCAAATATGCTCTTTCTCTAATAAATATTGGATTAATCTTAGCTGTATTCGTTCTTTATGCAAAAATATATAGAAAAACTAAATCTCCATTTTCATTAGGCTTAACTATATTCTCTTTTGCATTTCTCATTAACATTTTAACTTCAAGCCCCATATTACAAGCTGTGTGCGGATTTAGATCAAGTGGTCTTGGGCCATTTATAATACTCCCAGACCTATTCACAACATTAGCTTTGTTAGTACTCGTTTATCTCACAACAAAATAAATTATTGCACCCAAAACCTTTAAATGCTAACTGAAGAGTTTTATAAAAACTATATTAAATTAAATATTATAATTATGGTGATTTTTAATGGAAGCACCTAAACCTTTAATTGTACAAGGAGACAGATCAATGTTCCTTGAAGTTGCAAATCCATTGTACGAAGATGCAAGAGATGACATCTCAAGATTTTCAGAACTCGAGAAAAGCCCAGAGCATATCCACACGTATAGGCTTTCGGATCTTTCACTTTGGAACGCTGCAGCCGCAGGATTGACTAGTGAAGAAGTCGTTAATATCCTCTTTAAATATTCTAGATATGACATCCCCTCAAATGTTATTACTGATATTAAAGATATAATGTCTAGATTTGGGAGATTATCATTAAAGAAGGTAAATGGAGATCTAGTTCTTTTTTCACAAGATGACATTTTAATTAAAGAAATTCAAAATAACGAGCGTATTAAACGATATATTTTAGATTCAATTGATATTCACACTATTAAGGTAGATATTAACAGTAGAGGATTTTTAAAGCAAGATTTAATTAAAATTGGATGGCCTGCACTTGATCTTGCAGGGTATGAAGAAGGAGATTATTTAGAGATTAATCTCTTAAAAACTACTAAAAGTGGTACATATTTTCAGCTTAGGAAATACCAAGAAGATGCAGTAAATGTTTTCTATAAAGGGGGCGGGGTAGAAGGAGGTAGTGGAACAATCGTCCTCCCATGTGGCGCAGGAAAAACCGTAATTGGTATGGGAGTTATGTCAAAAGTTAAGACTAATACCCTAATTACATGTCCAAACGTCATTGCTGTTAGACAGTGGATAGATGAGATTTTGGATAAAACAGATATAACCCCTGATAAAATAGGGGAGTATTCTGGAGAGGTAAAAGAAATAAGAGAAATTACTGTAACTACATATCAGATTCTAACATATAGAAGCAAAAAAGATGAAGAGTTTACTCACTTCAACATTTTTGATAAGAAGAACTGGGGACTAATAATTTATGACGAAGTTCACTTACTTCCTGCACCAGTATTTCAAGTAACGGCACATATACAATCAAAGAGAAGACTTGGATTAACGGCAACTCTTGTAAGAGAAGATGGAAGAGAAAAAGACGTCTTTAGCCTTATTGGACCTAAAAAATTTGATATGCCTTGGAAAAATCTTGAGCAACAAGGATGGATAGCAGAAGCAATATGCTATGAAATTAGAGCCCATATGCCTGAAAAATCAAGAATAGTATATGCGACTTCAGATGACAGAAATAAATATAGAATAGCTGCTGAAAATCCGTTTAAATACGACATAGTTAAGAAAATAATTGAACACCACAAAAATGACAGAATTTTAATAATTGGTATGTATATAGAACAGCTTGAAAAAATTGCAGAATTTCTTAAAGCTCCATTAATAACTGGAAAAATCCCAAATAAGGATAGAGAAAGAATTTATTCTGATTTTAGAAAAGGTAAAATAAATATTTTAGTTGTATCTAAAGTAGCTAACTTTGCTATTGATTTACCTGATGCAAATGTGGCAATACAAGTTTCTGGTACCTTTGGATCTAGACAAGAAGAGGCACAGAGACTGGGTAGGATACTCAGACCTAAAAAAGACGGTTCATCTGCAAAATTTTATTCAATAGTTACAAAAGATACAAGAGATCAGGAATATTCTTCTAACAGACAAATATTTTTGACAGAACAAGGCTATAAATATGTCATAGTTGATGATCATAATATTGATAGTATATTTAAAACATGTGATTGAAATGATTGAAGCAACGGTTGATTCAGGTGCTTGTGGATTTATTAGTAAAGTAAAAGTGAAAAGGAAGGGACTCGGATTTAAAGTTGAAATAGACACCAAATGTAAATTAATTGAAAAATTTGCAGAAGATATTGAAACATTAGATAAAGATGTCGTGTTCAAGAAGATACCAATTAATCCGGTTTACCAAAATGCAGATATTTTGCATGCTGTCTGTCCAGTTCCATGCGCAATATTAAAAGCATGTGAAGCAGAAGCAGGATTTGCAGTAAAGAAGCCCATAAAAATTGACTTAATAGAAAAAAAAGAATAAAAATTATTAACTATAACTCTATCCTATCTTAAACCCACTTCCTCCTGCACCACCTGATGGCATAAATGGTACAAGCCATTGTGCAAGTGCTTGGGCACATCTTGTCTGTATGTATAGTGTTCCAGTGCCAGAAACATTTGCTATTAATCCTTCTCCGCTTAATAGTGTAGATTTCCATCCACCTACTTTTTCAATATTATATGTAATGCCACTTGAAAAAGCAACAAGGTGACCAGTGTCCACTTTAAATGATTCGCCTTTTAGTTCTTTTTTGATAATAGAGCCATAGTTAGTTATAAATAAATCCCCAACACCATCAGCCTTTAGGAAGAATAAACCTTCTCCAGAAACTAGTCCCTTAAGTCCTTGAAATTTAGTATCGATGACTACTTCAGGTGAAGAACACATATAGGCCCCTCTTTCTAGAAACCATGTTTCTCCTTTCATTTTTATATGGGTTATATCTCCTGGATATCCTGGGGCAAAGCTTATACTTCCAGGGCCATTACTTGTGAATGTGTTCATAAATATAGATTCTCCTCCCAAGACACCTCTTTTTAAAGCCCCCCCTAACCCCCCTTTCATTTCAGTTTTAAGGCTTACATTTGGAGACATGCTTACCATTGCCCCTGCTTCGGCTACAATAGATTGCCCGCTCTTAAGATTAACATTTAAAATACTAAACACAGGTTTATCTTTAATTTCAAAATCATATCCCTGGCCCCCAGTAACGGGAGATCCTGGATTTGTTGTACTTTCATTACCAAATTTTGCACCACATCCCGTACAGAATTTACTGCCATCGGGATTTTGAGAACCACAACTTGTACAAAATACCATTGATATCACCAATGTATATAACAACATATACATTTAAAAAGTTTTTGAAGTGATAATTATTAAATTATTTTGGAGACATCTAAAAGAAATACATAATATCGGAATTTTAAGTTGTTAATAATCCAAAAGCATAATTTACACTACCTAGTCCAAAAAATTTCAAAACATTTAAAAAGATTGTAATTTACTCTTTTTATAGGTGTCTATGATAAAAGTAAAAATATATGCTGAGTATAGAGATATTCTTGGGGTAAACGAGATTGATATACCATGTGATAGTATGTCATTTAAAGAAATAATTGAATATATTTCAAACAAATATAACAAAGAATTTATAAATTCAGCAATCCAAAATGGAAAAATTAATGAATATATGCTTGTAATGGTTGGAGATAGAATGTTAACCACAATAGAGGATAAGATCGAAAGTGGTGAAATCTTAAAAATACTTGCTACTGCACACGGCGGATAAAATAATAAGTTATAAAGTTTTTTATGATAAAATATGCTGTAATTGAGACTTTGGAATTGTTATAAGTTATTTTAGTTTTTTAATAACAATTTAAAGCATAATTTGAGCTTACATTACTCCATTATGAAACAATTATACCCGAAACTTTAAAATATATATTAAAGTATTGAAGTTCGATAAAGATGAAAGTATGGATAGACATATCAAATACTCCACATGTTAATTTTTTTAAGGGAATTATAAAGATCTTGGAATCAAAAGGACATGAAACTTTTGTCACTTCTAGAGATTTTGATGGATTATCCTCTTTATTGGATCTCCATAGTATAGAGCATACTGTTGTAGGTAGACATGGCGGATTCTGTAAAAAATCAAAACTCATCGAAAGTTCAAAAAGAATCCTTGAACTTTCTGAGATAATCAATAGTGAAGATATCGATTTGACAATATATAAACATTCAGTTGAAGGGGCTAGAGTATCTTATGGTCTTGGGATTCCTTCAATTTGCATACTTGACAATGAAACTGCAATTGCCCAAAATAAACTTATGCTTCCATTATCTTCAAAAGTAATTGCCCCGGATGCGATACCCCTTGAAGAAATAACGAAATATGGAGTGCATGAAAGTCAGGTAATTCGTTTTAATGGATTTTGTGAAATTGCTAATGTTAGTGATTTTAAATATGATGATTCTTTTATTTCGCAATTAGGTCTTTCTGAAGACAAATTAACAATTGTCATGAGACCAGAGCCTGTAAAGGCAAATTATTATAATGGCAATAAAGACAAAACAATAATTAAGGCAATACTAGAAAAAACAAAATCTCTAAAAGATTACCAGTTTGTAGTATTTCCAAGATTTGAAGAACAGAAGTCTGTGTTTGACTATGATAACGTTATTATTCCATCAGAACCTGTTGACGCATTAAGTCTTATGAAATATTCTGACCTTGTCATAAGTGCTGGAGGGAGTATGAACAGAGAAGCAGTTGCCTTAAATACACCAGCCCTTACAACCTATCCGGAAAAACTTTTGGCTGTTACAAAGAAAATGATAGAACAAGGACTTAAAATTCATCTATTGGACCCAGAAAAAATTACTAAGTTTATAGAAAAGGACAAAAATTTAGACGTCTATCACGATAATAATAAAAAAATACTCTCTAAACTTGAAAATCCTATAGATGTTATTTCAAGAGAAATAAAAATTCTTGCTATATAGAAATTAATTATTTAATAGAAGCGAGATTATTCTTTCTTAAATCAAAAATACAAATATCACCTAAAGCCTTATTTAAATAAAAATAAATTACTACACATGCGACACTCTGGATCTATGGATCTTCCTTTACATGGTGGCAAAGCACCCTACTGGCTCCTAAAAAGAATGAAAGAATTATCAAAACCTATATTTGAAATTCTTATTTACGAATACGGAACAGAAGGCTTACTGAAAAGATTATCAGATCCTTTCTTTTTTCAAGCGCTGTCATGTGTGCTAGCATTTGACTGGCATTCTTCAGGTACCACAACAGTTCTTACGGGAGTTTTAAAAAGCTCCATTAATCCTGAAGAGTTTGGAATTGGATTTGCAGGAGGTAAAGGAAAAAATTCAAAAAATACTTTCTCTGATATTGAAATAATCGGATCTCAATTTGGATTATCTGATAAAAAAATAAAGGAATTACATTACACAAGCAAGATTACTGCAAAAATTGATAGTGCAGCAATCCAAGATGGATTTGATTTGTACCATCATGTTACAATTTTTTCTGACAAAGGTAAATGGAGTGTAATACAGCAAGGATTAAACACAGAGGGGGGTTATGCAAGAAGATATCATTGGTCAAATAGAATTGATAATTACATTGAAGAACCACATACTGGAATTGTTTCTGATATAGTCAAAATAAAAACATTGGATCTTACTTCTAAAGATAGCACTGAAACAAGAAGTATAATACCTGATATCATCAAAGAAGGACCTGGTAGAGTTCGAAGATTAATTGAATCATTAATCGATATCAAGCAGACTTCCCTAATGTCTTTTATTGATGAATCAAATATTATAAATACTAGTCATAATTTTGACGTGGCTGTTTTACCAAAAAGGGTAAACTGGAATATTTTAAGAGATATTTATGAAGCAGATTTAAAGAACTTTGAAGATATTCTTGCGTTCAAGGATATGGGGCGATCTACAATAAAAGGATTGGCGTTAATATCTGAGCTTATTTACGGGACTACTTTGTCTTGGAAGGATCCAGTGAAATATTCTTTTGCTTTTGGAGGTAAAGATGGGGTGCCAAGACCAGTTAACAAGAAAGGAATGGACGATGCAGCAGAAATATTGTCTAATGCCATAAAAGAAGCTAAGATTGGAGCTGGGGATAAAATTAAATCACTTAAAAATCTCAGAACTTTTTTAGGACCTTACAATGAAAATTTAACGTATTTCAACTAATAATAAATAACGATATGCTTTAAATATTATAAGGTTATTAATATTTCATATATAAGAGGTTAGAAAATGGAACTTGTTTTTGAACTTGTCAAAGGAAAAAATATAGGAGATATAAAACTATATGCACTTAGTACTTGTGCTTGGTGTGAAAAAACAAAAGATCTTCTGAAAGGATTGGGAATTGAATTCAAGTTTATTTATGTGGACTTATTGCAAGGAGACACAAAGCAATATGCTATAGATGAAGTGAGAAAATATAATAAAAATTGTTCTTTTCCTACACTAGTGATTAATAACGACAAAACTATTGTGGGATTCAAAGCGACTGAAATAAAGGAGGCTTTATCTTAATGTATGAAGATATGCCTGAAGAGAGAATTAACATATTTTATGAAAAATTAAAAAAAGATGCGGAAGCTGGAGGGTACCAATTAAATCCTGACACAAACTTTACTAAAAAACTTGTTAAGGGGCTACTTGTAAATCAAGATAGATATAACTACCAAGCATGTCCATGCAGAATCTCTAGTGGAATAAAAGATGCAGACCTAGATATAATCTGCCCTTGCGATTATAGGGATCCAGATTTAGATGAATATGGGACTTGCTATTGTGCACTATATGTTTCCCAAGATATTCTCAACGGTAAAAAGGAACTAGTTTCTATCCCTGATAGGAGGCCCACAGATGAAGAAAGAATGAAACAAAAAGAAAATAAGATAGAACTCATATCTTCCTTAAAATATCCAATTTGGCGATGCAAAGTTTGTGGTTATTTGTGTGCAAGAGATGAACCCCCAGAAATATGTCCCATATGTAAGGCAAAAAAAGACAGATTTGAAAAATTTTTATAATCTATTCTTTTGATTTTAAAAAAAAGTAATATCCCACATATAGCAATAGCCCATTTAGGGTGATTGAGTAAATCATCATTCCAAGAACATACAGTCTAAAGATTTTTACGAAACCAATTATGTTTGTCTTGATAACATCGTATTCTATAAATGATGACTTAATTTCAGAAAAATCGTTTCTAGCAGAATCTAGATTAAGTTTTAATTTTTCTAGATTTTTTAATACATCCTCAAATCTAGATATATCTTCATTTATTCCAGTAACTAAGCTGCCGAATCCAAATGAGTTTAAAGTATTAATGAGTGATTTCATATTAGATAGTCTTTGCATATATTCCTTTGTATTAACATCTTTTAGATAATGACTGAATTCCTCTAAATTTCCATCAAAAGTATCTATATGAGTCTTTATAATACCTATTTTATCAAAAATAGGAACACTTTTTTCATAGGCATCGTTTAGATTAATCAATACCAAAGAGGACATTGAAATAGAAAATATCAATCCAAGTATTGAAATAATAATTAATATTTTTCCAAAATTAATTTTATCCATATAGGCACCTCAATACATCATTAATATCGGCATTAGTTTTAACGGACACAGGGGAAAAATGGGTGGCTGATGCATCAAAACCTAACTCTTTTAACTTCTTAATAATCTCCTCTGTTTTTGGAATTTTGATTTTATAAATATGAGAAAGTTCGTGGATATCATAAAACAAGGGTACATCAATTTCGCCCTCAATAATCTTCAATAAATTTAGAGGTTTATCGCTTAAAAAATCTCTTGATTCGTATTCTTTCACACAATTTTTAACAAATTCATTATCTTTAATATTTGATATCCAGATGGGATGTGAAAACAATATTTTCTCCGAGCAATTTGGGCAAACTGAAATGAAGGAATTAGTGGTCTTCCTAAATCCACATTTGCACTTTAATGCAAATCCGAGATTATTAAGAGCTTTATTTGTTTTCTCTTTACCACACCTCACTTCAAAATAAGCCCTGATAAAGTGCTCCTTTGTATAGGATAATATTGGCCTTACTGCTAAATTATATTTTGCTGCATTTCTGACAACTTTTCCTATTAATATTCTAACTGCGAGTTCATGTGTAAAACTACAGTTTAATGGTTTTGAATCGTACTTCCTTCTGCAAGAGGATACATGGGCACCAGTCAATGCAGAAGTGTCAGTTGCAGTCAAGAATAAGTAAGAATTATTTTTTAGTATTCTAAATGCCCCATCTAAAAATCTCACAGGAGATCCAAAAGGATCAATATCTACAACTTCAAATTTTCCATGAACATGATTAAAGTCAGATTTTGTTACAGTAGCTTCAAGAGAATTTAACTTAAGATTCTTTTCGATAAGTTTTGTTGCGACAGGATTATGATCATTAAAACAGACTTCTGAATTTGACTCAAGAATATATCTGATACCCCTAATACCAGAACCAGAAAGTCCATCAATTACTTTTTTTGATTCTTTTAGTTTTATTGTATTCAGGACTGAAATAGAGATATCTCTTGAAAAGGCCATCTTAGGGTTATAAAAAACTGGTGTCTTTGCTGTAACTTTTTCAAATTTTGGTACCTCTATTATGGCTTTACCTTCAGTGAATTCACATAACTCCATTAACTATAACATATGGTAGTTTCATTTATAAACTTTAATTCTCTTTTTGATTTATGAATTTTAACAATAATTCTACAAAAATAAGTGAGATATCTTTTGGCATGGAAGGAGAGGCTGTATTCATTGAGGGAAGAATTACAGACATTTATAAAACAAGTGGCCCGCTTGTTTTTAGAATAAACGATGGTAGTGAAATTAGAGCAGTTATATTTAATCCAAAGGAAGAGTTCTATACCATAAGAATTGGAGACTATGTTAGATTTCATGGGGTGTTATCAACTAGGCGAGAAAATATTGAGTTACAAATAAATAAATATGAAAGGCTCAATGAAAGTGAATTGAATCTAATTAAACAAAATATTGAAAATATGTTTTTGGATAAAATTAAAAGAGAAGCTTCTGATTTCCTAATTAGATCTGAGATTTATAAAAAGATGGAAGGACAATTTTTATTGGCACTAACATCTATTAAGAGATCTGTGCTGCAGGAAAGAATGATTATAATTAGGCATCACAATGATTGTGATGGTATATCTGCTGGTGTTATACTTGAAAAAGCAATTAGCTCTTATGCAGATAAGGAAAAGAAGAAGGAGTGCAAGATATTTAGAAAACCTTGCGCAGCACCTTACTACGATCTTGAAGATTCATTAAAAGACATCGATCTTTATTTTTCTTTCTCTAAAAAAAAGCCATTACTGATAATTGCTGATAATGGAAGCACTGATAGTGATTTGCAGGGAATTTTAAGGGCCAAAGCATATGATTTCGAAATTGGAGTGATAGATCATCACCCCCCCACTATTAACGATAATGGCGAATATATAATTGATAAATATGTTTCATTTCACATAAATCCATATATTTATTCTGGTGATTCTAATCTTTGTACAGGGATGCTAGCCTATGAACTTTCAAGGATGATTGATTCTGAAATAGATAGTTATGGCATTCATATACCAGCTCTCGCAGGAATAGGAGATAAATCAAAAGGTAAAGAAATGGAACAATATCTCGAGATNTCNCCTTNCAAAAGAGAGGAACTTGAAAGGATAAAACTAGTTCTTGATCATGAATCTTACTATATCGGAAGATTTANCGTAAAAAATTATATTGAAGATATAATGGGNATAGGCAATATAGGCAGGGGAAATTTAATTGTAAACTGCGTATTAGAGGAAATAAACAAAAAGAGAATCTCTCAATGGNCATTGATAAAAAAATATCTTGAAATAAAGANCCTTGCAAATAATTTTGATATTATTNTGGTAGATATCGATAAATTAATCTTCAGAGGGGAATTCCCTTCTCCCGGTAGAACTTTGGGATTCATACATAACATGCACATTTTNGATAACAAAATAAATGAAAATGAAAAAGTCATAATTAGTATGGGTATGGCAGAAGACTATATTGTGATTCGTGCGACAAATAAGGCAATAGANGTTGGATTTAATCTTAATTATATAATAAGGCAGTTGAAAGANGCATATTTAGAAGAAGTCCAAGGTGGGGGGCATCCAGGTGCAGGNACAATAAGATTTGTTCCGATATTAAAGGATTATGTGAGGAAAGTAACATTAGAATATATTGAAAATATTGTTAATAAAAATAATTTAGTATAATAGATTAGATCTTAATACAAAAATATATATCTTCGAAAATAAGAAAAATATTTNGAACTATCGAAAAAAATTATAATAAAANCAGTANCCATTATCTTGTATTTAATAAAATCTAATCATTATAAATACAATAAAGGGATTAGTAATATGATTCTAGAATCGAACAGTAATGGANAAAATTCCAAACGAATTGGCATTGTTTGTTGTGAAGTATTTGAAGATGAACTTCTATTTGTCATAAAGCAGCACTCAGAAATAGACAAAATAATTATCGTAAAAACAGAANCTTCAAAGTATTTTGAGGATATTATTAGAAGTAATTTTCCTTATGAAAAAATAAGGATAGCTANGGAATTATTTGCCCCAAGATATCTTAAAAGAGAAGNGGAACTGGAAATCATAGTATATATTTTGCCGTTATTCCTCCATTATGATCCAAGAGAATTAAAAGAAGAAGTCTTGAGTGCTTGTATAGAGTTACAGAAACATTCTGATTATCTTTTGATTTATTATGGNTTATGNGGCAATTCGCTGAACAATCTGGAGGAAATGTTGAGAGANAGTCGTATTAAATTACCTTTTGGAATTTTNAAAGATGAAAATAAAGAAATAGTTGATGATTGTGTTTGTGCTCTTTTAGGAAGCAAAGCTAATTATATNGAAATATTAACAAAAGAGCCAGGTACATTTTTTTTAACTCCAGGTTTCGCCAATCATTGGGGNCTTTTTAGTAAAAGAAAAATAGAGACTATAGGAGAAAATCGTCTGAAAGAAATTGGAGATAAATTAGGGATTGAAAATTTTGATGCTGTAGAAATGACAAAATATTTGCTAAGAGANGCCAANTATAAGCAGATTGTTGCATTANAATACNTTTGTTCTAATTGNATGGANTATAAAANCAAATGCCAAACAATATCCTCTGANACTGATTTAAATTTGTCTTATAGAAAAGGCACTATTAGATTATTACACGATACTCTTGAAAAAGCTATTTCAGAAATTAATGATAAATAATTATATCAAGTTGTGTTATTAACAATAAAGCAGAGTCAAGATGGGATTCGAATCCATGAATACCCACGTAACAGGGCCCTCAATCCTGTAACCTTATATTGTTTTTTTCTTAATTAAAAATCATGAAGTTGTCTGAAAAAATATCCTGTAAGACTTTTCCATGTAAGGGTATTGAACAGAATTCGTATCAAATCCCCAATTTAGATATTGATCCAAATAAAATAAAAATCGTAATGATTTCAGAAGTTCCACCACTAGACCCAAAAGATTATTTCTATTCTTTAGGAAATCCTTTTTACATGGAAACAACAAAACAAGCTTTTAACGATGCAGGCTATCCTATTAATTCTATAAACGATATTATTAACTTAGGAGTATACATAACAACAGCAGTAAAATGTGCAAAGACTGGAACTTCCATTTCAATAGATACAATAAAAGAATGCTCATTTATTCTAGAAGAAGAATTGAAACTTTTCCCAAATGCTGTAGCTTACCTTTTACTGGGAGATGTTGCAATTAAATCTTTTAATTACATCTCAAAAAGAAATACTAATAAACTTGCCATTTCAAAAGGCTCAACTTACAAATTAAGAAGTCAAAGCTTTTACTACGAAGACAAAAGAATTTTTCCATCCTATATCATAACTGGAAAAAATTTCTTAATAGAGAAATCAAAAAGAAAAATGATTGCTGAAGACATAAATAATTCATTCAAAGAAATTGAATAATAATCTCCTATATTAAAAGATTCAAAACCTAAAACTTTATATATGATTCTTGGATTGATTAAGAAAGGTTCTAATAGGAACGACTGTAAAAAATAAAAAAATTTATAACAGTTCTTCTTATTCCCTCCTTTGTAAAAGGAGGACTTAATTTGAGCGAATTTAATCTTGTTATTAAAAATGCAAGAATAACTGATACTACAATTACTGATATTGGTATTAATAATGGAAGAATTGAAAAGATAGGTAAGTTAAAAAGTGGAAACAAAAACATAGATGCAAACAAGCATTATGTTTTAAGTGGATTTGTAAATTCCCACAGCCACCTTGATAAATCAAATCTTCTAGATAAAATGACAGAAGATCATCTTGGTAAATCTCTTGAAGAAAATAGAATTTTATTAAAAAAATTGAAAAGTTCTTACTCAAAGAGCGATATAGAAAAAAGGGCAACTAATACAATAGAAAGGATGCTTTCGAAAGGTATAACTGCAATAAGAACTCAAGTTGATGTAGATCCGACGGCTGGGATAATACCAATAAAATCACTTCTTAGTATAAAAGAAAAGTATAAAGATAGGGTTCACATTGAAATAGCAGCTTTTCCACAAGAAGGCGTGGTAGACGAAGCAAAAAGAGATTTGATGGAAAAGGCAATTGAACTAGGTGCTGACGTGGTAGGCGGGCTTCCACTTGTAGAAGAGAAAGGAAATGAAAAAAAACATCTTGAAATACTTTTTGAACTAGCAAAGCAGTACAATAAAGCGCTTGACATCCAAGTAGATGAAACAAATGATCCTAGGCTAGCGATATTACCCGAGGTACTAAAAAAGACAAAGGAAGAAAATTATGAGGGCAGAGTAACTGTAACACATGCAATAGCGCTTTCAAGAATGCCGACAGAAAAAGCAAAAAAGATAATCGAACAGATGAAATCATTAAGGATTAATGTCATAGTGACTCCAAGTGCAAACATGATTACAAGGTTTGTAGAAATAAATGACCTTTGGATGAGACCTTCAAATAGTATTACTAGAGTTACAGAGTTATTTGACAACGGAATTAACATTGCGATAGGGACTGATAATATACGGGACATCTTTTATCCATTTGGAAACTGCAGCATGATACGTGAGCTTCATATGTTAATATCTGCAACAAGAATGACTACAAGAGAGTATATAGACGGAGCTATTTCCATGGCAACGACAAACGGTGCAAAACTTTTAGGATTAAATTACGGAATAGAAGAAGGAAAACAAGCGGATATAATAATTACGGATGCTATGTCAAAACTTGATATCTTAAATAGTGATGAAATTATTCCTTGTGTAATAAAAAATGGAAATATTATGTCTTTAGATGAGAATAAACTTCAGAGGAGGGGTAATTGATGTCCGGAATTCCTTCAATAGTAAAAGATGCAATAGATATGCATTATCATATAGGCCCAGATATTCTTCCAAGAAAGGATACAGTTGAAAGCCTTTTAAAAAATGAAAAAGGAAAGATAACTGGAATAGCATTAAAATCTCATGCATTTCCTACAATATCTGCAATAAATACAATTGAAAAAAAATCAGAGTTTCCTTTTTTAATAGGTTCAATAACTTTGAACTACTTCATGGGAGGATTTAACCCAAGCGCAATATATGCTTCAGCAACAATGTCAAAAGGTGCACCAATAATAGTGTGGTTTCCCACAATACATGCAGAAAATCATTTGTTGAAAAATCATAGCCAGTATGAAATACCCCCAGAGTGGGTAAGAGATCCAAAATTCAAGCCAAGACTAAAATCTGAACTTAAAGCCATAAAAGTTACAGANTGGAATTCTAAATTATTTGAAAAGTGTATTAGAGTTCTTAAAGCNATAAAAGANAATNATTGTATTCTAGCAACAGGACACCTTTCATGGCAAGAAAGCTATGTTCTAGCAAAAGAGGCTTTAAAAATGGGCATTCCCACAATCGTTACTCATCCAATGCAAAGNGATATCAATATGCCAATTGAAATTCAAAAAGAACTTGCATTAAAAGGNGCTTACATTGAGCACTGTTATGTTATGTGGCTAGATAGAGATCATCCAGAAGANTANCCTCTTAAAACAATAAAAAAAGATATTGAGGAGGTAGGCTATGAACACTGCATAATCTCTTCTGACGCAGGCCANATAAAAAATCCTTCATCAAGTGAATGTCTTGAAACATATATGAACTTGTTAAATAAAGAAGGCATCTCAGAAANGGCATTAAAAACAATGNCTATNACTAATCCAAAAAAAATATTAGGAATGAAATAAAATGGTAGATATTTCGGCAAATCTTTCAGGAATACATTTCGACAGTTGCATAATGAATGCATCNGGNCCTTTNGATACNACTTTAGATGAACTGNCGGATATTGCAATTTCTGCAGCAGGAGGAGTTGTAATGAAGTCATGTACAATTGAAGCAAGAGAAGGTAATCCCTCTCCAAGATATATGGATATCGAGTGGGGCTCAATAAATTCAATGGGTTTGCCAAATCTTGGCTACAAATACTATAACGAGATAGTTCCAAAGTTAAAGTCCTACGGTAAGCCGTTAATAGCAAGCATAGCGGGAGTGGCTAGTGAGGAGTATAAAAAAATAGTAGAAGCATTTAATTCTTCAAATGTAGATATTTTGGAGATTAATTTATCCTGTCCAAATGTTGTTGGGAAACCTCAGATAGGATATGATTTTGAAATGTCAGAAGAGATAATGAATGTTGTAGGTGATGTTTCTGAAAAGCCATGGGGCGTGAAATTGCCCCCATATTTTGATTTTATCCATTTTGAAGAAATGGCAACTATTCTTAATAATACAAAAATCTCATTTATTGTTAGTATAAATTCTATTGGTAATGCCCTCTTTATAGACTGGAGGAATGAAAAAGTTGTAATAAAGCCAAAAGGTGGTTTTGGTGGACTTGGTGGTAAATATATTAAGCCAACAGCTTTAGCAAATGTCCGGAAGTTTCACGAACTGTTGAATAAAAAAATTAAAATTGTAGGTGTGGGCGGAATATATACGGGAATTGATGCATTTGAATTTATTCTCTCTGGAGCAACTTTACTTCAACTTGGAACCTCGTTTTCCCAGGAAGGGCCCCCCATATTTGAACGAATATCAAAAGAACTTTGCCAAATAATGGAAAAAAAAGGCTACACCACTTTGGATGACTTTAGGGGAAAATTAAAGGTGATAGAGTGAATAAGCTCTACGATGTACTTCTTTCAACTAAAAGCTTTCAGATAAACACAAATGACCCATTCACTTTCGCATCGGGAATAAAAAGCCCAATTTACTGTGATACAAGGAGATTGATCTCTTACCCAAAAGAAAGGAAGATGATTCTTTCTGGATTTCTAGAAGAAATTAGTAATATGAGAATTGAATGTATTCTAGGAGTTGCTACAGGAGGGATATCATGGGGGGCATGGCTTTCTGATAGGCTCGATCTCCCTTTTGGATATGTTAGATCCTCTAGTAAGGGCTATGGGAAAAAACAGAGTATCGAAGGAGATATTGATGTTAGTGATAATATTCTCATTATTGAAGACGTTGTTTCAACTGGTGGTTCAATTGGAAGGGCAATCAATTTACTAAAAGAATCTTCTGCTAACTCTCTTAATGCGCTTTCGATATTCTCATACCAATTTCCTGAGTCTGTAGAAATGTTTCAGAAACTAAATGTTCCATTTCAAAGTCTTTTAACACTTGAGGGATTGCTTGAGCATGTATCCGATAGTTTAGGCGATACCAAGGGTGAAATTGAATTATGGAGAAAGAATCCATGGGAATGGAGAAGATATGAATAAAGAAGATGTCCGAAAGAGGATTTGTTTAGCGCTTGATGTTGATTCGTTAGCCTTAGCTAAAGAAATAATTAAAGAAAGTTATGAATATGTCGGAACATATAAGATTGGAAAGGAGTTATTTGTTTCCGAAGGGACTTCTTCGATTAAAATTCCACAAAGTTTTGAAAGGGATGTTTTCTTAGATCTTAAGTTTCATGACATCCCAAATACAGTTGAAAATGCTTCAAAGGCTTTAGTTAAACATAACATTAAAATGTTCACCATTCATTCAATGGGCGGAAGTGAAATGATTCAAGCAGCCGTTAGAGGAGTAAATGATGGTGTCATTAAATATGGAAAAATAAGGCCAATGATTTTAGGAGTAACAATACTCACAAGCCACGATAGGAATTCCCTTAAAGACATACTTATTGATAAATCTTTTGACACAGCTCTTGTCAGCTATGCAAAAATAGCTTCAGAAAACGGATGTGATGGAGTAATTTGCTCTCCAAAAGATATTAATGTTCTAAGACCATATATTAATAGGAAAATTCTATATGTTACTCCTGGTGTTAGGCTGAGAGACGATAAATTTTCTGATCAAAAAAGAGTATGCACGCCAGAAGAAGCAATTGTTAATGGGGCTTCTATTATAGTTGTTGGTAGGAGCATATTGGAATCTAAAAATAGGATTGAAATATTGAAGAAAATATACAAAGAAGTAGAAAAGGGATTGAAAGAGGATAATATTTTTTAGTTAGGTATCAAAAATGATAGTATTCAAATTCTACTCGCAATTTATAAAGATGATCAAATGAATTATGAATCTGATGTTGCGATCGTTGGTGCGGGTCCTGCAGGTTCAACTGCAGCATATGTTTTAGCTAAACTTGGACTAAATGTTATAATAATAGATAAATCCTCTTTTCCAAGAGAAAAGTTATGTGGCGGCCTTTTATCCTCAAAATCAGTGAGATTGCTGGAAAAAATTTTCGATGAAACTGAAGAATCCTTAAACAAAAAAATAATAAATTTTTCTTCAAATATATTTCAAGTTATGTTTAAGGAAAAAACTTTAGCGAAGTATTACTCCAAAACTCCAACGTACTTTGTTGAGAGAACTGTTTATGATAATTTCTTATTAGATAAAGCTATTTCTTCAGGTGCTACTTTTATTCAGAATGAAACTGTAAAAAAAGTCGATTTGGATTCCAATGCTTTATTTACTTCAAAGGGGAATAAAATAATTTCTAAATATATTGTAGGTGCTGATGGTGCGAATAGTATTGTAAGGAAGGAATTTGAAAACAATGGAATTATTTGTAAGGATATTTGGAGAAATAGTCTTGGTATCACGCTTGAGATTTCTATAGACAAAAAAAAATTGCCCATCGAAAAGAATATTATATGTTTATATTTTGGGTATATAAAAAATGGCTATGCATGGATATTCCCTAATATGGATAAATCTATAATTGGCATTGGGGGTTTACTAAAAGACATAAACAATGATAATATTAATGACATGTTTATTGATTTCTTAATTTCGTTAGGATTTGATAAAAAAACTATAGACTCTTTTATCAAAAAAATTAGAGGCCATCCAATACCTTTTGGAAATTATATTGAAAAACCGATTTATAAAAAAACAATTTTAATTGGAGATGCAGCAGGATTTGTCAATCCTATTACTGGAGAGGGAATATACTACGCTCATAAAAGCGCAGAAATAGCAGCAAACGCAATACTAAAAGATTATATAAATCAAGGTAAATTAGAAGAAGATTATATTAATAATTTGAATCTTTTTCTATTGCCTGAGTTATTCAATTCAAAAAAAAGTAGAAATCTTTATTTCAAAATTTTTAATAATTATTATCTGGCTAAAATAGCAAGTTTTTATATGTTTAAAAATACTAAATACTACTAGACTAGATTAGCTAATTATGTTAAAAATGAGTATAATCTCGAGCCATCATAATGTATCTTTATATACGTGATATGCTGAAAAAATGAAAATATGTATTTACGGTGATTGATATGGATACTCAAAATAACATAAATATACTTGTGGCTGAAAAAGCTTTAGAACTTCTTAAGAAGGCACTAGAGAGTACTAGATTTGAAGGAGTTTGGAAAAAGAAAGAAGCATTACAATTTTCTGATTTAATGAAATCAGATATTATGGCAATAAAATTTTCATACACTGAAAAAGAAAATATTAGTGAAATAACTTCTCCACTTAAAGATAAAATTATAAATCTTCAATCCACACTTGGAGAAAACTGGAGTTCCACTTTTCTTTCTAATGCTAAAAAAGAAAATAAAACTTCTACAAAAATGGGAATTGCCAAAATTATTTTTGCTATGAATACTTTGTATTCTCTTGATAAAAGAATTAAACAGGACAATAAATATGGGGTGGATACAATTGTTGGGAAGATTCTTTCAGTTTCAAAAGTTTCAGATTCTCTTTTGGTATGTAATGTTGATATCAAAAGAGCAATCACAGTTTTAACAAATGATATGTCGATTAAAAATGGGGATATTGTCGCAGTTTCTATCTTGCCCCCACGGGAGCTTTATGGGCAAGTTTCTGAGGGGATGTTTTGTGGTATACACGGAGTTTTAAAAATTGAAGGAGAAGTCGGCAATATGGCAAAAATACCAATCGAAGGATATAAAGAAACTGTAAATATGATTCAGGATTTTTTAAAGCATTAATGGAATTACACATATTAATTCCAAATCTTCGTTTCCAGTATTAACATAACTGTGTAACTCATTTGGGGGTATGTATATAATGTCGCCTTTTTTTACAGAATTTTTACCCTTTTCAGTCCGTAGAAATCCCTCACCTTTTAATATATAGTTTTCATGTTCCCACACATGTTCGTGATATGGCGAATATCCTCCCTTTTCAATTTTCATTATTCGCATAACAAAGTTTTTTGCACCGTGATCCTCACCAATTAAAGTAATTATTGAAACTCCCCTTGCACCATTAGCGTCTATTTTGTTTTCCTTTATTTCAGATATGTTTTTATGAAAAATCATAGTACCACATGTTTTTTTGGCAATATTACTGTAAAAACGCTTCCTTTGCCATATTCTGATTTAACATTTATTATTCCATCGTGATTAATTACAATACTTCTTGCAATTGGAAGTCCAAGACCTATGCCTTGTCTTAGAACATCATCCACTTCTGCCCTGTAGAACTTCTCAAAAATATATTTGATATCTTTCTTTCTTATTCCAATTCCATTATCTTCTATTTTTACTTCAATGTTTTCTTTTCTATCTTCTATGATGATTTTTATTTTCCCATCTTCATTTGAAAAAGTAACAGCATTTTCGATTAAATTAACAAAAACTTTAGTGAGTTTGCTTTTGTCTCCTTCTAAATTAAAATCTTGGCCGATAGGCTTCAAGGATAATTCTATATTTTTTTTACTTGTTAAAATACCAAAATCCTGAACAATTATTTTTATCATTTCTTCTAGATCGAATTTTTCAACGTTTATTTTTTGATCTTGTAGGTCTATTGTTGTAAAATCTTCAATCTCCTTAACTAAATATATTAATCGTTTTATGTTTCTTTGAATTGAAGTAATCATTTTTTTGTTATGTGGATCAATTGAATCTAACTGAATATATTCATTACTCAAGCTAATAATTGCTAGTGGATTGTATAGTTCGTGAGCTATTGCATCGATAAAATCTTTCTTTGCTTTATCAGAATCTTTTAGCTGATTATAAGCTTCTTGAAGTTTTTCTGTTGTTTTTTGTACTTCAATTTGCAATGCTTTATTGAAATTCTCTCTAATCATAGAGGTTTTATTTAATTTATCTGCCATTTCATCCATTTGTCTTGAAAGGATTGCTATCTCATCCTCGCCCTCAAAACCTACTTTTATATTAAAATTACCTTTACCAACTTCTTCTGCATGTTTGGATATTTTTCCTAAAGGAACAATTATTTTTTCTTTTATATACTTAGATAATGAATAATTTATCCCTATGTCGATGAAAAACATTAAAAAAACAATGACAAATATAGTTTCAATAATTGTTGTATCTACAGGATATCCTGAATTTATTATAATAATAGAAATAATTATGCCTAATCCAATAATAATTATATTAGTTATATACAGTATTTTTATACGAAGAGTATCCAACTTCTCTTTTATGCTGATATCAGGTTTTAAAAAATTATATTTTAATACTGCAAATGCAAATAAAATCATCATTAGTGAGTTTGTTATTGGTAAAACATAGATGTTCCCAGTTAACTCATCAAAATGAAAAAAAGTCCTGAGTTTGCCAATATATATAATTGAATTTAGTATTATGCTTGTTGCAATTGGTATGAGAGTTCCTATAAAGACAATTAAATATCTACGTCTTTCAATTAACGAATCACATAACTTTGATGCTTGATTGAGAAGGTAAAGACCATATATTAAGCAACTAACATAGTAGATAAAAAAAACATAAAAAAAAGGCCCATATAATTGTTCCAATTTACCGTTAAAATAAGACACATTGTTTATGAATAAATTAGTAACAAGGGTTAAAGAGAAAAAAATACTGATAGATATTACATATATTTCATTTATTTTCATTTTAATTTTTGAAAGACTAGTGCTCCACATTAGATATAGAGTTGGTATCCATATCACAAAAAATAAATTGAGTTTATTCCACCATAATATGTAAGATCTTTCAATGATTAATGAGTTAGTGATGATTATTCCTGACATAAAAATAGCTAGAATAGAAAATAAAATATTTATTTTTGATTTATAATTAGATTTAATCGAATATATCCCAAGTAATAAATTAAAAAAAAAAGTTGATAAAACAAGATAATTCATAATTATCAAGCTTATTGTGCAAACCAGCAGTGGAGTCGAGATGCTTCAAACCAAAAGTTTGGCTGTGATAAATTTACAGTTCCTGTCCCTTCATTTTCTTTTATATATGCTTTTATTATTTCATGTGTAGTTTTTTCCATATAATCACCTTCTATTTATTTTTTTTTGAATTATTTATAAGATTTACTAACTATATTGTGAATTTCTCAATTTAATATTTCTTTAAGCAAACTATTTCTTTTGTCTTTAAACTTATCAATACTTGAAGATATTTTATCTGAAGCATCTTCGAAAAATTTAGTCAGATAATAAAGATTATAGGTTCTTATTGAATCAATTGCCATTTTTTGGTATTTCAGTGAGATCTCAAGAGTATTCTCTAAAATATTTGTTTCAATAAACGCAGCTGCAATATCCATAACATCTTCTTTTCCCTTATCTACTAGATTTTCTTCCTCAAGATGTTGAATAGCTTTTGCTAGAGGATAAGTCATCTGCCCGGAAGTGAAATCATCTTTCCACCCAAGAACATCATTGAAAAGCTGCATAGAGGTTCCCCAATACTCTATCATTGAAAAAAAATCATTTCTTTTTTTTTCACTCGATTCTTCAAGATATAGATAAGATAAGATCGGGATCCTTAAATGGAAGGCTTTTCTTGCCATTAGTTCATAATTATAGTTTTTCATCTCTTCTGTCAGTATCCCTAAATATTGGTATTGCTTTTTTTCAAAAAGAATTGCATTTGAAAAACTTGTTAGTATATCTTCTAGATCTTTCATAAAAGATTCATTTTTTCCAATTAGATTAAAACATATCTCATACATCTTGAATTCACAGATGTTAGATAAAAGAAGTAAGTTTCTATCTATTTTTTCTGGATTGTCTAAAATATCATCTATAATCCTAAGGTGCATTATGCCATAAATATCAAGATTAGAAAGCTTTCTAGACACATCTTCTTTATCTTTAATATCAAATCCTTCAGATAACCAATAAGGAAAAAGTAAGAAGGTGTTGAATCCCTTCATAGAGATTTTAAATTTATCAAGAAAAGAAGTCCCAAGATCTGAGATTGGTTTTTCAAGACTTTCTATAAATGAATTAACATCGTTAAGTACGAGATTAATCTCGTTACTAAAATCTTCAAAAAAAATCATAATATCCCCTCAAGCCAATCACTAATTTCTTTTATCTCATAGATATTAAGAGTGCATACTTTTCTATCCTTATAAGGGATTTCATTTATTGATTGCTTGAATTCCTTTCCTTTTTCAAATATATCTCTTGAATGATATACGGCTTTATGGACAATTTTGTTTTTGTGTGTAAAAAGTGCTCTAACAGTTGCTTCAAAAATCTGACTAACTTCAAATTTTTTATCCAATCTAATACGGACAATTGATGACCATACTTTGGGTTCTGGGAAAAAAGCAGATGGGGGTACATCTTTTAATATTTCAATTTTAGAATAGATATTGGACATTATGGATAATCTCGAATAATCTTCTTCTCCCGGTCTTGAAACAAATCTATTTGCAAACTCTTTTTGATACAATAATGTTGCAGATTCAAAATTCATTTCAAATAATTTGAATGTAATTTGTGAAGATATTGCATAGGGGATGCTTGAAACAACAGTATCGAAACTTTTATCTTCAAATTTAAGGAAGTCTTCGTTTATAATTTCTACATTATCAAAATCATATTCTTGTTTTAGAATATTAACAAGATTAGAATCCTTCTCGACAGCTATGACTCTGTCACAAACTTTGGATAATTTTTCAGTGAGAAATCCTAACCCTGGACCGATTTCCAGTACTTTACCCTTACCTTGAGATGCCATAAATCTTAAGACTTCATCAGAAATAAGAAAATTTTGAGAGAATTTTTTAGATGGGCGAATGTTATATTTATTCAAAAGATAAAAAAGCCGATTTGATATCATTCCATCTCTTTTGGTGGCCTACTTATGAAAACAGAATACCTATCAATTTCTTGCATTTCATTAAGTATTCTAGTTATAATCATCTTTTTAGGATCAGGTATAGAAGGAACTCTATCTTTTATATCATTAAATGATTTAAAAGGACCCTTTTTTCGTTCTTCTAGGGTTTCATTCATTAATTTTTTTCCAAGGCCAGGCAATAGCTCTAATTTATGATACCTAATTGATATAGGGCCAGAAGTGTTGAAAAACTCAACAAATTTTTGTTCATTTTCAGATACAATTTTTTCTACAATGAACTTTAATTCTCCCTTTGCAGTTGTACTAAGTTCATTATAGCGAAGTCTTTTTTTAACTCGAGCTATTTTCTCTCTTTTCCCCTTTCCTATAAAAACTCTTTCGTACATTGAAAGATCAGTTGATGGTACTACCTCTAACAAAGTAAAATAATTTTCGCCCATTATATGTGCAATAGGCGTCCTTTTATGGGGAGGGAGATTTTCTCCAGGAAGACCTTGGGGGAGGTAATCCAGAACTATCCCATATTCCTCAAAAATACCGGTTCTTACCATCATAACTTTCACTTATTTTTTATATTTAGCCATAATTTCCAGTATAGCGTTTATTTCTTCTTCATCTAATATTAGTCTTTCTTTTGAGAATAGCACTTCTAGATCTTTTTTGTCTTCTGGAACAATATCCACTATTTTGACTATATTTTCTTTTTTTAATCTTGGAACGTTTTTAGTAAGTTCTTCAGATGCTTTTTCAATATCATCAATTTCCATTTTACTGAATTTATTTGTATAGTCTAATGAAATGCCTTGTTCGTATCCCAACTCAATTTTCTCAGCTCTACTGGAAAGTATCTCTTTTACTTTTGCTATTGGAATAATATCCTCAGAGATTATTTCCTTTCCTATCATGAAAGAACCTCTTTCCTAAAAAACCTGTTTTTTCATATGCTCAGGTCTTGAAATAATAGTTTTTTCTTTATTTCCATCCATTATAGAAAGTAGATACGCCGAACCTCTCTTCCCAACTACCTTACCCGTTTTTCCATGAAATCTTGGGAAAGGCATACCCTTATGGATAGATGGTTCCAAAATAATGTGTACTGAGTCTCCTACATCAAATTCCTGAAGAATTCTTGATACTGGAACTTTACCTCTTGTTCTCACATCTTTTGTCAGTTTACCTCTTGTCTTAATCCTGAAACCATGAGACTTTCTAGCCATTATTACACCTTCTCTTCAATACTAATTACATTTAACAATACACACTTTATATTCTTACCCAATAATTCTGCAATACTGGGATTTGTTCTCGCCTCATCCCCTGAGATAAGTTCTTTAATATAAAGTCCACCATCACAGTATATCTCTAGCGATGAGCAATTTTCCTTAGAAGTAAGAACTTTATAAACCTTTCTAATTCTTGTTTTGTCTACTCTCCTATGTATAACTCTGTTTGGAGTTTCTTGATATATGTCTCTGTTAGAAAAAAATTCTTCAATCTTCTCTTTTTCATCCTCATTTAAGCTTATGTCGATCTCTGCAAGATAAGTTTTTCTCATAGGAGTATTCTTTATTTTTTCTACGATGTCTTTTTCAACATAACAAAGTTCTGAAATTCTTATTTTTCCTTTGTTCGTTTTGTTTACTTCAAGTTCAAGTTTTTGAAGATCAATATATCTAACTTGTGGGGATTTTATTTCCAAAACAAATGGTCTACCCTTACCAAGCATTAAAACATCGATATCTTCCCTTCCTGCTCCATGAAAGGCAGAATCTGTACCTTTAGTTTCATTTAAGAAAAGTTCTGTTATTAGCTCTTGAATACTCTCCTCATACATTTTCCCAGTTTGATTGCATTTTGAGCATCCTTTACCTTTACACCTTCTGCATAGCCATTTTGTCTGAGGGATACCCCTAACAAATTTATTATATCGACCATAAATAAATAAAGGATTAATAATATATTCAGTTTTGAATTCATATGGGTGAATAATTATGGTGGCATCTTCTTTTTCCCTTTTGAATTCTTTTTTGGTATTTAATCCTATTTTTTTGCCTAACTCTCTATTAAGCTCTTGTTTTATACTTTCTTGATATTGGAGACCATATTTCTCTTTAAGAATTTCTTCTTTTTTCATAATTTCTTCTGGTACTTTCGTGCCAACATGAAAGGAATTAAATTCAAAATTAGGGGAAATATTTTTTATAATTTCATCAGTTTTATCAAATATATTGTTACAAAGAAAACAAGATCTTTCTTGATTTAAAATTGAGGATAACTCAGGATATAGATTAATCAATAAATTTCTAATCACTTTTCCTCTTCTTTCATTTGTAGAAGTAGAAATTTTACCAAACTGCCTTCCAAGGCAATGATTGCACAGAATATTCTCAATTAATATCTCTTTAGAGGTTTTTAGTATCATTTAATCCTTATCTCTTTAAAGACCCTTAAAGGATTTATCAATTAATCCATAGCAGATTTGTAACTTTTTCACTATTTCATGTTCAGTAGCAGAATCTTTATGGAAGGGGATGCTTTCAAATTTTTGTAGGAGGGAATTGTATTTATTCTGTGCTTCCCATATTCTTGAAAGCAAGACATCTTTATCTCTGTATATTTTTATAAATTCTATACAACCCTCTTTTATCTCCATGATGTCTCTCTCATACTGTATTTCGTAATCTATCTGCTTTATTAGATTTTGACATTGTTGGATTCTTTCTTTTAGTAGCTCTTGAGATTTAACATCAAGCTCATTTTCAAACTGTTTATAATTGGCAACTATATCTTTATATTTCTCTATCATTTCCATAACAAGGGCTTTGTTTGATGGTTCAACATACGAGTATTTCGTAATAAATCCGCCAATCTTGTTAACAATCTTATCAATTTTACTTTGTACTATTTCTTTTTCTGCATCTTTAATTCTATTACTAAACTCAGACATCAAGGCTTCTATTTCAAGTCTTAGCTGCTCATCATATTCAAGCAATAGACCTTGCTTTTCTTTTATCAATGTTTGATATTGATCTTTGGCTTCGGCAGGATTTCTTAAAACTTGTGCAAAACTAAATCTTTCTAATATTCCTTTAAGATTTCTAATAAAATACTGGAGCTCTTCTTCTTTAACGATTTCTGCATGCTCTACTCTCTTCCTGAGTTTACCAAGGATTTCGTCTATATCATCTCTTTTATCTTCTGCAATTATTGATAGAATTTCATTTCGTGTCTTTACTAAGTCTTTATAAAGGTCTCTCACTTCAAAGAGATTGGCATTTATATATGCTTGATCAAATTTGATATCAAAAGTCTGTGCTCTTCTTAACAGAATATCTATCTTTTGGAGTTCATCTTCTTGAACATCTTTTAACTTTGCACTTATTTTTTCTATCTTTCTTTCTATCTCAATTTCTTGTTCTGAATTTGCAAATACAATTATGTTGTCCTTTTCTTTCAGGAGTTTTTGAAATTCTTCCTTTGCTTTAAATAAATTGTCTAATATTTTTTCGTCGGTGAATTCCCCAAGTTTCTTGTTGAGGTATTCAATAAATTCGTTAACGTATCCTTTCTTTCCATCTTCTATTTCTTTTATTCTATTATCAAATACATTAAGATTAACATTGATTGCCTTTTCAAGCTCATAATCGATACCAACTGGGAGATTTTTTTGTTCACGTCTCAAGCCATTGTATAACACAACGGCATCTTTTATATTGGCATCTATATGTTCTTTAGGAAATTTATCTAAAATATCGATGGTCTTACTAAGAAAATCGTCTAGTATCTTGATTTTAGCTTCTTCAGATTTGAGAACTTTTTCTTGTATTTCAGACAAATTACTTTCAATTACTATTTCTAAATCGGCAGGTAACTTCTTTTTTTCCTCAAGAAGTTTGTGATACATCTGTCTAGCAGATTCTAAATCAGTATTTATTTTTGAATAATCAAATTCCTCTAGTGCCTTATACGAATTTTCTAAAAAACTTTCAAGTTCTCTCTTTTTTATTTCTTCAACATTTTTTACCCTCAAAAAGAGATCGTTAAGATTTTTTTCAATATTCTTGCTTAATTCATTTGAAAATCTTGGGTATAGTCTTTGCATATCCCTTGACAGAGCTACATACGTTCTTTCAGCTTCAGATAGATTACTTGCGATGTAATCCTCAGTATATTTCTCAAGAGCTCTGCCAGTTCGATCATAAACAAATGAGAGATTTTCAATTTCTCTTTTTTCTACATTTTCTATCCTTGTAAGAAGAGTATCAATCGAATTACAAACTTTTTCTTCAACCTTAGAATCTATAGTTCCTTTCAATAATTTTCTTGTCTTGCTATATTTTTCATAAACTGTTCTTGAATCAAGAGGATTCTCCAATATATATTCGTCTGTAAATAATGGGAGAAGCTTTTCTACTTCATCGAGAATTGTTAAGAGATCTATCCTCTTTTTATCTTCAATCTCCTTTATTCTTTGATTTAAAATTTTAAGATTATTATCAATAAGAGTGGCCCTTCCACCCTTCAATTGCTTCTTTTTTTCTAATAATGATGCGTATATTTGTCTTGTTTCTTCAAAGTTTTCTGATATATATTGTTCATTTAAGCATTTGTTATGCTCTTCAATTTCTTTTAGGAATAATTCATAATCTCTTTTTAATATGCTTTCAACTTGTTCTATCTTGTCTTCAATATTGGATAAATATCTTTTTATCTCACCTTCAATTTCAGGGGAAAGATTTTTTGGGAGCCTTTTATTTTCTACATCAAGCAAGGAGAATATCTCAAGGACATCAGTATAGTTATTAATAACATAATCTAAAGAAAATGTTTCGTCCCTATTTTTTACTTTTCTTAAAAAATTAAGTAGAGCAAGTTCTTGTTCTTTTTCTGTCTGATCTATTCTATATTTCAGTTCTAATAAATTTGAATCAATTTTTTTCTGAATATCCCAAACAATGACTTTTAGTTCATCAATATCATCATATATTTTTTGTTCTTCTATTTTAGTATCGTTATTATTTGTAACTGCATCTACATTTTCTCTTATCCGTTCAAGTTTTTCTTCAAAATTTTCAATTTCCCATTGCTTTATAGATTCAATATTATATGATTTTAATCTATTGAGGAACTCTTTATATTCCTCAAGTAAATTTGAGACTTTTTGGATTCTCTCTTCATTAGAGAATTCTATTTTGGATATCTTTTCAGCCAATTCATCAATTTTTTTGTTTTCAAATGGCATAATAATAACACCAAGACTATCTTATTATCATAATATTTCTTATTTATTTTTGCTGTTTTTATGTATTTCTGCTAAACTTAAGAGATATTCCTCTTCTGCAAAGTGCAATTTTGCGGGAACAACTAATGTGTGAGGCGGGGGGCCATAATATTCATTTTCAAATTTGATTAATTTATCAATATCTCCATATATTATCTTTTGATTTTCATGACTAATTCTTGATATTACAATAATATCTGTAATATTGTTATTTTTATCAATTTCTTTAAGTATACTTATTGCTTCTTTTGGATTCATAAATAGATTTTTCTCTTTTTTCACATCTAACAATAACATTGTATGAAGATTTCTTTCTTTATTTTGAACAATTACATCGTAAAAACTTTTTGGAAAGAAGTTCTCTTCAGGATAGGGTATACTGGTAGTTTTCCCGAATCTATAAATATGGAGTCCAGTCTCCGCAATTGCAGAGTATATTGATGATGCGTGATATATTTTTGTTTTGACACCCATTTTATTCGCCCTTAAAATAATATCTGTATGCGTTGTAGCAACTAGAGGATCTCCTGAAACTAGAAGTGCAACTTCCTTAGATTTTGCAATGTCTAAAAAAGTTGGATTCTTTTCCATATCATTTCTTGAAAGAGGAATTATTTTTTTATTTAATTCATTTTCGAGCCATAAAAGGTCGAAATCAAAATAATTGGTATAAGTATCTACATAAATATTAACAATTTTCCTCAATAACTCAAAAGCTCTCAAGGAAAGGTCTCTTTCTGAAAGCCCTAGGCCTATAAGGTATAACATCTATTTTTAAATTATACTTTAAATATAAAAGATTTTATATTCATGTTTCAAACTGTTATTAATATAATCGAGCATATTTGGCGTAATTATTAAAAAGAGAGATATATAAAAAAAATTAATACCGTAAGTATTTTTGAAATTCCCAGTCTGTTACATACATTGAATAGTCATTCCAAACTCTTTTCTTATGGTCAATATATCTTGTGGATATATGTTTACCTAAAGAATCTCTAATTACCTTATCTTTTTCAAGCTCTCTTATGGCTTCACCTAAGTTACCAGGTAATGTTTCAATGCCCCTTTCTTCTAATTCTGCCAAAGATAATTCAAATAAGTCATAATCAATTGGTTCAGGCGGTTCAATTTGATTTTCAATTCCATCCATGCCTGCTTTTAACATAGCGGTAAATGCTAGATATGGATTACAAGTTGGATCTGGAGATCTAAACTCTATTCTCATAGCCTTTTCATTAGTTGGATTATAAAAAAAATTAATACCGTAAGTATTTTTGAAATTCCCAGTCTGTTACATACATTGAATAGTCATTCCAAACTCTTTTCTTATGGTCAATATATCTTGTGGATATATGTTTACCTAAAGAATCTCTAATTACCTTATCTTTTTCAAGCTCTCTTATGGCTTCACCTAAGTTACCAGGTAATGTTTCAATGCCCCTTTCTTCTAATTCTACCAAAGATAATTCAAATAAGTCATAATCAATTGGTTCAGGCGGTTCAATTTGATTTTCAATTCCATCCATGCCTGCTTTTAACATAGCGGTAAATGCTAGATATGGATTACAAGTTGGATCTGGAGATCTAAACTCTATTCTCATAGCCTTTTCATTAGTTGGATTATACCCCGGTATTCTTACTAGGGCCGTTCTGTTAGCCCATCCCCATGAGATATAGACAGGCGCTTCATATCCGGGAACTAATCTTTTATATGAGTTTACAGATGGTGAACAGATAGCAGTTAATGCTTTGGCATGTTTTAGAATTCCACCTATGTACCACCTACCTTTATCAGATAAGTTTTTTGTTTTTGGATCGTAAAATAGATTTTTTCCATTTTTGAATATACTTTGGTGACAGTGCATACCGTTTCCAGCTTGGCCATAGAAAGGCTTTGGCATATACGTAACGACAAGACCTTCTTTAGCCGCTATGTTCTTAACTACTTGTTTGTATGTAATAACATCATCAGCTGCCTCAAGAGCACTTTCTTTAAATCTAAAATCAATTTCATGTTGACCGAATCCTACTTCATGGTGAGTAATTTCACTCCTTACGCCCATCGTTTGCATGTATAATCCTGCTTTGTTTCTAATTTCCTCCCCCAAGTCAAGTGGTGCAAAATCTGCAAATCCTCCTGTATCGTGAGGAATAAGTTTTCCATTTTCTTCTTTTAATAAGTGAAATTCTATTTCTGGGCCAACGTAAAATTCCATTTTTTCTTCAGCAAGTTTTTGTATCTCACTTTTTAATAGACTTCTTGAGTCACCTTCAAAGGGTTTTAGAGTTGTTGGGTAACATACATCACATATGATTCTTGCTTCATCAAGCCAAGGAACTACTCCAAAGGTGTTTGGATCCGGCATTAAAACGCTATCACTACACGATACGTCTGTAAATCCTTTAATTGAGGAACTATCAAAACCCATGCCAGATTCAAATACGGAGTCTAAAAGATCAACGGATATTGAGAAGTTCTTTGGGATTCCTAACATGTCTACAAACTGCAATCTTATGTACCTTATGTTCTTTTCTTTAATTATTTTTTTTATCTGCTCTTTGTCCATTTTTGCCCTCCAATATTTTTTTAATATTTGCCCATTTGTCTAGGTATTTAATAGAAAGGAAAAGTATCATCTACTATTTAATTCTTTCTGTTCTATATTGGCCAATTTAGACAAAATATAGATGTATAAAATAAAAAGAGACATAGAATAAATTAAAAAAATTAGGTAATAAAAAGTAGTTCATCTTTCCAATCATCTTTAATTCTTCCATTTTTTATGTTTAACATAGGCATGTAATTATGGAAAAATCTTATTGGGTCTGAAAGCCTAATTGTCTGAACATCTTCTATTGAATCTGGACCATGATTTTTCTTTAAAGAGGGAACAATTATCTTATTAAAATTTTCAACAATATCCTCGTCTCTCTCCCCCTCTAAAATCATCACAAGAGCAACTCTTCCATCTACTTCTGCAAGAAAAGATTGGTAAATGTGTTCAGTAAAGACAGTCTTTACATTATGTTCTTCGTTAATTTCTTGAATGAGTTGTGTATATGATAAGCCAAGCTTGAATTTTATTAAGTAGAGATGCCTGGCATTTATTTTTCCGATACCTGATTTATCTAAATTAATATTTAGGTAATAGTGTATAATGCCTTCCTCTTCTAATTTTTTTCTTTTTCTATATACAGTTCTTACTGGCACTTTTGTTGTCTTACTTATTTGATTATCACTACTTCTTGGATTTCTTATCAAAGCTTTAATAATCAATTTTTCTTGTTCGTCAATAGTCCTTCCACGTAATATACAAACATCTTTTACCATGCCAATCCCTCTATTTTATGCCAGAATAGTACATTATCCTACATAATCATTATATAAAATTATCTATTATGGAATATTAATGCCATAAAAATTAAATATTGGGGTATCTTTAAATGATTTATAGCAAAATATTTATAAGAGATTTAAGATTTATAATCGTAATGTGATTTTTATGAAATCGTTAAATCAAGTTGACATTGAAATTTTTAATGCTATTGAAAATGAAAAGATCCGTCAAAATGAAGGGCTGGAACTTATAGCAAGTGAAAATTTCACAAGCAACGCAGTTCTTGAGGCACAAAGTTCTGTTATGACAAATAAGTATGCTGAAGGATACCCTGGAAAAAGATATTATGGCGGGTGTAAATTTGTTGATGTCGCCGAATCACTTGCAATTGAAAGGGCTAAAAGACTTTTCAAGGCCGATCATGCAAATGTTCAGCCACATTCTGGAACTCAGGCAAATATGGCAGTATATTTTGCATGCTTAGAGTTGGGGGATACTGTTCTTGGAATGGATTTATCATGTGGAGGGCATTTGTCACACGGCTCTCCTGTTAGCTTTTCAGGAAAACTTTATGATTTTCACTTTTATGGAGTTAATAAAGATACAAATAGAATAGATTTAAACGAAGTACGGCAAAAGGCAATTGAATTAAAGCCTAAGCTAATTGTAACTGGGGCTAGCTCTTACCCAAGAGAAATCGACTTCAAAGGATTTAAAGAGATTGCAGATGAAGTAGGGGCTCTTTTAATGGCAGATATTGCACATATAGCAGGACTTATAGCATGTGGATTTCATAATTCGCCAGTTCCTTATTGTGATTTTGTTACCTCAACTACTCATAAAACTCTAAGAGGCCCACGAGGGGGATTAATACTTTGTAAGGAGGAATATAAAAAAGCAATAGATAAAGCAGTATTTCCATTTGTGCAAGGTGGGCCTATGATGCACACAATTGCTGCAAAAGCAGTTTGCTTTAAAGAGGCAATGGGAATAGATTTCATTAATTATCAGAAACAAATTGTGAATAACTGTAAAGTTCTTTCTGAAGAATTGATGTCATTAGGATACGAACTTGTTACGGGTGGAACTGACAATCACTTATTTTTGATAGATTTAAGAAAGAATGATATGACAGGAAAAGAAGCACAGGAACTACTAGAGAATGCAGGCATAACAACAAATAGAAATGGTATTCCATATGATCCAAAACCGCCAAATATCACTTCAGGGCTTAGATTGGGCGTACCTGCAGTTACATCTAGAGGGATGAAAGAGCGAGAAATGAAGCAAATAGCAGATATGATTTATAGAGTTTTATATAATAAGAATGATATAACTTGTGAAAAAGTGAAGGCGGAGGTAAGGGAACTCTGCAAAAAATTCCCACTTAACCTATGAGCGCAATGATACTTGATGGTAAAGCCTTGGCACAAAAAATCACAGACGAGCTATCCCATATAGTAGCGGATTATAAAGAAAGAGGCTTTAGCCCAAAATTAGCTACTGTTTTAGTGGGAGAGGATCCTGCATCTAGGGTGTATGTTAATCTAAAAAAGAAGGATTCTGAAAAAATTGGAATTGATTATGAAGAATTTTACTACAAAGATATCTCTGAAGAAGATCTTCTTTTGCTAATCGATGATTTAAATGAAAGAAATGACATTCATGGCATCCTTGTGCAGTTGCCGTTACCTAGACACATTGATAGTAATAAAATTCTAGAAAGAATTGATCCACTAAAAGATGTTGATGGGTTTAATCCGCTTAATGTTGGTAGAATCCTCCTAAATATTTCAGATTTATTTCCTTGTACACCAAAAGGCATAGTTAAAATATTGGATGAATACAAAATTCCAATAGAAGGATCAGACATTACTATTATTAATAGAAGTAATATTATTGGAAAACCTCTAGCTGCCATGCTAATAAATAGAGGTGGCACAGTCACTGTTGTCCATTCAAAGACAAAGAACCCAAAAGAAAAAATAAAGAATGCAGATATTGTCATCATTGGAGTAGGAAAAATTAACTTCTTAACAGGAGATATGGTGAAAGAGGGGGCAGTTGTTGTGGATGTTGGCATTACTCGAGATTTAAATGGTATCAGAGGAGATGTCAAGTACGACGAAGTTAGCAAAAAAACATCATATATCACACCAGTTCCAGGTGGGGTAGGCCCAATGACAAGGGCAATGCTTCTGGAAAACCTTATAATCTGCTTCTCAAAACAGAATGACTGTGCAAAATAATTTTTTAGAGTCATTAAAACTTATTGGTTCTAAACCCGGTCTTGAACGATTAGATTCAAAACTGGGGCTTGAAAGAATAAAATTTCTTCTTGAAAAAAGTACGGTAGATTATGAAAAAATTCCTGTAGTTCACATAGCAGGGACAAATGGCAAAGGTTCTGTTGCCACGTTTATTTCAAAGATATTGGGTCAGTCTAAGTATAAGGTCGGATTCTATGTTTCACCACATCTAATTGATATATATGAAAGGATACAAATTAAGGATAAGAATATTCCTTCTAAGGAATTTGATAAGATACTTTCTGAATTAAAATATTATTGTGAAGAAGCTGAAAAATTAAAAAATATTGGAAGCCCTACGTTTTTTGAGATCCTTACCGCCATTTCTATTATCTATTTTGCTAGAAAAAAGGTCGATATTATCGTTTCTGAAGTTGGACTTGGAGGTAGGCTTGATGCAACTAACATCCTAAATGGCAAAGCCATTGCAATCACAAATATATCTTATGATCATCAGGATATATTGGGTAATACTAAAGAACAAATATTGGTAGAAAAGGCTGGAATAATAAAAAAAGATTCCAAAGTTTCTTCATGTATAGATTTAGAATTGGCTCCTTTACTAGAAAATATATGTAAAGAAAAAAGTGTCCCATTATATTTATTTAATAGAGATTTTAACGCTATTCAAAAAAAAATAAGCTTTGAAGGATCTGTTTTTGATTACCATTCAAACGAAAACTTATTCAAGGACATCAAAATCAAAATGATTGGAAAACATCAGATTACTAATGCAGCATGTGCCATTAATCTTGCAGAATCTATGATATCTTTTGGATTTAAAATAAATGAAGAGTCAATTAGGAAAGGACTTAAAAAATCAGTATGGCCTGGAAGATTTCAACTATTAAAAAAGGATCCAATGATTTTAGTTGACGTTGCACACAATGTTGCAGGAGTAAAAACACTTTCTGATACTTTTAACGAGTTAATCAGCGATTCCAAAACATTATTACTTGTCGGCATCTCCATTGACAAAGATTTAGAAGGAATTTTGGCTGAACTATCAAAAATTTCAAAAAGGATTGTATTGACCACCCTTCCCCCAAGATGCGCCAGTATCAACTCTCTTGAGAGTATTGCTAAGAAATACTTCTCCGAGATTAATTCCTTTGAAGATCCTCTTAACGCCTTTGATTACTGTATGTCAAACCTTAAAAGTGGGGAAAGATTACTCATTACTGGATCGATATACGTCGCTGGATATATCCTTAAAGGAAGGAACTTACTTGGAAATAGAAAATAACAGATTGTATTTTGGCTCGATGCTAGGATTCTACAAATCCTTTTTTCATGGCTTCACAATGATTCTTTTTAGTATTTACTATACTAAAATAGGGATTTCTCTTTTACCTTATGCTTTATTATTTGTTATTGGGGATGGCCTTTCTTTTTTTCTTAAGCCAATTGTGGGTGTGCTGTCAGATAGGGTTGGGGAGAAATACTTATTATTAATCGCATTAATACTATCTTCAGTTTCTACTTTTTTGATCTCGTTCACGAAAAATATTTTGTTTTTGGCACTGCTTGGAGTGCTCGTTGCAGTTTCCCTTGCCACATTCCTAACCGTTATTATAATTTTCTCACTTAGGCCCGTAACTCAAAAACCTGAAAAAAAGGCGAGTATTTTTGGGGGAATAACAGGATTAGGTTGGGTATTTGGACTTTTACTTCCTGGGGTATTTGTTGACATACTCGGATTAAAAGAAACTTTTTACATTTTATTTATTATTGGAATTTTGATCTCTTGTTTGTATATATTTTTCATGAATGGATTTAAGTTTGAATTAAGGGAAAAAAGTTATCCTTCACTTCAGACACTGATTAAGGTACTAGATCCTCTGATCTATAAGACCTTTGATCTTGCAGTCTTTTCAGCATTTTTGATATTCTTTGTTAGATTTGCCATAGGAGAACTTGGAATGTCGGGATCTATAGTTTCATTAATTGTCGCATTTGAATCACTCGTTTTTGGGATCTCAGAAATCCTTATTGGTCGTTTTGTAAAAGTTGAGACAAAAAGATTTTGGATTAAGTTGGGTGCATTAATCCATATCCTAGGAATTGCATTATTACTGATTTCAAATAATATTATTTTTTTCTTTGTAGCCTCGGGATTAATTGGATTGGCTGGGGCATTTATAGATATTTGGTGTTATTCCTTTTTATGTGAAGTAATAGATTTTTCGAAGAGAGGCGTAATATTTTCAACTTTTTCCCTAAGNCAGGATCTTTCTACAATCATNGGTTCAAGCCTACCTGNAGTTGCATCATTNTTGGCAATAAATCCGTTTGCATCAATGATAGTGTTTCCTGCAATAATCTTGGCTTATTCGATTAAACNCAGGTAATCACTCTCTTTTCAGTAATTATCATATCCATANTTATATCATGTTTTTCANTCGGTAAANAATCAAANATTTGAAATTCGTATGCAAGTCCAATTTTTAGGCNGTTNATNCCCAACAANAATCTATCAAAATACCCCCCGCCTCTGCCTAGNCTCTCGCATTTTGTTCCAAATGCAACNCCAGGAATGAAAAAAATATCAATGTTTCTGTGATNAATTTTTTTAGTGTGTTTCTTAGGTTCTAAAATATTGAAATTCCCAATTTCCAANTCTGTTTTAAAATCCTTTATTATTCTTAATTCAAGGGCANTATTTTTTTTAACTATTANNGGAACACATACGATTTTTCCGCATGTAATTGAGCGNTTAATTAAGTCAATCGTGTCAACTTCCCTTTCTTGAGAAACGTATGAAAAAATACTTNGTGAATCATAATATTCANGTANATTATAGATTTTTTNTCTTATTTNCTCATCCATGGATACTTTACTNGAGTATTCGAGATTTTTCATTTTTTCTTTAATTATCGCTCTTATTTCTGCTTTAGAAGACATAAACTAAATAACGAAAACTTTTTAAAAAGATTTTCAATTGAATTTGAAATCAAGAGGATTATAATGGAAAATGACTTTGAGATTGTAAAAAAATCCGATATTTGGCCAATAGAAAAAATCGCGGAGATTGCAGGTATCAAATCAGAGTATCTTGAACTTTATGGGAAATATAAGGCCAAAATTGATTTATCTATTTTAAAAAATGCAGATAATAATCCAAATGGTCACTTGATTCTTATAACTGCAATGAATCCAACGCCGTATGGAGAAGGCAAGACCCTTACCACAATTGGATTGGGGCAAGCATTATCCCTCTTTGAAAAGAAAGCTATAATTACTTTAAGAGAACCTTCAATGGGGCCTGTTTTTGGGGTAAAAGGAGGTGCGACAGGCGGAGGACGTTCACAGATTCTTCCGATGGAGGATATCAATCTACATTTTACAGGAGATATTCATGCAATCCAGGCAGCACACAATCTACTTGCAGCTATGCTTGACACACATATATTAATGGGTAACGAACTTGACATTGATATTAACAATGTTGTATGGCCCAGGGCAATTGATATGAATGATCGAGCTCTTAGAAATATTGTTATTGGTTTAGGAGGTTCTGGGGATGGCATACCTCGAGAGTCTAAATTCATCATAACTGCTGCATCAGAAATAATGTCTATTGTATGTCTATCAAAAGATATATTCGATTTAAAAAGTAAATTGGCCAACATCACAGTTGCTTTTGATAGGAAGGGAAATATAATAAAAGCGGGGGATCTGAAGATAGAAGGCGCATTAGCTGCAATTTTAAAAGATGCGCTTAAACCAAATCTCGTTCAAACAATTGAACATACACCTGCTATTGTTCACGGTGGACCTTTTGCAAATATATCTATTGGTACAAATTCTATTATTGCTACCAACATCGCCCTTAAACTGGCCGATTTTGTTGTAATCGAAGCTGGATTTGGAGCTGATTTAGGTGCAGAAAAATTCTTCAATATTGTTTCAAGAAACGGAAATTTTTCTCCATCCGTCGTTGTGCTAGTTGTCACATGTAAGGCAATAAAATACCACGGGGGATTAAAGGATATTATTACCTATCATGATGAAGAGGCATTTCGTAAAGGTCTAAAAAATGTTGAAAAGCATATTGATAATCTCAAATTATTTGGCGTTCCTATTGTAGTTTCGATCAATAAATTTGATTTTGACAGAGATCAGGAAATAGAAATGATAAAAAATCTTTGTTCTAAGAAAAAAGTTCCTGTGGCACTATCTACAATGTTTTCAGAAGGAGGGAAGGGGGGATTGGAGCTTGCAAATATTGTATTAGAGTTATCAAAACAGGAAAATACATTCAAACCTCTTTATGAATTAAGTGATGATATTGAAAAAAAGATAGATATTATTGCTAAAAAAATATATGGTGCAAAACGTGTAATATTTGAAACAAAACCAAGAAAAAAAATTGAGCTATATAAAAAGCTTGGATATGGGAATCTACCTATTTGCATCGCAAAAACTCAAATGTCCTTGTCAGATGAAAAAAATTTGATTGGGGTGCCCCCCCCATTTGATCTTGAGATAACAGATGTTGAACTTGCTAGTGGCGCGGGTTACATCGTTATACTTTGTGGAAATATCAATCTAATGCCTGGCCTTTCAAGTTCACCAGCGGCCTTAAATATGGATATTGATCACAAGGGCAACATACAAGGCCTGCTTTAAATATTGAGATTTATCGTATCTCTTTAACAACTGTGTTATATTTCTTATAGACAAAAGGCCAAATAAGTAGAAGTTAACTCTTCTTTTAGATAGAATTTTGGATTATGCTATTAAGTTAAGTTAAATAATTAGTAGATAACGCAGGGAAAAATAAAATCAGTAAACTATTTAAACTTTAAATTACAAATCTTTAAAGATGAAAAAATCAATACTTATTTTTGGATTGATAGTGTTAGTAGGACTAGCAGCCATGTGTGCGACACCTGGCTCAAATCAACAACCTGTGAAAACTCCAAGTCCTGAACCTTCACCTGTAGGGGAAATTCTTGTCAATGAAAAAAATTCATTGAATGGTAATTCTTACAGATCATATCCGATGGCTCTAGCAAAAGGAAGCAAGGTGAAATTTTCATACGAAACTTTAGATAAAGATGACTTCGACGTATATATTATATCAAGCCCACAGCATAATTATCTTACCTTTTACGGAATTAGCAATACTAAAAAAAATACCCAATATTTGAGATTTTACTCCGGCCCAAAATCAGAATTTGAATTTACTTTTCCGGGAGATGGATTATACTATTTTGTAGTTCATAATACAAACAATTTTCAAGCTCAGTATTATTATACTGCAATTTTGTCTTCTGGAGAAAAGCTGAGCAAGTATCAATACGTAATCTCTGAAGGAAGCAATGTTTCTATAAGCAAAGATGGGTGGAGATCTTATGCAACTTCCCTCCAGAAAGGTGAAGTCATACATATTTACTATAAGGTTAGACAGAATGAATACCGTAATCTATTTGCTAGAATGTATGTACTTGATAGTAATGGATACAAAAGCTTTACAATATCGCCCGCAGATTATTCCGGTAGGACACTCCTCTATTCGACAAATGAAAGAGAACGGGACTATGAACAATTAAAATGGACTGCCCCTGAGAAGGGAAACTACTATATTGTATTCAGAAACGTTGATTCACCACAAGCTTTAAGATTTGACTACAAAATATATAAACAATATTAATTTTTATTTTTATTCAAATAATCTCTTTTTGCAATATTTTTTCATACATATCTTTATAAGATTATTGCAATTATTTTAAATCCCGGCGAGTAATCATGAGTCTAATATCTAGGATTTCTAGTTATCTAGATACGTTAAAATACAGTATAAATCCTGAAAAATTAAGGGATAGTGAATACTTCCTTAGTACCTATCTAAAATTGAAAAAGGATTATGAAGAATTAATTTCAATCAGGAGAAAGATAGAGTTTTTAGGGTATCAAAATCCTTATTTTGTTATTAAAGGTATTAAAGATGCACAAGATCCATATTTTAGAAAAAGAGCAATGGAAAAGAAAATTTGTTTTGATAACATCCAGCATGCTATTGCAGCACATCGGATTGCCATAGGGCAACTGGTAGATGCAATGGGTTTTGAAAAAGACGGAATTATCTATACAGGTCATGAAGCTATTAAGTTCACTGAAGAAGGGGGAATGGGAAAATTTATTTTTAGCCCTGATGGGGTCTATAGGCTTGACATTTTTAAGTATCTCTCCTTTTCGGGGGAGTATATGAAAACTCTCTTTTCTTTAAGCAAGGAAGAAAGAGAAAACTATAGGAAAATAATGGAGATACTTGGAGAGAAATCTAAAGGCAAATCATCCACTAAAAAGAGAATCCCACAAGAATATGGTATGATGGGCCCAAAAGACCATCTTCCTTTTAAAAAAGATTATTTGTACTATAAACGTGATCTATATGACGAAACTATCGATTTAGGAAGATCCCCCATATATGATAAACACATAAGAAAAGTCCTATCAATTGCATATGCACCATTTGGTGTTGATGCAATATGTGAGGATATTGCTTTATTTTACCTTAAGAAAACTTATATTGAAAGAAAGATTTATGGGGGGCCGTTTCCAACTATTGATCCTGAACCTAACGAAGCGCTCCTTGGTAAATTCTATAAGACAGTTCTATTGAAAGAAAAAATGATGGATACGTTAAGAGAAATGAATTTAAAAGAAAAAAATAGTCTTGTCGCTGCAATTTCATATTATTTAATATCAGAAGATTATGATAAAACATTGCTATATTTCTCAATTGAAAAAAATGAGTTTGACTCTGCATTGATTAGGATTGATAACTATGGCATAGTGCCAAAGGAAAATAAACATCTACTTGAAAATATTGTCACAAGTTCTGAAAAAAAGGATATAACAAAAAAATTCTTACAGGAGCTTAAGGGGGCTCGAGGTTGAAAAAAATAATCGCAAAAAATAAAAGAGATCTTATAAGGAAATTAAGGGCGAATCTTTCAAATAATGATGAGAAAATATATATCAACATGAGACCGTCAGTTGATATCATGGTTGAAGTTTTAGAACATGCACCTAATGTAAAGTATATATTATGCCCAAAAAGCCTCTATNTNCTTACCTCAATTAGAGTGAAGAAGGCATTGGAGCGTGTTGGGGTACTTCTTGTTCCTTTTGGGGAGGGNGCCGGAAGGCCAAACAAATATGATGAAGANATAGTAAACAAGCTAAAAAAGATGTACGAGCTCGGTGTTCCAGTTAAAGAAATATCAAAAAGTTTAAAGATACCACTTAGAACTGTTTATCATATAATTAGTAGTGAAGAAAATNAATAATCCTTCATAAATATTGGGCAAAGATAACATTTTCCTTTTGAAATACAAAATAAATATCATTGTTTATTTTAATNATTTTTATAGGAATTTCATCTTTGCTGATTTCAACTTTTTTTACTACATCAAAGTAATAATCAAGTTTCATTGAATACTCTTTTCCTGTAAGTAAATCTATCAANATTAAATAGTAATGATCATTATTTCTTTTAAACTCCTTGANCCAATCACTCCCGCCNGAAAAACTCTTTCTAGTAAAAGATGTTACATTCCCNTCTTTTGAATATTCAATGAAGACGGTATCAAAAACATACCACCCCTCTTTCCCAGAGTAACCAGCTGCAATTAAATTCCCATCAACTAATTCAAGGCCAAGCCCCCCATCTACCCAATTGTTATTATCATAGTAGTCAATCCACAGTACATCAAAATCATTTGAAAGCTTGCAGACAAAAATATCAAAGTTCATATCTTTTGATTCACCGGTGAGGTAAAAATTGCCCTCATAATCTTCTATAATCTTATATGGCCTTTCATATGGACTTATATCTAATATTTTTTCTGAAATAATCTCCCCATTTTGATTTATCCTTATAATAAAAGAATCTGAGCTCCTCTTGAATGTAGAATATCCAATGACGATGACTTCTTGATTTTCATTTACAATAAATGATGTAATGATATCCATATCTGAGAAATGGATTTTAGTTTCCCATCGTTTATTTAGGCCTGAAGTAAATTTAATAATTTTATTTTGATTATCTTCAGAAGCACCAATTGCATATACGCTTGAGAATTTATCATTTATTATTTTAGAAACTTTGAAATTATCAATTATAACTTCCCTTAAATAATTGCCATCTTTTGATTTAATTATAAATGAATTATTGCTCCCTTTGATCTCTCCTGCCAAAAATAAATTATTTAAATTTTGATCAAATGAAATGTCCTTAAAAAGGTAATCTTCATCTAATTTGTATAATATATTCTCATCCGAAGATATGGGCGAAATAATTGAGAATGCAATAACTACAAAAATCAAAAAAGATAAAAACTTCTTCATGAGTTGATTGTGATTTATTCATTTAAAAACATACGCTTTTATCAATATGCGGATTTTTATTGTACTAAAAATATAGTGCATATGTTTTATGAGGATAACGAATTTAATACAATGCATCTACAATAAAATTCAGATAATTAAATCATCAATAAAAAAAGTGCACAGTTTGTCGCTTCAAAGGAGTAGGTCTTTCATAACCGGATGCTTCGACTTCTCGAAGCGACTATTGTCTTTCGGTTTCCGATAGAGACATTTTTTCAATGTCATGGACCGGGTAAGTTCAAGTTTGACCCAAACATTTTTCCGATAAGACTTAACCATCCCGGAGATACCCTTGTCCAAGAGCCTTGAATGCGGTGGAGAATGATACTCAAATCCGCCTAAGCGGCTCAGATGCAAGGAATGAAAGACTTTGTTACCAGCGAAGTTTCGACCTGTGCAACATTAATTATTCAACTAGCTTTATTTAAAATTTTCTATTATCAAATATTTAGAAAAGTCAATATTTTTTATATATTATATTTTTATTTGAATCGCTCTCTAATACGATAACTGACACCGTTAAACGATATATTTTTTGCAAGGATTAGCTCATTTTCCTTAGTTATTTTCATTATATCACTAAGTTCCCTATATTTATGAGAAATATGTGTTAATATGATTAAGGTATTTTCTAGCTCTTTTTTTAATTCAAGTATATCATTGACATGGACATGCATTCGTTCTTCTGCAATTTTTATCTCTTCATCGAAAAAGTATCTACATTCCGTAACTAAAACTCTTGGTGATAAAGAAATTAATTTTTGTATGTTTTCGCAATTTGATCCGCCCCAATCTCCTGTAACGAATACACTCGTTTGTGGATTAGTGATATAATACCCGAAATTGGGAACAGTATGCCTTAGTGGTATGGGGGTAACGGTAGTCCCATTGAACTTGAGAGTTTCGTCTTTTTTTACGGGTACAAGCATTCGCCTACCTTTCGAATGGAAATTAATCATCTTAGAATGAATGTCAAAAACATTATCATTTTGACCATATTCTTTTCTATCATCATATGGTGCATAGATTTTTATTGGATTTTCAGAAAGGCTTAGAAAATCTGCCCCCCCTGCCATGCAAGATCTAACGTGGTCAAAGTGAAAATGTGTCAACAAATATATTTTATTTCCATTATTTGCCCCACAAGAGTTATCCACTCTAAATTCAATTTTGTCGAGTTTTATAACTATCGAAGGGTGGTAAGGTGCGTGCAGCCTTACAGATCCTATAAACTTTGAACTCATCTTACCTCATCTATGATAACTCTACGGGTATCTTGGAAAATCTGATTCTTTGATCTTCGTTTTTCAACCATATAACAGGTTCGCCTTCTTTGCTATCAATATAAAATGTATATTTATTATTCTTAATTTCATCTGTCGTTATTTCAAGGCCTTCATAAGCTTCCAATGTTTTTTTAACCTCCTCACTTATGCTCTTTTCAACATAACAGTCAAGAAATGAAATCTCGTAAAAAACAGGATTGATTCTTTCCATATATTCTTTAACTTCTCTATTGTTATTTAGATATCTTGTAAGGACTCTAACTTTTGTGCTATTCTTAATAAAAGGCCTTATTCGCTTCATTAAATGAATCTTACTAAGTAAATTTATAAACCTTATTACTTACTATCATAAGAAATATTTATCGTCTTATCTAACAAATATTTGCCAAACTTTAATTCATCTTTTGCTTTAAACGGCATGAAGCTTAAGATATAACTCTTGGAACGATCGTACTCAGGGTAATAAAGTATAGACTTTCCACAAGGATTTGTTGTGCCACAATTTAAAATCCAGTTGGGATGAGTATGGCAGACAACTATGCTTTCAAATACACTAGATTGGAATATTTAAGCATAAAATATCAGGGGTATGTCTTATACAATCTACCTGTGGATTTTAGAATAGGGAGTCTCCATGCTAAACTAACTCAGATATTTACGGATATGGGATCTCAAAGTATCAATTGGATAATGTGGAATTAGAATTTATGTTAATCAGATCCAGCGGATTTTCTTAACAGAAAAGAATGACAATGTTTATTTAAATAAAAGAGTAAAAAGGTCATGGGGAGTATGATCATATCTTATTTCGGTAGCTAAGCTTTCAAGAAAGCCCATATCAGTATTACTTGGGACTTACTAGAATCTCTAGAAAAGGAAGTAGAAAACTATGAAGCGAACGTATTGCCAGATACGGCATTAAGAAATATTTACGGAAATCTTTTTAAATATTTTAAAAAGATTTAATATATTAGTGATGAAATATGGAAGAAGACGATTTATTGGATCATCGATTAGAATATGTAAGACCACTGGTCCATAAATTGACATTTATATGGGGAGTGTATGCAATTGAAAAACAAAAAGACCTTTACGCCAAATGTAGTTTCAAAGAGATATGTAGCATGGCCCCCAAAACTAGACCTTTCTGATTTTTTTACAATTATTAAACAGAGCATGTTTGCCCTCATCATTTGTGCGTTTGCCGATATTTTTGCAGGTATATACTTAACAAAAATGATTGATTTCTTGATATTATTACCTGGTATATTAATTATGCTTCCAGCAACAATTGACATGAGGGGCAATGTCTATGCTTCAATGGGGTCAAGACTTTCAACAGGATTACATACAGGTGAAATAACATCAAAGTTAAGCGATTCAACTTTAATTAAAGAAAATGTGTATTCCTCCATCATTCAAACTGTAATCATGGCCGTTATAATAGCCTTTTTTGCGTTTATTGGAGGAATTATAGTGGGCAATCAAACAATAGGGTTTATACATCTTTTTTTTATTTCACTATTTGCTTCTATTTTTGCAGCAGTTGGTCTTATTTTGACTACGATTCTAGTAGCGATTGTTTCTTTTAATAAAGGTCTTGATCCCGATAACGTTTCTTCACCTATTATAGCTTCCATAGGAGATATATTGAATGTGGTGTCTCTCTTTGTAGTAGGAATAATATCCTTTTCTCTAAGTAAAGCTTTCATGTTGCTCTCTAGTAGTTCAATAAGTATCATAATAATTTTATTTGGATTATTTTCCGTAAGAAAAAGTAGTTACGCAAAAAGAATACTAAAAGAGTCAATGGGATTTCTAGCAATATGTGCCTTTCTTAGTACTCTTGCAGGATCGCTCCTTGATAAAAATTTGGATTTGATTAATGTTTTCCCATTATTGCTTGTTTTGTCACCTCTTTTCAATGCCGAAAATGGAAATATCGGAAGCATTTTCGCTGCCAGAATTTCAACTAGCTTTCATTTAGGCCAAGCAGAAATTACTTTTTTACCTAAATTAAAAATGTTGAAGGAATTCATATATACATTTTTTATTACAATAATTCTATTTCCACTACTATCTATAATGGTATTTTTCATGTCAACTATGCTTAATATCCCAAAAATGGAATTTTTTATTGTATTAAAAATATCGATATTGGTGGCTGTAATGTCTGCATTTGCAGGGATGCTAACTTCATACTATCTGACTTACTTTTCGATAAAAACAAATATAGATCCCGACAATGTCGTAATACCTCTACTTACAAGTGTTATGGATATTGCTAGTGTTAGTATTCTAGTTTTCATTGCATCTAAAGTTCTTTTTTAATTTAAAATATATTTTTTATCCCTAGAATTATTAACTTTACACCCCAAGAGAGAGTGACAAGACCTAAAATAGTAGTTGTAACTTGAGTCGCAGTATCACCTAGTACTTTCTTAACCTTGTTCGACAGAAGAAATAACACTACTGTGGTTAGAAGAACAATACTTACTGCAAGGCCTGTCATCAGCTTACCATAGTCGCTACTAGCTATGATAATTGTAAAAATTGTTGCAGGGCCAGTAATCAAAGGAGTTGCTATAACTGATGCCAATGCTCTAGCAGAGCTATCTTTTTTATCATGTGTATTGATTAAAGATTCTCCTAGAACCATTTTTATCCCTAATATTACCAATATAATTCCCCCTGCAATCCTAAATTCATCAAGAGTTGTGCTGAATAGCTCCAATAAACTATGACCTAGAATCAATACTATGAAACATAATAACACTGCAATTAATATTGCTAAAAGGCCTGTTTTTTGTCTTTCTTTAGGAACCATTTTTGAAGAGGTAGCATAAAAAACAAAAAAACTAGCCAAGGGATCAATAACAACAAAGAATAAAATGATAAGCTGTATTAAAGGCCCAAACATACCATTACTTCCTACTTATGTTAAAGGCTAAATCAATTTAAAACGATTTCTCCCTGTAAATTACATGAAATAGATATGTATTCCAGGTTTTCTCGGGAGTGACTTTTTTCTATCATTTCCTGGATCTTCTAATGGATCTATGTTAATTTTGGTCTTGAATTCTTCTTTTAGAAAAGATTTTGCTTCGTTAAGTACTTCTTTTTCATTAAATTTTTCGGGGAAGTACCTATTTTTAAAGCATTTTTGGATAATCAAATTAACGTCTTTTGCATTTTTTCTGAATTCTTCTTTTGACATTGCTGTCTTAGTAGCTTCTCCTATATTCTCTTTATTCCTTACTAATTCAATAAGTTCCCATTTCCAATCTTCTGCGGTAAATATTTCAATTTTTTCCAAAGCCTTGAGTTCCCCTCTTGATAAAATATTTATTATTTCCCTAATATCGTTTACAACATCTTCAATATAATATTCACTCTCTTCTGAAATTTTGTCAATCATATATTCTCTATATTCGGGCCATGCGGCATTAGAAATAAAAGATTTAAATCCAATTTTCTCCCATATTTCTTCACAGATATGCGGGGTAAAAGGAGCCAATAATAAAGTTTGGATTTTTATGGCTTCAGAAATTACTTCTTTATTTGGAGAATTAAGGCATCTTTTTAAGTACCATTTAAGATCTCGTTGAAGTCCAAAAAATCCTTTTGAAAGGGCAGTTCTAAAATTTGTTTCCTCCATAGCTTCAGTTGTTTCTTTTATTGTTTTATTTAAGACAGACAGAAACCATCTATCTATATATAATTTTTCAGTTCTACCTTTTCCGTAATTCTCAATACAGAAATCATGCCAATTCTTCAATTTGTCAGTAATAGTTCTAGCAAATTCACTATCCCAATTGGGGTCATCAAGACCTTCCCCCCCGTTCATAAGTGTGATCCTTGCTGCATCTGCACCATACATACTTACAATCTGTCTTATTGTGTAAAAGTTACCTTTTGATTTACTCATCTTTTCTCCATCAACAAGTACCCAACCATTTACTCCAAAACCTTTAGGCCAAAGATTTTCAGGAAATATTGCAACATGATTAAATATGCAGAAAGAGAGGTGATTTTGGATTAGGTCTTTTCCACTGTTCCGAAATTCAAAAGGATACCAATATTCAAACTCTTCTTTCATCTCAGATATTAGTTCCTTGGGTAATTCACTTTTAGCAGTAACTTCATCTATATTACCAATATTTAAATAAATATAATCAAAGAAATAATCATCAAGTTTTTTTGGATTAATATTGTATGAAGGATCTTCAAAATACTTTGCTAAAGTATAATATGCCATGTAAATAGTAGAGTCTGAAAGCGATTCTATTACCCATTTCTCATCCCAAGGGAGTTTTGTCCCAAGCCCGAACTCTCTTGTACACGCCCAATCTTTTAACCAATCAAGAACATACTCAAACTGTTTTCTGGCCTTTTCAGGATAAATGTTCATCTGGGCGAGACATTTTTTTGCTAAATCTTTCCATTCTGAATTTCCGTACGCTAAGAACCATTGATCAGATACAATCCTTACTACACCCTTTGAAAGACATCTACAGGTAACTTTTCCAGGCAACTCATAAAATAGAGTAGCAATGCCACTATTAATGAAATCATTAACTATGACTTTTTTGACATCTGAGACCTTGACTCCTTCATATTTTCCTGTTTTCTCATTCAATACCCCCTGATGAAATTCCTTCTTATAAATGATGTTTGTTGCTTCTTCAAGCATATCTACATCTTCTTGAGAAGATATCCCCATTTTTTCAGAGAGCTCTATTGCTGGATTCTTACCAAAATCTTCAACAATAATTAATGGAATGGGGGAGATATTTTTTACAAGAGTTTCGGAAACGCCATACTTTAGTGGATTTGATTGTATATCTTTCAAGGCTATATAATCATATGGAGCATGAGATGGAACAGACATGACAATACCGGTACCAATCTCAGGGGAAACGAACGTAGCGGGCAGGATGGGGATTTTGTTCCCAGTTAATGGATTTTCACATGTTCTCCCAATTAAATCGTTAGGATCTAGTTCTCTAATTATTTTGATGTCGTGTTTTTGATTAGTTAGTTTATCAGCTGCAATTGGGGATACAATCCAAATTTCACCATCAACTTCTGCCTCTACATATTTGAATTCTGGATTTATCCACATGTTAGTAACTCCAAAAACAGTTTCAACTCTGTATGTTGCTGCAGGTAGGATCTTGCCATTAAACTTGAACTTAAGTAATATAATTTCTTCTGGAGTAATACCTTCTCCTTCAAGCCGGGCATGATCTCCAATAGGATTATTACATTTTGGACACCAAGTTACAGGGTGTTCTCCTTTAACAACAAAGTTTTTTTCTTTTAATTTGTTGAATTGCCATTTAATAAATTTATCATAAAATGGATTAAGGGAAGTTGTAATGAAGCTTCTTCTCCAATCGACGCACAGACCCAATAGTTTTAGATCTTCTATAGACTTTTGGGGAAAATACTTAACCCAAAATTCTGGATCTGAAAATTTAGGAATTAATTCCTTTGGAACATCCATCTTCTCTAAAATTTCAATTTGGGATTTTTCACCATCCTTTACTCTTTCAGCTGCTGCAACTATCGGGGTTCCAGTAGCATGGAATCCAAAAGGAAAGACAGTATTATAACCACGCATTCTTTTGTATCTGGCAAAAATTTCGGCCCTCATAAGGGAAAAAGAATGTCCTAAATGCATGAAACCGTTAACATAAGGGTAAGGAAAATTTACAAAAAATTTTTTCATTTTTTTTGGGTCAGAATAAAAAATTCTGGCTTCTTCCCATTTACTCTGCCACTTTTTTTCCATTTCCAAGAGACTCATCTTCCTTTAATTAAAACACGTTTTTTATGCTATATTTAAAGGTTTTTATCAATTTCGCTGAGCAATTGGCTGGGTTACTAGAATAGTTTTCGTTAATTAGCGATTGGCGAAACATTTATAAACTATAAATAAACCTTTTACTCAAATTCCTAAAGGTGTATAAAATGAGCAAAGCTATGAGACCATTGTGGGGAATTGTCTATTTTATAGGGTTAGTATATTACATCGTTGTTTCTGCAAGAGATGTAGTCATCCAATGTATTAACGGTAAAATTGATCCACAAGTAATGGAGATTGATACTGTTCTTAAGAGGCCTGTATCTATGGCTATTCTTGCTAATAGTATTACATTAACACCTGGAACACTTACAATTGATGTTTTTCCAGAAAAGCAAAAATTGCTTGTTGCCGTGATATCTCCAAGAAGTCAAAAAGATGTTATCCCATTCGAGGGATGGATAAAGAAGATGGTGGAGGATTAAATGAATAATAACTATCTATTATACTTAACAGTTATATTTATTTTTGTAATTAGTTATTTGCTGCATCTTGAAGAATACTACGTTTATGTTTTTATTGTTGGTTTAGCAGTATCTGTTATGGCAGGATTAAGAATTACAACTTTTAGAGGCGTATCAAACTCATTGGCTGGAGCTGGCGCTGCAGAAATAGGCGTTGCAACGGGTTTTATGGTTGTTGGAAAACTATACGGAATACCTTATTTTTCTGACATAGCAGTTTATCTTCTCTTGCTTGGACCCATTGGAACATTAATCATGGCAAGATTCTTAAGAGGGGGGATAGCTGAATGAACATTTTCTCATATACAGAAATAATACTTCCTTACTTTTATTTGCTATCTGGTTTAGCATTGATAGCAGTGGGATTGGGTCTTTTTAGATTTGGACAAAGAAAGAATATAGTTTTTGCTAGACTTCAGATATTAGGCGTAATGGATGTTGTTTGCATGCTAGTTATCTTATTTTTAGGCAATCCAGTTGCTATTTTGGCAGCTTTGGCCCATTTCTTTATGATGCCGTTTGCTGTGCACTCAATTTCTTGGGCAGATATTAAGGAGGCAGAGTCCGATGTTTGATTACATTTTATTGTTTGTAGTTGCATTAGCCGCAATAATGGCTATAGTGCAAGAAAATCTTTACAAGAGTATAGTTATTCTTGGATTTGAAAGCTTTTCACTTGCTGCGATATATCATTTTTTACTTGCAACTGATGTCGCAGCAACACAAGCAATTCTTGGTTCCGCATTGATACCAGGATTATTCATAGTTGCACTATATAAAACAACAAAGGGGAGGGATGAATAATGGAACCATTTCAAACAGGTGCATTTCTTACGGCCGGTGTTCTTATAGTAACTGGATTTTGGGCAATTATAATGATGGATAATCTTCTAAAGAAAGTCATTGGTGCTAATCTTGTTGGTGACGGAGTTAATTTAGTACTAATAGGGATTGGTTATAGACCTGGCGGATTAGTTCCGGAAGTAACTCACCATTTCCATGCTAGTGCAGTGCCGTCTACTTTTTCACACTTCTTAGCTTTTAATGAATTTGCAGAATTAGCTTCATATCCTTTACCTTTTGCCTTAGTTTTGACAAACATTGTCATTGGTGCATCAACACTATCTGTCATGCTTGCATTATCAGTTGTTTTGTATCACAAATACCAAACACTTAGTGTGCAGAAAATTTTCGAAGCAATGGAGGAAGACTAAATGTTTAATAGTACTTTAATTCCATTAATGGTAGTATTTCCCTTGATTGCGGCAATACTAGTTAACTTTTTGCATAAAAAAGACAGATCAGTAAAAACAATAGCTATCATTTCTTCAATAGTAGCTGTTATAATCCCTCTTTTGACGCTATACGGAGTCCATCTATTTAGCGGGCATATACGTACAGAAAGTTTTCCTGAAATATCAAAATTACTGATACCTGATGTCTATATGGGCATAGTATATTCATATGGGCCATTACAGAAAATACTCCTTGCTTTATTGACGGTCATGACCGTATTTGTCATATTTCTGTCACTAAACAAAAAACTTATTTCAGGGGTTTATATTGCAATGATTTTCATAAGCTTGGCCTCAGTAAGTGCTATAATACTCGCAGATGACTTCTTTAACTTCTTCGTTTTTATAGAAGTCTTGACTGTAGCACAAGCAGCTCTCGTTATAGCAGTTAAAGAAACAAAATCACACAAAGCGGCATTTAAATACATGATATTTGGCAGTGTTTCGGGAGGGTCTATACTTCTCGGAATAGCTTTGTTATTGGGGGTATATGGATTATTAAATATGACTGACTTGTCAAATGCAATAAGGGCAGGAGGAGCACTTCAACCTGTGGCTCTTACAGCAATATCACTTATTACAATAGGATGGTTATATGAATCCGGACTATTTCCCTTCCATGTTGTTAAATCCAATATGTACGAAAATGCTATGCCAGAAGCAGCTGCACTATTACAATTACAGTCTAAATTGGTGCTTGTAGCAATGTCAATTGCATTGCTTAGAATTTTTTCAGGATATACACTATTAAAATCAGTTATGTTAGGATTTGCAATATTTACTGTAGTTGTGGGTTCAGTAATGGCACTACAACAGACTGATCTTAGGAAACTCCTTTCGTTTGTTGCGGTAGGACAAGCAGGCCTCGTTGCAATGGGTATTGGTTTAGGAACAAGCTTTAGTATTTCTGCAGGGATATTCCACGCAATTAATGATGTATTAAGTATGGCAATTCTATTTTTTGTCGCTGGATTTCTCTTTGAAGCTTACAAAACAACAAAAGTAGATAAGATAGGAGATGCACTTCAAAAAATGCCATTGATTGGATTAATAATGTTCTTAGCCACTTTAGCCATATCAGGTGTTCCACCATTTAACTCATATCAGAGCGAATTAAGAATTATTCAGTCTGCCGTTCAAGCTGGATACGCTGAATTAGGCGTTCTTGTAATTCTATTAAGTGTAGCAACTTTTGTAGCGATAATCAAGGCATTCTACTTGATATTCATGAGACCGGGATCCACTGCCGAGATAGATACAAAATTTAAAGGAACAATGTACAAGACCATCATTGTTATTTTGATAGTGATGTGTCTATTTATAGGCCTCTTTCCACATGTAATTTATGATCCAATATACAATGTAATTGTGGCTCTGGGGGTGTGATAAATGTTAGATAAAATCTACGAAATTTTCCACGATAGGATGATACACAAAGGAAAGGGTGTTGGCATTGGTAGCGGATTTACTTCAGAATTTCTAATGATTTCATTTTTCTTGATTGCAGGAATTCTAGTATTACGTACTACAAATTCCATAATTTTTGCATTAGGGTCCATACTAATTCTAGCAGCAATATTATTCACAGTTCCAACTGTGTTTAGGGTAGAAAAAGAAAACACTGATTCTATCAACTTAACAAGTTTTTATGTGGCCTTAAGTATAGTTATTATACTAATAGTCTTCTTTGCAGGATCAGGGGTGTTGATTTAAATGAAAACTAGTGAATTTGAACAAGGAAGAAATATTATTATGGGGGTTTCATTGTTTTTGTTTTCCTTCTTAGTATTAAGGACAATGTACATATTTGGTAACTCAATAATTCCTGGAATGAGTCACCTCTATAACCTTTACAGTGGTAACATTGCACCAAATATAATTACAGTAATCCTTTTTGATTTTAGAGGATATGATACATTGGGAGAAACATTCATCTTAATTACCGCTGTAATTACTACTACAATGGTATTTGGATGGGGGTCATTAAAAGGATACAAGAAAAAAGAGATTCCTCAAATGACAGAAAAATCTACAGTAATCCAAAAGTTAATATCTTTCCCAATGTCAATGCTATTAGTAGCTTTTGGAGTAACAGTCATCCTTGGAGGCCACATCACCCCTGGAGGAGGTTTCCCTGGCGGGTCAGTGATTGCCACAGGATATTTTTTGAGTGTTGTAATCTATGGCCTTAAGAAAACACCATTTAGATTTACACATAAGTTTCTTGTTAACCTTTCAACAATAGGGGCACTTATATTCCTTCTAACAGGTGTTGTTGGCTTAGTTTTCTCAGCATATTACCATGGAACAGGATACTATCTTTATAACACTGGTGTTGATCCTTACCAAATAATAAATGTTGGAGCATTTGGATGGGACAATATTTTAGATTATCCCGACCCAACGCATCCTGGTGTACTGCCATATCTTAACATAGGAGTTGGATTTAACGTCCTGGCAGGTTTATCTCTAATAGCTATGTTTCTTATGGAGGCGAAGAAAGATGAGTAGCGAAGCTATAACACTCGGACTTGCTAATCAGTGGGGGCCAATTCTATTTGGTATTATTTATGGTTTAATAATTGGATCTAAAATTGATTCGGAAGAGATCAATAGAGCAAAATATCCTATAGTTCTCATATCTGGACTTTTGATTGCCATGGCATTAGGTACATATCCGGAATACCAATGGACATTATTTGACCATGTAATAAGAATCTCTGAAGCTTTTATTTCAACGATAATTGGCCTATTTACAATGATGCTGATAAGGAGGCAATAAAATGTACATTACTACTGATAAATGTAATCTAAGCAAAGCATGTGTTGCTGTATGCCCAACTAAAAGTATCAGAATAATTAACAATAAAGCTTTCAGCTGTGTAACATGTGGCAAATGTATGGAAGTATGCCCTGTAGATGCCATATTTAAGAATAGATATGGAGGGTATATAGTTGACAAAGAGAAATGCATTGGATGTGCAATTTGTGAAAAGAACTGTCCTGTTAATGTTATAAAAATGGTCAAATATAAAGACAAAAAAGTTCCCGAAGGACTATGTGCAATGTGCAATGTTTGTAGAGATGCTTGTCCTAAAGGTGCCAGAGTCAATGTCGAAGGAAAGCTTAGGTTTAATCTTGAGACAATGACTATTGAAGAGGTGAAGAAATAATGCCAAAGCAAAAAGAGAGAGATGGCGGGCCCGTTCAGACAAAGGGTAAAGCAAAACTCTTGAGCATAGCTATAGACGAAAAGAGATGCGATAAATGTGGTAGATGTACTTACTATTGTCCAGCTAATGCTATTAAATATGAAGCAACACCCGGGGTTTGTACACACTGTGATGTATGTATGGACGTATGTCCAGTAGGTGCAATTAAAAATTCCTTCATAGATTACGGCAAATGTGTTTCTTGTTATACCTGTGTTAGAGAATGTATCAATAATGCCATTATTATCGAAAACCATAGGCCTAAAATAATTAAAGGCGACTCAAAGAGAAAGCTCTATTATTGTAATCAATGTGGATTATGTGTAGAAGCATGTCCTACTGACGCTTTGAAATGGGAAGATGGAAGAATAAGATTTGATTCTATAAAGTGTATTAATTGTGACTTATGTGTTAAAGCTTGTCCAACAAAAATTAAGAGAAGTGAAAGAGAAAAGATGTTTACTGGCCACTGCATTGTATGTGGTATATGTACAACAGCTTGCAAGAAAGATGCTATTACACTAAATCATAGAGAATGGCAAGGAGAACACGAAGGTTGCATACAATGTGGCATTTGTAAAGAAGTATGTCCAACTAAATGCATTGAAGTCGACTTAAATGGATTTAAAGTGAATCTTGAAAAATGTGTAATGTGTGAAACATGTGGTGCATATTGTCCTGTTAAATGTCTTCCAAGAAAAACAAGAGACCATAAAGAAATTAAAGGTGGAACTTTAACTTACAATGATGATTTATGTATAATGTGTGAACAATGCGTTAAGATTTGCCCAACTAATGCGATATCCGTCAAATCAAATAAACTAGTCTTTGATATGAATAAATGTATTAGATGTGGCGCTTGTGACAACATTTGTCCCGCTTATGCAATCAATGTACAGACAGACTTTGAGGACAGAACTATTAACGGGAGGTCTAAATAATGAAAAGCATTTTTTTGATATTCATTAAGGGTATGTATGTAAATATCCTTAGAATACTCTTTGCAGCTGATAGAGTAACAAGTAAAGAAATTAAAAATTCAATAATTCAAGGCAAAGTGAATTATCCAAAAGCCGTTAATGATGAATCATGTATAGGGTGTGGAGGATGTGCAAACATTTGTCCAGTTGATGCAATTGAAATGATTCCTTTAGAGAAACCAATTGAAATTGTTAAAGGATATGTAAAAACACAAACTCCAAAATATGATCCTTTAAAATGCCTTTATTGTTTTTGGTGCCATGACAACTGCCCTATTTACGCATTCTATGGAAAGCCAGGAGCAATACATCCAAGGGAAGTTGGAGAGTTTAAAGCTGATCCTTCCAAACTACTTAAAGAGCCTATAAAACTCAATGAAACTAAAATTAAGGAAATCATGGAAATAATGGCTAAGGATTCCTCAAAATTTTTCGAAGAGGTGTAAAAAATGTTTAAGAAAATTTCAAGAAAAAATGCAATTCATGTCATGTTGTTTTACACAGGTGGATGCAATGGATGTGATATTGAAGTCGCAAACGCTGCATGGTCACCAAGATATGATCTTGAACAATATAAAGTTATTCTAACTTGGAATCCAAGAGAAGCTGATGTATTAGCTGTAACTGGTCCAGTTTTAAGAAGAACAATAGAACCTTTAAAAAAGATTTATGAGGCAATACCCGAACCAAAAATTGTTGCTGCAGTCGGCTCCTGTGGAGTACGATGTGGCATATTCAAAGATTTTGGAGGAGAACTTGGGGATAGTGATGAGGTACTTTGTAGGGTCGACGAAGTAATCCCTGTTGATGCCTATATACCAGGTTGCCCAGCTAGACCCGAAGATATTATTGCAGGTATTGCGGCAGGCATACCTTTACTATTGGAGAGGTGATAAGGGTGGGAGAAAAAGAAAGAAAAGAAAGCGCAGAGGTAGAAGTTCCTGTAGGGCTTTTACATCCGGCAATGCTCGAACCATATCGTGCAAGATTTTTTGTAAATGATGAATTAATTGTAGATTGTGAACTTACTCTCGATCCCTACCACAAAGGCATAGAAAGAATTATGGAGGGAATGCCTGTTGAAAAAGGGCTTATTATCACTGAAAGAATTTGCGGCATATGTTCCCATATACACCTTTGGAACGGCACTAGAGCAGTTGAAAGAGGACTTAGAATTAAAGTTCCAGAACGGGCAGACTATATAAGGGTAATAATGGCTGAACTTGAAAGGCTTCATAGTCACTTAATTTATTTGGCACATGCAATGGAGGTATTAGGTCATGAAACAATGTGCATGAGAGCCTTTACTTTAAGAGAAGATGTAATGGATCTTTTATACATCATATCCGGAAATAGGGTCCATTATGCTGTTCCAATTATAGGGGGAATCAGACCAAGATGTGACATTGATGAATTTAGAATGTCTGAACTACATAATAGATTGTCCAAATTAGATATAAAAATAGGAGATTATGCAAATAGAGTGATTAATGATTCTTTGATTATGTCAAGAGTAAAAGGCACAGGTGTTCTTACCAAGGAAGAAGCTATTAAATATGCTACACCTGGCCCAACAGGAAGAGCAAGCGGCATTAATATTGATCTTAGAAAAAAAATGAAAGAATACAAAACCTTTGACTTCAATGTCATTGTGCTTGATGATGGAGATAATAAAGACAGAGTAGTTGCAAGAGCTCTTGAATCAATAGAATCAGTTAAAATTATTAAACAAGCTTTAGAGTCTTTACCTTCAGGCCCAATATCTGATAGAAGTTTCCAACTTAAAGAAATGAAGTTTTCTACTTCTTACATTGAGGCTCCAAGAGGAGAAATTTACGACTCTTTGGCTCTAGATGAAACTGGCAGAATAAGGAACTACCAAAACAGAACTCCTACTCTGACCGCCATGGCTTCAATGGAAATTGCTTGCATAGGGGATCAATTAACTGACGGTATGCTTACAATGGCAAGTTGTGACCCTTGTTTGGCATGTACTAACAGAGCCATAGTAGTTGAAAATGGAAAGGAGAGAATATTTACAGAAGAAGAGGTAAAGAGTTTAATTAGGAGGGGACTATGATGATTGAATTTATACTTGCAACATTACTTATCCCATTTGCAGCTTTGATTACTGGATTTATCATACCTGGGCTAGAAAGGAAAGTTCAGGCTAGAATACAGCAAAGGATAGGCCCACCCATATTAACACCAGGATTTTGGGCAGTTCTTAAGTTTATTTACAAAGAAAAAATTCAGCCAAACTCTCCAATGCCACGCTTATTTCACAGTTTGCCTATAATTGGGGTATTTGTTATGTTCTTTGCAGTTTTGTTTACAACCCCTGAATGGTGGGTAGTAAATACACTAGGAACTGTTGTCGCAGTTGTTGGTTTACTAAAAGTAATAGAATTCTTGTTTATGGCCATGGGTAGCTTTTCTAGGTCTATCTTGTCAGTTTCAATGCCATATGCAGATCAGGTAAAAGGAGCAGTAATGAAAGGGGAATACCGCAGATTCTTTGAACAACAGAGTGTATTAAGAGCATTTAAGATGATTACAATCGGGTCGTTTCCTATGTACGTTGCAATGTTTGTACCAGTAATACTTGCTAAATCTATTAATTTCTCAGATATAGTGGCCTACCAAGGATTTGATAGTACACTAATCTTCCCAGGAGGAGTTATTGATCTGCTATATCTTGAAAAGATTTTTGCCTTGAAACCAATATTATTTACCCTTCCAGGATTATTGGCAGCATTTGTTTATTTCATAGGTTACCTAATGATGCTAAACGAATACCCTTTTAGTATTGAAAAAGCTAAGTCGGATGTAATTGAAGGGCCTTCTTTAGAATACGCATCATGGGCAAGAGGTGGATATTACTTAATGAGAGAAGCAATTCTATTCGTATTATCAAGTATTTTCATAACAATATTTATTGGGCTCCCACCAACACTAAATTTACCACTACTTATTGTACATTGTGTTTTATGCTTGATAATGCCGATATTATTCTCTGTAGTATCTGCGTTCTCACCTATATTTACCTTCAAGCAAGTATATCCAGTTTCAATGGGCTTTACTGCCATTGGATTTCTTGCAATGGTAGTGTCACTTATAATGGTGATTTAAATGGCTAAGTTCATACTTTTCCCTAAAGATGTCCAGAACATGGGCGGATATATTGTAGAGAATGTTGCAAAGCTTGGGTACAGGGATTTAATTGTTGGAAATCCAACCGATGAACCAATTAAAATAGATATTCCAGTGTATAATGAAGACGTAGTCAAAAGCTACGAGCAGCTTGGAGTTGTCGTATATCGAATGAAGAGCGATGAATCGTTGATTTCAGCCCTTGAGAAAGTCAAAGCCATTGTAAAAACAGATAAATTAAAAGACCTAAGCTATGATATACCAAAAAAGAAAAAAGCAACTAAAAAATAAATATATTTTATTTTATTTAATATTTCTTAAATTCTCATTTAACTTTTCTATCTTCTTTTTGATTCGTTCAAGTAATTGATTTGCTATATCAATCATTACTACCAAATAGTCTTCACTAGGATAGACTACACCGTTTTTCACAAGAGGTATATCCATTTTTTCCGTTGATCGTATCTCGACAATTATTTTGTCACTTAATGAAAATATTGAAGAGTATTTAAATCCTGACTCTTTTGAAATATTAATTAGTTTTTTAGCAGACTCTAGATCTTTACATACTACGTGAATAATGGAAGAATTTACTATCAGAAAAATCATTTTTGCGCCAGTATACTCCTTAATAATTTTCCAAATATCTTTATAATCGACTTTCTCATGACTTTTGAAAATAAAGTTAGAGCTCTTTTTTCCTCCTATCTCTTCAAGTTCAATAAGAATTATTCTTCCCGCACAACTTGAAGTTGTATAATAGTCTTCTTTAGAATTTAGAATATTTAATGTGTCAATTATCCTAAGATCAACTTCTCCATCTTGAATCATTTTTCTTAAATCTCTAAGATATCTTGATTTGTCTTTCATACTACCTATGCATTATCTCTTCTATACTATTTTTTAATGTTTTAGTAGCAATCATAGCTATTGTTCCACCAACTATAACTTGCAATACATTGAATGGAATCTCTATAAGGGCAATTGGGGAGGGTATTAAAAACACTAATATTTCTACAATATAGTACCCAATGATCATTACACTTCCACCAATTAGTATCCCTAAAAGTTTATTCATATTTTTTGGATTAGTTGAAGCTATTTTGCCTACGATAAATCCTTCAATACCTTTTATTAATAATGTAAAGGGTGCAAAGGCTGCGTATGGGGATGTAATATCCGCTAGAGCTGGCCCTATAGCGCCAACAAGCCCCCCCACGAAAGGTCCAAAAAATATAGCTGCAATATATATTATAGCCTCCCCAAAATTTAGATACCCCCCTGTTTGAAGAATTGGGATCTGTATGAATCTAGTTGCAACAAATGCAAGTGCAGAAAATACTGCAACTATTCCAATATTTTTAGGATCTTTTATCTTTGCCAAAATTACCACCTCTAAAAAGATAATCTAATAATGATTCAAGCATTCCCGAAAGAGTATGATTATCAGCCTCAATTAAAGGATTAATTCCATTTTTTCTTAATTCATTACTTGTTTCAGGACCTATTGATACAACTATTTCCGCGTTAATTCCCATTTTTTTAAATGCCTTTGCATTTGAAGAGCTCGTAATAAACGCAACGTCAAACTCTGTTTTCTCTGGAACTTCGTCCTTCAGTTTCAATTTATATGTATTCACTCTTGTGACCTCATGAAATTCACTTAATTTCTCCTCTAAATACCCAAGAGCTTCCTGAGACCTTAGAGTCAAAATTTTTTTTCTATCTTTGAATTCAGATATCATAAATTTTGTAAGCTCTTTTGAATTATATTTTTCAGGTATTCTAGGGTATATGCCCTTTTCAATTAACTTTTCTTCAGTTTTTGGACCGATGGTGTAATACTCTTTATCTTTAGGCAAGCTGATGCTTTCAAGTCTATCAACACCTGTTGCACTTGTAAGCACTATAACGTCATAGTCAGACAAATTAGGAACTTTAAAATCAATATTGACTATTTCAATAAGTGAGTATGCATATACATTGGCCCCATTTTTTTTCATAATCTCTAGTTCGTTTCCACTCTCTCTTGAAACAAATATATCTTTATTTTTAATTAAAGATAACTTTTTCTGAAAAAAATCGAGCTTATCCCTCAACAAAACATTTTTTCCTACAAATATCACAGAAGGAGGCTCGGCTGGAGTTGTTCCTAGACTTCCTAAATCACAAATTGTTGTCTCTTGTAGTAACGTTGTTCCGTTTTTAATTATGGCAACAGGTGTTTTTGGATCAAATCCAGCATTAATCAAATTTTTAGCTATTAGATCCCTATTTTTTACACCCATTACAATAACTAATGTGTCAGGAAGTCTTTCCCAGTTGATACTAAATGATTTATTTTCTGCCTCATGACCTGTTAAAAAGGCAAAGGATGAGTTTGATTCTCTGTACGAAAGAGGAATACCCGCATACATAGGACAGGACACTGTAGATGAAATGCCGGGAATGATCTCAAATGGTATGTTTCTTTCGTAGAGGTACATTGCTTCTTCTGCACCTCTTCCAAAAATATAGGGATCCCCGCCTTTTAGTCTAACAACGACATCATACATTTTTCCATATTTGTATAGCTCTTCATTTATCTCATCTTGTAATTGACTTGAACCTTCTGACTTCTTTCCAACATATACTTTAATACAATCTTTTTTGGAATGCGAAAGTAGATCTATACTTATAAGTTTGTCATATAATATAACATCTGCTTTTCTGATTAGCTCATTGGCCTTAATAGTAATTAATTTAGGATCACCTGGGCCTGCCCCTACTATATATACAACCAAAAGATCACGTTCCAATATTCATTCTTTTAGCAAGCTCTTTAGCTAATTTTATATACTCTTCTTTTTTCCCTTTTATTTCGCCTCTGATAGATTTTGTACCCTCTAAATTACCCACAAATGCTTTGAGTTCTATCTCATCTCCAATAATAAATGAAAGGGCACCTACGGGTAGATTACACCCTCCCCCTACATCAATCATAAATTGTCTTTCCATCGTTGTCTCAACTCTAGTTTTCTCGTCATCAATACTCTTTAATATTTCTTTTAAGTTAGAATCTTCCTTTCTACACACTACAGCCAAAGCACCCTGGCCTGGAGACGGGATAATTATGTCTTGGCTTATCCTAGAAAAATTATAACCTTCAATTTGATTTATTTCTCCATATACCCTTCTAAATCCTGCTTCTGCAATTATTATTGCATCATACTGGCCTTCTTTTAGTTTTCGTATCCTTGTATCCAAATTTCCCCTTATGTCTTTAAGATTAAGGTCTGGTCTAACTCTAAATATTTCTGATTTTCTTCTAAGAGAGGATGTACCGACTGAGGCTCCTTCAGGGAGATCTTCTATTGATTTTTCAAAGCTGACAATAGCATCATAGGGTGGCATTCTTTTTGTTATTGCGCAGATTTCAAGCTCTGGTAGGATTTCTGTAGGGTAATCTTTTAAGGAATGGATAGCAAAATCAATTTGATTATTGATAAGTGCATCATCTATCTCTTTTATAAATAAGCCTTTATCCCCTATCTTATGCAAGGGAAGATCAATAATTTGGTCACCTTTAGTTTTTATTATTTTTTTTTCTACTTCTATTTTATTTTTTTTACGTAAAGTATTAATGGCTTCATCAGTTTGAGTTACAGCCAATCTTGATCCTCTTGTTCCGCAAATAAGCTTCATTTTAATCTCATCTTTTAATCGAATTTAACGCAGAGGTCATAATATCTAAAGTTTTATCTATCACTTGCTCATCATGATTTATAGATAAAAAGTTACATTCAAATTGTGAAGGAGGTAAAAAAACACCTCTTTTCATTAACTCCTTATGAAACCTTTTAAACATTTCAGTGTTTGATTTTTTAGCATCATCATAATTTTTAACTTCATCTACTCCAAAGTATAAGCAAAACATTCCAGGGGCACCATATAGTGCGATTTTCAATTTTGAAGTCATATCATAAATACCGTCCATAATCTTTTCAGTCATTTTTTTTATTCCCGAGTACGTATCCTTTCTTTCAAGAATATCTAAGGTTTTTAATCCTGCAGCTATGGAAACGGGATTTCCATTAAATGTGCCCGCATTATATACTTGTCCTTCAGGGGATATTTCATTCATTATTTTTCGTTTTCCTCCAAATGCAGCCAATGGGAATCCTCCACCTATTATTTTTCCCATTGTAATAATATCCCCATTTACCTTGAAATATTCTTGTGCCCCCCCAAGGCTTACTCTAAATCCAGTGATAACTTCGTCCATAATCAATAATGTTTCGTTTTGTTTTGCAATTCTTTTTACTTCTTTTAGATAACCTTTTTCTGGCAGGATACAACCAATATTTGCCATTATTGGCTCTATTATAATTCCCGCCACATCCCTCTTTTCAATTACAGAAGATAATGCTTCTATGTCATTAAAATTTATAGAAACAGTGTTTTTTATAGATACCTCTGGAATACCTTTTGAACCAGGAATTGTAGTAGTTACTACACCAGATCCAGCTTTTACTAATACTGTATCATGAGCCCCATGAAATCCTCCATCAAATTTTACTATCTTTTGCCTTCCAGTTATCCCTCTCGCAAGTCTTACAGCGCTCATAGTAGCTTCGGTACCAGTACTAACACATCTTATTTTTTCTACATTAGGTATAACTTGGGATAATCTTTTTGCAAAGATAATTTCATTTTCAGTAGGGGTACCAAATAAAGTTCCTTTTTCAAGTTGATGTTTCACAGAATCAATAATTTCTGGGTTTTTGTGCCCCAACATCATCGGACCATAGCATAAGCAGTAATCGATGTAACTTTTTCCTTCAACGTCTAATAGCATTGCCCCTTTGGCCCTTTCTGTAAAAAAAGGGTAGGGTTTTATGGCCCTAACAGGACTATTAACTCCGCCACAAAGATATTTTTTAGATTCTTCAAAGAGCTCTTTATTCGTTCTCATGACTACTCCTTAAAATAGAAACTTATAACCATTTCGAATCTTCATCAATTCTTTTTAGAAGAAGTATGGCATCTTCTTTCTTGACATCAACTTTATTGTTTTTAACAAACTCTGCTAAATTAGAAAGAGACTTATTTAGTATGTTTTCTGAATTTTGAATGATTTTTTCCCATCTTCTTTCTGGGAAATACAAATTTTTAGCTGATTTAAAGACTACTTCAGATTCTTCTTTATTAAGTATATTATTTTCGAATGCCTTTTTTATTGTTTCTCGGATATTAATAAGTGGCTCTGATATTGGGGTATACGCCTCACTCTCAAATGATAATGCAACTTCATCATCAGAATTTAAAGTTCCATCTCGGTACCAATGATATATTTTTCCAATTCCAATCATTCCATATCTATCGAGCTCTGATGCCCTCAATGCACCCATACTTGAAGCTCCATATATCTTAACTTTAGTTTTTAGAGCTTCCATTATTTCTCTTGGTGAAACTGCACTTTCCCTAAAGAATAAACCATCAATAATACCAAGAATATTAAAGCCTTCATTGATTGCATTTGGGATATCATCTCTTTTAATTGGAGGGGCATATATAACTTCTCTATTAGTATTTGAATATAATATTTTTTTAGCTTCTTTTAGTGGTAGGCTTGGGCCCAAATAAATAATAATTTTTATCAACTTCTTTCATCCTGCCTCTTGATCCAATTCTTGAATTGTCAATACCGTACTGTTCTAGTTGTGGGATAAGAACTCTCACTACTGGAATCCCAAGTTCACTTCTTGTAAGGTCAACAACTATTGCTCTATTAATTCCATTTTTAATCAATATATTTAAGGTAGTGTTTATGTCGTCTAATATATCATCCGATGCTTTAACTGTAAACTCTGAGGTTTTTGTTTTTACCCCAAATTCATTGAGGTAATACCAGTTTAATCTTCTTATTCTATCGTAGCCCATTCTCCTTTTCATTTCAGCCTTCTGTGTATCTTCTCTAGCACCATGAATTTGAGTTAATCTTGACTGTGCAGCTTCAGTTATTGCACGATATAGAGCTACTTTAGGATCAATATGTGTTCCCATCCCCATCACCATGAGGGTGGGGTCTTTTAACCTTAAATCATCAATTACAGCAAGAATTGTTGGAAGTTTTATATCCGAAGTGATATCCTTAAAGACGATTTCTATTTCACTTTCCTTAAATCTATTAAGAAAATCTTCAAGTAATGGATCTTCTATTTCTATTACAAGGTCTTTTGGAAAAGTTCTTTTCATCTCAACAAGAGACCATGCGTCTCTTTCTACGACTTCACATAATCCATGAAATATCGCTTCTTCTAAAGTATTACCAGAAGCTAATCCATTTGTATTTGTTCTAAAGAGAGGATAATCTCTTTTTAATGGATATGGATGGAATACAGAATTTGCAGGGACATAGATCTCCTCTTTTCTAATAAGATCATACCCTTTAACCCAACCTATTCTGATATATTCATTATACATCTCTTGAGCAGGCAGTGCTAGCTCATAAGGGGACAGATAATTTACTTTTCCGTCTAATTCAGCCTGTGAGGAGTCTATAATCAATGATTCATTAACTTCTGAAGAATATCTTTCGATGCCTTCCATTATTGCTGAAACTTCTGCTTCAATCTTGGATACACCTTTACCATTGTAAACTGATACCGAACCTTGGGTAGCGTTGGGCCTTACAGCTGAAAAAACGGGAATTCCAAGTCTATCTAAATCTGTTATATCTGCAATTCTTGTGATACCGCATATCTCAAGTTTTTCTTTAACTATATTTAACGTGTCTTCTGGGGGGATAGCTCTATGGGTATCCTTCATATATAGCTTCTTACAACTTTTGAGTTCCATTTTATCTCCTGAATATTGCATTGTCCATAAAGGTATCTACAATATAGTCAAAAGGAATATCCTCGTTCCATTTTGACTTTTCAAAAATACTCATAAAACAAACACCAATTACCTTTTTGTTATCATTTCCTATTTTTTTCAAAAACATTTTCATTGAAGGGATATCGGGGCCACCAGGCATAGCAAGTCCGCCCATTAATATTACTACATCAGGATTGTAAGGATCTCCTCCCTTGGCAAAATTGCAATCAACATCGGATAAGCTTACTTGATAAGGTTCTTCAAGTTTAATTGCAGGAATATAAATAATTTCTTTGTTCATAGATCTGATAACATAAGTTAAAAGTTCTACAAAAGGCGTACAAGTATATTTATTTCCGGCAAATACTATTTTTTTAATTTCTTTTTCTTTGTCGATATCTTCTATAATCTGTTTAAAACTTCTTAAGAGGCCTGTTATGCCTTTAGATTCGATATCAATCTTTTTCAAAATAATCTACCTCTTCTTCAAAGTAATTGAAAAGTATCTCTTCAATATTTTCTTTTAGTAAATCAATATTTTCTCCTTCTTCTGCAGATATTTTTATGCCTTCAATGTCCTCTTTGAATCCCCATTCTTTTAAATCTGATTTATTTAATATTTTAATAAAAGGAATGCCAATAAACTGCTCAGATATTTCATTGTATAGGCTCATTTGTTTTTGCATACTATAACCACATGATTCCGTTGGATCAAAAACAAATAATATTAATTTTGCAAGATATTTTAATGCAGATATAGCTTGTAGTTCAATATGATTTCTATAACTAAGTTCTCTATCTAATAATCCTGGTGTATCTACAACCTGTATTGTTTTATTATTATATTTAAAAGATGAAATATTTATGCCTTTTGTTGTGAAAGGATATGAGTTAATTTCAGGTTCTGAGTTTGTCAAGGCCTTTAAGAGTGAAGATTTGCCTACATTTGGAAATCCTGCAATGACTACTGTATACAGATCAGGATTGATGGAGGGAAGATTTTTTAGTTTATCTCTTGCATCATTTAAATATTTTAGATTCTTTTCTATTTGCTTTAATATTGAGATGTATCGTCCATAGCATTCTTTTCTTAGGTATGATGCGTCCTGTGGTGATTTTGTTCGCCTTATATTTTTAATATACTCTATTTTAATCGAATTAATTGTGTTAATTGCAAATGAAACAGCACCTAGATTGTGTCTTAATTTATCAATGCCAACAATAATGTCTATTAATTCCCTAGTGAAAGGAGGTAATCTATCAAATGATGGATACCTATCTACAACTTTGAAAAGTGACTCTGTTAAATTCTCCCCTGCAACGGTGACCCTAATAGATTCTTTTTCTTTGACTATTTCATTTATGTTTTTCTTACTAGAGAGGGCTTTTTTTCTAGCATTTTTAAATGCTTTATCCACTATTTCATCTATTTCTATACGGGGAATTTGTTTAAACATATATAAAATCCTTTGATACCTATAATTAGGTTTCTTTTGTAGAATCTATCGGGTATACCTTTAAAAATCTCCTCTTAAGCTCACTTGAACTATAAGGCAGCCTATTATTAAGCCTCATTATCTTTGTACCAAGTCCACTTTTGTTAATTCGCTCTTCTATCCATGAAGAATACTGGTCTGGTCCAAGAAAGATTATATCTGGTTTTTCAAGTAAAACAGGTGTAAAAAAATCTTTTTGGTCACCAAGTATTACTTTTTTAATCATTTTAAGATTCTCTAAAATCAATTTGCGCTCATTCTCATTAAATATTGGAGCGCGTCCCTTAAATTTTTTTATTGTTTCATCTCTTGCAACAACAACGGTGACTTCTCCTAACTTTGATGCTTCTGTTAGAAAATAAATATGTCCTGGATGAATAACATCAAAATTGCCAGCTATAAGAACCTTCAAAGGAACACCCTTTATTTAATTAAAAAGGTTATTTTATAAATATTGTGGAAAAGGTTTCTATAATGCTCATTGCAGTTAAGAACAAAAAGAAAAAAGATGAAGTCGAAATTTTAGAAGTTACTAATGAGAAAATCATAACTAAATATACTCTTATTCTTCTTCAAGATGGTGAACGATTCGTTCCAAAAAAATTCAGAAAGATTGAAAATGACAAAGAAACAATATTGATGCCCAAGGAATCACTTAAACTACTAAGAAGCGGTAAAATATTTATCTCCAAAGACCATTTTACTGACGAAACTCTTACCCTATTTATTAATATGATTAACTCGTATGGTGCAAAATTTGACTTTATTTCCTTATGTAGATTTTGCTTAATAGAAAATAGAATTAATACAAAAGGTACACCTTATACTTATCGTTCTGAACCAATATGTGAACTATGTGCAAAATCTGAAATTACCAAAGATTTGAACTACAAAGGAATAAAAGATAAAAAATTAGCTGAAAAACTACTCAAAAAATATTCTGATGTCGATAGAGTATTGATGATTTTTGATCCAAAGTTTGACCCAACAAAAGACTCTTCTATAACATTGTATGATCGGATTGATGCTTCCCCTTTAGATAGTAAAATATATAAGATTTTAGATCTTGATATTCCTATTGAATTCAAAGATAGTCTTGCTTCTAGAGGCATTAATGAACTTACTCCTGTTCAGTCTATTGCAATAGATAAAGGCCTATTTAAAGGTAACAATTTCCTTATTATGAGTGAAACTGCTTCTGGCAAAACTTTGATAGGAGAGCTATCTTTTTTTTCAAGATATAAAAAAGGGGATAGATTACTATATTTATCCCCACTAGTTTCACTTTCATTACAAAAATATGAGGATTTCAAGGAGAACTATCCTAAAAATACCGTTTCATTGAGGGTAGGTGTATCTAGAATAACTGAAAATCCTAAAGATATCAATAGATCTCTAGATTCAGATATACTAATTGGTACATATGAGGGGATAGATCAGATATTTAGATCAGGTCTTACAATAAAAAATATTTCTACCATAGTAATAGATGAGATTCACATGCTTCAAGATAAAGAAAGAGGGCCCTTACTCGATAGCTTAATATCAAGATTATATGTTTTGTATCCTACAGCACAATTTATAGGACTATCTGCTACGGTAGGTAATCCAGATGAACTTTCTGAATTACTCAACATGGATCTGGTAATATATAATAAGCGACCTGTTCCTCTTGAAAGACACGTTATTTTCTGTTCTGGGCACGGGGGAAAACTTCATACAATCTCTAGAATAATAAAAAAGGAAAACTCTGAAACCTCCTCAAAAGGTCACAGAGGACAAGTTATTGTTTTTTCTAATTCAAGAAAGAATTGTCATTCTTTAGCTGAACACTTTAAAACTAGGGGGATAAATGCCGTAGCATACCACTCAGGACTCCCTTTTAAGGATAGGCGGGATATTGAGAATAAATTTTGGAAGGGTAAGATTGATGCAGTAATTACTACTGCAGCTTTAGCTGCGGGGGTGGATTTTCCTGCTTCGGCAGTTGTTTTTGAAACATTTTCTATGGGAATAGAGCCTCTCAAAATATTTGAATTCCAACAGATGATAGGTAGGGCGGGAAGGCCATCTTTTCATGATAAAGGTAAAGCATATCTTTTAATAGATCCACAGGAAAAATATGGTGATGTTTCAGAAGAGGAGCATTGTTTTTATCTCCTTGACAATAAATCTGAAAAAGTAGATATCCAATACGATACTGATATTTCTCTAGAAAGAACATTGGCAGTTGTTTCTACATTTTCTGACACGTCTAGCTGTAAAATTAAAAAAACGTTTGAGATGGGATTCGCCCCACCTTTCGACTATAGCTTCTTTGAAACTTTAAGGAAGGAAGGTCTTATCGGAATTAAGGCAGATGAAATAAGTATTACTAAATTCGGGAGAATTGTTTCGTCGAACTTCCTTAAAGTATTTCATGCAGTTTATATAAAAAAATTTAACGAGGAAGATGTTAGGGAAATTATTTTTCAAATTTTGCCTTTTCCAAATATTTATCTCACTAATAAACTTCAAGCCACTTTAAAAATCGATTCATCTTCTCTTTTTTCTGGAACTACTTTAGAGAAAATATATTTTCAAAATAGAAAAGAACAACTATCTAGACACGGGGAAGAAGTTTTAATTAATCTCTTAACAGAATTTTTCGCATGTGATTGCAAAAATGCACCATATTGCAATTGCCCAAAAATTGAGATTGGAAAAAGATTACTTGACTTAAGAAAAGCGAGATTATCTCCCAATAGAATGAGTGAAGAATTTAGAAAAGAATATGGATTAAAAATATTTCCTGCTGATTTAATAAATTGGTTAGATTCTGGAATAAGAATTCTTGAAACGTCTGAGAAAATATTTTTACATTTTGGCAGAGAAAAACAAAGGAAAATGGCATTAAAAGAAATAGAGGGCATAGTTGGAAATTAAAACTCTTTCTCATTTATAATAAATCTTATTAATAATGTAAATTGAACTATATATCTACTTATAACATAATTCCGATTGATATGAATTATTAATGATTCAATGAAAGATTGCTTTAGTGTGTGGTGTTATTTTAGATTGTGGTGATGGCATTTTTTAGCATCAAACTTATTATTTTGATAGGATATCAATACTTTAAATATAGAACAAAATTCAAAAAACTATTAATTAGTTAGAAAACCTTATAAATATCTATCCTGTTTTCAATACAGGGGATTCAATGAGGGAGAATTTATTCAAACTTATTTATGTTCTTTTGGAGAACTCTCTCAATAAATTTTATTGCTATTATTATGGCTATTGAATTCCCTCGTGAAAATTTATCCCTTATTCAGGGAATTTTAACGGGGTGTTTTTTTGGAGTTCAAATCCAGAGAAGAGTTAATAGAATACCAGAATAGAAAACTAAGATCTTGCGTAGAGTACGCTTCAAAAAACTCTCGATTTTTTAAAGATACATTAAAAAGATGCAATTTGAACGCCAATGACATAAAAAACATTGATGATCTACAGAGACTTCCATTTACTACAAAAAATGACCTTAGAGATAACTATCCTTTTGGACTGATGGCAGTACCAATAGATGAAGTAGTAAGATTTCATGCTTCCTCTGGAACTACGGGAAAATCTACAGTTGTTTACTACACAAAAAATGATTTAGATACATGGTCCAATTTAATGGCGAGAGTTTTGGCTACTACTGGCCTAACGAAAAAAGATTCCATGCAAATTATATATAACTATGGATTTTTTACAGGAGGATTTGGTTTCCATTATGGTGCTGAAAGACTTGGGATTGCAGTAATCCCAACAGGATCAGGTAATACCAAAAAACAGATAGAAATAATGCGTGATTTTGGTACAACATCCTTTACAAGCACTCCCTCTTATGCGATATACTTGGGGGAGGCACTTGAAGAAATGAAAATAGATCCTAAGAAAGATCTTAAATTAAAGATTGGTGTCTTTGGCGCAGAACCATGGGGAAAAGGTATGAGACAAAGAATTGAAGAATTATTCAACATCAATGCCTACGATAACTATGGAATTTCTGAACTTTGTGGACCTGGAGTTGCCGTGGAGTGTGTAGAAAAGGATGGACTCCATGTTTGGGAGGACCATTTCATAATGGAAGTTATTGATCCTAAAACAGGAGAAACACTTGGAGAAGGAGAAAGAGGAGAATTAGTATTTACTCCAATATGGAAAGAAGCAATGCCTCTCTTTAGATACCGAACTAAAGATATATCGCAAATATATGAGGACAAATGTAACTGTGGACTTCCTTTTAGAAAAATCGAAAGACTTCATGGAAGAAGCGATGACATGCTTATCATAAGAGGCGTCAACATTTTTCCAAGCCAGATTGAGGAGGTTATTTTGAAAAATTCGGCTTTTAAAGGACATTATGCCATAATTGTTGAAAGAAAAGGACCGCTTGATCACTTAACAGTTGAGATAGAGGTCACAAATGATCTTTTCACAGGGAACTTGAAAGATTTGATTCAACTTAAAGATAAAGTTGAAGATGATCTAAAAAGCGTTCTTCTAGTGAAAGCAGATGTTAAACTCGTTGAAGAAGGCGCTATACCAAGATCTCAAGGTAAGGCACAGCGAGTTATTGATAAAAGAAATTTAGAAGAATAGGAGGAATTAAATGATATACGGTCTACCAGATACAACATTTTTTGTTGTGTTATTAGTACCAATTGTAATAGCCCTTTTGCTTTTGTTTTGGGGATTTAAATACAAACCGGTGGAGGAAAATTAATGGCATCAATAATGACAACATCTATAATAGTTCTCTACTTTTTGATAACATTGCTTGTAGGTGCATGGGCGTCTAAAAAAGTAAAAAGTAGTGAGGATTATATTGTTGCAGGAAGAAGTTTGGGATTTTGGTTCTTTGTTTTACTTGTAGTATCTTCCGCAACTAGTGGAATGAGTATTTTAGGAGTTGCAGGCCTTGGATATACAGCTGGATGGCCCAGTATATGGGAACAGATATTTGTTCCATTAACTACTGCAGTATGTATATTGTTCTACGGTACAAAACTTCACAAAATATCTGAGAAGATGGGGTACATGACTGTTCAAGACTATTTTGCGGATAGATTTTACAGTCCAAAACTAATGAGAGTACTTTCAGGACTTGCAGTAATCGTTACAAGTACCATTTACCTAGTTGGCCAGTATACAGCGATTAGCATTGTTTTAATTTGGCTATTTGGNATTACTCACACACAAGCACTTATAATTGCTGCCGCAATAGTTCTCTTCTATGTGGTATTAGGAGGATTATATGCAGTTGCTTGGGTAAACTTNATCCAGGGAATATTCATAGTTGGTGGTGTTCTTATTGTGTCACCATTTATACTAAAAGCAGCAGGAGGNTTCACTCACATCAATACCGTTATAGCTTCTATAGATCCAAATTTTGTAAATCTTGCNTANCCACANATGCATCCCCCCTATGCAGGCTATGCATTNCTGACACCGTTATACCTAGTGTCTTTCTTCTTTNTNCTTGCAATGGGACTTGGTTCAGGGCCNCACATTATTAATAACGTACTAGCAGTAAAAAAGGATAAATACTTTAAATTTGCGCCATTCGCTTCATTTGCNATATACGTTGTTATAATGTATNTNCTAAAAATAGTAGGATTTGGAACAAGGGCAATGGTTGCAGATGGNCTATTAAAAGTTCCNTACCCTGATTATGCNTATATATCTGCAGTTAACTATGCTTTACCAACACTAATTTGGCCTCTGTTTGCCGTGATCGTTTTATCAGCAGTAATGTCTACAACAGACAGGCTTATGCTTACAATTGGAAGCTCCGTAAGTTGGGATATTTANAAGAACTTGATAAATCCAAAAGCNGAAGATAAAACCATTACTAACATTAGCAGAATCACTGTTGTGGTAGTAGCTATACTGACACTATACCTTGCTATTAAACCACCTCAATTACTAGCANTATTAATATGGATGGGAATAGGAATAATGTTATCCTCATTTGTAATGCCTNTACTTGCAGGNNTATACTGGAAGAGAGCNACAAGAGAGGGNGCAATTGCTTCAATGGGAATNGGTTTTGCAACATCNATNATATTTGGATTCATTCACCAATACATAGTCAAACTACCAATGCANTTTAGTATGTACAGCTTTNTTTTATCTGTGATTGCAATGATTGTCGTAAGTCTTCTTACAAAGAGTCCTTCAGAGAAAGTCTTAAAAAATACATTGACCGGACCTTTTATTCAACAAAAGAAAAGGTGAATCACTTGAAGATGTTATCAGTATTCATTGAAAACAAACCAAAAAGACTTTCAAAGATAATTGAAGAGCTATCCAAAGAAAAAATATCAATATCGGGACTTGCAATCGCCGACGCAGGTGATTTTGGAATTGTTAGGCTCATTGTAAACGATGCAGCAAAAGGGGCTTCAATATTGTCAAAACATGAAATGATTGCAAATATACAAGAAGTTATTGGTGTTAATATAGACATTAGCACTGTTTCAGAGATTGCAAAAATACTTGGAGAAAATAACGTTAACATAGAAGATGCTCTTGGTTTCGCTTTCCTTAACAATGAAAAAATACTGGTACTAAAAGTAGATAATAATGAACTTGCTAACAAAATCCTTTCCAAAGAAGGACTAAAAATTTATTAATTTATTTTTTTTTACAAAGTAGTAACTCAAGGTATGATCTCCTTTCACTATCTAGAAAAAGCAAGTTAAATAGGCCCTCTATTTTCTCAACATCTCTTAGATTATCTGATTTTAACTCTACTTCAAGATACTCTCCCAAGTCTTCAACTTCGTCAATTGAAATTATATATTCTTTATACCTATATACTTTCCTTTTCTTTTTAACTTTTAATACCTCTTTATACCCAAGTTTTTGGAGTATTTGTTCAATTTCCCCCGAAACAAATGCTTCATATTCCTCTCTTGATTTAGATACCTTGTCTAACTTTGGACCTTTATAGGTTAGAATAACCTTATTATTGGAATACCTTACTCTCAATGCTTCGTCTGTTTCTTTAAAATCCTTGATTGGTGAAGAAAAATATATGTCTTCCTCTATTTTTTCTTCAATAAACTCTGCCCTTCTTAAGATCTGATTAATCCTACCTCGTGTATATGTATCTATTTTAGCCTTCATCTCAAGTTCAAGCATAAGTTATTTTAATGTAATTCTATTTTATATGTTTGTTGATTTAATGAAGTTAAGTGATATAGCAAGAGAATATGGATACAACTTTGATAATCTTAAGAGATACAATGAAATGTTTGGGGATAAACTACCCAAGTTTTTGGAATCTAATGAAAAGGAGAACAAGGACTCAATTAGAGTAAATACAATTAAGATCTCAAAAAATGAGCTTTTTACAAGACTCATAGAAAAGGGTTTTGTGCTAAATGATATTAATGATTTCGGTTTTATTATTGAAGAATCTAAATTTTCCATTTCTTCTACTGTTGAAAATCTTCTTGGATATTTTTACATCCAAGGGGTAGCCGAAATGACAGTTTCACCAATTCTCTCTCCAAATAAAAATGACTTTGTCATAGATATGTGCGCCGCTCCAGGAGGTAAAACAACTCATTTGTCTTCTATAATGGAAAACGAGGGTTTGATATATGCTTTTGACATTAATAAGAGAAGACTATCTGCGCTGAAGAATAATATTTCTAGATTAGGATGTTTAAACATTGCAGTGTTCAATTTAAGTGGGGAAGAAATAACAAAAATAAATGATAAGCCAGATAAAATTCTTCTTGACGCACCTTGCACAGGGAGCGGTATAATAAGAAAAGATAGTTTAAGAAAATCTATTAGAACTATCCATGATGTTATTTTTCTAAGTGAAATTCAGAAAAAACTCCTTAAATCTGCAATTGATAGTTTAAAGGAAAATGGAACTATTTTATATACTACTTGTAGTTTAGAACCAGANGANAATGAATTTGTTATTCAATGGGCTTTAGATAATTTTNATATAAANCTTTTAAAAATTGATTCAAATATCAATGGANTTCCTCTTGAAAATGGATTCACTGAAATATTTGGAAGAAAACTATCAGATGAAATTTCATTATGCAAGAGAACACTCCCACATATTCATGACACCAATGGGCTNTTTATAGCTAAAATAACAAAATTTTAGAAAAAGTGCAGAATCGAACCTAAAATTCCTCCAGCAATAGTTGCCATTATATTTGTATGATTGTTTCCGAAAAAATCATACCATGTTTCTAGAGTTGCTCCTACCACACTGTCAATATTAGCACCTATAAATCCAGCAATTCCAGTAATAAATATAATACGTATATCCCCTAGTCCGGATAGATATGCCACGATTCCTATTAAAAAGGAAACGATAAGCTCAGCAAATTCTCCCAAAAGAGTTACTCCACCATCAACGCCAGTTTCTACAACCTTAAAAGTAGTTATTAATCTAGGTTTATAGCTAGATAGCCTTCCTATTTCTCCTCCCGCAGTATCTGCAGCAGCAGTTGCTAAAGATCCAAGAAATCCTAATAGAAAGATGTTACTATCTAAATTATAGTGTATCGGAACAACATAGTATAATATCGCAAAAATAGAAGCAACAATGCCGTTCCCTAAGACATTAATATAACTCCTTGCGCCTTTATTTTTTTCTGCAATACCTTTAAGTTTTTTTTCATCATATCTAAATACAGTGGCAATAGATGCAGTTATAAAAAAGAAAGCTAGAATGAAAAAAAATCTAAATCCCCCAAAAATTATAATTGGAATTCCAACAAAAATACCAGCGAGAAATCCAGAAAAGTCAACAGCCCTAAATTTAAAAGAAAGTCCTGCAAAAATAAGGCAAAAACACGTTGCATAAGCTATATATTCTGGAGTAAGCATTGTTTCCACCGATTAATTTGTATATTTTTATGAAACTTATAAAACTATCTTTGGTAAAAAACCGTAAATTTTTTAAGTAGGGATTAATGGAGTCTTGTAAGCTCCGGTGGTGTAGTCCGGCCAATCATTCGGCCCTCTCGAGGCCGTGACCCGGGTTCAAATCCCGGCCGGAGCACTATTTTGTAAAACTAATACCCTACCCGATTTTTATATCTTGATTATTTTGAAATTAAGCAATAAATTCTAATTTAGCTTAAAGTCAAATTAAATCAAAAA
>LNJB01000004.1 GCA_001587595.1 Candidatus Methanofastidiosum methylothiophilum
GCAGATGATTTTAATTTTGTTCATGAAACTGCAATTAATACTATAAAAGAGTTTGATTATTTTAAGAGATATTATTATGACTATATAGGGTTAGAAATAATAACATGAGAAAAGAGATTATCCTATCCAAAATAAGTGAAATTGAAGAAAGTCTTTCATTGATAGAAGAAAATATNCCAGNAGATTTTGAAGAATTTGAAAATTTAGGATTATTGAAGGATGGCATCTATAAAAGAATNCAATATATGATTGAAAATATTCTTGATATTTGNGCAATAATTAATTCTGACTTAAAATTTACCTCNCCNGGAGAAGAAGACGACATTATNAANAANCTAGTCAAAAAAGAGATATTGTCACAATCTATGGGAAATANANTCAAAGAGCTTAAAGGATTNAGAAATATTATAGNCCATAGATANGGNAAAATNGATGANAAATTNTCCTTTGAATTGATACACGAAAATCTAGGTGATTTTAATAAAATTATAGAAAAAATAAAAACAATCCTTGACCGTTATTAATCAAGCAACTTCTTGATGCTCTTCTCATAAGGTGCCCTTAATACCCCTTTTTCAGTTATTATCCTAGAGATGTATTTGGCAGGTGTCACGTCAAATGCAGGATTAAAAACATCTATCCCTTCAGTTGCGATTCTTTTTCCGCCAATNTGGGTGACCTCATCTTTGTCCCTNTCCTCNATNGGNATNTCNTCNCCNGTTTTTGCNTTTGGATCAAATGTTGAAATGGGTGCTGCNACNTAGAAAGGTATGTTATTCTCTTTNGCNAANACAGCCACCTGATATGTCCCAATCTTATTTGCAGTATCCCCGTTTAGCGCTATTCTATCTGCNCCAACTACTACCTTTTGGATCAATCCCCTTCTCATTGAAATGCCTGCCATGCCGTCACATATNAATGTCACAGGTATGCCATCTTCTTTTANCTCCCATGTTGTGAGTCTAGCGCCTTGGAGAAGCGGCCTTGTCTCATCAGAGTAGACCCTAACTTTCTTCCCAGCTTCAACTGCAGCCCTAATTACACCAAGCGCTGTCCCATACTCAGAAGTCGCAAGTGCGCCTGCATTGCAGTGCGTAAGCACCCCATCTCCAGTAGAAATTAAGGGGTGTCCGTATTGCCCCATTTTCCTATTAATTTCTGCATCTTCCTCTCTTATCCTTTCCGCCTCTAAAATTAGCTCTTTTTTAATTTCAGGAATTGATTTATCTTTTATGGAATTAAAATGATTCATCATGCGCCTAACTGCCCACGTGAGATTTACCGCTGTGGGTCTAGCATTTTTTATTTTCTCCCCTTCCTCTATTGCCTTGAAGAATTCATCCTTATTGCTCCCCTTGTAGCTTAATGCGGCTAAGACAATCCCATATGCCCCGCCGATACCTATAGCAGGTGCACCTCTGATTGCAAGGGTCTTTATCGCAACTTCTAGTTTCTTAACATCTGTGCAGGATACAACTTTGTACTTACCTGGCAAGAGGGTTTGATCGATATATTTGACCTTGTTATCTTCAAAAAATATAGTTTTAATCATGATGACACCTTAAAAAGGTTTAAATACTCCACTCTCATTGGCTATAAAAAACTACCGAGACCCAACATGATCAAAATAGTGCCGCTTTTGATATTCAATATAATCTGGTTTATACTGCCCCCTTACATTGCTAATATGGCCCCCGTTATTTGGGGCGGCGGTCCGCCGCTTGATGGCGGAAGGCTCTTTTTTGATGGTAAGAGGCTTTTAGGCAAAGCAAAAACAATAAGAGGGACTTTTGTTGGCATTCTTGCAGGAACGATAGTTGGTCTTTTGCAGCATATAGTATACCCCTTCCCTTCACTTGGCTATGCCCTGTTAAGGGGATTTCTGCTTGGTGCGGGGGCTATTGGCGGGGATATAGCCGGCAGTTTCATAAAAAGGAGATTTAACATTGAAAGCGGGGATGCGGCACCTTTATTGGATCAACTTGACTTTATGATCGGGGCAATAATATTGATGTATCCTCTTGGTCTTCCGCCACTTGAAATTATTCTTATGTCTATCTTAATTACCCCTTTTGTCCATCTTATTTCTAATGCCGTATGGTACCTTGCCGGTAAAAAAGAAGTCTGGTGGTAGGTCATATCTTTCTTGCAAACGTCATAAAACCTGTGTGACCAAGCATCCTTGTTTTTGGTCTTGTGCCCCTCTCCTTTACCTCATACTCCCTGATTATAGTTTCTATTGTTTTGACTTCAGAGTAATCATATTTTGATATCTCTCTCCTAAAGTCAATAACTTGCTCAATGCATGGAGAAAAAGAGAATACAAAACCTCCGGCCCTAAGCGCCTCAAATGCATGGCCAACAACCCTGTGAGGCTCAGGCAGGTCGAGGGAAACAAGGTCGATGTCCTTTTCATCGATGCCCTCATAGATGTCCTTTAGTTTAAANTCCACGTTCCCCTTCCCATAGTTATCGATATTTTCTTTGGCAACTTTTAGGAAACGCTCATTAATATCGTAGGAATAGACCTTCCCCGGAAANACNGTATACGACAATAGTAATGTCATGGCCCCAGAGCCAGCCCCAGCCTCGACTACCGTATCCCCAGAAGAGATGCCTGTGTTGGCAATAACTTGNCANGCATCGTCAGGNTTAATTGTCTGCGGCATCTTCTTCATCATGTAAATGTAATCGATTATGTTAGGNTTTATGATGGAAAAATTCTTTCCCATGTGGGATTGAATCTTGTCCCCATATGACATGCCTATAATCTCTGAGATATCAAGCTTGCCTAAATTAGTATGNAATATTTTATTGGTAACAGTCATCAGGTATTTTTTCCCTCTGGGGTCAACTAAAAGAANCCTATCATTTTCTGNTATCATATCACTTCACCTCTTGCTATCAAAAAATAGGATATCATAAGCACCAAGGCACCTGCAATTGATATTAATATAAGGTGTTTGGAATTGCCAAAAATTATCGGTATCGGCCCTATTAAAATGACCCCTCCTGTTTCAATCCTACTAGTTTCATCGCCCTTTAGTAGTGACAAAAAAGTTCCAGAAATTGTGATAACAAGCCCTACTAGGATTAATATAAATCCAATGGAAATAATTTTCCCATATTGCATGATACAAAGTTATTTAAATAGTTCTTAAGAGTTTTCTTTGGGAGGGGGCTTATGGGAGTATTTGGAAGAATTTTTGAATTGATTGATGTTACAAAATATGACTATAAGAAATTAATAATATTNCCGATNATTTTAGTCTTAATGTCTNCTGTGGCTGTTGCNACTCTTGGCATAAATTATGGGATTGATCTAAGAGGTGGAACNCTTGCAACTGTTCAGGGCGTTAAGTACACCCCTGAGCTTGAGAATTACCTTGTAACGAGTTTGGGGGATCCAGCANTAAAAGTGCGATCGATTTTCAGCCCGCTTGGCGAGGGNTTCATTGTGGAAACTGGGCCTGATGTTGATTCTACACAGTTGATTAGTTTATTAAACCAGAGGTACCCCAATGTTGAANTNAGTGTAGAGCATATTGGTCCTTCNCTTGGTGAATCCTTTTTACAGCAAGGCATGAAAGCCATTTTATTTGCATTTTTATTGATGGGAATAATAGTGTTTNTAGCTTTTAGAGTTCCTGTGCCGGCAGCTACAATTGTCTTTGTAGCATTTTCAGATATGTTAGTTGCTCTTGGATTTATGTCAGTTGCAGGGATTCACCTATCAAGNTACACTATCGCTGCTATTTTAATGTTGATTGGTTATTCTGTGGACACAGATATCCTTCTCACTGCAAGGGTGCTTAAAGAAAAAGGGGACAGCATAGATGAAAGCATAAGAAATGCGCTTAGAACAGGGCTTATGATGACCCTTACAACTCTTGCTGCCTTATCCGCTCTTTACATATTTTCTACTTCAGAAGTTATAGANGGCATTGCAATCGTTTTAATATTTGGTCTGATTGGAGACCTAATCATGACCTGGATTTTCAATGCAGGNGTNTTGAAGTGGTATGTATTGAGAAAAGAAGGGGTGCGATCTAAATGAGTAAAATTCTAAAAAANGGCAAAGTTTTGATACTAATTATTGCAGTCCTGCTATCNGNNNTCACAATTTACTTTAATGGTATATCCACAGGTCTTGATCTTGAAGGTGGAACGCTTGTCACACTAGAACTNGATAGGGCCGTTACCCCTAGCGTAATGGAAGATGCAGTGACAAGGCTAGAGTTAAGATTAAACAGGCTTGGTATCTCTGATGTTAATGTTAGGCCNTGGGGGGATTCGAACATAATGGTTGAGGTTTCTGGAACCTCAGCTGAGAAGGAAGCTAGTGTTATAAAAATCCTCCAAGAGCAGGGTGTTTATGAAGCAAGGATTGATGGCGTAGTTGCTGTTAGGGGATCAGATATTGTAAGGGTAGACCCCCCTGAAATAAGAAAATCATCGTATGAAGGGATAAGCTGGCATGTCCCCTTTACAATTACAAAGGAAGCTGGACAAACATTTGCTTTAGTTGCAAAAGGAAAAGGTGGATACCCTGTCGATATGTTCCTTGATAGGCCTACGAACTCAATTATATTGATGGATAACGTCATGTACAAGTCGCTTTCTGGATTGCCCTCAGATTTAAATTTATCAGGGATTGATGCAAATATCTCAATACCCCAGATACAAAATAAATTCTCAATTGAAAAGAGGATTGGGGATGACATTAAATTAATGGGCTTTAATAATGGCCAGGAAATCCCGTCACTTCTAAAGAGCTACGTTGGGAAAAAGGATAGGGTAATAATTCTTGCAACAGAAGCTGAGGTTGGGAAGGACATCTTCAATCAAGTTGAAAAGATGGGCTTTAAAGTTGAAAGAGAAGTTATAGGAAAAAATGAGAGCCAGGGGGCATATTTCAATAGAGTTGTTGGTCTAATGAACTCCCCCATACTTTCTGAAAATCTTGCTACTGGGGAGGCTTCAGCCACGCCTTCTTATGTAATCCAGGGTACATCACCATCTCAAAGCGAGGCCATTCAAGAAACTTCAGCGTTAAAGATAATCCTTCAGTCAGGAGCACTTCCAGTTGCAACAAAAATCGTAGGAAAGAGCTTTATCTCACCGACACTAGGTTCAGAGTTTATTAAACAGATACTGCTTGCAGGGGCTGCAGCACTCATCGCAGTTGCAGCAATTGTTTTTATACGATACAGAAAACTCTACATCTCCATACCAATAATCATGATATCTATTTCAGAGATTACCATAATATTAGGTATTGCGTCAATTATACACTGGACACTTGACCTTGCTTCGATGGCAGGTATTATAGCTGCAATAGGAACTGGAGTGGATCACCAGATAGTTATTACAGATGAATCTCTGATGGAAAAGGGTGGAGAAAAGAGAAAGAGAAAGAGTATAACGAAGAGGGTTGAACAGGCTTTCTTCATCATATTCACTTCTGCCTTTACCACAATAGGTGCTATGGCGCCACTTGCATATCTAAGTCTTGGTATGCTTAGAGGGTTTGCAGTGACCACTATAATAGGGCTCTTAATAGGATTAACAATCACAAGACCTGCGTATGGAAGTATAGCAAAAATATTATTGAAGAATCAATAATCAAAATGACGATATTTAGATTTTATTTTTAATAAATCTATTTTTTCTACAAACATCCCAATTAAAAATCCTAATGCAAAGAATAAGCCTAGGAACAGTAGACTAACCTCCAGTCTAGAAGTCAAGAAAAGATTAATCGTATACATCTCAATCCCAGTAAAACATCCTAAAGCAAATACAATAAAGGATCTAGCAACAATTGCTTCCCTCATTTCGGACCTATTTGGTATTTGGGATCTTGTTTCTTCAATGAGTTTCAATAGCTCCCTTCTAAGAGCTTCATCACTTAAATTGTTAGCCATTTGAATCAAGGCTAATAATTACAGAAGATTTAAAAAGATTTGGCTATATTATGCGATATTCTTAATTTTTCAGCTTTAAAACATCTAGTTCTTTCTCAATCTGTGTAATCTCTTTTTGGTTGAACATGTCCTTGTTCAATGGAATGATCAAGCGTGAGTTTTCAATTAAAATCAAATCTCGTAAAGCTTGTATGAATTTTATGGCTATATCAAAACTATTTTGGGATATTATGTATTCAAGCCCCTCTAAAATAATAACTGATTCTTTTCCATTGTCGATAAAGTCTTTTATTAAATTCATTATACTGTTTATATATATTGGAGAAACTGTATTCGGGCCTTCGATTTTCGATAACCAAATGAATGGTGTCTTTTCAAGGTCATAAATTATCCTCAAAGATTCGGGCGGGGTCCTAGTTATAGCAAGTCCAGGTATATTGTGTGTTACTAGATCTTTAAAGATTTCAAAGCTTTTTTCATATTTGTTCTCATATACTATAAATGATCTGCCGGAAGGTATTTCATACTTAATCGGGAACGGCGCTTCGTCTTCTCCGTTTGTAACAATATTGTATTTGAACTTCAGAAGAAAGGGGGTGATTTCTCCAGATATCAAGGTGATGAGATTTTCATCTTCTTTTTCAAGCGGAGTGCTCAACTTTTCAACATAGAGTGCACCTATTATGTCCTTTTCAAAGAATATTGGTGAAAAGAAATTATTATCCTTAGATGGGCTAAAGTTATTGTTTTTGTAATTGTCGTAGATGTCAATTAATTTTTTTGACTTTTTAGAATCAAATCCTCTTTGATTGAGAACAGTTGGGATTTCATGATTGACAGCGTAAAAAACGACTTTGTCAAATTCAATGACCTCATAGATTGTATCGACGACAAGCTTTGCCCCTTTTTCAAGAGAATCGACATCCCTTAATCTTTCTGACAGGGTGATAACTGAAAGCACTTCCTTATTTCTTTTAACATATCTTTGCTTAAGTTCATTATTGTAGTGTTTGACAAGCATTGTCAGCTTCCATCTATCAAACGCTTTAAAGACTATACGTTTTATTTCGTTTATACTAACTGGTTTTCTAATGTAATCATATGCGCCATATTTAATAGCTTCAAGGGAAGAATCAAGCGTCGCATATCCAGTTAAGATTATAACCATTGTCTCACTATTTAGTTCCTTTATTTTCCTCAACGTTTCTTCGCCAGACATGCCCTTCATTTTGAGGTCAAGGAGTACTAAATCTATTTTGGTGTTCTGGAGTATTTTGATGGCCTCTTCACCGCTATCTGCATCGAATATATTATACCCTTCGGCCTCTAAGATGATTTTCAGATTTTCCCTTATATCCTCTTCATCATCGACTACAAGTATACTAAACTCATTCTTTTCCATTAATCCTCCTCCCTAAGAAAATAGACTTTAATGGTAGCGCCTTTAGTTTATATACTGCCGACATGTAGTTTCCCCGTCTTATTTGTTAGAGTTACATCAAAATAAATTGATCGTTCCCCATTATTTTAGATATATCAAAGCATAGCGATACGCCTACATTAAACATAAAGTCTAGAGGGAATGGACCTTAACTTATATTACTGTGTCTTACCTAATCTCAATTTTTGGAGGCACTTTTATATATTTGCTTTAAATTTGCGAAAATCCCAATATAAATAGGAAATTCTGAAACATATAAAAAGAAAACTTCTTAAAGTAACATAATTTAATTTAAAAAAGGATTTATTTGCTCTATGCAAAAAAACTTCTAGAAATTGACTTAGACAAAAAAAGGCAGAATGGCTTAAAATACAAATAAATAATGTATCTCCAACTATAGGAAAAACTTGGGTCATTGGAAGTGGAGAGCAAGAAGGGATTGTTATGTGGAAAGAAATAGCTAAGTTCGGTAAGAAACTTGTAGAGGGGGGTTATTTAAGCTCCAATTTTGGGAATATAAGTGTCAGGGCAGGGGATAGTATTACGATTACAAGGAGTGGCAGTATGCTAGATGAGATAACAGAGGATTCTGTCGTTACTGTTGACCTTTACAAGCACTCCTCTCTTGACCTCATAGCGTCAAGTGAAACTATTGTTCATAGAGAGATCTATAAAAAAACTCCAGCCCTTGCAATAATACACGCCCACTGCCCGTTTGCAGTTGTAGAATCCCTTTTGAATGATACTTCAATCAAACCCTATGATTCTGAAGGAAAACTATTTTTCAATGAAATACCTATAGTTACAGGGGGTATGGGGACTAAAGAATTGGCAGAAAACACGGCTAGGGTTCTTGAAAACTACAAAGGGTGTATAGTCAAAGCTCATGGTACTTTTGCAACTGGGAAAATTTTAAAAGAAGCGTATGTTCACACCACTGTAATTGAGCACAGTGCGAAGATTAAATACTATTATGATTTAAATAAAAATAAATAATTATTTAACTATAAGGATTGGAATCTTGCTATTTGTTACAACAACAGAAGCAACTTTTCCTAGGGCTGATTTTTTTGCCTTAGAAAATCCATATTGGCCCATAATTATTAAATCGAATCCTCCTTCATCGGCCTCGGCTAGGATTTCATGTGCTGCGTTGCCTATTCTAGCCTTTGTTTTTGATTCAAAACCAAATTTCATCAAAAGTTTGTAAGCATTTTCAAGTATTTTGATGCTGAGATCAGTCGATTTAATATTTTTAAGATCATCAACTGTTTCAACATTTTTCAGTTTGACTTCTTTAAATTTTTTTACTTCCTCGTTAAACTTTCTTTCATAAAATTTGAATTCTTCATGAACTTCTGGCATAACATATAGTATAACTACCTCATGGTCCTTAGAATTGCAAAAAAGTCGTGCCCCATAGGCTAAAGCGTTGTCAGAATAAAAAGAGCCATCGGTACACATTAATATTTTCATATTATCACCTTATTGGCATATATGGAATTAATAACACTAGTATTATGTTGGCTATAAGTGTTGAGATTCCACCAACTATAAGCCCAATACCTAACCATTTCATAAATCTCATGCTGTATTTCTTTCTCTTTTCTAATATACCTAAAGCTACAATATTTGCAGTGCTCCCCACCATAGTGATGTTACCTCCGTAACATCCACCAAACAAAAGGGCCCACCATAATGGAAAGGTATTAATTCCAAGATTATTAAAACTTTCGACTACAGGGATAAATGCTGCAACTAGCACTACATTATCAAGTACGCTAGAACCTATAGATGCCAACCAAAGTAATATTGTGGTAAGAACTGGGAGACTACTTGCAATCCCTGCAATTTTAAGAGCAATTATGTCTGTTGCACCTGTATATTTCAAGGTACCTGCATTAGCAAAAAGCATCATGAAAAATATTAATGACCACCAATCTACATCCTTTTCAATATATTCTCTGGCTTTTGTCCTTTTCCACATCATTACCATGCTCGCACCAATCAACGATGCAGCCAAAAGAAGGGTATTATGGGGGAGGTCAAATAAAGTTTCAAGTCTCTTGTGCATGGCTATGAGGGCTATTGTTGATACAAATATCGCAACACCAATTTTGAACTCTTTGACGTTAGGAACAAACTCCCATTCGTCTTGAAAAGCTAATTTCTCTGTTGTTCTCATTTTTAATCTAATCTTCGACTTAAATAGAGCCACATCTTTTCTATACCAAAATAAAACAATGAGGATGGTGGCAATTAATGATATCATTGCTACAGGTAATGCCCATACTATAAAATCTTCAAATGAGAGTTTACCTCTCATTGCTATTAAAATTCCAATTGGATTTCCCAAAACAGTACCAGAGCTACCAATATTAGTTGCCATAACACATGAAATTACATAAGGAACAGGATTTACATCAAAATAATCAGTTATTTCTAACAAAACGGCAGTAACAAAAATAATAGAGGTGACTTCATCAATGGCCATTGCAAGAACGGCGGATAATAGACAAAAAATAACTAAAAGTAGATGTGCTTCAAAGTTAGTAAGTTTAACTATTTTAATCATCAACCACCTAAAAAATCCAACATCTTTCAACATTCCAACAAGCGTCATCATCCCAACTAAGAAAAGAATTACTTCAAGTGACGCAAATTCAATCAGATGCGCTATGTCAAGCGTCCGTGACAGCAACAACGTTGATATTCCAAGAAAAGCAATAGCTACCCTGAATCCCCAAAACAGAAGTGTTCCCACGACCATTGCCGTTAATATTGAAATTGCAATGACTTGATTTCTATTAAGGCCAGCATATTCTAAAAGCAAAGCTATGCCAATTGTGAATCCAATAAGGATAATCAGATCTCTTCTAAAGTTTATATTCCCGCTGCCTTCGTATTCTTCAGACATAAAGCGCCTCCACTAGGATAGGGCAATTTATATAGATTAGGATTTAAATTTATCTATAGATTTTGTAAATATATTTATAAGTAACAAATAACAAAAAGATATGTGGTCCGATGAGGGAAGAGATCCTGATTAAGCACCTGAAAAATCTTAGTCTAGAAAATAGCAAAATAAAAGACGTTTTTATAATGGGTGTGGACGGTCTTTTGATTGCTGTTAGGGAGCAGAACGATGAAAATCAAGATCTGGCTGCAAGAATGTCGGGCGTGATTGATCTTGCTAAGAGGATAGAAAACAAACTCCCTGAAGCTTTGTCAGTTATTACCACTAATAATAAAATTATAGCAATTCCCTTATCTGAGAATTTTTTAATTATAATTATTGGAACAAAGGATATGGATTCTTTTAGTACGCTAAGACAAGTTGGAAGGAGTAAAAATAACATTCTTAGTTTGATTGAGAAGACTGAATTTAGTGATCTGTTCTCATATAGGCCTGTAGAGATTAATGGCTTAGACATCTAGCTAAGGAATAATATCGGCCTTTCTCTTTAAAGCTCGTTTTTTTCTTAAGTAGTACATGAACGGATTATTGATTCTTCTAGCCGTCACTGTTTTATTTTTAACAAATGCTAAGAGTTGTTTTTTTACTTCCCCTTCAGGCAATCCCGTCTTTTTTATTATTTCATCTATTGTTCTCATCCGATCCTTCAATGCAAGCAATATTTTTTCTCCAGGTGTATTGCCTTTAAGGGTTTCAAAAACTTCTTTTTTTGTGACTTCATAAAAATACATCTTACAAAAGCTGTCAGGCTCGCATAGCGTTGGAGCGCTTTCTTTTATTTTTGCGCACCCCGGAGGCAAATACCATTTGCTCCTGCCAAAGTTATCTAGTGTGGGATAGGCTAGACCAAATCCGAGGTGGTAATAAATATTTAATTCTTCTTGGGGTTGATCTTCTAGCAAGGGGGGGTTACATTTGTTAGCAGCAGATAGTATCAATGGAATTACTTCATTGATTAAAATATTAATTTGTGTTTCATTTAGAGATGGCTTTTCATTTTTTGAGAATATCCTAGTTGAAGGTATTATCCTCGAATATGACAAAAAGGAAGATAAGAATAGGGTGATTGCATAATTTCTATCCCCCGCCCCAACACCAGACAATGCTTTAATCACGCAAGGGGGGTACACTTCAGGATTTAATTCCTCTGATTGTATTTCAATTTCAGATAAGGAACCAGATATTTTAGATATTTCTTTGAAAATTTCATCATATACTGTAACTTTTAGGTCTTTTGTCTTTTCTGCAGTGTTTTTGATGTAGATTAAAATTCTCTGCTCCATTTTTTTCATGAAGGCATTTAGAAATTTGCTATTGTTNACTAAAATATAACCGTTAATGAGATAGCTATCTGTATATTGTACTAATGTCTCAACATCNGTCCATTTAATAAAATAGTATTCAGGAAAAAGTCTTGGATCTCTTGACTCCCCTGATATTCTGATGTAGCCAAGTTTTTCTAGATCCTTAATTATTTCATCTGTAATTCTAAGNTCAATTTCTTTGATTAATAAAAATGGCTCTCCTTCAACAATCCCTCTGCTTTTTTTTGCCCGATATTCAAGAATTCTGTTAATATCAGGTATGCGAAATGGTATAACGTCTATTATTCCCCTTACANATTCAATGATCGCCTCTTTTTTTTCTTTGTTGTCCTTTTCAATTATCAGCTCTTCTGCTAATCTTGATTTATATATTTTTGAACAGATTGAAGCGAATAGCCTTGTTTCACTGGAAAAGGGTCGTTTAGAAAGGGCCTGGCAAAAAAGATAAAATGAAATGATATCAGTTGACTCGTCAAGGCTGTTAGGGAAGAGGTATTTTCTATTCTTAGTATCTTCAACTTCAGTTTTAATTTTGTTGATTCCAAAATCTAAGAGTTCTTGTGAAACTTCATCAAAACTAATTCCAAGGTACTCTTTTGCCTCCTCTCGAAATGGATTAATAAGGAGAGGGTTCATAAAAAATTAAATCTGGTGTGATTTAATATAGTTTTCTATAATATATTGTAAGTTTCAATTGAAGGTGCGATATCGTTTATTTTTTCTAAATCCCCTTTTGTGCATCTAAGTAATAGTTCCTCAAGCTTTCCAATATCCTCTTGATTTCTATTTCCTATCATTACAAGTGGTTTATTTGCCATTTCCGATGCACTTTTTATTAGATCCCTATACTCCCCCCTAGATCCTCCTTTAAAAAAGACTATGAGATCATAGATCTTAATAAATTCTGTAACTTGGGGAATGAGTTTTTTAACTCCTTTTGAATCAAGTATTTTCTCATAATCTCTTATGACCCTATCAGGGTAGATAAGGCCATATTTGGCACTTAATACTGCAAAATCTGCACCATCTCTCCTATTATTAACAGCTTTAATCCTTGAAGATTTATAGAGGTCAATTGCTGGCATTCTACCTTTATTTTTTTTTGCTCCACATGCGGTGGCAAGTAAAATCTTCATTAGAGCTCAACTTTACTGATTTGATTTAATACATTCGATCTTATGTTTGAAGCATCTTCGAAGTCAACTAATATTTTTCCTTTCTTCATTAAATTTATCTGAATAGATTTCATTTTTTCTCCACATGCACATTTTTCATTTGTTTTGCCATATGTTATTTTGCCACTTCCACATTTTGGACATCGAAGAACAGTTTTTTTGCCGCTTAATTTGCCTCTTTTAGTAAAAGGTTTTCCATCGACTTCAACAATATCGAGTGCGAAGTCAATTGTTTTGGCATTTGAGACTGAAGTCCCCACACCAAAAGCATCTGCGTCTTTAATTGATTTAAATGAATCTTCGTCTAATCCGCCTGAAAGGAATATCTTGACATCTTTATACCCCCTAATATCAAGCTCCCATCTAACTTCTTGAATTATCTTGGACATATTGCCCCTTCTAGACCCTGGGGTATCAAGCCTCACGCCGGAAAGATTTTTCACATTTTCTGCGGCAATTAACGCTTCTATTTTTTCATCACAAAAGGTGTCAGCTAGCATTATTCTTGGGATTTGCTTATCAATTATTTCATCAAAAGAAACAAAGGCCTCTTTTGAGTTTCCAATCATTAACATTAGTGAATGTGGCATTGTTCCAGAAGCTTTTTTACCAGTGATTTTTTCTGCACCTATACATGAAAAACCATCTAATCCGCCTATATATGCTGCTCGATCTATCATTGGTGCAATTGAAGGATGCATCCTTCTAACGCCAAAGCTTAGTATTTGTTTGTCTCCAACTATTTTTTTTAGTCTAGCCGATTTAGTCGATATCCCTGATGATTGACATAAGAAACCTAATAAAGCAGTTTCGATGTCACAAAATTCTTTATAGTTCCCTTCTATTGTGAGAACTGGTTCTTGTGGATAAAAAAGAGACCCTTCATTAAGGCCACTTACATCAATATTGTATCCTTCAAGTAGCAAAAGCGCTTCATATAAACCAGAGAGTATCCCCCATCTGTAATTATCTGGAAGACTCGAGGCAGTTACTTCAACGACGACGTTTTTATTTATGTTCTTCTTTTCTAAAATTTTTTTTGTGTTGATAAAATAAAAATCAGTAGTTTTACCTGATTTAATATCCTCTTCAGATGCAGTAAAAAACATTATATCCCTTCAAATTTTATATCAAACTTAGTATAGTCGAATTTAAATCTTTCTTCTTCAAAATTTCTCTCTCTGCCATAGCGCAAAATGGGTTTAGATAGGTGACGTTTTGCACAGATTGGTACTTCGTATAGACCTACTTTTATGTCTCTGTCGATGGGAACAGCGGAAGAGTCCTTGTTTTTTGTGTGGCATTTCTTACAGCGGTACCCCTTACCTTTTCCTATTGATTTCATCTGATTACCGCAAACAGGGCATATTGGTTTTTCGCTCTTTAAAATTTCAGCTAAGTTTAGTACTTCTATTTTTTCAAGATTTATTGTAAGCCCATATTCAGTGTCTAGTGCACCGCCGTACGCTACTACTAAATCCCCCTTTGATAGTTTTCTTATTGTGTTCCTAAATCCTTTGGTAGGTTCATATGCAGCACATAGGATTTTTTTACCATTTGATATTTCAAAGAATACATGCCCGCCAAGAACAGTGTAAGGATTTTTAGAGATAACGCCCTTTACGATGACTGATGAGAATGGCAAAACTTCATCAATCTTTTTTGCTTCAAGATGCATATCTGTACCTTGATTGGTAACAAAAAGATTTCTTTTGAATGGGGGCTCAGATTTAATTTGATTTGCAGCTTCTAACAAAATATCTGGGGATTCGCCTCTTAATCCGTAAAGGATTGGGCAGTCAGAGTGTGGGGAAATTACCATTCTATTGTTTTCAAAGTCATAACTTGAAAATATTCTTGGTGAATAGTTTTTTTCTATTTGGATGGCGCTTTCCTCACTCACAACTTTTTTCCCCCTTTTGTTGTGGCTCCTATATACTATTAGTTCATATGTAAAATCCTCTAGCTCTAATGCACATGAGGCCAAAGCTCCAATTAATCCTCTTCCATTCCCTATAAATTCATACTCAGCCCCAATTTTGTTTAGTAAAGAGATCGCTTCCTCAATGGAAAGCATTTCATGAAGAGCCCTTTCAGCAAATACTGTAGTTTCTTTTGTGATTAGGCTGTCATCAAGGAAGACTATTGCAGGATTTGTGTTATCGCCAGATTCAGAATATTTAGTAATTATATCAAATGAAACAGATTTAATTTTATCTACTATTTTGGGATCAATATTTTCCCTTACTCTAATTGAAACTGCACCATTTCCCCTTGTTTTATAGGGGTTATTTGGATTCAAACGCAATAATCTAGGGAGCTCTCTAATTAAGTTCCTATCTATATCCTTTATAGCCTCTACAATGAGGGTTCCAATATACGTTGTACACATTCCATTGACAGAATCTGTGTCATCAATCCCTATTATCACAAAAAATAGAAGATATATATTTATATAACTTTTCTGCTAAGTATAGTAATATGGAGAAGCCAGAACTATTAGAAAATATTGTTGAAACATTAAAAAAAGAGGGGTTTGAGGTAGCTCTGTCTAGGATTCAGTGCTCTTTTGATGTTGTTGCAAGAAGAAATCTTATAGTTCTAATTATTAAGGCATTGGTAAATCTTGATACATTTTCTGAAGAACACGCTTGGGATCTTAAAATTCTCTCTAAAGCTCTTAAGGCGACACCATTAGTAGTTGGTATAAAGACAAAACTTGGGCCCATTGGGAACAGTACAGTATACTCAAGACATAACATTAATTGTATTTCTCTTGATACGCTCGTTGATCTTTTCGTTGAAGGTAATCCTCCACTGGTATATGCTGATAGAGGCGGATTCTTTGTGGAGGTGGATGGTAATTTGATTAAAGAAGAGAGAGAAAAGAGGGGCATGTCTATAGGGCATCTAGCTGAAGTAATAGGGGTGTCAAAAAGCTCTATCTACGAGTTTGAGAATTTAGAGAAGAGGATAAGTGTTGACTCTGTTCTAAAGATTGAAAAGGAGCTAGACATAGGCATAACAAAACCAATTTATATAATAAAAGTTGGGGGCAAAGAGGAAAGTGAGATTATTCATGAAAGCCCTGTTGAAGCTGCAAGGTCTGATCTTGAAAAAACAGTATTTGGCGATTTAAGCAACAAGGGTTTTGAAGTTTTCCCTACAAAGAGGACTCCTTTTAATGCTCTACTAAAAGAAAGAGAGATTCTAATAACTGGAATATCAAATACCAAGACCTATATATTTGAAAAAAAAGCGGAAATTGTAGCAAGTATATCGGATATTACCGAAAAAGATGCTATGTTTGTTGTGGACGCAAAAAAGGTAAAAGAAAGTATCAAAGGTGTTCCCATACTCACCCAAAAAGAAATCAAATCTTCAAAGGATGTAGAGGATATCCTTGAGCTTGTCCACGAAAGAAAACCTGATAATAAGCGCCAAAACTAATTTTTTAATAAAGTTTATATATTTTCTAACGGTATATGATTTGCGTGATGAGAAAGCTAATCTGAAAAAAGATGATGAGGCTTATGAGCTCTGAAATGCTTTGGGGTGCGGGGGATGAGGTATAACTATTTAATAATATTCTTTTTCGTAGTTTTTTTTATAGAGTTGCCCCTATTATATGTTTATTACACCGGCCAAGAAAAAGTTATTAAAAAGGATATCAAACAAATCGAGTTTAGCGATACTTTTTTTATTTCTAGTGATAATCCAAGATATTTCAACATCCCCCTAGAAGGTAAGAAGATATATCAAATATTGCTTTCTTCTTCTAGTAAAATCGATATATCCTTAACAGATTCAAGTGGATTTTTAATGTGGCAAAAAGATCCTGAAAGCCTTAGGCCTTTAGAGTTCTTTTATCAAAAAGACAAATTGGACTTCCCTTTTGTACCAAAAGAGACAAAAGTTTATTATTTTATTTTTGAAACAGAACCCTTGCTTGCAACAAATACTTCAGTCAACATAGAAGTGTCCTCAACATATAAGGAAGTTATAAGGGAGGATATTCTTAATGTAATACGGCCAGCTCTAAAGGTAACTTCAGTGATTACAGCTGTCCTATTTATCCTTTCGATATTGCCAAAAGGTGGATTCAAAAAGAAAAAATTCAAAAATATATATATGCTTTCGAAGGAAGGTAAGTCATTTGATATTGCCTATTTAAGGGAGGCTGGTGAATTTTCTGAAAAGGAAATTAATGTAATACAAGTAATGCATATGAAAGGCCAGGTAACAGAAAAAGAAATTCCAAAACTTTTTGATATTTCGGCTTTTTACAAACTTTATAAAATGGGTTTTATTGAGAAGATTACAGAACTTTAATGAGAATTTCCCCAAACATCACTTCCTGCAGGATCTCTATCTTTTTATCGCTATATAGAAACAAAATGTAAAGGAATAGTCTTGCTACCTCTCTTGTAGTTTTTTCGATAAGCAGGTCTTTAAAATAAATTGTGTCGTTAAGATTCTTTAGCTCCAATAGGTATTGATAGAGTTTTTCTACCTGTTTTCGTATGTCCGCCTTTATTTCATCTATTTGATAAAGTTGAGGGCCGACTTTGGCTATGATCTTTCTTTTGGGTTTTTCCCCCTCCTCCAAAGCATCAATTAAAGCTTCAAAAAGTTCTGGAAGGGTCATTTTGCCAACATTTCTCCTTCTTAATGGTGGCTTAATTTCATCAATCTCAAATTCGGCATTTTCGATATCTTCCCAAAAATCAAAAAATTCATCATCTATCTCTTCTTTTTGCTCTTCTTTCATTAGCTGTTCACTTTTCATCCTTAAGAGGATAGATGCAGTGAGTATTGTCTTACCTGAAATCCTTAAGTCAAGATTTTTTAGTTTTCTGATTCTCTCTAAAAACTTGTTTGTGAGGTCGATTATATCAATATCCCAAGGATCTATCTCCCTTGAAAGAACAAGGTCCATAAGAACGTCTATTGGCCCTATTTCAGGGATTAGGACCTCTTCTTGGATCAGGCTAATGCCTCCTCCTGGCTAACTACCTTCTCAACTTCAAGTGCCACCATTGAAGAAAGGCCTTTCTTGTACATTGAAACNCCAAACAATCTATCTGCTCGTGACATCATTCCTTCTCTCAAGGTTATTAAAATAAATTGAGTCTTTTCGGCCTGTCTTTTTATCATATCAGCTGTTCTTTCCACATTTGCATCATCAAGNTTTGCATCAACTTCATCGAGTATATAGAAAGGAGATGGTTTGTGTCGCTGGATGGCAAANATTAAAGATAATGCAGTAATTGCCTTTTCCCCTCCNCTTAGGGCAACGGCAGTTCTTACATTTTTACCTAAAGGTTTGGCATCTATTATTACNCCCCCCTCGAAAGGATTATCNTCTACTTCAAGGAGAAGTTGTGCTGTTCCGTCAGGGGATATTTCAGAAAATATTTCTGAGAAGTTTGAAGCTATTTCATTAAATGTTTTAAGNAAAACTTCTGATTTTTCTTTTTCAACTTCACTAATGAAATTTAATATTGCATNCTTCTCATCTATAAGGGTGTCTCTTCTAAGCTTTAGAGTATTGTACCTTCCTTCCTCTTCCTCAAATTCTAAAATTGCCCTCATATTNATAGGCATCAGTTTTTCTCTTTCTCTCTCCAAGGATTCAATTTCAATTTTGACTTTATCAGGATGTTTGGAAAATTCTTGTGGCGGCTCATAATNAGATGCATGTCTAGAAAATTCCGNTATGTCTTCAACTATTGTCTTTTTTTCAGAAGCCCATACGTTAAGGTCGGATTCTAATTTAGATATTTTTTCTGTTTTAGTGTCTTTTTTAATTCTAAGGTTTGCAGTGTCAGTTGAAAGATTTTTCTTTTTTTGATTGAATGAGGATAATTCATTTTTAATAGAAGTGTCCTCTTTCTCTTTTTCTTTTAGGGTCCCATTGATATCCTTTAAACTAGCATCTAATTCAGATATTTTTTTCAATAGAAGCTCTTCTTGGGGTTTCTTTGAATCAATTTTTTCAGAGGATTTAATATTTGACTGTTTTAGGTATTCAAGAGTAGAATTAATGTGAGATATCTGAGATGCCATGTCAGAATAATTTTTTCTAAGTTCTGTNANATCTAGTTCTAGCGCCTCTCCAATATCCCCGGCTGCAGAGTCTTCTATACCTTTCTCAACATTAGCCTTTTCTTTTTCTAGATTGCTTATTTCTTTTAAAATAGGGTCAATTTTAAGTTTTGTGNTTGAATAAAGATTCTTTTGTTTTTCAAGATTGTTAATTATTTCTTCNATAGATTTATCGAGTAGAGATTTATCTTTTAGTAAAGAGTTTGTTTCCTTNGTTAGTTCTACTTTTTCNTTATTGATCGTAGTTATTCCTGTNGAAGATTCTGCTTTCTTGATACTAAGAGTCTTCAGATTTTCTTCAATTTTCTCAATNTCTTTTTTTAATGATTGCTTTTTAGAATCATATCCAGATAACTTCTTCTCCAAATCTATCAAAGAAATGTTATCCTCTTCNATGTTAAAAGAAACAGAGAATTTTTTTCTTGTGTAATATCCTCCAGTTATTGCCCCAGAAGATTCAACAAGATCCCCATCTAATGTTACAAGTCTAGTATTCTCAATATTTTTAGAAACATCAATATTTTCGATTATATAAGTTCTTCCAAACACATATTCAAACGCTTTTCTAAATTTCTCATCAAAAGTTACAAGCTCAATTGCAAGGCCTACAACGCCTTTTGTTTTGGGGGCATTCGTTATTTTTGGGGTTACAAGTTTGTTTAAAGGTAAAAATGTCGCACGCCCAGCTTTTAAATTTTTAAGGAATTTAACACATTCCCTTGCAACATTGTCATTCTCAACAACTATATTCGTAAGTCTAGACCCGGCTGCAACTTCTAAGGCAAGGCTATATTCTTCTTTAGTGGTTCCAAGTTCAGAAATAGTACCATAGATACCAGGTATTAGTTTATCATTTTTAGCCTTTAAAATTTCTGCAATGGCCTTTTGACCGCCTGTGATATCATTTTGAGCCTCTTTTTTTACATTTATTCTGGCTTTTAAATTTTCAAACTGTGATAACGCTTGTTTTGATTCAGTTTCGATGCGCGATAATTCAGATTTTAAGTCTTGATACTTTTGACTTAACATGGAGCTCTCATTATTGTTATTTTTAATGTTTGATTCAAAACTCAATAAATTTGATTCTTTTTCTTTTAGTTTCTTTTCAATTTCAAGCAGTTTATCATCGATTCTTTTAATATCAGATGCTATTCTCCTCTTATCCTGTTCAAGGATAGAAACAGAGGCATTGTAAGAATCAAGTTCTTTGTTTAATGCAAGATAGTCCTTTCTATTTTTTTCTAATCTCCTATCGACTTCCAGTAAGCTTTCTTTAATTTTAAGAAACATACCATCTTTTCCGGAGAGTGAATCCAAAAGCTTTCTATATTCTGCTTCCTTGGATTTAATAGTGGATTCAACTTCCATGCTTTCTTTTTCAAGTTTGGCTTTATTATCTAAAAGTTCCTTGATTTTACGTTCATTATCGGATATTTCTATTTTGGCCTCATCAATTTCTTTTTTTATTGAAGAAAGCTCCTTTTTTTCATATTCTATTGACTGATTAATTGAAGAAATGTTACCTTTAATCTTCTCAATTTCTCTAGTTATATTAATACTATCCATTTCCATTTTGCGATTGTATTCATCATCTAATTCCAATAGTTCTTTTTCTTTGTTAGATATGTCTTCGATGATTTTTGTAACTGAAGCCCTTAATTCTCCAATGTCTTTCTGACTTTTTTCTATGTTTGTTTCAAGTTTGAGCTTTGTATCTTCTAGCTCCTTTAATTTACTATGATAATAAATAGCCCATTTATTTTTAATTTCTCTATCTATCTCTTGATATCTTTCAGCATCTTTTTTATCTCTAAGTAGTCTATCCAGGCGACTTTTAACTTCAGAGATTACAAGCTCTACTCTTGTAATGTTTTCCTGGGCCTTCTCAAGTTCTCTCAATCCTTTGTCTTTTTTGTCATCAAATTCCGATATCCCAGATATTTCTTCTATGATACCTCTCCTCTCAACAGAGTTCATGTTAATAAAATGAGCAATATCCCCCTGCATCACTATGTTATGCCCATCCGGCCTAACACCTACGTATGAAAAAATATCTAAAACATAAGATCTAGTTGCTCTTTTTCCATTGACCCTGTATTCTCCTTCTCCTTTTTGATTAACTGCTCTAGAAATAGTAACTTTTTTTTCTTCGAGGGGAAATCCACCGTCTTCATTGTTAAAAGTAATAGAAACAATTGCTTCTTCAGCTTTTTTTTCATCATCTGTTCCATTGAAAATCAAGTCTGAGAGCCTCTCTCCTCTCATTGACTTTGCAGATATTCTTCCAACAACAAAACAAATTGCATCAGTTATGTTTGACTTCCCACTTCCATTAGGGCCTACAATACATGTAAATCCTTTTGAAAGAGGAAGTGTCAACGTTTTATTACCGTAAGATTTGAATCCTTTCATTGTGACTTTTTCTATGAAGACTATTAAATCACCTCTAGGTCTAACAAACAATATTCAATATCTATAGCTTATAATAGTTTTCGTTAGTTGAACACCAATCACGATAATTTTAAATAAGTGCCTATGTTTTTAACATTTGTGGTGGCCCAATTTAAGAAAAAAGCAGCTGTTTTTCTAAGTCTAATTTTAATCGGACTAATTATTTTTGGGGTTATTTTTTATAGAGATCCAAAAAGGATTATTCCTACAGAAAATGACATTATAGTATCTCCTGCAGATGGTAAAGTGATTTCCATTGATACAGTATACCAAGGAGAAGTTCCTTTCACAGTGAAGAACGGTAAAAGAATTTATTTACCTGAATTAAAAGAGTACATTGACACAGATTACACAATGATTTCCATTTTTATGGGGCCCTTTGACGTTCATGTGAATAGGTCACCTATCTCAGGTGCAGTAGTTGATATCATATATATTGAAGGAAAATATCTCCCTGCATTTGGGGATGTTTTGGTAGAAAATGAAAGAAATATCATTGTAATAGACGGAAAAATACGGACGGTGACAATTCAGATTGCCGGTACATTTGCACGAAGAATAAACTGCTATGTTGATTTGGACCAAGCCTTGAATATAGGGGATAAAATAGGTATGATAAGATTGGGATCACAAGTAGTATTAATTTATCCTTCCAAGATAACAACAATTGTAAAGGTGGGGGATAAAGTAAAAGCGGGAGAGAGTATAATCGGAGAATTTGAGTTAAATTAGAATCTCCATTTTTTTTCTACCAATTTCAAAGGCATTTAAGTTTATTTCAAGTTTTTTGGACAGGATGGAAGTTATAGTTTCTAAAAGAGTTTCATTTTTTATTGGAGTTTCAAGAAATGATAATGCCCCAATCATGACCATATTCATTGTTATTTGACTGCCTAATTTTTTAGCCATTTCAGTTGCATTAAAGTGATAGACTTTACCTTTTTCTGAAAGTGAACTTATTATTTCCTCAATTGATGGATAATCGCATTCCCCAAGCGATACTGAAATGGGATTTATTTTTTCTGTGTTTAGTATTGTTACGCCATCTTTTTTTAGGTAAGAGATATTTCGTAATCCTTCAAGTGGTTCAAATGCCATTATTATATTTGCTTTTCCTTGTGGGATAACTGATCCGTAAACTTCATCGCCCATTCTGACATGGGAAACAACAGATCCTCCTCTTTGGGCCATTCCATGAACTTCACCTAGTCTGACTTTGTATCCTTCTTTTAATGCTGCATTTCCAAGGATATATGATGCAAGAATTGTTCCCTGCCCGCCGACTCCACAGATGAGGATATTAAATTCCATAAAAATAGTTAGACGAATGATATTTAAAGTTATTGAAAAGCTATTTAAGATAATTTGGCAATGTCATTGTCATGAAACGAGAAGTTGTAAAGGATATTGACCTTGGTAAAATTAAGGGCATAAAAGACCTTACTTATCAAATGACGCTTTCTGGGGGGTATGTTGCAAAAAAAGTTGGGGACGGTTCTAAGATTTTGGAGAATATGGTAAAGGATAAAGAATGTAAAAGAATTCTTTCTTTTCCTGCATCCTTAGTTGCAACTGGAACAAGGGGGATAATCAAAGATCTTCTAAAAAATAAAATCTTTGATATGGTGATAACAACTACCGGTACTTTAGACCATGATATCGCAAGGATCTATAGGAGTTACTATCAGGGGTCCTTTGAAATGGACGATAGAGAACTCCACAGAGAAGGGATAAACAGGGAAGGGAATGTATTGATACCTAATGAATCATACTCAGAAATTCTAGAGGATAAAGTCAGGTGCTTAGTGGAAGAGCTGTATCACAGAGGGATAAGGGATATTTCAACTCACGAATTGATATGGGAATTTGGGAAATCCTTGGAAGTTGAAAAAAATAAGGAAGACTCTATTGTATATTGGTGTTATAAAAATAAGATACCCATGGTTTTACCAGGGCCGCTTGATGGATCATGGGGATGGCAGCTTTATTACTTCTGGCAGGATGGGCATAAAGATTTCAATGTAAACATTATGAAAGATGAAGATCTGATAAGTGATTTTATATATTCTTCTGATAAAAGTGGCGCTCTAATGATTGGGGGAGGCATATCAAAACATCACACTATATGGTGGAATCAATTTAGAGGGGGATTAGATTACGCCGTATATATCACAACTGCACCTGAATGGGACGGCTCTCTTTCAGGGGCTAGAATTAGGGAAGCAATTTCTTGGGGAAAAGTAAGAGAGGACGCAGAGTTTATCACAATAGAAGGAGACGCAACTGTGATACTGCCGCTAATGATAGGGTCATTGTTTGAAAGTTTGAAGTGATAAAATGGGCCGGGGATTGTATATAGGTAGATTCCAGCCGTTTCATAACGGCCATTATATGGTTATTAAAGACATACTAAAAAACGAAGATGAAGTTATAGTATGTGTTGCCGCTTCGCAATTATCTTACACCATATCAAATCCGTTTTCTAGTGGAGAGAGAATTGAAATGATTTTACGCTCTCTAAAAGAGTTAAGAAATAGGGTAATAGTCCTATCAAGCCCCAATATGGAAAGTAACTCTTTGTGGGTAGATAATATTATTGACACTTTTCCTTCATTTGAAAAAGTATATACTAATAATAATTTAGTTAGATTACTTTGGGAAAAAAGGGGATACAAAACATCAGAAGTTAAATTTTATCAAAAAGATGAACTCAATGGTACTTCAATTAGGAAAAGAATTTCGATGAATCAAAAATGGGATAATCTTGTGCCCCCAGAAACAAATAAATACATACAGGAAATCAACGGTGAAAATCGAATAAGAGAAATATTAAAAATTGAAGAAAAGTTAAGGGAAGGCATATTTTAGCCCTAATCTGTTAGAACATGATAAAGCTCTTCTAAAGTGACATAAGTGACATCTTGCCCATCCAAATAGTCTAAAAGTGAAGTCACGTTTTCAATGGTATAATTTCCACATGCCCTAATATAGCTTTGATATTTCTCATCTGCTTCAAGTTTAACAAACTCCCACGGGTGAAGCCCTATGACAACTATCTTTGGATTTTTATCTGATTGAGAGCTTATTGCCTTATTGAAGCAATCAATCCATGGTCTATTGTATGTTGTTGGGGGGTAAAAGTATGATGGTGTATGTGAAACAGGCACCCTAAGAATACTCATATTGCCTTCTGAAATCCAATTGTTCTCATCCGGATGGTAAGGGTAGGAATTAATTTTTTCAGCCGAAGCTTCCACTAGATATCCATTTTCTTGAAGTAAAGTCATTAAGTCATTACATGCACTGTGCCCAGGGGCTCTAAAGGAAACTGGGCGTATCCCTATGGCATTTTCAATGGCATTAGATGAAAGAACAATCTCATTTTTTATTTCAGATTTTGTCATAGCTTTTATTGATTTATGGTGATAGCTGTGTGAACCCACCTCATGCCCCTTGTCATGAATTTCCTTTATAATTTCTGGCCTATTCTTGGCTAATTCACCTGTAGTGAGGAAAGTGGCCTTCACATTATGTTGATCAAACATGGACAGTATTATAGGAATCCCTTCATCAATGCCTCTTTCAGTGTTAAGTATTGGGGGAAAATCATATTCAGTATCGACGGTAAATACAACATAAGTTCCTTTGATTTTTGTTTTATCAAAAAGTTCAGAATTACCTACCAAAATTAATAAGAATAAAAAAATAGCAATGAGAATTAGTTTCTTCATAAATCGTCTACTCGATACCTTTTCCAGTTGACACTATAATAAAGTCCCCGTGTTTTATGCCTTTGATAGATAGGATATATCTGGCAAAATCTCTAATTTTCTCACTATTTCCCTTAATAATAATAACTTCGAGACAATTCTCTTCATCTAGGTGTACATGAGAAGTTGTAACAATTTCCTTGATATGGTGATGTTCAACGTCTGTTATCTTTTCAACAATCCCCCTCTTTGTGTGATCATAGACTAAAGATATCGTACAAACAGCGTCTTCCTCCCCAGATATCCATTGGCGTTTTACGATGTACCCCCTTATCATGTCTCTAATCGCCTCAGAGCGGCTGTCGTATCCCTCTGCCTCAATGATCTTATCGAATTTACCTAAAAGATCAGGGGGGATTGAAACACCGAATCTTAAAACACCATTCATAAACTCACACCTCTAAATTAAGGCCGCAATTTTATATAGTTATGCTCAAATAAGATATAAGCCAATACAAATATTATTATATTGTATAGATAGATTTATTAGTATATAAACATATCTTATAATATAGGTGATAAAATGAATAGTAATATCCGGCTAGACGAAAAGGATAGGCAAATAATAACTCTTTTTCAAAAAAATCCTGAAATATCTCAGAGTGAAATTGCTGAAATTATCGGCCTCTCCCAGCCTTCAGTGGGGATGAGAATAAAGAAATTGAAAGATAGAGGGATACTTTCTCATATCGTAGGTATGAATTTTAAAAAAGTTAATCTTTTTCTTGCCAAGGTTGAGATTGCAGCAAAGAACTCTCAAGGTATAATTGAAACGTTTTCTAAGTGCCCATTTTTCATTAATGCTCTGATGGTGTCAGGTAGATATAATATGACCCTTCTTTTTATGGGGGAAAATATCGCAACGCTTGAATCTATAGTCGACTATCATTTGAGATTAAATCCTGATGTAAAAGAAGTCGATTTTAATATAGTTGTGAGCCCTGTAAAAGATTTTGTTATGCCTGTACGAATCACTTTAGAAAGTGAAAGAGGATGTGATCTTGATTGTGATGGGTGTCCTTATTATAAGTCAGGTAGGTGCCTTGGGTGCCCTGCAACAAATGCTTACAAGGGGGACTTCTGGAGGAAAGATTAATCTTTTTCTTCCCTTCTTAGATCTGTAGAAGATATTTTTTTATTGTCCTTTAAAATTAGCTCAACTTTTATGATATTAAGTGGATAAAGCCCATACTCTGCACGGGCATCATTGATTTCCTCTGCCGCCATTATATTATCAGACGTAACTACTATGGCGTCTGCATCCATTGATTCAACAGCAAACCCTAGCCTGTCATCAATTTTTATTATTTGGTAATCATCGCCTATATTTTTATTTTCGCTAGAAAGATACTGAATCAATTTGTCTTTTCTATCTTCATAGTTTTGAATGCTGTCAGAATATTCCTTATTTTTAATCATGGTATCAGAAGTAAGCCCGATGTAGACATGCCCTAAATTAAATGCTGACATGAGGAAGTGTTTGTGCCCTTCATGCAATCTATCAAATGTTCCGGATGCAATTACCTTCATTGATTCACCTTGGGATTTGTGTACCCTTTTAGATTGTTAAAATCTTTAAGGGATTTTTGGATTAGGAAATAAAGTTCATTCTTTTTTGTTATTGCAATCATATGCGCAGGTGGATGTATACTTCGCAATCTGTCAATTATAAGACCGCCTTCCCCTTCAACTGATGCTATGACATTTGCTTTGAATTTTATCTTAACTTCCTCTTTCAAAGTTTTTTTCAGAATTGTTTCTGAGAATTCTTCAGGAATTACTTTAGGTTTTCCGATTATTTTAAGATCGCCATATCTCTTCATGTCAGACAATGAAGTTAGGATCTTATCAAAAGATTCAGAGCGCACAAGCACGAAAGTAGTTTCCACAGCCTCTTAATTGTAGTAATCATTAAAAGTTTTTGCCTAAAAGCTTAGAAAAAAATGACCAAAACCTTTATATATATTTTTTAGGAGTAGAAAAATACTCTTTAAAATGCGGTTGTAGTGTAGTGGCTAGCACGCGAGCTTGCCAAGCTCGCAACTCGGGTTCGAATCCCGGCGACCGCACTTCTTTTTATTACCAATGCGTATTGAAATTAGGCCATTTTTACCATATTTTAATTAATAAGATAGATTTTCTAAAATATATTCTAGTTATAATCTATTTGGCCTTAAAGTTAGGGCCAACTTAATTTTTAAAATAAAAAATAAACAATAATTCTTCACATAAATAAAGATAGGAGCAATTAGATACAGATCTAGGTTAAGACTAAAGTATAGTAAATCAGATCAAACATTCTCATATGCCATTATGAACTCGTCCCTAGAAACTCCAACTTGCCGGCATATTATTCTCAAGTGGAGCTTTTAATCTTCTCATGATTTGGTATAGTCAGGGGAGTCTTAGTGCCGTCTTCATTTTCTCTTATCATTGAGATATGATTCCCTTCTCTAACAACTACAAATCCAAGTAATTCAAAAGTTTTGATTACTTTCCTTGTTGAAGCATCTATAGGAAATTTAGACAACTAGACTACCACTTCAGCAATAAAAGTTTCTATAATATCTTCCTCAATAAACGCATCCTTTCCAAATGTTTCTATGTGGAACTGAATCGCAGATTTAACATCCGCTAAGGCTTCTTCATAAGTATTACCTTCACCAACTACAATGCCCTTCAGTCCAATAGGATACGCCACATACCCGTCAATATGCTTTTCAACAATTATTTTTATCTGCCCCATCCATCTCAATCCTGCTCTTCTACCCTACATATTAAATTGATAGCCTAAAGTTAAAATGTCTTTCTGTTTGATAATAAATTCACGATTTAAGTTCAAATTGGCCTTAATTTTAAACAGAAGCATGGTATTTTAAGGTATTTTTAGATAAAAAATATATTTCCTCCTTCATATTAAGCTCATCTTGTAAAAATATTTCTCCTTTTAATGGCTTGAGATGCTGATATAAAAACTCTAATAGTCAGTCTATACTTANTTCTTATTACCAATCGTATTCACTATTATNTTCTATTAAATCTCTTTTTTGAAGAAAAGGATATATCTGTTCAATCCCTACAATATANTTCTTCAAATATTTCTTTAATTCTTTATAGTATAATGTAANAGCTTTTTTTCCAGATGAATTGAGNTCTTTAACATATTTTTTAAATAGGGATGANCCGTTTTTATCAAAGTCTGTTAAAACTATAACTTCTTTTTCTTTGATGCCATCAATAACATCAAAAATATTCCTTTGCGAGACATTAATAATCCTATTTTTTATCCCAAGATTAACAAGTGATTCAATATCTTTTTGACCTTCTACNATTATGNCTCCTTCCTCNNCTTTTAATCTATTTAGNATGTCAAGGACTTTTTCAAGATCTTCTTGAAGTGTCATCAAACTATAATTAATGTATTACTTATTTATATTAATCGTTGTTTTTATNATCGTCTANCATAGGGATGGCGCCTCCATCCATTGATTAGGTTTATAAGTTAGGAAACTCAAATTTAATCGGATAANTATTTTAAAAATNTTAGGTGTTAGTATGGTATCAAAAGAAGAAATTCTTGAAGGTNTGGCTAAAGCTGTNATAGANGGTGATGAAGTCAAAAGCGAAGAGNTTAGCAAAAAAATCCCTTGAGGTTGGAATTGACCCTTATGAATCCCTAATGAAAGGATGTAACAAAGGAATGGCAAAAGTTAGTGATCTATATGAAATCAAAGAAATGTTTGTTCCAGAAATCTTGTTGTCTGCTGATGCTATGTATGCCGCAATCGACATTTTAAAACCACATCTAAAAGTGGATGCATCGGCTAAAAAGCCTGCTAAGGTAATAATAGGGGTAGCCCAAGGCGACATACATGATATAGGAAAAAATCTAGTTAAGATGATGCTTGAAGTTGCAGGATTTATCATGATAGACGTTGGCAAGGATGTACCTGTGGACACATTTGTTAAGAAAACTATTGAAGAAGATGCAGATATAGTCGCAATATCAGCTTTAATGACAACTAGCATGATGTATATGGAGCCAGTAATAAAAAAATTAAAAGAAAACACTGCTAAAGCCAAAGTTGTTATAGGTGGTGCACCTATAAATAATGATTTTGCAAACAAGATAGGTGCGGATGGTTATGGAAAAGACGCTGTTGAAGCTGTCAAAGTTTCCAAAAAATTAGTTGGAGCGTGATAAAATGGATAAAATGACCCCTCCTGAAAGATTTCAAGCGGTATTGATGGGCGAAAAACCAGATAGAGTACCCGTAATTCCTTTTATTTTGGGATTTTGTACTAAAATAGTAGGTATGCCTTTAGGTGACCTCTATGCAGATGGAAATAAATCTTTTGAAGCTCAATTTATGTCGATGAGGCTTTATGGGTATGAGCAAACACCTATGTATGGTTATGCATCATGTGGCCCATGGGAGTTTGGCGGAAAGATTGGATTTCCATATGGGGAAGGTCACAGTGCACCGTACGTTATTGAACATCCAGTCAATGAGATAGGGGACATAGATAAACTTGAAGTTCCCGATTCAGATAAACCTGTTGGAGGATTTGTAGAAGCCCAAAAATTATGTGATCGCTGTGTAGAAATGGGAATGCCTGGTATATTCCAAGGTGGTAGTGTCTTTACTGCAGCTGCTGTCGTTGCAGATACTACAAAGTTTTTAAAATGGATGAAAACTGAACCTAAGTCTGCCCATGCTTTACTTGATAAAGTTAGTCAGATGTTTATCAATCAAATTGAGTACTTTGTCAATAGATACGGCGCAGATAAGTGTGTAGTTTTTGATGGAGGCCCAGTAGAAGCAAATACAGTGATATCGCCTCAGAAATTTGAAGAGTTTGCATTTCCTTATATGATGAAAGTTCATAAAAAAATAAGAGAATTTGATATTCCTGTGACTTTGATGCACCCATGTGCAGATCAAAATCTAAATATTCCATACTACATAAAGATGAGAGAGTCTCTAAATTGGAAAGGAATATACGCTTGGATTTTTGGCCCAGAAACACCACTTAAAACACAAATTGAAAAATTTGGTACTCACGATATTATTGGAGGTAACGTTGACCCGCCATCAATACAAACAAAATCCTACCAAGAAGTCGTCCAATTGTGTAAAGAGAATATTGAACAGGGAATAGATAATCCTAGGGGATTTATATTGTGTCCGGGTTGTGAGTTCCCACCTCTAGCCGAACCAATCAAACCTATGGCATTTATTGATGCGGCAAGGCAATTTGGGGTTTATAAATAATTTATTTTTTTATTTCTATTTTTAACAACTGGTGATTCTATGGTAAATTTGACCCTAAAGGAGAGATTAAAAAGAACATTGAATGGCAAAACAGTCGACAAGACCCCAGTATTAGCCGTCACCCAAACAGGGACAAAGGATTTAATGAGTCTAACAAAATACTACTGGCCAGATGCTAATTGGAATCCAAAAGCTTTAGCACAACTAGCAATAAGCGCCCATAAAGAAATAGGATTTGAAGCTGTTAGAATCCCCTACTGCCTTACTGTTCTATTGGAAGCTTTGGGTTGTGAGATTGAAAAGGGGGATACGACTAGACAAGCTGCAGTTAAAGGCCACCCCTATAATTCAAGGAAACCAGTGCCAATAGGTAAAGTTCCTGAAACTATTCTTTCAAGTGGAAGAATCCCAATCATGATTGAAGCTATTAAAATAATCAAGGATATCGTTGGAGATAACGTTCCCATAATAGCCGGTTCTGAAGGGCCTGTAACTATCGCAAGTGGTCTTGTTGAAGTTACCACGCTAATGAGGTGGTTTATTAGGGAAAAAGAAGGGCTACTTGAATACCTTCAATACGGCAGTGATGCCATGATCTCCTATGCAAATGCATTACTTGATGCCGGGGCTGATGCTTTTGTTGTTTTGGATCCAGTGGCATCTCCAGAGCTGATTAGCCCAAAAGATTTTAATGATCTAGTATTGCCAATTTATAAGGACATTTCTAAAAAAATAAAAGGAGATAGTATTCTCCACATATGCGGGGATATAACTGCAATACTGCCATCACTTAGAGAGAGTGGATTTATTGGGCTTAGTATTGAAGAGAAGACCGATATGAAAGAAGCAAAGGACACCTTAGAAGACAAGATTAAGCTTATTGGGAATATTTCTTCAGCAAAAACTTTGTTAAACGGAACTTACAACGAAGTTTACGAAGAATGTATTACTGCATTAGAAAAGGGCACAGATATACTAGCACCTGGGTGTGGATTGGCACCTATGACCCCCATTAAAAATTGTATAGCTATGATTGACGCAAGGAATAATTACTTTAAAAAATAATCCTATCTTAATTGAAACAGGAGGAATAGAAAATTAATATTACGATTTCCAATCTTAAAAAAGAAATTAATAATTGTGACAAAGGATCCAATCTCTTAGAAGTCTTAAATAATTTTGGATTTAATATAGAAGCAATTTGTGGCAGAAACGGAAAATGTGGTAAGTGTAAAGTAATCGTAAAAACTCCCGATAGTGTTAATGCGATTACTCTTGAAGAAAAAAATATTCTTTCTGAAGACGAGTTAAAAAAAGGAGTGAGATTAAGTTGCCTTGTAAAAGTAATTGAAGACGTAATTATAGAAATCCCAGAATCTTCTATTCAAAAAAGGTTAAGAATACTACAAGAAGGAATTTCAAGAAAAATAAAGATAGATCCGTGTCTTGAAATTAGGGAAGTCAGTATTCCCAGACCATCCTTGGGAGATGAAAACAGTTATGTTGACCTTATTAAAAATGAACTAAAGAAGAGCAATCTTTCAATTGACTACCCTGCCCTAAAGGACATCTCAAACAAAGTTATGGACAAATCAAAACACAAATTTATTATATTCAAAAATGAAATTATAGGATTATCCAATTTAGAAGAGAATGTTTATGGAATTGCTATTGATATAGGCACCACAACTGTAGTGACCTATCTTTTCAATATAGAAACAGGAAAGCTAATTGACATCGAATCAATACTAAATCCACAAATAAAGTATGGTGAAGATTTGATTTCAAGAATAACATATTCTATAAATAATGGTGTAAACTCTGTTCAAAACTCCATTATTGAAGGAATAAATTTAATGATTGATGCTCTTTGTTTAAGAAATAATATTTCTTATAATTCCATTTACGAAATGACTGCTGTAGGCAACACTGCCATGCATCACATATTTCTTAACATTAATCCAAAAAGTCTTTCATTGTCTCCTTTTACGCCTGTCGTCTCAAGTTCAGTTGACATAAAGTCACGAGAACTGGGTGTTAAAATTAATCAATCTGGTAATGTTCATGTTTTACCAATAATTTCAGGATTTGTAGGTGCAGATACAATTGGTGTCCTACTTGCGACTGAGCTTTATAAAAATAATGAAGTTTCACTTGCAATAGATATAGGGACTAATGGAGAGCTTGTTTTAGGAAACAAGGACCGAATGGTAAGCTGTTCGTGCGCTGCAGGCCCAGCTCTTGAAGGTGGTCATTTAAAGTTTGGCATGAGGGCTTCAACAGGCGCTATTGAATCAGTATTTATTGAAGATGGATCTTTCAAGGCCTTTTATAAAACTATTAATGATGGAAAACCACGAGGTATATGCGGATCTGGTATAATCGACATAGTATCTGAAATGTTAAAAGTTGGGCTATTAGATCCTAGTGGAAGAATAATAGATAAGGATTATGAAAGGGTAAGAAAAAATTCTTCCAACGGACAAAAAGAATATGTAGTAGAGTGGAAAGAAAAAACAGCAATGGGTAAGGAAATAGTAATTACTGCATCTGATATCAGAGAGATTCAGTTAGCCAAGGGGGCCATTGCAACTGGCATTAATATTCTTCTAGAAAAATTAAAAATGACGGCAAATGATATAGATAATCTTTATCTTGCGGGAGCTTTTGGCAATTATATAGATATTAAGAGTGCAATAAGAATAGGTCTTATACCTAATGTACCCTTAGATAGAATAAAATCAATTGGAAATGCTGCCGGAGAAGGTGCAAAGATATCTCTTTTGTCGAAAGGAAAGAGAATTGAAGAGAATGAAATTAATAAAAAAATAGACTATATTGAACTTGCGGCGGAAAAAGATTTTAATGAGGAATTTGTAAAGTCACTAAGCTTCCCGTGCATTGACATTTAATAGATAAGTATAAAAAGGAAAGAAAAATNTAAATAGCATGAAATATACAGCAATAATTTTATCTTTATTTATTTTTATTACTCCTTTTGTCTTAGCTCAAGAAATNAAGTTTGAAGAATATTCTCATAATCCTGTTTTTGATCCTACAATGAGGGCATATTACCCCTCAGTTATCTTTGATTCTAATAAGTTTNGTGGACACGGCAATGCCGCATACTATAAGATGTGGTATAACGATGGTAACGGAAATATTTATTTAACAGAGTCTCTTGATGGAATAAGNTGGGGNGCAAACACCCTTGTTAGTGGTTTAAGTAGTGCACAACATCCCATAGTAGTATATGATGCTAATGGATTTGGTTCAGGTATTTACTACAAAATCTGGTATTGGAGTGGAAATGTTGATTCTATAGGTTCCATAAGATATGCAGAATCAAATAACGGTCTGAGTTGGACTAATGACCAATCCGTTCAGCAGCATGCAACCGATCCATCCCTTCAATTAGTAACGGATTACAGTCAATTTAATCATTATTTCTATCATTTATATGGTCCTGGCTACATTATTTATAATCCTGTTGGGAGTAATATAGGTTCATTAACTCCTGACAATAAAAATGATGACCAAGCATTTACTTATAAGTATATAATGTATTATGATTCATCAAGTGAAGGATCTTCGCCTAATGGTACTAGTGAAGATACTTCTTTGGCTTATTCAACAGATGGCATATATTGGATACGATACGGGAATAAGCCAGTATTAATTTCATCTGGTAATAGTAATGATTGGGATGGAAAATATTCTTACCGAGTAAGCATAGTTAAAATAGATGGTGTTTATCACTTATGGTATAGCGGTGCTAACGGACTAGGTTCGGATTATTACGCCCAAGGTATAGGACATGCTACTTCAATTGACGGCATTAATTGGGTAAGAGACTCTAAACCGGTATTTCATATTAATGATGGTAAATCGTGGAGAAAAGATAGAACATACACACCTTCAGTTATATACGATCTTAAGGGATTTGAAGCCGGTGGATGTCCAAATCTAAAGATGTGGTTTACTGGAAAAACTAGTTCTGAATACACAATTAACTATGCTAACACATGTGTAAAAAGTGCTGAAAGGAAAATGTCACTTCCGGTATTATATAATGTTAAAATGGCGGATTTATTAAATCCCTCTTCAAATATTCACTATATTGTCGAAGGGAAATTTATTAAAGATGTTATATTAGTTACAAATATTGATAATATCTTCCAAATTGGTGTTGAGAATAAAGGGATATTAAAGGCGAAAAATATAACCTTATCAGTTGAAGAATACCCTTCATGTATTGATATCCATATAAATCCGGTATATGCTGATATACCTCCAAAATCAATATACTATTATGAAGTAACAATAAAACCAAAATGCAACCCAGGAACATATAAAATAAAATTTAAAGTTGAAGGAAAGAATATATCGCAGGAAAAAGAATTAGTATTTAGAGTTGAATAAATAATTATCTTTTGAATAATAAAATATTATTAAAATGCAGTACTCAATAAAATCAATACCACTAATTAAATAAAAAGAGTATTATTTTTTCAACAAGTTGGATAGAACATTTGTGTATAAGGCCAAAATAGTTTCAAAGTCGTCTTCTTTTACATTTTCAGGAACAAGGGAGTTAGCTGCAACTATTTTTAATATCAAAGCCTTCAACATAGCTTTCCTAATATCCTCTATCTCAGCAGGGGCAAGATCATAGTTTACTTCTTTTGCAGCAATTCTAATGCCTTCTCTATCACTCTCTGCAATTTCTTCAGGCGACGGCTCTCCCTGAATAACTACATTATCGATGTCTTCATCTTCCATTGCCTCACCAATGAAACCTATTACCAAAAAGTTTATTAATCTTTCTATTTTGACCTTTGTGTTGCCCTCGTAGTTTAGCTGGATAAAATATTGGCCTGCGGAGCCGAAGCCTCGGGTTCGAATCCCGGCGAGGGCGCATTCTATCAAACTTTAACTTTACTTTAATGCTTTCTTTTTACATTCATTGATATTAAATTCAGCGATTACCATGTCTTCTAAAGAGAATCCAATAGTCTTAAAAAGATAAAGTTAGAAAATTCCTTAAAATTCTATTCAGAATAAAATCTAGTATCTATACAAGATCTTCTTTAGTTATTAATCCATTTTAGATCTGTATCACAAAATAAGAAAGTATTGAAACTTATCTAAAGCAATAATCCTTTTAATATCTAAGTAAGTTTGATGTGTGTTACATAATTTTTCAAGATTCAATAATCTACTTTAAAATCATTTTAACTGAATATTTTAGCGTTAGTAAAGAAGTGGTTGCATTATTTATATGCATCAAAATTTCTATCCAAACATTTTTTAATAGACTAAATGATTTTTAATTATGGAAAACTCTTTCTTCCCATACGACAAATATAGAGCAAATCAAGAGGAGTTTATCCAGTTTATTCAAGCTAGTCTTATTCAAAGAAAAAATCCAATAGTAGAAGCTGCAACAGGATTTGGCAAAACTATTTCTGTTTTATCTGCAGTATTGCCTGTAGCTGAAAAATTTGGTAAAAAGATAGTTTATTGTTGTAGGACTCATAAACAGATGGATAGAGTCATGGAAGAATTAATGGAGGTAGGAAAGAAGGTAGAAGTATCTGGTATTTCAATAAAAGGAAGAAGTTCAATGTGTCTTCATCCAACTATAATCAATAATGATATGGACACTGCAACGTCCCTTCACATTTGTAGATTATTAAGAAGGGAGAACAAATGTGAGTTTTATGAAAATATGAAAGAAAAGGAAGATAGAGCTTACGAAATTGAAGTTAGTCTTTCCCAGAAGCCTTCCTTGTCTCAAGATGTAGTTACACTTTGTATAGAAGAGAATATGTGCCCATATGAGGTAGTAAAAGGAATATTGCAGAATGTTGAAGTAATTTCTTGTAGTTACATGTATATGTTTCACCCAGATATAAGGGATAATTTTCTTGAAGGTGTTGGGGCAACTCTAGAGGATATTATTTTAATCCTTGATGAAGCCCATAATCTTTCCGATCTTGCAGTAAATCTTGGTTCAGATCAGCTTTCTATCTATTCAATTTCAAGTGCAATTAACGAATCAATAGAGTTTGATGAACCAATTGTGACTGAATTTTTAAACAAATTATATGAGGTATTCTTGGAATTAGAAAATGATTTTAAACTTGAATCTGAAGATGAGGTAATAGTCTCTTATCAAGACCTTTTTACTAGATTAGAAGGAATGAAAGGGCCTTTTGTTTCAAAGGGTTTTGAAAAGACTATATTCGACTTGATAATTTATATGAAGGCTTTGGGGGAGAAGATTCAAAAAACACGCCTTAAGAAAAATAAAATGCCAAGGTCTCATGTTTTTAAAATTGCATCATTTATAGAGAATTGGTTTAAAGTTAGGGGTAGTGAAGAGTATTGTTACCTCTTTGAAAAAAGTAAAACAAAGAGGGATGAAGAAACATTAAAACTAGAAATAGTATCCCTTGATCCAAGGCCCATAACAACACAAGTCTTAGATTTTGCGTTTGGTACTGTTCATATGTCAGGGACTCTTGAGCCCTTAGAAGCTTATTCAGATACCATAGGAGTAAAAAATCCTTCATATAAAATTTTTCCATCACCATTCTCATCTTCTAATATAAAAGGCATAGTTACCAAAGGGGTTACAACAAAAGGCACGCATAGAAATGAAGAGATGTATAAAAAAATAACAGAAAAGGCTATAGATGTAATACATTCAGTCCCTCTAAATGTAGGTATATTCTGTTCTTCATATGAAGTTGTTGACGGTCTGCTTAACTCAGGGATAGCCCATATATCCGACAAGCCTTTATTTATAGAAAGGCGTAGCATGGATTCAAGAGAAAATGACTTGTTAGTCTCTGATTTTAAGGCCCATTCTATGAAAGATGGTGCTGTATTATTAGGGGTAATGGGGGGCAGAAATGCAGAGGGTGGAGACTACCCAGGAAATGAGATGAATACAGTAGTAATTGTTGGCATTCCGTATGCAAAACCTACGCCAAGGATAGATGCACAGATTAAATATTATCAAAAAGTATTTTATGGAAAAGGAAAATATTATGGGTATTATCTCCCCGCCCACAGAAAGTTGTGCCAAGCAGCAGGCAGAGCCCACCGATTAATATCTGACAAAGCATTGATAGTCTTTCTTGATGAAAGAGTAGCAAATAAATTTGTTTCAAAGGATATACCTAAATGGATAAGAGATAATTTAGAATATATCCCAGATTCGAAAGAAATATTGATTGATAAGATAAAAGTGTTCTTTCAAAATCACATAGATAGATTTAAAAATTAGGTAAATGCGTATAAGTAGGGATAAAATGAAGGAAATAGATTGCCCAGTATGCCTAGAGATTATAGAATTCAAGGAATTAAAGGATGGTTTAAATATAGAGTGCCCATACTGTAGCGAAGAGCTCATATTAATCAATTTTGAAAATGAGTGGGAGCTAATAGAGAAGGAAGAGATATTGGGATGGTACGAAGAAGAAGAAATCTTTGAAGATTGCCTTGAAGAAGATTTAATCTATGACAATTAATCCCATTGGTCGTATGGTGATTTAGTGGGAGAGTCAACGTCATTTAATGAAGAAATAAACAATCTTTTTTTAGAAAACAATCTTATACTTACATTTAACTCCGTTGAAAGTTTATCCTTAATTGAAAAAAATAAATATGTTGAGTTAATCGACTTTTTAAAAGAAAGATGTAAAGTCTTTGTCGATTGTAATGATATTAAAGATTTCTTAAAGGATGTTGAAGAAATCCAAGCTCCATTGGCTATTAATAATGAAAAGACTGATGTAAAACCAGATGAAAATTCACAGACAGAAATTAGAAGGTCAATTAATGCTAAACAAATTCCAGCCAAAGAAAATGAAGCCCAAATAAAGTTTACTAAAAATATTAAATCAGAAAATGTATCTGAAGGTACCATAGATGATTTTGTTAAACTTTTCAATGACAGATACACTAAAATGAAAAAAATGTTTAGAGAGAGGCCTTCTACTCGTGACTTTATACCTATATGCGACGTTTTAAGGGGTAAAAAAGGTGAAGAAACAAGCATAGTTGGTATGATTACTGAAAAAAATGAATCAAAGAAAGGAAATCTTATCTTAACTGTAGAGGATGATACTGGAAGAATAAAAATATTTTTTTCTGGTTCAAAGGAAGTTGATGAAAAAGTCAAATTTATCGTGCTTGATGAAATAATATGGATTAAAGGCATCCTTGGAGATGGAATAATATTTGGAAAAGAATTTGAATTTCCTGACTTACCAGTTTCAAGAGAAGTATCAAGAAGTGAAGTTGATCTGTGTTCAGTTCACATTTCGGATATTCATGTAGGTTCAAATGCATTTTTAGAAAAATCATTTTTAAAGTTTATAAAATGGTTAAATATTAGGATGGGTTCTCCTGCACAAAGAGAGTTAGCTTCTAGGGTAAAATATTTAGTTATAGCAGGGGATCTTGTTGACGGTGTTGGAACTTACCCAAATCAGGACAAAGATTTGGAAATACTTGATATATATGACCAATACGAAAGATTATATGAACTTCTTTCTATGGTCCCAGATTGGATTCGAATAATTATCTCCCCAGGAAATCACGATGCGACTAGAAGTGGAGAACCTCAATTGCCTGTGGAAAAACAGTATGCAGAAAAGCTTTATGAATTACAGAATGTTGATATGGTCCCAAATCCATGTTTTTTTGAAATGCATGGGGTAAAAACAGTTGCTTATCATGGTACAAGTATCTATGACTTTGTCGAAGGTATAGCCGGAGTAGGTCATGACAAGCCCATACCAGCTATGAAAGAAATGTTAAGAAAACGCCATTTAGCCCCGGTTTTTGGGGGAAAAACTCCAATTTCGCCTGAAGAAAAGGATTATCTGTTGATTGATACATATCCAGATATTTTTCATACGGGGCATATTCATGTGAATGGTTTTGGTAATTATAGGGGTACATCAATGATTAATTCTGGTGGATGGCAAGCACAGACTGACTACCAGAAGATGAGAAATATTATGCCCACACCAGGTCGAGTTCCGGTATTTGACTTAAAAACTCACAAACTCTCAATTATGGGATTTTGTGATGGTGGGGGTTATTAATTGATTGATGCATATTTTAATTCTTTGGAAAGTGAAGGAAAAAAAATTTATGAAATTGCTCAAGAGGCAAGAAAAAAGGGATTGGATCCATCCCCTTCAGTTGAAATACCGCTTGCAGAGGATATGGCTGGAAGAATAGAGGGTATAGTCGGTCCAAAAGGAGTTGCTAAAAAAATTAAAGAACTTGATATGCAAGGATTTTCAAGAGAAAAAATTGCAATTATGATTTCTGATGAAATAATCGCAGAAAAATATTCAAAAAAAAATTCAAAAGAAAAATTAGCAGAACAGGCTGTAAGAACAGGTCTAGCTATATTAACTGAAGGTATAGTATCCGCACCCTTGGAAGGAATTTCTGATGTTAAGATTAAGACAAATTTTGATGGTACTGATTATTTAGCATTGTATTTTGCAGGGCCAATTAGATCAGCAGGTGGTACGGCAGCGGCCCTTTCCGTTCTTTTAGGCGATTATATCAGAAAGAGACTTGGTCTTTCTAAATACAAAGCAACGGAAGAAGAAATACAAAGATTTATTGAAGAAATCGAGCTTTATGAAAGAGGCAAGACAAATCTACAATATAGACCATCCAATCAAGAGGTAATAGTTGCCCTTTCAAATATTCCTATTGAAATTACTGGGGAGAGTACAGAAGAAATAGAGGTTTCAGGATATAGAAATCTTGAAAGGATAGAAACAAATAAAGTTAGGGGAGGAGCTTTACTTGCTTTGGCTGAAGGAGTTATTCAGAAATCAAAGAAAATTGAAAAGATATTAAAAGTGTTTGAGCTTGAAGGATGGGAATTCATTAAAGATTTAAAAAAAGAAGAAAAAAAGGAAACTGATGAAGGTACAGAAAAAGTCAAAGCCAACTGGAAATATTTATCAGATTTACTTGCCGGCCGGCCCGTCATTGCTCATCCAAGTAGTAAAGGTGGTTTTAGAGTAAGATACGGTCGTAGTAGAAATACGGGATTTGCAGCATGGGGCTACCATCCAGCTGCTATGGAAGTTGTAAATAGATTTATTGCAGTTGGAACACAACTTAAAACTGAAAGACCTGGCAAAGCTACAGTATCGATGCCTGTTGATTCTATACTCCCGCCTTTTGTTAAGTTTAAAAATCATAGTTGTAATTGGTTATATTCTTATGAAAATGTACGGCCAGAAGATATCGAAGAGATAATTTTTTTAGGAGATGTCTTAATTGCATATGGGGACTTTGTAGAGAATAATCATCTATTGGTACCTTCAGGATATGTGGAAGAATGGTGGGAACTAGATTTAGAAAAGGCATTGACTGATAAGGAGGATTTAGAAAATTATAAAACGTTTTTAGAAGGAGAAAAAATACCTGATGTTGAAGAAGCAATAATGATTTCAAAAAAATACAATGTACCCCTCCATCCAAAATATAATTTATTCTGGAATTATATTTCTCTTGATGATTTAGATTATCTCATCAACTATAAAGATTATGTCATAAATGGAAATTCAATCACATTCGATTTAAAAAATGGTATAATGATAAAAAAAATAATAGAAAATTTATGCTTACCACATCAAGTTGAAGGCAATATTGTAAAGATTGACTCATATATAATGAAGCTTATCCTTTCAAGTAGCGAAACTGATGGTAATACTGTTCTTGATAGAGTATCAAATATTCTAGGCGTTCCAGTTAGAGATGCTATTCCTTCAACTGTGGGGTGTAGGATGGGTAGGCCTGAGAAGGCTAAAGAGAGAAAGATGAGCCCCCCTGTGCATGTACTATTCCCAATTGGGATGTCAGGAGGTTCTACGAGAAGCATTATTAAAGCATCACGAAAAAATTTCATTGAAGTTGAGTCTGTTAATAAAAGATGTCCAAAATGCAATACTAAAACTCACCTCACGAAATGCCCAAATTGTGAGAGTATGACAAAAATGTATATGTCTTGCTCAAATCAGGTATGCTCTTACGAGGGTTCAAGTATAGTTGGCGAAAAATGTCCTGAATGTGGATCACAACTTAAAGTATATTCAAAGAAAAAAGTAAATCTAAAAGATGATTTAAGTCTAGCAGTTTTAAACTTAGGGTGTGAACTTCCTAGTGAAGTGAAAGGAGTACAAGGTATGAGCTCTGAATATAAAATTCCAGAGCCAATTGAAAAAGGCATATTAAGAGCATCAAATAATATTTTTGTTTTCAAAGATGGTACATGCAGGTATGATGCAACTGATGCACCATTAACTCACTTTATACCTAAAGAGATTAATGTTACTATCGAAAAATTAAAGGAACTAGGCTATACTAAAGATTACCTAGGAAATGAACTTACTGATGAAAATCAAATTCTAGAATTAAATGTTCAAGATATAGTGGTACCAAAAGATTCAGTTTCGTATTTATTTAAATTATCCAAATTCATAGATGAAGAATTAGAAAAAATATATAATCTGAAATCATATTATAATCTCCAAAAGGAAGAAGAAATAATAGGGCAATTAATAATTGGATTAGCCCCACATACTTCCGCTGGTACGATTGGGCGTATTATTGGTTACACTGATACCAAAGTTGTCTATGCTCACCCCTATTTTCATGCTGCAAAAAGAAGAAATTGTGATGGAGATGAAGACTCTATTATCCTTCTTATGGATACTTTGCTTAACTTTTCTAAATATTATCTTCCTGAAAAAAGAGGCGGCCAAATGGACGCCCCTCTTGTATTGACTACACGAATCGATCCTAGAGAAGTTGACAAAGAAGTCCATAATATGGACATCTGTGAAAAATATTCGTTAGAATTCTACGAAGCTACATTAAAATATTTGCATCCTAAGGAAGTACGAATTGAAAGAGTAGAGAATAGATTAGGAACTAGCAGTGTATATTCAGGGATTAAGTTTACACACCATACGTCAGATATCTCAAAAGGACCGAAGTCGAGTAGTTATACCACCTTAGATTCTATGGAAAAAAAGCTAATGTCACAATTTGATGTTGCTAAGAAGATTAGAGCAGTAGATGAAAATGATGTCGCAGAAAGAGTGCTTAAGACTCACTTTATCCCAGATATAAAAGGAAATATAAGATCATATGCAAAACAGAAAGTAAGATGTACTAAATGTAATACTACATATAGAAGAATCCCATTATCTGGAAAATGCGCAAAATGTAGTAACAAGCTTGTATTAACAGTCACAAAGGGTGCAATTTTAAAATATATGCAATTGAGTATCGATATATCAGAAAAATATAAAGTAAGAGCGTATACTTCTCAAGAAATAAATTTAGCAGATTGTGAAGTAAAAATGAATTTTAGAGAAAAACATAGACAGTTGTCGGTATCAGATTTTTGTTAAATGGTAAAAAAAGTTATATAGATATTAAATAATTTTAGATATTTCTTCAGCAGTTCTTTTCATATCTAAAAATACAAGACCTAATTTTGCATCTTTTCTGGCAAGTACTGTTAAGACTGCTTCTTGTCCAGCTCCCATCATTAATATATATCCGCTGACGCCTTTAACAAAAACTTGTTCCAATGAACCTCTTTTTAATTCATGGGATGTTCTCTCCCCTAGAGATAACATCGCGGCAGACATTGCAGCAACTCTATCCTCTTCTACATCTTGAGGTAAGGCGCTAGCAATAATAAGTCCATCTATAGATACGACTGCCGATGCTTCGACATCAGGAGTTGTAGCTTCTAAATCTTTCAATAATTCAGTCAAATTTTGAATTCTTGTCTTCTGAGCCATTATAATCCCCACTTAATAATAAATTGAGTATTATATAAAGCTTATGAATACCTAAGACATTCATTATGGTATATACACATCAATAAATATACAATAAAAAGAGAATGCATAGCAAACTTCATCAAATCCTATCGTTTGACCTCGAACTATTTCAGAGTTATGAACCTTAGACTATTAGTATCGGTAAGCTGAATACCTCGCCCGAAGGCTTGGTACTTACACTACCGACCTATCAACCGGATCTTCTATCCGTGTCTTCGTCTCTAATTAAAGTTATAGTCACCTATCCCCTTCTTCTATTAGAGAGTGGTAGTCTATTTTCAGGGGTTATTTCGGGCTTAGATGCTTTCAGCCCTTATTAACTATGGCGTAGCTACCCAGCGATGCCTTATCAGACAACTGGTACACCAGAGGCCACGGCAGTCTGTTCCTCTCGTACTGGGACTACCTTCCCTTCAGACGACCAACACCCCCGATAGATAGCAACTAACCTGTCTCACGACGGTCTAAACCCAGCTCACGTTCTCCTTTAATGGGCGAACAACCCCACCCTTGGGTCCTGCTGCAGACCCAGGATGGAAAGAACCGACAGCGAGGTAGCAAGCCCGGGGGTCGATGTGGGCTCTTGCCCCGGACGACTCAGTTATCCCCAGGGTAGTTTTTCTGTTAGTCCAAGCCCCCATCAAGGAGGCATTGGAGTTCGCTAGGCCCGGCTTTCGCCTCTGGATATCTTGTGGTGCAATATCCAGTCAGGCTGACTTTTGGCCTTGCCCTCTACGGTGGATTCCTGACCCACCTGAGTCAACCTTAGGGCGCCCTCGATATCTTCTCGAGGGCGTACCGCCCCAGCCAAACTACCTACCTACCGGTGTCCCAACAATAACAATGTTGGTTAGTCGCTTAGACCTAGAAGGTTGGTGTTCCATATTCGCCTCCACAATCCCTGACGAGATTGCTTCGATGGCTACCAACTACGCTCTACATCAAAATCCAAGCGACAACGACAGGCTGTAGTAAAACTCCATGGGGTCTTCGCTTCCCATCGGGGGACCCTGGCATATCCACCAGGAAGTGGTTTCACTAGGTTCCAGTTAGGGACAGTAGGGCTCTCGTTACACCATTCATGCAAGCCGCCAATTAAGCGGCAAGGTATTACGCTACCTTAAGAGAGTTATAGTTACTCCCGCCGTTTACCGGCGCTTCCCCCGGTTGAAACCGGGCTTAACGTGCCGGCACTGAGCAGATGTCACCAGCTGTACAAACCTTTACAGGATAGCAGCTAGCTGTGTTTTTATTAAACAGTCGAAGCCCTCACGTTACTGAGACGTACCGTCCAATGAAGACAGTACGCACTCCTTATCCCAAAGTTACGGAGCTATTTTGCCGAGTTCCCTTAACTGGAGTATCCCAACACGCCTTAGGCTTCTCACCAAGGGGCACCTGTGTCGGATCTCGGTACGAACATAAAGAATTCATTTCTATCCTCTTTTCATGGACTCCAGAGATCGGCCAAACCCGACTAAAACGTCAGGCCATTCCTACTTTCTTCCACTTCTCTGCATTAAGCATCTCCATGGAATTATATAGTTAGATGGAACGATAGTTCCACTTAGCGTACTCCAAAGTGTCAAAGAAAGAACTTGCGTTGCCGCGAGTATCTTTATGGTACCCGAATATTAACGGGTTTCCCTTTCGACTCGTTTGAGTTACAAAGAGTCTTAGGATCGACTAACCCTCAGTTGACGAACATTGCTGAGGAATCCTGGCCCTTTCGGCGGTGGGGATTCCAACCCCACTTTGCTGTTACTCCCGGCAGGATCTACAATTCTGACAGGTCCACTGGAACTCACGTCCCAGCTTCAGCCCTATCACAACGCCTCCCTAGCGAATCTCTTTCGAGTCCTAGAGTATCGGTATCTGGTTTAATCCATTCCATTATCGGAGCCATCAATCTAGACGGGTGAGCTGTTACGCTATCTTTAAAGGGTGGCTGCTTCTAAGCCTACCTTCCCGCTGTTTTAGACTGATGACGTCCTTTAACTTATCCAGAATTTGTGGACCTTAACTCTAGTCTGGGTTTTTTCCCTAAGGGGACATGAGCTTACCCCAACGCCCCCGACTCCGAAGATCTACGACGCAAACAAGTTCGGAGTTTGACAGTATGCCGAGAGATTTCTCCCCCTAAACATTCAATCAGTGCTCTACCTTGTCTGCAATCTCCCTTCAGGCTAGACTGCGGCCTATTTAGGGAGGAACCAGCTGTCTCCAGCCTTGATTAGCCTTTCACTCCTATTCCAAGGTCAGAAGAACGAGTTGTACGTCAGTACCTCTTCGGGCCTCCACCAATTAATTAATCGGCTTCACCCTGCCCTGGAATAGATCGACTGGTTTCGGGTCTTTTGATAGTGATTCCGGGCACTTTCACACCCCGTCCCTCAGAGTAAACTCCTGCGGACTGTTGATTTCTCTATGATTACGAAATTAAATTCTTAATCTCACCACTACCAAAAACTCCCTGCCTCGTGCTTCAAGACGTACGGCATGACTCTAGTCCTCTTCTCTCGTACTAATGGATTACTCCATATTCCTTTAAGAAGAATCGCTCCTTTCGAGCCATGCATATCTTTCACTGTTTGGTTTCAGGTTCTTTTAACCCCCCTCTCGGGGTACTTTTCAGTTTTCCCTCACGGTACTAATTCACTATCGGTCTCAATACGTATTTAGAGTTAGGAGTTGATGCCTCCCTTTTTCCTGAAGGATATCCGACCCACAGTACTCAGGTACTCCACAAATTCTTCATATTTACGCTTACGGGACTTTCACCCTCTGCGGTATATCATTTCAGATAAATTCAGCTTCACATGAAGTAATCGTAAGTAGAGCCCATACACCACATCCTTATGATACTTAAGTATCACAAGTTCAGTTTGCTCTATGTCCTTTTCGATCGCCTTTACTAAGGACATCGCATTTGCTTTCTTTTCCACCCCCTACTAAGATGTTTCAATTCAGGGGGTTCCCCTTCCTTTCGGAATAGAAACGGGAAGTCCCATTCGGGTATCCTGGGTTCAATGGCTACATGCGCCTAGCCCAGGCTTATCGCAGCTAGTCACGCCCTTCATCGGCGTCTTGAGCCGAACCATCCCCCAAACAGCATTAGTTCATATTCTTACTTTAGCCAAGGTCAATTAACGGGAATTGATCGAAGTTTTGCCTATGCACGGCTTCTTCTAAAACTATTAATAGTTTTACTAGTTCTTAATAGTTTTATCAGCCTCTTACACCAATATTGCATTAATGTAAGATACTTAAGGTGGACCCATCGGGATTTGAACCCGAGGCCTCTGCCTTGCAAAGGCAGCGCTCTTCCAGCTGAGCTATGGGCCCGTAAGTCCAATATCTTTATAGTGTTTAGGTAAACAGGAGGTGATCTAACCGCAGGTTCCCCTACGGTTACCTTGTTACGACTTATCCCCCCTCGCGAAACCTAGGTTTGACTCTACCCTAGGGGCAAAGCCTCACCTAAACCTCACTAAGGTGGATTGACGGGCGGTGTGTGCAAGGAGCAGGGACGTATTCACCGCGCGATGATGACACGCGATTACTAGAGATTCCAGCTTCATGAGGGCGAGTTACAGCCCTCAATCCGAACTAAGAGCAGGTTTAAAGGATTGCCTTTCCCTTTCGGGATCGGAGCCCATTGTCCTGCCCATTGTAGGCCGCGTGTAGCCCGGGAGATTCGGGGCATACTGACCTACCGTCGCCCTCTCCTTCCTCCACTTTAGCAGTGGCGGTCCATCTAGGGTACCCAGCATCCCGAAGGGATCTGCTGGCAACTAGATGCAAGGGTCTCGTTCGTTGCCTGACTTAACAGGACGCCTCACGGTACGAACTGACGGCGGCCATGCACCTCCTCTCAGCTTGTCAAGCAAGGTCATCAACCTGGCAATCATACTGCTGTCGCTCCCGATGAGTTTTCCGGCGTTGAGTCCAATTGAACCGCAGCCTCCACCTCTTGTGGTGCTCCCCCGCCAATTCCTTTAAGTTTCAGCCTTGCGACCGTACTCCCCAGGCAGCGAGTTTAACGGCTACCCTACAGCACAGGGCCATCTCGTAGATGCCCCCACACTTAACTCGCATCATTTACGCCTAGGACTACCCGGGTATCTAATCCGGCTCGCTCCCCTAGGTTTCGTCCCTCACCGTCAGACCCGTTCCAGTTGGACGCCTTCGCCACAGGTGGTCCCCCTAGGATTACAGGATTTCACCCCTACCCTAGGAGTACCTCCAACCTCTCCCGGTCTCAAGACAAGCAGTATCTCTAGAATTCCCACGGTTGAGTCGCAGGATTTAACCAAAGACTTACTTATCCGGCTACGAACGTTTTAGGCCCAATAATCGCGGCTACCACTTGAGCTGCCGGTATTACCGCGGCGGCTGGCACCGGTCTTGCCCAGCCCTTACTCCTCTGGTTACTTAGACCAAAGAACAGCCCATGCAATGCATGAGCACTTGGGATCCCCCTGTCACGGTTTCCCGCATTGCAGAGGTTTCGCGCCTGCTGCGCCCCGTAGGGCCTGGGGCCTTGTCTCAGTCCCCAACTCCGGGCTTCAGCTCCCACTGCCCGTACCGATCGCAGGCTTGGTGGGCCATTACCCCACCAACAACCTAATCGGACGCAGGCCCATCCTCAGGCGCAAAAGCTTTGGATAAAAGAACATTCCAGTATCTTTTATCTATCTAATATTAGCCCCAGTTTCCCGGGGTTATCTCAGTCCTGAGGGTAGGTTACCTACGTGTTACTGAGCCGTATGCCGGCGTCCGAAGACACCTTGACTCGCATGGCTTAGTCGAATCCCAATAGCAGTAGCCTCCGGCAGGATCAACCGGAGTGCGATCGCAATTCAATAAAATAGGAATTGGTAAAATGTGTTCACCTAAAATTCACCAAGATATTGGACTTCCATCAAACGCAGCCTTATTTGACTGCGCTCTCATGACGGTCCTTTGAATTCGTTCATCAGATGACTCACGTTTTCATTGGAACTTGAGACATAGTGTCTCTCAATATATACTCAAAGCTACTAAGATATTAAAAATTATTGCAAAATTAGGCTCTGACTTCACTATTTAGTAATATCTCATGATGCCCTATGAATCCCGCTATATCCTTAGATATATTTGAAACTGGGTAAGCAAATTGAGTTTTTTTAACTATTTGCTTTCGTAAAGTTTCTAAGGGTACATTTGGATCTAACATTTCAGGCTCCTTTGTTAATATTTCTTCAACTTTGAACTCTTTAATTAGAGTTTCGGGATGGCGTTTTGCATTTATTGTCTTTCTGAACTTATAAAGGCCAAATAGCAGATCTTTCACAGAGATTAGTCCTATGTAAGCATTGCTTTGAGATTTAACTGCAAAATATCTTATCCCATCTTCTAAATATTGTTTTCTTGCATGAATTACCCTATCCCCCCATGAGAGTGTGCTGTATTTCTTAGTCATTGCATCTCCAATTGTTCCTTTTGATTCAACTAATGGAATCATATGTCTTCTAGTTATCACCCCTACCATTTCTTCGCCTTCAACTACGGGAAGAATAGAAATATAATCGCTCCTAAAAAAATCTAAAGCTTTTTTTACATTGTCCTCTGCAGAGATAGTATACGGATTTTTAGTGATAGAGGAGGATATATGAAATGACGAAACATCAAGGTCAAGACTTCTAGGATCTCCAATTTTTTCAATTAATTTACTCACTGTTAACACTCCTAAAAGTTTACCATCGTTAACTACTGGAAGTCTTAATACTCCCTTCTTCTCCATTAATTTTATTGCATCAGATAATTTTCGGTCTTTATCTACTTTTATTGGGCGTTTCATAATTTCTTTTACATCCATTAATTCACCACCTTCAATTCTAAAATAACAATAAATGTGAAAATAATTAAATATGCAGCACCTATTCTGTGAAAGGGGATTATAACATCACCAACACCAAATAGGATCAATAGTCCTCTTCTTCCATTATTTCCTTGCAATCATCACAAACGAACTGTCCATTGACAAGTTTCAATGCTGATGTATATGTACCACATATCTCACAAATTCCTCCTTCTGGAGGTGGTGATGCAATGGCACTATCCTCAGGTTCAAATCTCCATTCTTCAAAGGATAATGACAAGATATCTCTAGGCGTAATTATTGCTACAGGTACACCTTCATCCATGACTACTAAATTTCTAATCTTCTCTTGGGTTATCAATTCTGAGGCTTCTCTTATCATTTTTCCACTGCTAATTGTAACAACGGGTGAAGTCATTATTGATTCTAAGGTTACTTCCGATGGTTTTCTCTTTTTAGATACAACTTCTCTTAGTATATCTCTTTCAGAAACTATACCAACAGGTTCACCTTCATCTACTACAACTACTGCATTGGAATTATCTTTAGTCATTACTCTGGCTGCATTAGACACAGTATCTTTAGGTTTCATGAGAATTATATCTCGTTTTATCACATTGGATATAGGTACATCAAGCATTTAAACACCTACATTACCATTTTCATTAAGTGCTCTAAATATTTAAGTCTTTGGAGTAAAAGTTAAAAGGGAATCATAAAAAGTGTCTTTGTGACAAAATGAAGAATATTAAGGTATTTGGTTTAAACTTAGATCCAGATGAAAGAGATGAATCAATATTCAATAAATTCTCAAATACAGATGCTAACTTGATAGACCCTTACGAAATTGTCTCTGATAAATTAAAAGATTCTAATGAAATTAAGTTTGCAAAAATGGGAAAAATCCAAGTAGAGCCTTGGTTAATTCCAAATCCTAAAAAAGAAGATCTTTACATGGTTAATGTAGACAATCTTGTAGCTTTCATAGATTCAGATGGGTGTAGAGAATATGCCTCTAAGGTTAAAGATTTTGTTAAAGAAAATGTATTCCCAGATATTCCTTTAATGATAGGCGTTGACCATTCAGGCTCGAGTGGGTGTATTGAAGCATTGGCAGAAAGATATGGAAAGGCTAATCTATCTGTAATAATACTTGACAGCCATTTTGATGGGATAATACCTACCCAAAGATTAAAACTAATACAACATGACATTGAGTTTAATCCAAATACTAAATTCTCAAATGATGACCCTTATTTGTATAATAGAGTTGACAGCTTCAATGCAGATTCATTTCTTTATTTCCTTCTGAAAGAAAAAAAGATACTGCCTAAAAATCTCTTTGTTTTGGGAGTTTCCGATTATCCACCAAACGCTGCAAAAAATGCAAAAGATCAGAGAATAAGGGAGTATTATGAATTTTATAAAAAGTTTGAGAATGATGGGGTCACTATTTTACCAAAAAATAAATTAAAGGCTAATTTTGAGATATCACTCAAAAAAGTCTTTGAAAAAATTAAAACACCTTACATCTACATTTCAGTAGATATAGATATAGGCTCAAGGCAAGCATTGACTGGAGCTAGATTCATTGATTATCTTGGTCTTGAAGAATCCGAAATTTATAAAATTATAGATAAATTGAACAAATATGCAAAAGAGCAAAAAATAGAAATTGTGGGCGCTGATGTAATGGAGATAGATCAATCAAAGGCCGGGCAAAGATTTGGTAAAAGTTATGACAAGACTTACGATATCTCTTTAGAAGTAATAAATAGAATTTTCAAATAGTTGTTAATCCTTTTAATAAATTGGCAATGTATTAAATCTAAATACCAATAATTAGATTAATCTAGAACGGATATTTAAATTAAAAAATAATAAAAATTATTATCCTATCTTTTAAGAGTTATCTCAATTGCAGAAACGTTGGCACTTGAGTTGTCATCTCTTGTGATAGTCTCTGTTGATGTAGATATTTTTTGTACGTTAACATCGTTTACAAATTTGTTTTTAACTATTTCTGCAACATCAACTGCTCTTGAAATTGCTCTACCTCTTGCTTTAATTACTACATTTTCTGTTTCTTTTTTGTTAAGCTGTGTTACAACAGCTAAAACATAGTTCATTACAGGTTTACTACCGACAAATACGATATTTTCGTCTGACATTACTAATCCTCCTCCACAGTTATTGCATTCACTGCGCACTCGTTAACACATAGGAGACAAGCAATGCAATCCTTCTCGTTAATTACTACTGCGACATCCCCTTGTATTTCAAATACTTCTACTGGACACGTTGATGTACAAATTCCACATCCTGTACAGTCTTCGCTTACTGTTACTTTTGGCATATTATAACCTCAGAATTTTTTTTTAGATACAATATATAAGATTTACCTTTAGATTCTAGTGAAATTATATATGCCTGTGTTCCAGCATTAGACTTGATATGCCCATATATAATGGTCATACCTTTACAGCCTAAGAATAGTGGACATATTAGTTTATATAATTAATCCAAAAAGATGGAAATTTCCTTTATTCTATCCCTTAAATATGCAGCTTTTTCAAAGTCTAAGTTATTTGCTGCTTTTATCATCTCATCGTGTAAATATGCCAAATATTCTTCAGGATCTTCATCTTTTGGTATTTTGTAATCTTCCTGTTCTTTTTCAGGGATATCGATTTTTTTCTTAATTGTTTGAGGTATTATGTTGTTCTTAACATTGTAGTCATTTTGAATTTTCCTTCTTCTTTCAGTCTCATCAATAGCTTTTTTCATTGAAGATGTGAGCGTATCCGCATACATGATTACAGTTCCTGAAACATTCCTTGCAACTCTTCCCATAATCTGAATCAGAGAAGTTGTAGATCTAAGGTATCCCTCTTTATCTGCGTCTAAAATAGCAATTAATGACACTTCTGGCAGGTCAAGACCTTCCCTTAACAAATTAATGCCTACTAAACAATCATAAGTTCCAGCTCGTAACTCACTCAATAGTTTTACTCTCTCTAATGTGTCAATTTCAGAATGCAAATATCTTGCATTTATTCCTAGTTCAAGAAGATAATCTGTAAGATCTTCAGCCATTCTTTTTGTAAGAGTCAACACTAATGTTCTTTCACTATTTTCTATTCTCCTTTTAACTTCAGATACAAGATCATCAATTTGCCCTTCTCTTTTTCTAACTATAATAACTGGATCTATTAAACCAGTTGGTCTTACGATTTGTTCGACAACTTTTTCTGAAATACTTAACTCGTAATCGGCTGGAGTTGCTGAAACAAAAATAACTTGATTTAAGAGAGCCTCGAATTCATTGTACTTTAGCGGCCTATTGTCAAGTGCAGAGGGGAGCCTAAATCCAAAATTTACAAGTGTTTCTTTTCTTGATCTGTCCCCTTCATACATTCCCCTAATTTGAGGCACTGTTATGTGAGATTCGTCTATTATTAAAAGAAAATCTTTTGGAAAGTAGTTGATCAATGTATCCGGTTTTTCCCCTGCTTTTCTTCCTGAAAAATAACGGGAATAGTTTTCAATCCCCTTGCAATAACCCATTTCCTGCATCATCTCTATATCATATTTAGTTCTTGTCTCAATTCGATGCGCCTCAATAAGTTTGCCTTTGAAGTTTAAATCGGCCAAAACTACTTCAAGTTCATTTTGAATTTCTGTAATTACCTTACCTAACGTATCTTCAGGAATTAGATAGTGACTTGCAGGATAAATATAGATATTTTCAATTTCACCCATATTTGAAAAGTTAATGGGGTGAATCTTTCTGATATTAGTTATTTCATCGCCAAAGAATTCAACTCTTACAATATAATCTGTAAACAGAGGAAAGAGCTCCACTACGTCCCCTCTTGCTCTGAACGTTCCGCTTTTAAAATCTGAATCGTCCCGTTCATATTGCATTGATACTAACTTTCTTAAGAAATCATCCCTATCAATCTGTTCTTTTTTTCTTATGGACGTTCCCATTTCTTTATAGGTTTCAGGTGACCCGAGGCCGTAGATGCATGAAACGCTTGCCACAATTATACAATCAGACCTTGAAAGAAGAGCTGCTGTTGCAGAATGCCTCATTTTAGTTAATTCTTCGTTTATAGAAACATCCTTTTCAATATAGGTATCTGTGTGGGGTAAATACGCTTCAGGTTGATAATAATCATAATAGCTTACAAAGTACTCAACAGCATTTTCAGGAAAAAAAGATTTGAACTCGGAATATAATTGGGCGGCCAAAGTTTTATTTGGAGAGATGACCAAGGTGGGTCTGTTATATTTTTCGATTATATTAGCAACGGTATAAGTTTTTCCTGAACCAGTAACCCCAAGAAGTGTTTGATATTTATTTCCTTTTTTAATTCCTTCATATAGCTCAGATATTGCCTTGGGTTGATCTCCGTTTGGTTTAAATTCAGAAATTAGTTTGAAATCTCCCACATACAAAATGAATCAAATCATTTTAAATAGCTTATTGGAAAGTTTAAATATTTTAATAATCCTTTCTGTCTTTGAGATGAGGTGTATCTTATTATAATGATGGCTGGATATCAGATTTTCGTTATACATCTTTTCCTTTAGCTGTTGAAGGCTTAGGTGCAAGCAAGATTACCAATTTATAGAAATTTTTATTTATCAAAAACTAATTTAAATCTATAAATCAAATATGGATTATGGCTCTTTTAATAATATCAACAGTTCCTAATGAAGATGTGGCCAGGAATTTATCAAAAATCCTCTTAGAAAAAAGAGTTGCTGCATGTGTAAATATATTATCAAAAGTAAAAAGTAACTACTGGTGGAACGGATCAATAGAAAGTTCAGATGAAATAATATTATTGATTAAGACAACTGAAGATAAATATAGTCAATTAGAGGACCTAATAAGAAAAAATCATCCATATGAAATCCCTGAGATAATAGCCTTTGATATTAAGAAAGGATTTAACAAATATCTAAATTGGATAGAGGATGAAACTAGGATTCTTCCTTAACTTCGGAAACTTTCGAGCATTCAACGTCAGAATATTTGTGACAGGAGAATATCTTATCCCCATAGTAGATTGTTTCAAAGTCAAATAGGTCAGGAGCCCGATAGAACTTACCATACACTAACAAAAGATCTTCTTCATCAAGTGCAAATTTTTTTCCATCCTTAGTTTTAATATAAAAATAATCATTATTCTCATCAAAATCTATTCTCTTGATGGAGTCATATTTGATATGGGATATTTCAGGAATTGTCTTTATCAGTTTATCATAAAAGAATCCTCCATTTTTAATGTCAAGAAGAATCATCTTACAAATTTTTACCTTATCATAATAGTTGTCTTCGTTGTCTTCAGATGCTAAAAAAGGCTCTTTTCTTTCCTTTTGAAGCTCCTTCAATGCAGATAGCTCCTCAACATAAAGATTATTCTTGTATATCCCAAACACTACCCCTTTTTCTCTTAGCGTTTCAAGTCTCTTTATGAAGGAGTCAATATCCCATATGATTTCTACATCCATGTGAGTAGGGCTAAGTATAAGTTATTTAAATGCCTTTTCAAATTAAGCAATATGGAACTTTATGAGCTCATTAATTATATAGATGATTATCTCAGGGTAAATGAAATATCAGATGTTTCAATAAATGGACTGCAGATAGAGGGAAAAAAAGACGTAAAGAAGATTTGTCTTGGTGTGGATAGTTCTCTTGAAATATTCAAAGAAGCTTCAAAAAGGAAAGCAGATATTATATTGGTCCATCATGGACTTATTTGGGGCGGATTAAAAAATATAAGGGGCCTAGTGAAAGAAAGAATTTCGTATCTTTTAGAAAAAGATATTTCTCTTTATGCTGCACATCTTCCGCTTGACATGCACCCTGAAATTGGAAATAATATAGAGTTAGTCAAGATTTTGGATCTCTCATATCCTGAACCGTTTGGAGCATACCATGGTGTGAAGATAGGATTCAAGGGAAAATATGAAAAAAAGAAGAGTATCAAAGAAATTTCAAGAAAATTGGAAAAATCATTATCCGCTAAAGTAGAATGCTTTAACTTTGGCCCCGATAAAGTGGAATCTGTTGGAATAGTAAGTGGTGGTGGGGGATCTGCTTTTGAAGATTGTATAAAAGAAGAGCTTGACTTATTTATCACTGGAGAGCCTTCACACGCCATTTACCATATAGCTAAAGAAGCTGGAATAAATTTAATATTTGCAGGACATTATGCAACAGAAAAACTCGGAATAATATCTTTGGGAAAAAATATTGAAGAGAAATTTAAAATTAAAACAGAATTCATAGATATCCCAACAGGACTTTAGCACACTATATCTAAAAGCTTTCCCTTATTTATTGCATTTTTAATTTCTAATGCAATTCTTCTTCCTGTGGACATTGGCTTTCCGTATTTAATATAAGTATATGGAGAATATGGCTCAAAAAGATTTGTTCCTGCAACTATTCTAGCTGAAATCTCAAAAATATATATTTCGGCTTCTGGTGTTATTACCCCTTCCAAACAAAATGGCCCAAATAATCCTCGTTCGGATATCAACTGTTTTGATTTTTCTATTACTCTTTCCCCCATTCCAAATATTTCTGGGAGTAGTGACTCTCTAACTGTAATAGGTATATTGCCAACGACGACATAGCTTGGATCAATTTTCTTTAGGGCAAATTGGTCTCTTGCAGAAATTCTCCCAATAGAGTCGACATTGCTTTCATATCTTTTGTCAAAACTCATTATTTCAAGTTCATTATTGAGTAAACTATAGAAATAGTGGAAGTAAGCTGGTACTCCAATAATATATTCCTGGATTACATATTTCTCGTTAATGTGGTCAGCTATCTTTTCGTAAAAATCATCTGTATCTTTAGCAAGGAAATACCCCATTCCGCCTTTTGCACCATAGAATTTTACAATTACAGGCCTGTCAATATTCTCAGGCTTATCGAATATTCTTGGGATTTTTATATTTGCGTCAGTAAGCCATTTTCGTTCTAGGTCTCTTGCAGATTCCCATTCTAAAACGTCTTTGTTTCCAAAATACATCACTTTGAGATTTTTGAAATCTTCTATTTTCATATATGCAATAAAAGAGCCATGCGGGATTAGAATAGTGTTTCTTTTCAAAAGCTCATCTTGCAAATCAAAAAGTTCTTTGAAATGATCTACTGAGATTATTTCATCAGCAACTCCAAAACTTTTGTAGACTTTTTCAGAGCCTTTTTTTGCAATGCATAAAGTCTTAAATCCTTCATCCTTTGCACCTTTTAGTATCTGGAGTGACGAATGACTTCCAAGCGTTGCAATAGTATAATCAGTTACAGCCATTGTGAATTAACTTAACTTATAATACTTAAAACTTTCTATAGAGCTGAGAGTAAATTATTTAAATTAACATCCGAAAGTGCAAAGTAATGGAAAAAAGGGCATTGATTAGTGTTACAGACAAAAAAGATCTTAAAAATTTTGCAAAGACTTTAGTAGATTTGGGCTTTGAAATCATATCTACTGGAGGAACTTTAAAGTTTCTATTAGATAGTGGGATAAATGCCACCCCAATCGATAATGTCACGGGATTTAAAGAAATGATTGGAGGAAGGGTGAAAACTCTACACCCAAATATCCATGGTGGAATTTTATATATAAGAGATGATAAGGAACACGTAAATGAAATAAATTCAGAGGGGATAAAACCCATAGATATTGTCATTTGTAACTTATATCCTTTTAAGGAAGTTGTAGCAAAAAATCCATCTCTTGAAGACGCCATTGAAAATATTGACATTGGTGGGGTAACACTATTAAGAGCTGCGGCAAAGAATTTCAAATATGTCACTGTTATTGTTGATCCCTCAGATTACGCTTCTATCACAAAAGAATTATTAGAAAGAGGAAATACTTCTTATGAAACTAGGAAAAAATTGTGTGTAAAGGCTTTTTCACACACAGCAGACTATGATAGTGCAATTGATTCCTATTTTTCTGAAGTACTAACTGATAATAAAAAAATAAGATTTTCCTTTGATTCGGGCAAAACTTTAAGATATGGAGAAAATTGGCATCAAAATGCATCTTTCTTCAAAAAAGATACAGTTGAACCGTCTGCCTCTAATATGAAACAGCTCCATGGTAAAGTACTCTCATATAACAACTATTTTGATATTGAAGCAGCGCTTAATGTGGCAAAGGAGCTTTCCTCATATAATGCTGCAGTGATTGTAAAACATCTTAATCCTTGTGGAATTGCAACTGGAAAATCTCTTTTTGATGCATTAAAAAATGCCTGGGATGGAGACAGAGTATCTGCTTATGGTAGCATAATTGCATTGACAAAAAAAGTTGATCTTAAAACTGCCTCTTTTCTAAAAGGTAGATTTGTTGAAGTTATAATTGCTCCTTCTTTTGATGATGACGCATTAGAATTTTTAAAGAATAAAAGCAAAGATTTAAGGATTCTTGAAACAGGCAAACTTTTCACTTCAGAAGATAAAGTATACAAATTTTTAATAGGCGGGGTCATCGAACAAGACAGGCCAAAGGGGCTCTATGAAAAATGGGAATGTGTTACAGAGAAAAAATTTCCAGACGATAAAAAAGAGCTGGGACTTTTTACAATTATAGCTACAAAGTATACCAAATCAAATTCAATAGTTTTAGGGATGGAGTATGAAAAAGGGTATTTTAAGGTGTTAGGCAGTGGTGTTGGACAACCAAATAGGGTAGATTCTTTAAAAAAACTTGCAATACCAAAAATTTATGAGAATCTTGAAAATATGTGGGATGAAGAAAAGCCTAATGTACCTAAAGAAGTCTTTTTCAAAGAAAGGATTTCAGAATGTGTTCTTGTTTCGGATGCATTCTTCCCATTTGACGATACCATTAGGGTAGCTGCAGAACATAATATAAAATATATTATACAATCCGGAGGCTCAATAAGAGACAAAGAAGTGATAGATACTTCTAATAAATTTGGAATATCTATGGTCTTTACTGGGATGCGATACTTCAATCATTAAATGTTGCCCTATTTAGGGCATTAATAGATATCTAACTTCTTTTTATATAAGGAATACTTAATTTAGCTCTTTCTGCAATGCTAGTTAAAACATCTGACATCGATACCGATATTATCGTGGAGAAATGAATATGTTTAGTATAACAGAATTTATGTCGTCCTAGTTTTTCATCTCTCTCCGTGTTTTAGTCTTTCATTGTTCAGATTGGTATTACTTGATATTATAATAAGTCGATTAAACAAAGAAGTTATTTATTTGTAATAAAAGATCTCGTCAATAATTTAAACAGTATGTAGAAATGAATTTAATAGCTAAGATTAATGTGTGAATAAAAATTTCCTAATTATTATTTTTGAGTAATTTTATCATCTTAAGGATTATATATCGAATCAAATTATTATCAGATAATTGTCATTTTTTGGGCAAAAGCTTAATAGTGGACTTCATACATTTAGTAAATTTAAATATTAAATATTTCTAAAAATCATATGATAATATATTTAAACATCAGATATAGTTAATTCAAATATGGGCAATGTAGGTAACACCTCTTCTGGATTTTCAAGAGAGGGAAAAGTAAAAAGAGTNTATGATANTTCTGACAATGAAATTGAATTTGAATTTACNGATCGAATCTCAGTTTTTGATAAAATAATTCCTTCTGAGATACCGTTCAAAGGAGAAACTCTTTGTAGAGAAGGGGCTTTTTGGTTAAAAGANGCTGAAAAATTAGGTTTTTTAACACACTTTATAAGAATGACTGGTAAAAACAAAATGCTTGTCAAAAAAGTGAATATAATATATAATTATAAAAAAATCAATCACNACACAAAAAATTTTCTTATNCCTCTAGAATTTATTTGTAGGCATTATGTAGCGGGTTCTCTCTACGATAGAATAGAGCAAGGAAAGATAAATCCTAAAGAACTTGGATTCAATAAGAATAAAGTTAATTATGGAGAAAAAATACCNGAGCCTTTTGTTGAAACATCAACAAAACTCGAACCTATTGATAGGCTTTTAGACAAAAAGGAGGCCTTGAATATCTCTGGCCTTACCGAAAATGAATACAACAATGTTATTGAAAGTATAATCAAGATTGATTCTAGGATGTCAAAGATAGTTGAAAAGGGTGATTTGATCCATGTTGATGGTAAAAAAGAATTTGGAATGAATGAAGACAGAACTTTAATGTTTATTGACGTCTTTGGTACTGCTGACGAGGACAGATTTTGGGATAAAAAGCTATATGAGGATGGAAAGACTATAGAGTTATCAAAAGAATTTGTAAGACAGTATTATTTTAAAACAGGATACAAGAAAAAATTATATGATGCTAGAGAAAATGGTATGCCAGAACCAGATATCCCTGCTTTGCCAGAAAACATGGTTAAAGAAGTGTCTAATCTTTATATAAATATGTATGAACGAATAACTGGAGAAAAATTTAGGTGATTTATTTGAAAGTAGAAATCAAAGTTGGATTAAAAGAAGGGATTCCAGACCCTGAGGGTGTCAATATTAAAAAATCCCTAAAATTGCTTGGTTTTGAAAATGTTGAAAATGTTGAAGTGAAAAAAAGTTATGTTATGGAAATAAGTGGAAAGGATGAAAAGAAAATTAGAGAAGATATTGATATGATGTGTAAAAAACTTCTCATAAATCCTGTAATCCACGATTACAAAGTGGACATGATAAAATGAGTAGTAAACAAAATGTCTTTGAAATTAATCTTGACTTGCCTGATGAACAACTTCTTGAATTGAGTAATAAAATTGGAGTAGGACTATCACTAGACGAAATGAAGTCAGTGAAGAATTATTTTAAAGAGAAAGGTAGAAATCCAACAGATATCGAAATTCAAGCGATAGGCCAAGCTTGGTCTGAGCATTGTTGTTATAAATCTTCAAAAAATTTATTGAAAAAATTTATTTTTAATATTGAGGCCCCTCAGAATATATTTGTCATAAAGGAAGATGCTGGGGTAGTTGAATTTGATAAAGATTACGCATACGTCTTAGCTTTAGAGAGCCATAACCATCCCTCGGCTGTTGAACCATACGGAGGAGCGGCTACTGGAGTTGGCGGTATTCTTAGAGATGTTGTATGTATGGGCGCACAGCCTGTAGCATTAATTGACCCTATATTTTTCGGCCCTCTAGATTTGCCATATGATCAATTACCAAAAGGACTGAAACATCCAGAGTTTCTATTTAGGGGAGTAGTTGCTGGGATCAGAGATTATGGAAACAGAGTTGGTATACCTACAGTATCTGGGTCTGTATACTTCCACCCCGGATACACTGGTAATTGTCTCGTAAATGTTGGATGTGTAGGGATTATAAAAAAAGAAGATATAATCCACAGTAGAGTAAAAGAGCTTGGGGATATTTTTGTAATGGTTGGTGGAAGAACAGGTAAGGATGGAATTCATGGAGTTAATTTTGCGTCAGCTGAACTCGATGAAACATCAGAAACTTCTTCACGCTCTGCCGTACAGGCAGGGGATCCTCTTACAAAAGAACCTCTAATCCATGCATGCCTAGAAGCCAATGCTAAAAAACTTCTAAATGGTATGAAAGATTTAGGGGGTGGGGGCCTATCTTGTGTTGTAGGTGAAATGGCCCATGCTGGTGGTTTTGGGGCCAAGATAAAATTAGAAAAAGTTTTGTTAAAAGAGAAGGGAATGAAACCATGGGAGATATGGATATCTGAATCACAGGAAAGAATGATGCTTGCAGTTTCCAAAGAAAATCTAAGTAAAGTTCTCGAAATATTTGATATGTGGGATGTTGAAGCTGTAGTTATAGGTGAAGCTATAGCTGAGAAAAGGGTGTTAGTTTACTATCAGGGAGAAAAAATTTTCGATATGGATTCTGAATTTTTGACAGGTGGTCCATTATATGCAAGAGATGTCAAGATAGTCAAAAGAGACCAAAAAGATATCCAAACTCAGGCACCAAAGGATACAAATGATATATTAATTAAAATGCTTTCAGACCCAAACATAGCATCGAAAGATTGGGTTATTCTCCAGTATGATCATACTGTAAGGGGTTCAACTTCACTTACTCCATTATATGGAGATGTTGTTAATTTTTCTCCACAGGATTCATCTATCGTAAAACCAGTAGAAGAACTTAGTAAGGGACTCGTAATTTCAACTGCTGTAAATCCTTTTTTATTGGAATATGATCCTTATTGGGGGGCTGCATCGGCAATAGATGAAATATACAGGAATATTGTTGCAGTTGGTGGTAGGCCTCATTCTTTAGCCGATTGTCTTAACTTTGGAAATCCTGAAAAGCCTGAGAGTTTCGGAGACTTTTATCAAGCTGTAACAGGATTAAACTTCGCAACAAAAGACCTTCAAATATCTTTCTCATCTGGTAATGTTAGTCTTTACAATGAAAGTATGACAGGAAGCTGTCCACCAACACCTACAATTGTTGGAATTGGTATTATTGACGATGTTGATAAAAAAATAACTTCAAACTTCAAAAAGGAAGGAAACTCAATATATCTTATTGGAAATACAAATAGAGAATTTGGAGGCTCATTATATTACAGGCTTTTGGGAATTAACGGAGGAATTTCTCCTAAGATGAATCCAGAAAATTTGATGAATTATTCAAAAACACTTCTTAGTTGTATGGAAAGTGGAATAATAGTAAGTTGTCATGATTTAAGCGAGGGAGGACTTGCAGTAGCTATTGCAGAAATGTCTTTCGGTAGTGATTTTGGAGCATCGATAGACTTACCTGTTTTAAAAAATATGAGGGCTGATGAATTCATTTTTTCAGAATCAAATACCAGGTGGGTAGTTGAAGTTAAAAATGACGATAGATTTGAATCTATATTACGTAACGCTAATGTGCCATTCTTGAAATTAGGAAAAGTTAAGGGTAATAGGATAGAAATGAAGCAAAATGGAGTCAAAATTATAGATGCTTCAGTTGAAAAACTGAGAGAAAAATGGAAAAATGTTATTTGGGAGCATTTGGGGTGATCAAATGGATAAGTCTGAGATTAAAGTATGTGTTTTAAGGATTGAAGGAACAAACAATGAAGAAGAATTGTACTATGCTTTCAAAAGATTGGGTGCATCTCCAGAACTAGTTCATTTGAAAAAGCTCAAGGATATCTTTGATTATAACTGTCTTATGATCCCAGGAGGATTTTCTACCGGAGATTATGTAAGAGCTGGAGCTATATTTGCTTCTAGAATAAGAGCAAAGATAGGGAATAATCTTCATAAATTTATAGACGATGGATGGCCTGTTGGAGGGATCTGCAATGGATTTCAGGTTTTAGTTGAACTTGGGGTCTTACCAGGATTTACAAGAAGGGAATATCCGGACGCATGTCTATTCTTGAATGATTCTGCAAGATTTGAGTGTAGGCCAACTTTACTAAAACATGAAAGTAAGGGTAAATGTGTATTCACAAGGAATATTCCTAAAGGAGAAATAATGTTAGTTCCTTCTGCACATGGAGAAGGAAAATTACTTTTCCCAAAAGATAAGGAAAGTGAATATTACAACAAATTATTTGAAAATGATCAAGTTGTATTTAGGTACGTTGATAAAGATGGAGAATATGCAGGATATCCTTGGAATCCCAATGGGTCTGCATACAACATCGCAGGTATTTGTAATGAGGCAGGAAATGTCTTTGGAATGATGCCTCACCCAGAAAGAGCTTTTTTTGACAAGAATAAAAGTGGAATGTCTGGTATGAATGTTTTTAAATCAGTTCTAGACTATATAGAGGAAAAATAAAAATGTGCGGCATATTAGGTACATCATCACATAATTCAGCATATGAATGTTACAGAGGTCTTTTGGCTGTCCAACATAGAGGTCAAGATTCTGCAGGGATATTGTCATTTGATGGGATAGTACATTTGAAAAAAGAAAAAGGATTGGTATTAAACGTTTTCAACAAAGAAGAGTTATCAAAACTTGAAGGATTTAATGCAATAGGTCATGTAAGATATCTCACAACGGGAACAAGTACATTGTCTGAAGCTCAACCTTTTTTCTTAAGCTATCCCTGTGGGATAGGTCTTGCACACAATGGAAATATTACAAATTTCAAAGAGTTAAAAAAAGAACTAGAGGAAAGAAATAGGTGTATTCATTCCAAGTCAGATACCGAAGTCATGATTAATATTCTTTCAGAAGAATTAGTAAAAAATGATACGTTTGGTGCAATCCATGAATGTATGAAAAAAATTGAAGGTAGTTACTCTGCAGTAGTGCTTTTACCAAAAAAATTAGTTGCTTTCAGAGATCCCTATGGAATTAGGCCCTTAGTTTTTGGAGAGAAGACTAGTTTAAACGGAAATGCTTTTTCTTTTGCATCGGAAAGTGTAGGACTTGATGTAAATGGATATTCTCTTATAAGGGATTTACTACCTGGAGAAGCGATAGTCATTGAAGATAATAAAGTTGAGAAGAGAGTATTGTGTCCAAAAGGTAGGGCACATTGTATGTTTGAATGGGTATACTTCTCAAGGCCAGATTCCGTTATAGAAGGCAAAAGTGTCTATGAAGCAAGAATTGAGCTTGGTAGAAATATCGAATTTGAAGGTGAGGGAGATGTTGTCATTCCTGTGCCAGATACCGCAAGAACGGCTGCATTAGGATTCTCTGAAAAGTATGGAATTAAACACAGAGAAGGATTAATAAAAAACAGATACGTCGGAAGAACCTTCATTATGCCCTCGCAAGTTTCAAGAGATATCGCTGTTAGGGATAAGCTAAATGTGATAAAAGGAGAAATTCGAGGTAAAAAAGTAATTTTAGTTGATGATAGTATTGTTAGAGGTACAACAAGTAGAAGAATAGTGTCTATGTTAAGAAGCAATGGTGCTAAAGAAGTTCATATGGTATCAACATGTCCTCCAATAAAACACCCTTGTTATTATGGTATTGATATGCCAACTGAAAGTGAATTAATTGCTGCAACAGATACAGATATTGTTGCAGAGAAAATCGGTGCAGACTCAGTTACATACCAGACCATTAAAGGATTAATAAAAGCAATTGGCCTTAAAAAAGAAGATCTATGCCTTGCTTGCTTAAATGGCGATTATCCAACTCATATTCCAGAAGAAGTTAGGAAGGGTCTTACAAGAGCTAGAGAATATGAGAGAGAAGCAGATTGTAAAGTAGGGGTAATATGAGTGAAGTATTGGCTGTTATTGGTGGAGGTGCTAGAGAATGGGCTTTGGCAGAGTCAATCACAAAGTCAAAAAATGTTTCTGAAGTACATGTACTTCCAGGAAATCTTGGTGGGGCATTTGAAAAAAAATGTGTATGGCCAATTGGAAATGATAGAATCAAGATTAGAAATTTTAATGATATTAAACAATTTATTATTGATTATAAACAAGAGATTCAAGAAAATAATGGTAGGATAAAAAGACTTGACGATCTTAATGAGATTATATCTTATCTTTCTGAAAACAATATTGATATGGTAGTTGGGGGTCAAGAAAAATACTTATCTCAGAATTTAAAAGAAAGTTGTGAAAAGAAGGGTATATCTTGTTGGGGCCCAACATCTAAAGCTATGATAGTTGAAGCTGACAAATGCAATACAAATAATCTTATGAAAAAATGGGGCATCCCCTGTCCTAAATTTGAAAATTTCTATGATGCAGACTCGGCTAAGATCTTCTTAAGAGAAAACTTTGGTAGAAATGGAAAGAAGTATGTTGTGAAATATCCTTATTTATTTGATGGTAAGGGATCTAGGGTATGTAATAATCTTGAAGAGGCTTTGAGTGCCGTTGATGACTTTATGGTAGACGGCGTAATATGTCCTCCAGTAGATAAGATTACAATAGAAGAAAGGCTTTTTGGTGAAGAAGTAATGGTTTTCTACGCAGTACATGAAGGCCAAGTCAAATATTTAGGTAGTGCAAAAGATTTTCCAGAAAGATTTGATGCAGAGGATACCTTTCTAATTGACAGATTTAATAAGAGAATGGGTCATCCTGGTGAAATGGTAAATTATATAACGGGCGGTATGGGTGTTGTGGCCCCACATCCTCTATTGAAGGAGAATCCTGAACTCATTAAGAAAATCGAAAATATAATAGTTCTCCCATTCTTAACAAATCTTTTAGAAGAGGAAAAATTAGCATTTAATGGAATAATCTACTTTGGTCTTTGTGCAGTGAAAGAGAATAATAACTACAATTTTTATGTTTTCGAGATAAATGGTAGGGATGGATCACCTGAGGCAGAGGGGAGATGGCCTACTGTAGAAACTTCTCTCTATGATATTGCAAAAAAAAGTTATGAAGGAAAGCTAGATGAGCTAAATGTGAAATTTAGGGACAATGTTTGTGTTGGTGTATTCGCAGTGAGTGGGAGTTTTCCTTGGTTTAAAGGATGTGGATTTGAATCATCCCAAATGCCTCCAGGTTATCCAGGTAAACATCTTACTGGCCAAACTATTGAGTACTCTAATGAACTTCCTGAAAATTCTTTTCATAGGCATGCAGGTACATTCATCACTCAAACAAGTAATATTGCTGTTGGTGGTGGACGTGTTATTCTAGGTGGAGGGATTGCAAAAACATACAATGAAGCAAGTAAAATGGCATATGAGGCAATATCAGATAAATATGTTAGATTTGTAGGCAAGAGTTTTAGGAAAAAAATTGGAGAAGATATAGATTCTATAAAGTATTAGATACTGGATATTCTTCTCTTATTCTAATTTAATAAATTTATATTGATATTATTTTTTATTATAGAAATTAATAATTTTTGTAGTTTTGAATAATCAACCTTATAAACTAAAGGTATTTTTATTTTTAAGGTCAGTGATTGGCCAAGTAATTAAAGGAGTAATATAAATGTATGGAGAAAATCGAGGCGGCTACAACAGATCTCCTCGTGAAATGCACAAGGCAACTTGTGCAAGTTGTGGGCAGGAAACTGAAGTCCCATTCAAGCCGGATGGAACAAGACCTGTTTACTGTAGGGAATGCTACCAAAAGAAAAACCCAAGAAGGTATTAAGTAGAGTTTTTTTGTAAAAGGTTATTTCTAGTAAGTTAATAGGAAAAGTCCTTTTATTTTTTATATTTACCTATAATAAATTATTGTTCAGTTTTCTGTATGACAATAATCTTTTTAATAGCATGTGCATTTTTTATTACATGATTCTAATCATAGCTGGCTCAAAAAGTGATGAACAGATAGTAAATAAGGTAAAGAAAGTTTTTGATGAAAATAGCATTGAATATGAAATTCAATATGCTTCTGCCCATAGAGAACCCGATAGAGTTGCAGAACTTGCAAAGAAAGATTATGATGTTTTCATTGCTATCGCTGGTTTATCTGCAGCACTTCCAGGGGTAGTTGCCTCTTACACAAAAAACCCTGTTATAGGTGTGCCAGTTTCTTCCAAATTAGGCGGATTAGATGCACTCCTCTCTATTGTTCAGATGCCCAAAGGAGTTCCAGTAGCATGTGTAGGTATAGATAATGGGGAAAATGCTGCATATCTTGCTATGAGAATATTGGGGGTTAAATAAATGACAACACCTAAAGATTATAAATCCTCAGGCGTAGACATAGAAGTTGAAGAAAAGTCAATTAATGCTCTTGTTTCAATAATCAAAGAAACACTTCAGTTTAGAAAGGGTAAAATTGGTGCGGCTATTGGGGATATTGGGAGCTATTCAGGATTTATTGAGTTTGGAGATTATGCATTATCACTTGCTACTGATGGCGTTGGTTCAAAGGTTCTTGTCGCTCAAAAACTGCGAAAATACGATACTGTTGGAATTGATGTAATTGCTATGAATGTTAATGATGTAATATGTAACGGTGCAACTCCACTAGCTTTTGTAGACTATATAGCTTTGGAAAAAACTTCCAAATATATGCTAAATGAAATAGCAAAAGGGTTGCTAGAAGGTGCAAAGCAGTCTGATATGCCAATAGTTGGGGGTGAAACTGCCACACTTCCAGACATAATAAAAGGTAATGGTGAAGGATTTGATCTGGCTGGAACATGCCTAGGGGTTGTGAAAAAAGAGAAAATAATTTCTGGGAAGGATATAGCTCCCGGAGATGTAATAATAGGTATCGAATCTTCCGGAATTCATTCTAATGGATTAACTCTTGCCAGAAAAATCTTAGGTGAAAGCGACTATCCCGAACTTTTGGTCCCAACTAGGATATATGTAAAACAAATTCTAGATTTAATTGAACATGTTAAAGTCAAAGGAATGGCACATATCACAGGCAGTGGACTTTTAAATCTTAAAAGATTAAAAAAAGGCATCGGATTTGACCTCAATCTACCTGAACCACCAATGATATTCAAAAAAATTATGGACACTGGGGTAGAAATTGAAGAAATGTACAAGACTTTCAATATGGGAACAGGATTTGTAGTTATTATATCTGAAGAAGATGTGAACACAGCACTTCAGATATTAAACAAGTACTTCCCCTCATATGTAATTGGAAAAGTGATTGATCAAAATATAATTAGAGCCTATATTAAAGGATTAAATAAATCATTTGTTCTATAATCTCGTTATTTCATTTAATCTTATTTTGTTAATAATTTAAAGAAATAAATCTCTAATTGTCAGAATGAGCTCTTTAGTCTAGATACAGTAAAAAAAATCAAAAGACATGCAAAACTTTCCAATATTGACATACTCCTCGTTTATAACATCGCTATTGCCTGGCATGGAAGTATATGATTCGTAAAAAGTTTAAGTTTTATGATTGATTATTCAACGAAACATACCAAAAGATATAAAAATGATTGATTCATCCATTCGACCGTTTAGGGTAATCTAAAATTATTAATTGATATTTAGTCTGTATTGTGGTATTATGACAAAATCCCGGTCAAGAAAGAAGAAAAAAGAATCCAATGATTTTCCTAAAATAGGGGTATATGTTTGCCATTGTGGCACAAATATTGCTGGAAGTGTCAATATAGAAGAAGTTGTTAACTATTCAAAGACATTAAGTAATGTATCAATTGTAAGAGATCATATGTATCTATGTTCAGAACAGGGTCAAAATCTTATAAAAGATGATATTCAAAAAGATGGAATTACTCGCGTTGTTGCTGCATGCTGCTCACCTAGAACTCATGAAGAGATATTCAGAAAAACTTTAAACTCTACTGATTTAAACAAGTATTTATATGAACAAGTGAACATAAGAGATCAATGCTCATGGCCCCACATCAAAGATAAAGAAAATGCAACAAAAAAAGCAATGACTTTGGTAAAAAGCGGAGTTTATAGAGCTATTGAATTGGAGCCATTGGAGGATAGAAAGTTACCTGTTTTGAAATCTACGCTTGTAATAGGTGGAGGGATATCGGGAATTAATGCTGCGCTTGATTTAGCACGTGATGGATATAAAGTATACCTTGTAGAGAAAAATCCAAGTATTGGGGGAAAAATGGCTCAACTTGACAAAACTTTTCCTACAAATGATTGCTCTGCATGTATTCTTGCACCAATGATGGTGGATATTTCAAATAATCCAAATGTTGAACTTCTAACATATTCTGAAGTTGAAAATGTTTCTGGGCATATAGGAAATTACCACATTGTTGTTAGAAAAAAACAAACATCGGTAGATTGGAACAAATGCAACGGTTGTGGTGATTGTAGCATTGTGTGTCCTGTTAAGGTCGATAATGAATTTAACTGTAATATGGATAAAAGAAAGGCAATCTATATACAATTTCAACAAGCAATACCTATGAAAGCTGTAATAGACAAAACAAAATGCATTAAATGTAAGTTATGTGAGAAGAGATGTCAAGTTGGGGCAATTGATATCACAAAAAATGACGATGAATATGTAGAATTTGATGTAGGAAGCATAATTGTTGCAACTGGCTACGATCTTTTTGATCCCAATAAGAAAGCTGAATATGATTATGATCATCCAAATGTAATAACTTCTCTTGAACTAGAGAGAATGATGTGTGCCTCTGGACCAACTAAAGGAGAGATTTTAAGGCCATCTGATAATAGGACTCCTCACACAGTGTCATTTATCCAATGTGTAGGATCAAGGGATGAGAAAACAAATGACTACTGTTCTAGAATTTGTTGTACATATTCCATAAAGCATGCAAGACTTCTAAAGGAAAAATATCCAGATATGGATATTTATATTCATTACATTGATCTTAGATGTTTTGGTAAAGGTTACGAAGAGTATTATAGAATGGCTAGGGAAAAGGGAGTGAAGTTTATAAGAGGTAGGATAAGCCAGGTGGACTCAATAGGCGATAGATTAGAAGTGTCAGGTGATGATGACACACTGGGAGAGCAGATTAGTGTTATAGCTGATCTTGTTGTTCTAGCAGTTGCTATGGAATCCCCTAAAGATTCCAAAAATCTTGCAAATTTATTGAATATAAGTACTGATAAAACTGGATTCTTTAAAGAAATTCATCCAAAACTTAAGCCAGTTAGTACAGATAGCGATGGAATATTTATCGCTGGGGCATGCCAAGGACCGAAAGAAATACCTGATGCGGTAAGTCAGGGCAAAGCTGCAGCTTCTGCAGCTTCGTCACTTATGTCAAAAGGTGAAATAGGGGTAGAGCCCTTATTTGCCCAAGTAATTGATGAGTTTTGTGCAAAATGTAGGACATGTGAATCGCTTTGCACATATAAAGCGATTAAGTACATTGAAGATGAGAACAAAATAGAAGTAGATATAGCTCTATGCAAAGGTTGTGGTGTTTGTAGCGCAGCATGTCCCTCTAGTGCTATTAAAGCAAATCATTTCACAAATAGTCAAGTTAGAATGCAGATCTTGGCCCTTACAGGAGGCTTAAAATGAAAATTGTTCTTAACGATACAAATGAGGAACTTGTTAATAAGGTTATTCAGTATGGTGGAGAAAATATTTACAAATGTTTTCAGTGTGGAATGTGTGCCTCAGGTTGCCCTGTTGCAGGGGATACAGATCATAAAATAAAAAGAACAATGCACCAAGTTCTTTTGGGACTTGACGAGCAAATATTAGATAAAAAATCAATATGGTTGTGTACAACTTGTTTCATGTGCTTAGAGAGATGTCCTCAAAATGCAGGCCCTACAGAGGTCATATTTGCATTAAGGAGAATTTCAGCAGAGAAGGGAATTATCCCAGATGCCCAAATAGAGGTAGCAAACAATATATATCATCTTGGCCATGCTGTGACAGTTGAAAAGGGAATAAAGCTAAGGGATAAAGTAGGTGCACCAGTACTTAATACTGCAGGGTCTGATAAGAAACATATTGATGAGATCCAAAGAATAATTAATCTAACTAAATCCTTCAAACTACTCAAAATAAAAAAAGATTGGAAACCTAAAGGAGATGAAGTTATTGCCTGCGACTGATTATGCTTTGTACACTGGGTGCATCATCCCACTAAGATACCCGGATATTGAAAATTCAATTAGGGAAACAATGCCACTTTTGGGGGCAAATGTTTTTGATATGGTGGGTGCAGGTTGTTGCCCCCCTGGTGGTGCTTTCTGGTCAGTTGATGAAATATCTGGACTTGCACAAAGTGCAAGAAATTTATCTATAGCGGAATTAATGAATAAAGACTTAATGGCGGTTTGTAATGGATGCTTCTGTTACCTAAAAAATAGTAATTTACTTTTGAAAAGTAATCAGGAAAAGAGAGAAAAAGTAAATACAATTCTAAATCAAATAGGTAGAAAGTATCACGGCACTATTTCAGTATATCATTTAGTAGAAATACTCCACGACCAAATAGGTATTGAAAAAATTAAAGAATCAACTAAAATTAAATTAGATGGTGCTAAAGCTGCAGTCCACTACGGATGTCATCTTTTAAGGCCATCCGATCATTTGATGGCTGAAAATCCCGAAAAACCTCACAAACTTGATGCATTAGTTGAAGCATTGGGTATGGAAAGTGTATATTATCCCAAAAAATTGTCCTGTTGTGGTGCAGGAGGGGGTATGAGAGGAAATAATCCCAACGCAACATTGAAAATTTTAGAAAAGAAGCTTATGAATATTAAATATTCTGACCCTGATTGTATAGTTACATGTTGCCCTTTTTGTTTCCTTCAATTTGATTTAGGCCAAAAAGGATTGAGGGACAAAGGTGAAGATTTCTGTATACCTGTTTTTTATTATAATCAACTTTTAGGACTCTCTATGGGGCTTCCTAAAAAAAGAATTGCTTCAATTTCTGAAACTCCACGAGATGGATTCATAAAAAAATTTTATGGTGTTGACTGATGAAAAATTTTGAACCCAATATCATTGGTTTTGTATGTAACTGGTGTACTTACGCTGGTGCCGATCTTGCAGGCTCATCAAGATACAGTTACCCGCCGAATGTTAAATTGATACGGCTTATGTGCTCAGGTAGGGTAGATCCAGCATTTATTCTTGAAACTTTTGCTAGAGGTGCCGATGGAGTATTTGTTGGGGGGTGTCATATTCCTAGTGACTGTCATTATCAACAGGGTAACTTTAAAGCTCTAAAAAGAGTTACAATGTTAAAAAAATTAATATCTGAAATGGGAGTAGAGCCTGATAGATTGGAGATATTCTGGATTTCAGCATCAGAAGGAAAGAAATTTTCTGAAGTTATGACATCGTTTACAGAAAGAATAAAAAAGTTAGGGCCAAATCCGATTAAAGTATAAGATGAAAAAAACAATAGTCCTTGGTATTGGAAATCCATATCTTAAAGATGATAGGATAGGGNTTAAGATAGTTGAAGAGTTAGAAGTTTTTTTCAGAAATAAGAAAGATGTAACTTTTGATTTTTATTATTCATCNGGGATTGAACTATTGGATTCAATNTTAGATTATGAAGTTGCAATATTTATTGATTCTATAGTNTCTGAAGAAGTAGGAAAAATTAGTTATNTAACTTTAGANGACATATTATTATTCCCAGAAAATCCGTCTGTACATTCAGCTAACTTTACAACTATGNTAAAATTAGGTATGAAAATATNCCCNAACAGGATGCCTAATCAAATTCTNTTTTGTGCNATAGGNATANATGATCCTTTTACTTTTTCANATGAATTTTCATCAATTCTTCAGGAGNCATACGTAGACATACTGGAAGAACTAAAAGAAAAGATAAATAGCTTGACTACATAGCTTTTCTAACAGCGTCATGCATTATCATATCTGCTTGAATATTCCCAATAAAAGTTAGTTTTCCATTGATGGCAATTGCAGGAACAGTCGTTATTCCAAGTGATTTGGCCTTAAGCTCTCCTTCGGGAGTTGTAACATTAACTAGTGTAACATCTACATTATTATATTGAGATGCCACTCTATAGGCCATTTCAGCTGCTGGAATACATTGAGAACATCCAGAAAGAACTATCACTTCAATTATAACTCTTTTCTCATTNGATTTATTGTTTTTCNTATTTCTTATTTTCTCTGNTACCTTCATGAAAGCACTGATATNATGTATCTATACATCTATATATAAATTTANATATTTCATNCAAAACATTTTTATAAATAANGATTNATTAANAAATGGGTGATTATATGAAAATATTGGGTATTTGTGGCTCTCCAAGAGAGGGCAATACATTATTNCTATTGGAAAAAGCCCTTGGGGTATGTAAAGANTTTGGAGCTGAAACAGAACTTGTACATGCGGGATTACTTAAAATTGCGCCTTGTAAAGCATGTGGAGGATGTAAAGATACCGGGATATGTGTTCAAAAAGATGACATGACCCCTATTTANGATAAAATGAAGGTTGCGGATGGAATATTACTNGCGTCGCCAGTCTATATGGGNGGAGTATCTGCACAGTTAAAGGCCTTAATGGATAGAACTAGNGCGCTTAGAATAAAGTTTGAACTTCGAAATAAGGTAGGTGCAGGAATAGCTGTAGGTGGATTTAGAAATGGAGGTCAAGAAACTGCACTGCAACAGATCTTCAATTACTTCTTGATACAAAANGCAATAGTTGTTGCTGATGAAGCNACTTCCCATTANGGNGGGGTAGGGCATGGTTANAANGCAGGGGATTGTGAGAAGGATGAATATGGTATNAAGACCACACAAAACACTGCNANGAATATGNTTAAGGTAATAAAATTGATAAAAGGAGAAACTGAAGAAGAGATTAAAAATTGGTAAGGTTTTTTGATGGTAAATCAGGAGGATATTAAGAATATCCTAAAAAGTTATGATTTTGANAACATAACTATAGGTGTATTNGGTGGGCATTCCGCTCTAGATGTATCAAGTGGCGTAAAAAAATATGGATTTANCACTGTTGCAGTNTGTCAAAAAGGTAGAGAAAAAACCTATTCAAANTATTATANGACAAGAGATGGTCGAGGATGTATTGACGAAGTCATAGTTCTAGATTCATTTGGTGAATTGGTGAATANNGATATCCAAAAACAACTCCAAGAAATGAATACTATTTTCGTACATAACAGATATTTCTGGGTTTACTTTGATTTTGCTAGAATAGANAATGATTTCTTTGTGCCCATATACGGAACAAGAAATCTTGTAAAGTTTGAAGAGAGGGATATCCCAAAAAATCAGTATTATATGTTAGAAAAAGCTGGAATAAGATTTCCAAGGATATTTTCAACTCCTGATAAAATTGATAGACTTGTCATAGTAAAGGTTTCTGAAGCTATAAGAGGTTATGAAAGAGCTTTTTTCTTTGCATCTTCTCCTAAAGAGTATGAACAAAAAAGCAATGAATTAATTGAAAAAGGCATTATAACAAAAGAAGCATTGAAAAAAGCAGTGATTGAAGAATATATTTTGGGAGCTCAAACTAATTTCAATTTTTTTTATTCAAATGTCAGAGAAGAGTTAGAGCTAATGGGGACCGATACTAGAAGACAAACAAACTTAGACGGAATATTAAGACTGCCTGCAAACGAGCAACTTGAAGTTTTAAAATACGTTAAACCCAAAATGATAGAAACTGGGCATATTACTTGTACTACTAAAGAAAGCATTTTAGAAAAGGCATTTGAAATTGGGGAAAAGTTTGTTGAAATTACAAAAAAAGAATATCCTCCTGGAATAATTGGACCATTTGCATTACAAGGAGCAGTAGCATCCTACGAGGGTAAAGAGGAAATTGTTATATTTGATGTTTCAATGAGAATTCCAGGAAGCCCTGGTACAAAATTCACACCCCATACAGGATACCTCTATGGAAAAGAAATAAGCTATGGAGAACGTATAGGAATGGAACTTAGGGAATCTTTGGACAAAGGAGTTATTTATAATATCCTGTCTTAGGTCTTTTTTTTAAAATATATTTTTCTATTATTTGCTCTATTGACTCTATAGAAAATGGTTTTATAAGGACAAATTTAGCGCCAGCATCAAACATATCTTTTTGTAGCTCCGCATATGCGGTTCCCCCAATGATAACTGCATTTGGATTAAATTTAAGAATCTCCTTTGTTGCTTTGATTCCGTCCATTACTGGCATCTTAATATCCATTACAACGACATCAGGTAAGACTTTTTTGTATGTTTCTAGTCCCTCCAATCCATTAACTGAAAGAAAAACTTCATGTTTACTAAGGCCTTGTTTTAAAATATCTAAAAAATCTTGATTGTCATCGACAAGTAAAATTTTTACCATAATCTCACAATTATAAAACATTTAGTATCGTTAGACTAGTTGATTTGTTAACGCCTTTAAGCTTTCTGATATTTTCAATGATAATATTAAATTCTTTTGGTGAGTTGCACAAAACGTAGGCCACAACATCCCATTCTCCAGTAGTTTCATAGACCCTTTTTACTCCTTCAATCTTCATAATCTGTTTCACAATTTCATCAGTGGATTCGTGTGTATGTGTATTTAAGAGAACTAATGAAATAAATCCAAAGTTAGTGGACATTTCAATAGTAAAATTTTTAATTATTCCAGTTTCAACTAGATTATCAATTCTTCTGCGAATAGACCCTTCTGAAACAGAAAGTCTTTTTGCTATTTCAGTATTTTTCGTCCTGGAATCCTTTTCTAAAATTGATAATATCTGAATATCTAATTCGTCCATGATTATTATTCTGTACTAAGCTTTAAAAGCATTCCGATTTTCGTAGAATTATTACTGATTATAACCGGAAGCTTTAAAAGCAATTTACGATTAATGCCATCGAGGTGATTTGGATGTCAGAATGTCCAGAATGTAGTTGTATTATTGAGATAGAAAATCCTGAAGTAGGGGATATTGTAGAGTGTTCTGAATGCGGGATAGAGCTTGAGGTTATAAGCCTTGATCCACTCGTATTAGAAATTGCCCCTGAAGAAGAAGAGGACTGGGGAGAATAGAATGGTTAAGATATTGGACACAACTTTAAGAGAAGGCGAACAAACCGCAGGTGTATCTTTTACTATTAATGAAAAGATGACTCTTGCTAAGATGTTAGATGATTTTGGAGTCGATATGATAGAAGTCGGCCACCCTAGCGTATCTCCTAAAATTGAAGAATTCATTAGAAAGGTTGTAAAGGAAAATCTTAAGGCTGAGATAGTGGGGCATGTACGAGCTGTGAAAAGTGATGTTGAAAAAGCAGTAGACTGTGAAGTTGATAGAGTTGCAATATTTTTAGCAACTTCAAATGTTCATCTCCAAGATAAATTAAAAATGTCGAAAGAAGTGGCAATAGAAAAAGTAGTAGATTGTGTCCAATATGCAAAAGACCATGGGCTTAATGTAAGATACACGCCTGAAGATGCAACAAGGACAGATTTCAATTATCTTGTTGAAATCTGTAACGCCGCTATTGATGCTGGAGCAGATAGAATAAGCGCTGCGGATACGGTTGGGGTTATGCAACCCCATATTTTTTATGATCTTGTAAAGAAAATAAAAGATAATGTAAAGCCTGTCGGAATAGATGTACATTGTCATAATGACTTTGGCCTTGCAGTTGCAAATGCCATGGCCGGAGTAAGGGCAGGAGCAGATTGTGTACATACTACCGTAAATGGTATAGGTGAAAGAACAGGTATAGTCGATTTGTCAAACTTCGTTGTGGCTACCAGGATTTTAAATAAGCAGGATCTAAATTATGATCTTAAGATATTAAAGCAAATATCCGCCTATGTAGAAAAGATAACAGGGATTTACATATACCCATTGATGCCAATAATGGGAGACAATGCTTTTACTCATAAAAGTGGAGTTCATACTGATGGTGTATTGAAGAATCCTTCTACTTATGAGCCATTTCCACCAGAAATAGTTGGAAGGGAAAGAAAGATAATAGTAGATAAGTTTGCAGGTAGAAGGGCTGTTATGTCAAAGTTAGAATCATATGGAATTAAGGCCAGTGACGAAGACTTGTTAAAAATTATTCAAGAGATTAAAAAAGTAGGGGATGAAAGAAAGATTGTACACGAAACAGATATTTTGGATATTGCAGAAAGAGTTCTTGGTGTTAAAGCTGTTACAATTCCAACTGGTGTTGATGCCGTTTTATTCTTAAGACTTGAAGCACATATCTACACAACATCAATATCTAGAAAAATAAAGAACATGAAGGGTGTAGAGAAGCTATATGAAATGTCTGGGGATGAAGATATTGCAATCTATGCATCTTTAAAAAATGTTGCTGAATTAAATAACTTAATCGAGGATATAAGAAGTATCCCTGGAGTTCTCGCAACAAGTACTAGAGTTGTACTAAAGAAATATGGTGAAGTTAATGGGAACAGTTGCTGAAGAAATTTTTTCAATGAAACTTTCAAGAGATGTTTCAGCTGGTGAAATAGTATTAGTTGATATAGATGTAACTATGAGTCATGACAACACAACTCCCCTCGCCATTAAAGCATTAAGGAATACTGGTAAGCCTTTGTATGATAAGAACAGAATAGTTATTATTTTTGATCACGTACAGCCACCAGCTTCTGTTGAAAGTGCTACACTACAAAAAGAAGTTTTAGAGTTTATAAAAAAGGAGGGAATCAAGAATTTTTTCAGGGAAGGAATTTGTCATCAAGTTCTTGTTGAGAGGGGATTTGTCTTGCCTGGTAGGGTAATTATTGGAGGTGACTCCCATACATGCACTTATGGTGCTTTGGGAGCATTTGGAACTGGAGTGGGCTCAACAGATATCGGTGTGTCATATGCAACTGGAAAGAATTGGTTTAGAGTCCCTGAAACTTATTACTTTGATGTTAATGGATCATTTGCTAAGGGTGTTTATCCAAAAGATTTGATTCTAAAAATTATAGGAAAAGTGGGCGCTAGGGGGGCCACCTATAAAGCATGTGAATTTGGTGGAAAAACTATAGAAAGTATGGCAATGGGAGATAGATTAACTCTTACAAATATGGCAATTGAAATGGGAGGAAAAACGGGATTAATCAAGACTGATAAAGTCACAGAGAATTATTTAAAATCAAGAGGTTACCCATATAAAGAAATTGTGCCAAAAGATCCGAATTATGAAAAAATATTCGAATTTGATGTTGATGATCTCACGCCCCAAGTTGCCGTTTCACCTAAAGTGGATAATGTGTACCCAGTTGAAAAATATGCAGGAACAGATGTTGATGAAGTCTTCATAGGTACTTGTACAAATGGTAGGATAGAGGATCTAGAAATTGTAGCAAGAATGTTTAAAGGAAAGAAACTAAATCCACTTCTTAAAACAATTATTGTTCCAGCATCAAATGAAATTTATTTCGAGGCAATGAACAGAGGATATATAAAAATATTTATGGATGCGGGTGCTATGGTATGTAATCCTGGATGTGGTCCATGTATAGGAAGACACCAAGGAGTATTGGCACCAGGGGATAGAGCACTTACAACTATGAACAGGAATTTCATAGGTAGGATGGGCTCTGATAAAGGAGAGATAATTATAGCTTCACCGGCAACAGCTGCAGCAACTGCACTTAATGGAAAAATCACAGATCCAAGAGAGGTGATCTAGTGGGAAAAGTATTCAGGTTTAGTGACGACGTAAATACTGATGAGATAATACCAGGTAGGTATAATGTAACTACAGATCCAAAAGCACTTGCTGAACATTGTTTTTTTGAAGTGAGGCCAGATTTCTCAAAGACAGTAAAGGGTGGGGACTTCATAGTTGCGGGAGAAAACTTTGGATGCGGCTCATCGAGAGAACACGCACCAATCGCAATAAAAGCTTCGGGTATTAAAGCCGTTATTGCAAAAAGTTTTGCAAGGATTTTCTACAGGAACTGTATTAACATAGGGCTTCCAATTATGATTTCAGATGAATTGTACGATCTCGTTAAAGACGGAGAGGATATTGAAGTTAACTTAAAAGAAGGGACAATCAAAATTTTAAAAACAGGAAAAGTAGTAAAATCAAAAGGCTTCCCAGATTTCATACTAAAGATAATTGATGCTGGTGGAATTGTCAATTTCCTAAAAAATCATGATATAGGGGAGCTCGAAGATGGCATATAAAATTTGTGTTATTAGAGGAGATGGCATTGGAAACGACGTTATTGATGCCGGCTTAAAGTTACTTTCCCATATCGATATAGATTTTGACTATACCTACGCAGAAGCAGGATATGAATGTTATCTAAAAAATGGAACTTCCATACCACAGAAAACAATTGAAGCATGCAGAAATGCTGATGCAACATTTTTTGGTGCTGTATCTTCGCCTCCAGATATAGTAGATTATAAAAGTGCAATTGTAACATTAAGAAAGGAGCTCGATTTATTCGTAAATATAAGGCCAATACGAAGTCTTCCAATTGAAATTTCTAGACCAAATATAGATATTGTGATAATGAGAGAGAATACTGAAGGAATGTATAAAGGAATTGAGCGAGAAGAAAATGGAGTCGCAATAGCAGAGAGGCATATTTCTGAAAAGGCATCAAGAAGACTTGCCGAATTTACATACAAATATGCAAGAGATAATAAAAGAAAAAGAGTCACTATAGTTCATAAAGCAAACGTCTTAAGAAAAACATGTGGCCTTTTTAGAAGGACTGTACTTGATGTTTCTAAAAAGTATTTAGATATAGAAACAGAAGAAGTTATAGTTGATGCAATGGCTATGAGATTAATTAAAGAGCCAGAAAGATTTGATGTTGTTATCACAACTAATTTGTTTGGAGACATATTATCAGACGAAGCATCCCAGCTTGTAGGCGGTCTTGGCATATCACCTTCAGGAAATATAGGGGAGAAAACTGGAATTTTTGAGCCTGTCCATGGTTCTGCACCTAAATATGCAGGAAAAGACATTGCTAATCCTACAGCTACTTTTCTTTCAGCCGCAATGATGTTAGACTTTTTAGGGGAAAGAATGGAAGGAGACAGAATTAGGGACAGTGTTTTTAAAACATTTTCTGATGGTAATAAAACAAAAGATTTGGGTGGAAATCTTGGAACTTTAGCTTTTACCGAAGCCATTATTAATAATTTGAAGTGAGTTTATGAAGATAGGAATGCTTTATTCGAGGATAAGACTTGATGAGAAATACTTACTAGAAGAGTTTAGGAATAGGAATATTGAAGTAGAAAGAATGGATACAAGATGTGCGATTTTCAATATTACTGATTTTGAAAAAATGGATTATGATGTAATATTGGAAAGAGAGATAAGTCATCTTAAAGCATTATATTCTCTTAAAGTACTAAATGAAATGGGAATAAAAACAGTTAATACATATGAAACTGCGTATACATGTGGGGATAAAGTACTAACAACATTAGCTTTGACAAAGCATAAAGTTCCTTCACCAGTTACATATATAGCATTTACAGCCGATGAGGCCCTTGAAGCAATTGAAAGAATTGGATATCCTGTGGTATTAAAACCTGCAACTGGCTCTTGGGGGAGGCTCCTTTCAAAAATAAATGATAAAGAAACTGCAGAGAGTATAATTGAACACAAAATTGTATTAGGTTCGTATCATCACTCGGTATTTTATATACAAGAATATATCAATAAACCAGAAAGAGATATCAGAGCATTTGTTGTTGGTGAGGAAGTCATAGGAGCTATTTATAGAAGCTCATCTCATTGGATTACTAATACAGCTAGAGGAGGCATTGCTTCAAAATGCCCATTGACAGATGAAATAACAGAAATTTGTCTTAAAGCAACAGAAGCTGTTGGTGGCGGCGTAGTTGCAATAGATCTATTGGAAGATAAAGGAAAGCTTTTAGTCAATGAAGTCAATTATACTATGGAATTTAAGAATAGCATCGAACCAACAGGTGTTAATATTCCAGGTAAAATAGTTGACTATGTTATTGAAGTAGCAAAGAGGTAGATATAATGAAAGTGTCTATTATTGGTGCATCTGGCTATACTGGTGGAGAATTACTAAGATTATTGGTAAATCATCCAGAAGTAACACTTGATAGGATTACATCTGAGTCGAATGCGGGCTCTTTTGTACATATGATCCATCCAAATTTGAGAGGATTTAATATTAAATTTTCATCGATCAAGGATTCTTTTGATTCTGACATAATTTTCTTTTGTCTTCCTCATGGGGTGTCAATGGATTATTTGGGAGAATTTTATGATACTGGAGTTAAAATAATCGATTTGGGTGCAGATTTAAGACTGAAAAGTAAAGAAGTATACAAATCATGGTATGGCCTTGACCATAAATGCCCAGAATTGTTAGAAGAAGCTGTCTATGGTATTCCTGAAATTCACAGAGAGAAAATAAAGAAGACTAGATTAGTTGCAAATCCGGGGTGTATAGCTACATCAATTATCATGGCATTGTATCCATTAAGACATCTTAATATCGACAGAGAAAGAATAGTGGTTGATAGTAAGATCGGTTCCTCTGCGTCAGGAGATTCTTTTAATGCGTCAACTCACCACCCTGAGAGATCAAGAGCAATAAGATGTTACTCTCCAATTTACCATAGACATACAGCCGAAGTAGAACAGGAAACTGGATTTAAAGTAACAATGGCTCCCCATGCTATAGAAATGGTAAGAGGAATATTTACTACAACGTATCTTTTTCTAAATCAGCCTTATGATGAAAAAGAGATAAGGGGTATATATAGAGAATTTTCAGAAGAAAACAAATTCTTTAGAGTAGTAAAACAGAAGAAAGGGATATACAGACACCCAGATCCAAAAATATTAACTGGTTCAAACTTCTTTGAAGTAGGGTTTGAGCTTGATAGAGAAAACAGGAGAATGATAGTTTTCTCAGCAATAGACAATCTTATGAAGGGTGCAGCAGGTGCTGCAGTTCAGAACATGAACATTATGTATGGTCTTGAAGAGGATATGGGTCTAAAGTATATTGGTTACCATCCAATTTAGGTGATATGATGATCGTTATAAAGATCGGTGGAAGTTTAGGCACAGAAGTTCAAAACTTAGCAAAGGAAATAGTTGAAATTTCTAAAAAGGAAAGAGTAATAGTTGTTCATGGTGGATCATACGAAACTACAGAGATTTCTAAAAAACTTGGAAAGGAGACAAAATTTGTTACATCCGTTTCTGGATTTAGATCAAGATACACCGATCTTGAAACTGTTCAAATAATGGAAATGGTAATGGCTGGTAAAATTAACAAGGAACTTGTAAAACTTCTACAAAAATCTGGTGCTAATGCATTTGGCTTGTCTGGTGCTGATGGGAGAGTTTTACTTGCAAAGAGAAAAGACTCAATTAAGATAATTGAAAATGGAAAAAAGAAAATCCTTAAAGATGACTTCACAGGTAAAGTTGAGAAGGTCAATACAGAATTAATAAAAATGCTGCTTGAAAATGGATATTTGCCCATTATCTGCCCTTTAGCAATAAGTGAAGAAGGGGATATTGTAAACACTGATGGAGATAGGGCAGCCGCAGCAATTGCATCTGCATTGCTAGCCGATTTAGTAATTATGACTAATGTTGATGGATTTCTAAGAGAGGGGAAACTAGTTACAGAACTCAATTTATTGCAGATTAATGATGCCTATGAATTTGCAGATGGTGGTATGAAGAAAAAACTTTTAGCTGCCAAGGAGGCCATTGAACAAGGTAGCCCCAAAGTAATAATTGCAAGAGGTAACTTAGAAAACTCTTTAGATAATGCCTTGAATGGAAAGAGAACGGTGATTTCACGATGATTTATAAAGATTTAGAAGAAAAATATGGCAGTGGAGTATACTATAAAAGAGATATAGAAATTGTTCGTGGTAAGGGAGTTTATCTTTACGATAGCCAAAACAATGAATATATAGATTGTGTTGGTGGACATGGGGTATGTCTTTTTGGACATTCACATCCTAATATAATTAAGGCCATAAAAGATCAATCAGATAAATTAATTTCATGTCCTGAAATTTTCTATAATGATAAAAGAGCAGAATTATTGGAAAAACTAGCTGAGATTACTCCAAAGGGACTCACGAAAACTTTTCTTTCCAACTCTGGTACCGAGGCTGTAGAGGCAGCATTAAAGTTCTCAAGAAAGATAACTGGAAAGACAGATATTATTTCATTCACTTTCGGATTTCATGGAAGAACTATGGGGGCTCTTTCTGCAACATGGAAAGCTGAGTACAAAAAACCTTTCTTGCCACTTGTACCTGGTTTTTGTCATACTGCATATAATAATCTAGAAAAGCTTCAAGAAGTGATTACTGATAATACTGCGGCTATTATAGTCGAACCTGTTCAGGGAGAGGGTGGAGTTAAAGCTGCAAATATGGATTTTATCAAAGGTATTCGAGAGATTTGTGACCAAAAGGGAATATTGATGATTGTAGATGAAGTCCAAACAGGATTTGGGAGAACTGGGGAGTTATTTGCAATAAACAGGTATAACGTTTCACCAGACATAATGTGTTTAGGAAAAGGAATAGCTGGTGGAATACCTATGGGGGCAACTGTTGTAAGAGAAGATCTTGCAAATCTTGAGAAAGGTGAGCATGGATCTACATTTGGAGGAAATCCTTTAGCATGTAGTGCTTCTCTTGCTGCAATAAAAACATTGAAAGAAGAAAAGCTAGTAGAAAAATCAAAAGAAAATGGGGAATATTTCTTATCTCAATTAAGAAAAAATATAGATGAATCTGTGTACAAAGATGTAAGAGGACTTGGCCTTATAATTGGTATTGAAATGAAGCAGAAGGTAGGCCCATATCTAGTGAAACTAATGGAGAAAAAAATACTTGCACTTACTGCAGGGAAACTTGTGGTCCGATACCTCCCGCCTTTAATAATTGAAAAGGAGCATATTGATAGGGTCGTTGAAGCTACTGGTGAAGTTCTTGGAAGAAATTAACTTGCTCCAGGACATAATCAAAATATATAGCCCTTCTGGAAAGGAAAAAGAAGTTTCTGATTTTCTATTTAATTTTCTCAAAAATAAGAAATTTGAAGTTGAACAAGATAAAGAATGGAATGTTATTTCTAGAATAGGATCGGGTGCTCCTTACATACTTTTGACAAGCCATATGGATACTGTTAGAGGTAAACGGCCTTTTAAAATTGAGAATAATAAAATATATGGTAGAGGTGCGTGTGACGCTAAGTCTCCTCTTGCAGCGTTACTCTCTACATTTATCCGATATAAAAACAAAAGATTTGAAGGTACATTGATATTTGCTGGTGTTACTGGAGAAGAAATGCCTGGATCTAGAGGCACAGCTGAATTAATGAAAAAAATAAAAGCTGATTACATATTTTTAGGCGAGCCTGGATCTGTTGATGGTATCACTATAGGGTATAAAGGTAGATTATTACTAAACTTATTGTTTAAGGGTAAAGCTTCCCATTCTTCATCAGATGAAGAAAATCCAATTGTTAAGTTTATTGATTTCTCAAATAAAGTTTCTACTTTACACAAAGGAAATAATCTTTTTGAGTCAATTAGTTTTTCACCAACTTCGATTTATGCAGAGTCCGATAATAATGTAGTTCCAAACGAATGTAAGGTTACAATAGATTTCAGAGTACCGCCAAGTTTACCGCACCAAGAAGTATTAAAAGAAATAAAACAATTGATGGATGGCGAAATTAGTTTAGTAGAGGGAGTTGATGGAGTAATAACTTCAAAAAACAACATACTGGTAAAGACTTTAGTTAAGTCTATACGGGCACATGGATTTTCTCCTAAATACAAGAAAAAAACAGGATCTTCTGATATGAATCTGCTTGTTAAATTAACGGAGAATATAGTTACATATGGCCCTGGTGACTCATCCCTGGATCATACTGATATGGAATGTATAAATATTGATGAATACCTCAAATCAATTGATATATTAGAAATGGCAATATCAGAAGTTTTGAAGATAGCTCCTCTTTAAATCACATGAAAAAATTGTAAGTATTAGTAATCCAAAAAGTAAGCCTAATGTCGATTGTTTGTTTGTACGAAAAATTAACATATACTTTAATTAAAACAAATTAAGATATCCGTTAGATCTCGGATTTTACGTTAACTACTAAATAATCATCGGCTTCAGCATCAATAATTTTGGCTTCTGTAAGTATTTTGGATATTTGGTCTTTTAATAAAAAAATATTCGACTCAACCCAATCGGCAGGTATTGCAGTTTTCCATCCAACTTGTGTGGCAGATTTTGGTGCGCCCCCGCATGATTCACAAGTAGTCATACTTTGTCTAATTGAGTTTTCAATGTATTTTTTAAATATTTCTTGTTTTTCTATAAGAATTTTAGATATAGAAACTACTTCAGTATATTTATTTAGTACTGATATCTTCATTAAGATATATTCTTTTTGGATATCGTCTAGGTCTTTTTGTAGGGCCTCTTCAAATAATTCTAAAGCTTGTGAATTATTGATTTCTATTTCTTCTAATAGTAATTTATGATCTTCAAAGAAGTTGTAAGTATTGCTAAAATATTGGCTTTTGTCAATGCCCTCTTCATATGTTTGAAAGTCAAAAGCATATGAAGCCAGATCTTCTTCATTTATATCCAAAATACAATCTAGATATTTTTCTAAATTAATAGTAGATTTTTGTAGTTCCAAATTTGCTTTAAGTATAAGAGATTCATCATGAGAGGAATCATTATTTTCAAAGACACAACCTACCATTCCAAAAACTAAAATAGAAAGAATTGAGAGTGTTAAAATGATATTTTGATTCAGATTTATAAATAATTTTTTTGCCATTTGAACAACCTCTAGATTCTATTAAGGATATATGGCCAAAAATTAGAAGACTTATAAAACTTACTCTGAAGAGTTATCATTAAGATCTATTCTTATCGACAATAAATAAGTGTGATTAATATATGATTCTTGCACAATTAAGAATTTTAAGAATAAGAAGAGTATTAAAAATTATTTGGGAACAAAATTGTAATTAGGTCACACTATCTAATTTTACATATAAATACCATTCTCTTCGTTATTTTGGGATGTCTTTAAGGATTGCTATTTTCAATAATTCAGCTTTTCAGCAATAAAATCAATTGAATAAAAATTTGATATAGTCCACTATATTTTTTATTTATTATTAATTTTTACTTAGAAATAACCGAAACATTTAAAAAGAAATAAATTGGCTTTAAAATACATTAGGTGTATGTATGGAGATAGTAATTAGGGGGGGTGCATTTTTGCCCCTCACAAAGGTATAATTTTTTTTTAGTGTTTCTCCGTAGTATTACATCCAATAAAAAAATTATTGGTAATTTTTTTTTATCTGAGATGATTTGCTACATGATTTACTATGATAGGTGAAAATATGGAAGATGTTATTTGTGTAAGCGACTATAATAAAAAAGTATTAGAGACGATGAATATAGAAGGAATTAAGATATTTGATACAACACTTAGAGACGGTGAACAAACTCCTGGTGTAGCTTTTAGTATAGAAGAAAAGGTAAAGATGGCAGAAAGCTTAGATCTATTAGGAGTTGACGCTATTGAAGCTGGATTCCCTATTACATCAGCTGGAGAAAAAGAAGCTATAAAAAAAATATGTGATATGGGCCTTAAGGCAAAAATTTGTGGGCTTGCAAGATCAAATAAAAAAGATATTGATGTTGCCTTAGATTGTAATGTAGATAGGGTTCATACTTTCATTGCTACTTCTCCTCTTCATAGAGAGTTCAAACTCAAGATGTCAAAAGAGGAAATTATGGCTAGGGCTATTGAAGGAGTGGAATACGCAAAAGATCATGGAGTTGAAGTTGAATTTTCATGTGAAGACGCAACAAGGACTGAACTTGAATATTTAAAAGAGATGCATAGGGCTGTAAGAGATGTAGGGGTAGACTACATCAATGTACCTGATACAGTAGGAACAATAATGCCAAAAGCAATGAGATATTTAATAAAAGAGCTTGTTAATGATATTAATGTACCTATCAGCATTCATTGCCACAACGATTTCGGTCTTGCTGTGGCTAATTCTCTTGCAGCTGTTGAAAGTGGCGCCAAACAGATTCATTGCACAATAAATGGTTTAGGTGAGAGAGCAGGAAATGCTTCTTTGGAAGAGATTGTAATGAGCCTTATGGCTCTTTATGGGGTGAGAGTATCCTTAGACACTACAAGACTTACATATATATCCAAACTTGTTTCAAGAATATCTGGGGTAGTTGTACAACCAAACAAGGCAATTGTTGGAGAAAATGCTTTTGCACATGAGTCTGGCATTCACGTTCATGGAGTGCTAAGTAAAGCTTTTTGTTATGAACCTCTTACTCCAAAGTTAGTAGGAAAAGAAAGTGAAATTGTTGTTGGAAAGCATACCGGGCTTCATGCTGTTGAAAAGAAGCTTAGAGACTTTGGTATTGGGCTAACAAGAGATCAAATCTTAGAAATTGTTGAAGATATTAAACTAATAAGAGAAGGTGGAAAAAAGATTACTGATGAAGATCTAATTGCAATAGCAGCTGGTTATGTTGGAAAGGTACCAGATGAAGAAAAAGAAGTAAAGCTTGAAGAAATGTCAATAATTTCTGGGCTCCGTATTACGCCAACTGCTACAGCGATCCTTAATATTAATGGAACTAAAAAAGTAGGGTCAAATATAGGAAATGGAGCTGTCGATGCAGCGTTAAATGCTTTGAAGTCTATAGTTCCTGAAAAAATTACACTTGAAGAGTATAGGCTTGAAGCTATAACAGGTGGGTCAGATGCACTATGCCAAGTTTCTGTTAAGATGGCAAATGAGGCTGGAATAAAGGCTTTAGGAAAGAGCGTTGGACCGGATATAGTTATGACTAGTGTTAATGCAGCTATAGAGGCCATAAACAAATTAAGAAAAATTAATAAAGAGGGGAAAACGCAATGATCGAGGAGTTAAAAGGTACAGAAATTATTATCAAATGTCTAAAAGAAGAAAACGTAAAAAATATATTTGGCTTTCCAGGAGGCCAGTTGATACCTCTTTATGATAGACTTTATGATGAAACAGATATCAGGAGCATTCTTGTAAGGCATGAACAAGGTGCAGCTCATGCTGCTGACGGATATGCAAGAGCATCAGGTGACCCTGGTGTGTGTATGGCAACTTCTGGGCCAGGTGCTACTAATCTAGTAACGGGATTATTAAATGCAACAATGGATTCAATTCCAGTTGTAGCCTTTACAGCACAAGTTCCAACTAAAGCCATTGGAACAGATGCTTTTCAGGAAGCAGATACTTTTGGGATTACAATGCCAATAACAAAGCATAATTTTCTGGTAAAATCAACAGATATGTTATCATGGACAATCAAAGGTGCATTCAAGATAGCCAACACCGGCAGAAAAGGAGCAGTTGTCATTGATCTCCCAAATGATGTACAACAAAAAACTTCAAAAGAATATTATCGTGGTGAAATAAAATTTACCGGTTATAATCCAAATATCGTTCCCAATCCCCTTCAACTTAAGAGAATTGCCCAAAAGTTAGTCGAAGCTGAAAGACCACTAATACTTGCAGGGGGGGGAGTTATACAAGCAAATGCATCTGACGACTTGAGGACGTTAGCAGAATATCTCGGTGCAGGAGTTGCTACGACGCTAATGGGTAAAGGTGTTATCCCTGAAAATCATCCATTGTCTCTTGGTATGGTTGGGATGCATGGAAGGCTTTGCGCAAATAAGATGATTAATAATTGTGATGTTTTGTTGGCAATCGGGTGTAGATTCTCCGATAGGGCAACTGGATGGAGTCTTGAATCTTTTGCACCTGATGCAATAAAAATTCATTGTGATATAGATTCGTCAGAATTAAATAAAAACATTCTTGTAGATTTTCCTCTAGTAGGGGATGCCAAGTTAGTCATAAGAGATTTGATCAAATTCATTAAAAAATATGAGGATGTTAAAAAGGATACAAATATTTGGGGAAAGAGAGTAAATCAATTACATAATATGTGTGAAGAATGTGAAGTTGTTAAATGTAAAGGGGATAGCCTTACACCTGAAGTAATAATTAAGGAAATTAATAAGTTTTTAGATGATAATGCCATAGTTACAACAGAAGTTGGTCAAAATCAAATGTTTGCAGCCCACTACTACGTTACAAAAAAACCAAGACAGTTTATTTCTTCGGGAGGACTTGGAACAATGGGTTTTGGATTTCCAGCTGCAATTGGAGCAAAGGTAGCAAAACCAGAAAAACAAGTGTTAGATATTGCAGGTGACGGATCGTTCATAATGGTTTGTCAAGAGCTAGCAACTGCAATGACAGAAAATATACCGGTAGTTGTTGCAATATTAAACAATTCATATCTTGGAATGGTAAGACAATGGCAAGAACTTTTTTGGGATAAGAGGTATTCAAAAACAAAACTTGGAACTATACCAGACTTTGTAAAATTGGCCGAGTCTTTTGGAGCGTATGGGGAGAGAGTTGAAAAGGTAAGTGACATTAAAAATTCTTTGAAAAACGCATTTGATTCAGGTGTTGTTTCGGTGCTTGATTTTAAAATAGAATCTGAAACAAATATATTACCAATGGTACCCCCAGGGGGAAAGATTGATGAGATGATAGGGGTGGAAAGATGCCGACACAAATAATCTCAGTTTTGGTGGAAGATGAAGCAGGGTCCCTTACTAGAATGAGTGGTATGTTCTCTAGAAGGGGGATTAATATTCACTCTCTAACAGTCTCTCCTTCCGAAAAAGAAGGTATGAGCAGAATGACCATAGTGACAACAGGAGATGAGCGAGAAATAGAAAAAGTGGAAAAACAATTAAATAAACTAATAGAGATTGTAAAGGTAAACATCCTAGATAAAAATACTTCAGTAGTTAGAGATCTTTGTCTGTTGAAAGTTTATGCAGATAAAGAAAATAGGGCTGAAGTAATAGAAATAGCCAATGCATTTAAATCAAATATAGTTGATATTAGTATAAGAACAATAACTCTAGAGATAGCAGCAGATCCACGCGATATTGACCGATTTGTTGAATTAATGAAGAATTTTGGCATAAAAGAGCTCTTCAGGACAGGAGTTACTGCCATTTCTAGGGATGTTGAAAAGAAAAGTGGAGGTTAAAAATATGGCAACAATGTATTATGATTGTGACGCAGACCTTAAATATTTGCAAGGTAAAAAGGTAGCAGTAATAGGTTATGGAAATCAGGGAAGGGCACAAGCCCAGTGTTTATATGATAGTGGCATTGATGTTGTTGTAGGTGTAAATGAAGGAGGAAAATCCTGGAGTTGTGCTAAAGATGCAGGAATAAAAACGATGAGTATTGAAGATGCCGCAAAGGTAGGGGATATCGTACATATACTAATACCTGATGAAGTTCAGCCTCATGTCTATACAAAATATATAAAAAATAATCTAAAAGAAGGTAACGTGCTTAGCTTTTCTCATGGATTTAACATAACTTTCAATCAAATCAAGCCCCCAGAATATGTTGATGTCGTCATGATTGCTCCAAAAACACCAGGTAGTGAACTTAGAAGACTAT
>LNJB01000005.1:0-79239 GCA_001587595.1 Candidatus Methanofastidiosum methylothiophilum
ATTAAAACTGGGGCACAATGCCCCGTACGGGATTTGAACCCGTGCCACGGCCTCGAAAGGGCCGCATTCTTGACCGGACTAGACTAACGGGGCGTAACAAACCATTTTTATAAATACTTATAAAACTTTTGGTTATCTACTTCAAATATTTGTCAGGATCTGCATCAAAAGCCTTTTTACAACCTGGTGCGCAAAAATAATATATTTTACCGTTGTAATTACTCTTAAACTTTGCATTTTTCTCATCAACAGTCATTTTACAAACAGGATCAATTGCCATATTACTACCTCTTATTTATTTGGATTAAATCTTTTTAACATTAACGATAAAGTAACAACTGTAACAGAACTCATTGCCATGGCAAAACCAGCAAATTCTGGCCTTAGAGAAATACCAAATGAAGGATACAATGCCCCTGCTGCAACAGGTATAAGTGCAGCATTGTAAGCAAATGCCCAGAATATATTTTGTTTTATTCTTTGCATAACTTTTTTGCTTAATTTTATTGCTGAAACTACGTCTCTTGTGTCATTTTTTACAAGCACTATATCGCCACTTTCTATGGCCACATCTGTACCACTACCGATTGCAATTCCCACATCTGCCTGAGCAAGGGCAGGGGCATCATTTATTCCATCGCCCACAAAAGCAACAACTTCTCCATTTTTCTGAAGTCTTTTAACTTCATTTGCTTTGTCTTCAGGTAATACTTCTGCAAGAACATTTTTTATACCCAAAATATTAGCAATAGCCAAAGCTGTTCGTCTATTGTCGCCCGTGATCATATAAACTTTTAGGCCATTGTCCATTAATTCTCTAATTGAGTCTTTAGAAGTCTCTTTTAAGGTATCTGAAATTCCTAAAATTCCAGAAAATTTTTTATCTATCGCTATCAAAACTGCAGTTTTTCCTTCATTTTCTAATTTGGTAATCTGTAATTCTTTGTCTTTTGATATATCAATTTTTTTTTCATTAATTAAAGTTCTGTTACCAATAATTACTTCCTTTCCAGAATAATTGGCTTTAACTCCTTTTCCCCCAAACGTATCAAATTTTGTAGTTTTTATGAGGCTCATTCCCAATTTTTCAGATTTTCTAACAATAGCACTTGCAAGCGGATGATCTGAATTCTTCTCAACACTACCTGCAATTTTGACGAGTTCTTTATCTGAGATATAAAATGAAACTATATCTGTAACTTCTGGCATTCCCTTTGTCAATGTCCCAGTTTTGTCAAATAATACTGCCGTTAACTTTTCAGATATTTGAAGGGCGTCTCCATTTTTTATAAGAATTCCAAGATCTGCGCCTTTTCCAATCCCTACGGTAACTGCGGTTGGTGTTGCAAGACCTAACGCACATGGGCATGCTATAACTAGAATGGATATCAAACTAGTAATTGCAAAAAGAAAAGTGCTATTAAATACGAAGTACCAGCCAATGAAGGAAATTATGGCAATTGTCAACACTGTGGGTATAAAGTAACTCACTGCTTTGTCTGCTATTTTTTGGATTTCAGGTTTTGATCCTTGGGCTTCTTCTACTAATTTTATGATTTGTGATAAAACTGTATCCTTACCTATTTTTGTGGCCTTAAAATTAAGTACGCTGTTCTTATTAATTGTTGCTCCAATTACTTTACTTCCTTTTTCCTTAAGAACAGGTATAGGCTCTCCAGAGATCATTGATTCATCAACATAACTCTGTCCAGAGATTACTTCCCCATCTACAGGAATTTTCTCCCCAGGTTTAACAATAACGATGTCCCCTACAATAACATCTTCAATAGGTATATCTACCTCTTTTCCATTGCGTATTATCGTTGCATTCTTTGCCTGAAGCCCCATTAATCTTTTTATCGATTCGGAAGTCTTTCCCTTAGCTCTTTCTTCAAGAAATCTACCAAAGGTAAGAAATGTTGCGAGCATTACTGCTGCTTCATAAAATATAAATTCGCTACCTAGTAAAATATTGAAAGTTCCAAGAATACTTGAAAAAAATGCGACCCCTATGCCCATAGAGTACATAACATCCATATTCAAAGTTTTATTTTTTAGTGCCCTATACGCAGCACTAAATATGGGGAAACTTAAGTATAAAAAAGCAGGAAGCGCTATCAAAAACATTAGAAATGACATGGATATTGGAAACATTGTCATCGGAACATACATAAGTCCCATCAATATGGCAGAATCAAGTGCCCCCACAATTATCCTAATTTTTTTCTTTTTTTGATTTTCCTCTCTTTTTAAATCTTCAATAATCTCTCCTTCAATCCCGAGATATTGATAACCAGATTCTTCAATACTCTTTTTCATTTCGGCGATTGAAACTACTTTTGGATTGTAAGTTACATATACTTTTTCAGAGGAAACATTCACATTTACCTCAATTATTCCGTCCATCTTAGATAATGCACTTTCAATAGTATTGGCACACATTACACACGTCATGCCCCCAACTTTTAGTATTGCCTTTTCGTTTATTACATCATAACCAGCATCTTTTACTGCATTGTCAAGATCATTTATCTTAAGTTTACTTGAGTTATATTCTACCGAAGCTATTTCTTTAGCCAAATTGACTTCAGCTTTACTTACCCCTTCTAAATTTAGAAGTGATTTTTCTATAGTTGAAGCGCATGTTGCACAAGTCATCCCTGTTACTTTAATTTCAACCTTCTTAGTTTGCTTTTTTACCATTCTTTTCTCCTTTATTATTTATATAAGTAAATATATTTAAAACTATCTTGGAAAATAAATTAAAATAAAAGCGTCTAGATTTATTGATTCCTTCCACTTTATGTTTTATTAAGTAATGTCACAGGATATTCTTTAAAAACTGCAAGATTCAATATTTCATTAAAATTTGTTTTGCCTGAATCATATTTAACTATGAATACATTTGGAACTTTATATTTTACTTCATGAATCCCTTTTATTGTCTTTATTTCTTCGGAAATTAGCGGAGCATGTCCTGAGCATGGGATATTAACTTTTAGGGTGATTGATTCTATTGATCCTATCGCTATTTGATTTTCGCCTGAAGATGCCGAAATGTTTGCAATTATTGGAAATATCACAAGAAACAAAGCAAGATTCACACCTATTGTAGATCCATAAGTAATTGATACATACTTCCACTTTCTCTTTAATCCTTTTAACGATAACAATTCATTGTTTTTTAGGTATATAGTTACAGAAATTGTTGCAAATGCAATTGAAAGAGATATAAGCTCATAAAAAAAGTACCTACTCATCAAAAGTGGTCTAAAAAATTGCATAAGTACGGATACACCGAGGATTGATCCAATTATAAAGCCAATACACCCTATATGGGGAAATACTCCGTAAGCTACTGTTTTTAGAATATTATTTTTTCTTTTAGAACTATCGTCTGTCAAATAACCTAGTTTTTCTATTTCACTTTGTATCTCTTTTATTGATATAATTTTAGAATTATACTCTACAATTGCATTCTTACTTTCCAAATTTACTTTTATCGACTTTATCCCTTTAAGGGAGAAAATATTTGTCTTAATACTATTTACACAACTCTTACAGTGCATACCTTTAATATCTATTATTTTTTTCATAACTTACCTCCTTTTTTGAGTAGTTAATAAAAAAATAATTTAGAAACGCTTTATTATTCATTGTTTGAAACTAGTTTCAAGGCTGTTTCAATGTTTTATTATCACAACATTTGTCATGCCGTGCCTTCTTCTTTCTATCAAGCCTCTGCCTTCTAATTTATCTAAAATTCTTGATATTTTTACCTTATTATAATTTGTTTTCTCAGTTAGGGTAGATTGAAATATTGTTCCATTTGAATCTATAATGCATTCAAAAATAGTTTTTTCTTCATGAGTTAATGTTTTTAAAATTTCTTCATAATAATCTTTCTTAATAAAAATATCCTGAATTTTTGTTTGGACCATATTTTCTTCCTCCTTTCCAAAAAAGAGAATGTATAATCCAATAATAATTACAAAACTCATTATAGCTATACTAACATTAGTTTGAAAATTAATAGTGCCCCACATCGGGCATGTTGATCCATGCTCACACGAAATATTTACTATCTCCGTCATTGCGGTATTGAAAGCATAAATAATAAATCCCATTAATAGCGCAACAAAAATTATTAAACCCCCTACTACTTGACTTCTCATAATTTTAGTAAAAAAATTATAAATATAAATATAATTCTAATTATTTAAATAATCAAAGGGAAAAATATATATAAGATAATAAAAATAAAAATATTGGGGGAGAACTTAGAGTCTCCATTGGATTTTTCGACTCATAAGATTCTTCCTCAAAATTTTTTAACAGTTTATGCAGGTGCTAGTATAACAGCATGAGCATGAACTTGGGCAATACCAATCATAATAGCAGTATCCATTGCAAGCACAGTAATACTTGTAGTAGCCACATGAACAATAAGAAACATATGTTTTTGGAGTTTTATGCTCACATTCGTAAAGCTGATCCTCTAATGATTTTACCCTAGTTTCAAAATTATCGATTACTCTTTGTTTTAAATCAACATTTCTTTGAGCCGTATCGTACTGTGATTTTTGAGATCTTACTTCTGACTCAAGATCAGATATTTTCTTATTTTTATCAGATATTTGTGACTCCAATAAAGATATCTTATTTTCAAGACCCATTTTTTCAGTAAGCAAGGCATTGTATTGGGTCCCTTGCCCAACATCTGACAAAGAACGATACAAGAAAAAGAAATTCCCTATTATCGACACTAATAACAGCACTGCAAGAACTGCAGATAATATTTTTAATCCATCGCCATTGTTCATAGCATACCTCCTATATTGATTATATTTAATAAATTACACTATACCTAAACATGAAACAATATATAAGAGTTTAGATGAAATAATAATTAAATCGTTTCATTTTATGAAAAAGTTAAAACAAAACTCTTAAAAGGGTATTTCCTAGTATCTTATTATGAAAATACTCTCAATAGTGGGGGCAAGACCTAATTTTATGAAAATTAAACCATTATATGAAGAGTTCAAAAAAAGAAAAATAAGCCAAGTTTTAGTCCATACCGGTCAACACTATGATGAGAATATGAGTAAGGTGTTCTTTGAAGATCTAGAATTACCTAAACCTGACATTTTTCTTGGAGTAGGTTCTGGAACTCATGGAGTTCAGACAGGATTGATGATGTCTAAAATAGAAGAAGTATTATCAAAAGAAAAACCGGATCTAACAATTGTTGTAGGCGATGTAAATTCAACTCTTGCAGGGGCTATCTCTTCGATTAAAATGCAAATACCTGTAGCACACGTAGAGGCCGGATATCGTTCCTTTGATATGAAAATGCCTGAAGAAATAAATAGGATACTTGTGGACAGAATTTCTCAGTTTTTATTTGCCCCTACAGAGGATGCAATAAATAATCTAATGTCAGAAGGCATTAATAGAAAAAGAATTTTTTTTGTAGGGAATATAATGATTGAGACGTTGTTGTTGAATATTCAAAAAGCTAAAAAATCCAAAATTTTAGAAACTCTTTCATTAGACCCTTCCAATTATGGATTAATGACTATACATAGAGCGGAAAACACCGCTGATCCAAAAAAACTTTTCAAATTATTTATTTCTTTAAGTGAAATGGGTATAAAAATTATTGTTCCATTACACCCTAGAACTAAAAAAATTTTAGAAGAAAATACTTATCTAGAAAAAATAGGAAAAAATATCGAGATAATTGAGCCTTTGGGGTACATTGACTTTTTGCGGCTGATGTCAAATTCCAAATTTATATTAACTGATTCTGGTGGAATTCAAGAAGAAGCTTTAATGCTTGATATTCCATGCATCACCCTTAGAAATAATACTGAAAGAGTCGTGACACTAAAAGACGGCGCAAATACTCTTGTAGGAATGGATCCCCTAAAGTTATCTTTAGCAATAAAAAGAATTCAAAAAATTAAGAGATCTTATCCAAAACCTCCATTATGGGACGATAAAGTTGCAGAAAGGATCGTTAATGTGATAAGTGACCATCCTGAGCTATTTTTCCTTTAAATTTATATACTAATGATTAATTTATTGTTAAAAGGAGATGATAACATGGAAACAAATGAATATAGAATTACAATTGCTTCAATATTCATATTTTTCTTGATAATTGCAGCACTTACTTTGTTTCCACTTTTAGATGCACTAATTGCTACTTTGGTTTTAGTTTACCTTATGCGTCCAATAAATAACATATTAATAAAATATATGAATAAAACTTATGCTGCGCTCCTTTCAGGGATAGCGGTAGTTATTCCTGCTTTTATTATATTTTTTTATATTGTAATTGCTGTTTTAAATTATTTTACAAAAGAAAAAATCTTAGATATGCTAATCTTAGTTTATAGTGATATCGACACTCTTTCTGAAAAAATAGCTTTATCCTTACTGAATTTTTTGAATATTGAATATTCCCCATACTTGAATAACATATCAAATATGCTTTCTCTCAAATTGAATCAAGTAATTGTTTATTTTTCTGAAGAAATTTTTAATATTACAATTCATATCCCAGAGTATGCAATGAAACTATTACTTGCTTCAATACTTGCATTTTATTTAATTAGGGAAGGACCTTCAATAAGAGATACTTTTGTTGTTTTATTACCTGAAAACAAAAAAAAGACAATCTACTCCCTTTTACAGGGAATTGATCTTGTATTTGAAAGTATTATACTTGTCAATATTTTAAAAGCTATTTTTACATCATTTTTAAGTTTTATAATATTCATAATTTTTGGCGTATCGTATCCAGTTTTATTGGGAGTTATTTCTGGTTTTATGGATTTTGCACCGATATTGGGTCCATGGATGCTTTTTACTGGATTGGCAGCTGTTTACATGATTAAAGGTCAAGTAATGACAGGAATATTAATTTTTGTAATAGGTCAAGTATTTGTTACTTTACTTCCTGAATTATACATAAAACCAAAACTTGCAGGAAATCATGCTAGATTACATCCAATGGTATTTTTATTTGGATTTTTTGGCGGGCTTTTAGCGTTTGGGGCAGTTGGTATTTTTGTTGGACCAATAGCAATTGGAATCGTTTTAGTTTTTATAAAATATTATCTCTTAGGAAATGAAATTGAAACAAAAAATTCAATCATAGATAAAATGTTAAAACACGTAGACAATATTATTAAACCGGAGGTTAAAAAAGATGGTAGAACATAAAGTTGTTCTTCCATTTGTGGTAGGGGCCATATTAACTGCTCTATTTGTACAATTTGTTGGGTATGGTGAATTCATTTCTTTAATTAAAAATGTTAATCCCTTTTACTTATATCTTGCTATATTCTTCCAAATAGTAAACTTATTTTTTGAATCTTACAAATGGAAACCTATCCTCGAATCTTTAAAACCAAATATATCTATGAAAAATGTTTTTATAGCAACTATGATTGGTATTTTCTTTAACAATGTTACCCCTGGTGCTAGAACTGGTGGGGAGCCTATGAAAACTTTTATTATTTCACAAGAAGAAAATATCAGTCCTATCGAAACAGTTTTTGCTACAGTAACGGTAGATAGGATCGTTGAATCATTACCTTTTTTTGTTCTTGCTGTTTTTTCGGTAGCCTATGCCAGTCTTTTTTTTACGGTTAGGTGGGGCATTATTATTATGCTCTCATTCATAATTATTGCATATATAGCCGTGCTACTTGTAGCTTCGTATATTTGTTTTAATAAAAATGCTGGTGAAAAATTTGTTTTTAAATTTTTAATCATACTTGGAAAGTTCTCCATAAGAATAAAAAAATATGAAGAACTTATATTATCAATGGTTGAAAACTTTCATAATCAGTTCCAGTTAATACTAAAAAGTAGAAATAATCTATATAAGTCAATTGGAGCTTCAATAATAATGTGGATGTGTTGGATATTAAGGACTTATTTTGTATTTTTAGCGTTGGGAAAACAATTAAATCCTGTTTTTGTTGCTCTTGTAACTACAGTGAGCCTTCTTATGGGATTAATTCCTTTCCTACCGGGCGGTATTGGGATAGTTGAAGTTGTGATGTCAGTATTATACGCAGCCTTAAAGGTAGGAAAAAATGTAGCTGTGACTGCTACCATTCTTGACAGAATAATATCTTTTTGGCTTGTCTTGGTTTTTACAGGTATTATAACTTCCTACAATCTACCTAAATTTAAAAATATGAAATCTGAGGCAAGAAATAGAATGATTAACTTTAATAATGATATGGAAACAGATTAATATTTAAATAGAGAGGTAAAATATAAATTAATTTTATATACTTTATATAATAAATTTGATAAGGTGAATCTGTTGAGAGTTAGAGAAGCTTCGTTTAGGGATAGATATAGTATATATGATCTTATTGATAGTTTGCACAACGTTCCTTTAAAATCTCCGGAAGAAATTTCTAATTTTAATAAAGTACTTACTGAATATATTAAGAATCCCAATATTAAAATTTTTGTTGCTGAGGAGAATTTACTTGACAGTGTTGAAATCTGTGGATTCTTATCTCTATTCATTAAACCAATACTTTTTTATAGCTACAATGTTTGTCATATTGAAGATATTGTTATTAAAGATGAATACAAGGGAAAAGGCGTAGGAGCGGGACTTCTCGAAACGGCAATAAACTATGGGAAAAGAATTAAGTGCAAATATATAACAGTTTCAATTGAGGGTGGCGATCCTATGACCAAGAGATTTTACAAAGCCTGTGGATTCGCTGAAAACTCTCTTGAAATGAAATACTATTTGTAATTTTTATTTATTCGAATTATTATTTATTATTTGTATAAGTTAAGGAAGAAATAAATTTGAGTATCTTGTTATCTTTTATCTATGTTTATTCTTGAAATATCTACTGTGCCTATATGGATGTCATTGAACGATTTAGAAGATAGTTTTTTATATTCAATTTCCACTTCTGACACAAGATGAATATTGAAGCAATAAAAGATATAATTAACTTAATTAAAAGTGAAGAAAAATATAATCTCGACGTTCTGATCGGTGAGGAGCCTCAATTCAGTGATAAAAGATATTCTCCAATCACCCTAAACAAGAATAATGTAAATGAATTCCCTATTTTTAGTGGGGGTAATAAAATCACTTATATTGATGGCGGGAACATCGATTTATTTTCTTCGCCTTCATTGTATTTAGGACTTGTAAGAATATATTTTAACATATTTGAGAATAATAAGATTATTCTACCAAAAAAAATACCCCAAAAATATGAGTTTTATGTTTTTGGTTCATCTTCCGGGAAAGAAAAAGATATTACTTTTCAATTCAAACTTTTCCCTTTTTCTGAGGATTATCAAATTGATTTTGAAGAAGCAGACAAAACTATTAACTCCCATGATCCAACTATCTCTAATAAAAATTTTAGGGCTGAACTAGGGATTGTTTGTAGTATCGCAAGACGATTTCTTGAATGGAAAATCTCAGAATTAGTAATTCAAAATGAACTTGATAAAGGAGACATATTAGTGAGAGATGGCTCACTTCAAACTGCAATTACTGGAGAATCTAATTATTCTAAAAAAGCATATCAGGCAGCGGAAAATAAAGAAGTCATTTTTTGTGGTATTGCAAAAAGATCAAAACTTTACACATCTAAGGGGAGATCTTTATCTTATGCAATAAAATTGTTAGGAAATAAAGTGTGCCCAAAAAAATCATGGTATTATTATCCAGTAGTTGAAATTACTCATCCAGATCATAGCGCTGAAATGTACTTTGTTAAATTTCATCCCTCGTCAAAATATGTATTTAGATTCGAAATTGAAAAAAATATGGCGAAATCTTTAGGAAGGGCGAAAATTGAAGAACTTTTGGGGATAATAGCTTCTAACTCAGTTGATCTTAGATTCCCTGGATACCCATATGGACTTGTAGATGCAGATTACATAGCCAGACTCCGAAAGGATGAAATGGAAACTCAGAAAGCGCTTTTTATATCACTCTGTAACGATAAAGATGTTTTAAAATTTATTGAAGAGAATATTAGTGTAGAAGATGCACATGATGTTTTAGATAAATTACAATGGATGTAGGTGTTATAATATGGACATTGTAGGAAAAATTGTATCTGGAGATTTTAGTGGTATAATAATTAGGCAAAAAACTGGAATTGATGTAGAATTAGGGGAATTGCTTGTAACAAGAGAGTGTAATGATTATTTTATAATGCAAGTTTTTGATGTTTCTTATGGGTCTCAAATACCGGAAAGAATTAGAAGTTTAGCTGCAGGTTTAAAGTTAGAAGAAGAGTCAAATTTATCATTTTTGGAAAATGAACTTTCTAATTTTATCCTCATTATTCTAAAGCCAATTCTTTTTGTCAGTCGAAATAAATATCATCTTCCAAAAAGACTGCCGAAATTTTTTGCTGCAGTTGAAAGAATCAATGAAGAAGATTTGAAATTCCTTGAGAAACCTAACACGCCACTCTACTTTGGCCAAATAAGGAGTGGATCAAGAATATTAAATATTGATGTTTTCCTTAACGGGGAAGATGTGCTAACCCACCATATGCTTATTTCCGCTTCCACAGGCAAAGGAAAATCTAATTTAGTTAAAGTTCTAACTTATAATTTACTAAATGAAAGCTATGCAGGTTTGTTAATTATTGATCCTCATGACGAATATTATGGTAGGACAAAAAAAGGATTAAAAGATCATCCAAATGCTATAAGTAAAATAGTATACTACTCAATTAATCCTCCTCCTGGTGCAAATACACTAATACTTGATTTAAGAACAATTAAACCTTGGCACCTAACTGGAATAGTTCCTTTAACAGAAGCACAGATAGAGTGTATATACTTATTTTACAATAGGGATAAAGAAAATTGGATAGAGAATATAGTGCTTGCTGAGAAAGACGATAACGTTTCCATAGTCACTCTAGATGTGCTTAAAAGAAAATTCAACAATATATTTGGGATATCTTTGGAAAATGGACAATTATCTTTTAGAAATAATTTATTTTCAAATACTAGCGGAAGTACAACAATAAAAAATGTTGTTGAATATTTGGAAAAGGGGAAAACTGTTATTTTAGATACATCAAAACTTGGAGGTGAAGTTGAACTTATGATTGGAGGGATTTTTGCTGAAGGTGTTTTTTCAAAATATCGTGATCTAAGTTTTAAAGGTCATCTTAATGAAAAACCTTGTATAAGCATTATCATTGAAGAAGCTCCAAGAGTTCTAGGAAAAGATGTTTTAGATAAGGGAATAAATATTTTTGGTACAATTGCAAGAGAGGGGAGAAAATTTAGAATAGGACTTGTAGCAATAACTCAACTTCCAAGCTTAATACCTAAGGAGATACTTGCAAATATGAATACAAAAATTATAATGGGAACTGAAATGTCGAATGAGAGAAGTGCCTTAATTGATAGTTCTCCCCAAGATATATCTGAAGAATCAAGAAATATAGCAAGCCTTGATATAGGCGAGGCACTTTTGACATCAACCTTTTCTAAAATAGCAATACCTCTAAAAGTACCTGACTTTGGTAAGATTATTAAAACCAATGAAAAAATTATAAAAGATAAAACCGTTATAAGAGGGGTCGACTTAGAGTGAAATTTTCCCATATGGCCGATCTTCATTTGGGCGGGTGGAGAGAAGATACTTTAAGGGAGGTGGGAATTAAAGCGTTTGAGAAAGCTATTGATATTTCTATCGATGAAAATGTTGACTTTATTCTTATTTCAGGGGATCTTTTTGATTCTTCTAATCCTACAATCGATGTTATGGCAAGAGCCGCAAAAAAACTATACGAGCTTAAACTAAAAGGAATAATTGTATATGTTATTGAAGGTTCTCATGATTTTTCCCCTACGGGTAGAACAATTCTTAAAGTTTTCCAAGAAGCAGGATTATTAAAACGAGTTACTTCAGGAGAAGAAAAAGAAGGAAAACTAACATTAAAAGGAGTACTAAATGAAAAAACTAAAACTAATATTTATGGCATACCCGGCCTCAGAGGTAGTTTAGAGAAGGCAACGTATAACTCACTCAATAGAGATGAATTGGAAAAACAAGAAGGTAAAAAAATATTTCTATTTCATTCAGCTATTGAGGAATTTAAATCGAATGATTTTTACCACATGGAGTCAATGCCAATATCTTTTCTTCCAAAGGGATTTATTTATTATGCAGGCGGACATATCCATGAGAGGGGTGAATTTGAATTAGGAGAATACAAAAATGTAGTATTCCCGGGGGCACTGTTCCCGAATAACATTGATGAGCTTTTATCTTTTAGAGGAGGGGGATTTTATCTAGTTGAACATAGTGATGGACTTCTTAATAAAACATACATCCCAATTACCATAGCTCCAGTAGTTCTTTTAGAAGTTAAATTGGAGTGTACTAATCCGATTAATATTGAGGAAAAAGTTAGAAATTCATTAGATAAAACATGCTTAAAAGACAGTATAGTAATTGTAAAATTTAAAGGTAAATTGGATGGCAATATTTCAGATATCAATTTTAAGAAGATTAGCTTATTTTTAGAGGATAAAGGAGCACTGTTAGTTAAAAGGGACACTCGAGACATTAAAACTAAAGAATTTAAAGAAATAAAAAATTCCTCAATGACTAAGGAAAAACTAGAAGAAGAAGTTATAACTCGACATAAAGATCAAATTCTACTTAAAGAATGTCGGATGGAGACTGTATCATTTGTAAAGTCTTTTATGAACCTATTGTCTAGAGAAAAAAAAGAAGGCGAAAAAAAGGAAGATTATACAAATTCTGTCCTCAACGATTCAATAGAATATCTTTCAAAAAATAATCTTTTGGAGGATTTTAATGAAACTTCTAACACTTGAGATGTTCAATATAAGAAGCTACGAACATCAAATAATACAATTTCCTGACGGATCTTTTTTACTGTCTGGGGACATTGGATTTGGGAAATCAACAATACTATTGGCAATAGAGTTTGCACTTTTTGGTTTAGGGGATATAACAGCATCTTCTCTTTTAAGGAGGGGGGAACGAGAGGGAAAAGTGCGTTTAGAATTTGAACTTGATAGCAAAAATATAGTTGTTAGTAGAGGCCTACAAAAAAAAGGAGAATCGATCTCTCAAGTAACGGGATACATTTCTATTGATGGCAATAGAAAAGAAATGACTCCGACTGAACTTAAAGCAGAGATAATATCTTTATTGGGTTACCCTAAAGAATTGTCTACAAAACAAAAAAATCCAATATACAGGTATACAGTGTATACCCCTCAAGAGGAAATGAAACAAATTCTATTGTCTAAACGAGAAGATAGAATGGAAATACTACGAAGAATATTCGGTGTTGATCGTTATAAAATCATAAGAGATAATTCTAATACTTTAAGACTTGATCTTAAAAGAAAAGCATTTAGTTATGAGCAACTTTCTAGAGGATTAAATGAGAGAAATAATGAATTAAAGGAAATAAAAGAAAAAAAAGAAAGACTAGATAAAGAAATAGCCGAAATTAATAAATCTCTGAATGAGATTAAAACAAATGAATCTTTTTTTCTTAAAAAGTCTGAAGAGATTGATGAAAAATATATTCGATACCAAAATCTTTCTAGTGAGATTGCAATAAAAGAATCTGAATACAACACATATGAAAATAATTGCACAAAACTTAATTTAAAATTGAATCAACTTATTTCTGGTAGAGAAGGCATTGACATAGAAAAAGAGATTCTTATAATTGAAAAAGATAATGTAACAATAATGGAAGAAATAGCAAAATGTAAAGAAATAAAAGAAGAACTAAATCGTTATAACATTACTCTAGGGAAAATTGAAGTTGAACTATCAAATAAAAGAGAATCATTTGAGAAAAATTCTAAAGAAATTGCACTGAAAGAGGGTTTACTTTCCTCCCTCAAAGGAAGTTATGATACGCCCATAGATGAATTAAGAAGGGAAATTGCCATAGCTGAAAAAAATATTGAATATACTTATCAAAAGAAAGAAGGATTTAACAAAGATCTTGATTTACTAATAAAATCAAAAGAAAGATACAATACAAAAATTTTGGAATATAAAGAAAAAAATTCAATGGCTATAGGTAGGCTCAAAACGACCGAATCTGATATGTGCTCTTTGAGTAACTTAAAAGGAATTGCACTATGCCCTTTATGCAAGCAAAGTATCTCAGATGAGCACCGTCAGAATGAAATTAAAAGAATGGATAAAGAAAAAAATAAGCTGTTAATAGATTTAAATCAAACGAACGAATTAATCAAAAAAGTAGAGCTCAAAATAAAAAAAATTGATAGCGATATAGATAATAAAATAAAAATTATTATTTCTTCTGAAAAAAATAAAATTATAGCCATAGAACAACAAATTAGAGAGACTGAATCATTTAATGGCCTATCAAAAGAATTAGATTCTCTTTTTTTGGAAAAGGAACTATTAGAAAAAACAATTGAAAATAAATCAAAAGAGCAAAAACAAATTCTAGATGAAATAAAAAAGTTTGCTCTAATAGATACAGAAACATTAGAATTAGAAAGTAGAAAAGATTCTAATCTTGATCTTATAAGGAACTACAAAGAAGCACTGAGCATAAGAAAAGATATAGAGGTAATGACTAATAATAAGAGCAATTTGTTGAAAGAAATTAATGCCCTACATGAAAGTGTAAAAAAATATTCGGATATTCATTCTGAAAAACAAAAGATTAATCAAGAATTAAAACAAATTTCTGATAAAAAGATTAAAAAAGAAAGAGAAGAAGCTGAAAAATCTAAAGAACTATATTTTTTAGGAAATGATTTACATAGAATAAGTAATGAAATTAAAGAAAAGAAAAAATATACTCAAATTAAAGAAAAACTTGAAAAAATGTCACACTGGATTGATAATTATTTCATTAANTTAATGGAAATAATGGAACGAGAGTTTATGGAATCCCTTAGAGTTCAATTTGAATCTTATTTCTCAAAATGGCTTGAAAGTCTACTAGAAGGCAATGANATNGAAGCTTTAATAGATGAAGATTTTACCCCAATTTTGAGACAGGAAGGCTTTGATGCGGACTATGATTCATTATCGGGGGGAGAAAGAACTTCTGTTGCTCTTGCTTACAGGCTAGCCTTAAATAGAGTAATAAACAATTTAATTGATGAAATTAAAACTCAAGATTTAATAATCCTTGATGAACCAACAGATGGATTTTCTAGAAAACAGCTTGATAAAGTAAGGGATGTTTTAGATATGCTTGGGATGGACCAAGTGATAATAGTTTCTCATGAACCAGAAATTGAAAGTTATGTTGATCATGTCTTAAGAGTAACAAAGAGGGACGGTATATCCAGAATCGAGTGTCAAGCATCTTCTTCTAAACCAACTGTTGGATTATTATAAAATTCAAAAGAAATTTAAAGATTAAATGTATAGTACCATATGGGGATATTAATGCTTTCAAATATACCTATAAATCTTGATAAAGTAAAAAAAGAAGACCTAGATAAGGAAATCTTAAGGGCAGGGATAATAGCTGAGTTGGATGCAATAAATCTATATGAACAGCTTGCATCCATGACAACTAATAAAAAAATAAAAATGATTTTACTAGATATTGCAAAAGAGGAAAAGACTCATGTTGGAGAATTTCAAACCTTATTACTTTTTTTAGACAAACAACAAGCAGAAGAATTGCAAAAAGGTAAAGAAGAANTTGAAGAACTAATCAAATAATTTTCATGATAGAATGCGCTATTTTTATTCNTTAGAGAGCTCCGATTTAGGAACATTTAGCTTAGTTTGGAGTGAATNAAATAACAAAATAAAAATTATCAGAGTACTTCTTCCTGAAACTAGGCCCAATTTAATTCTTAAAATAAAAAAAGAATATCCTTCTGCTAAAAAATCTGATTCGTTAGANGAACTGGCATGTGAAATTAAAAAACTCATTTCAGGTGAAGAGATAAAGTTTAATTTAGATTTATTAGATTTTGACATATGCACTGATTTTGAAAAAAAAGTATTAATTGCTNATNANAATATACCAATGGGATATGTAAGTACTTACTCAAGAATAGCAAAATCTATCGGGGTTCCAAAAGGTGCAAGAGCTGTAGGTAACGCGCTTGCCAATAATCCCTTTCCNTTGATAATACCTTGTCATCGAGTAATACGCTCAGATGGAAGACTTGGAGGATTTGGCGGAGGATTAGAAATGAAAAAGAAATTATTAGAAAATGAGGGAATTTTCCTATCTGATGGTAAAATAAATGAAACTAAAATCTATTATTAAAATTCATCAAGAGTTCTTTGACTATTAAAGAACTCTAAGTTTGAAACTCTTACTCCAATTCTTCTTAATTTTTTTTCAGAATTTTTTTCAATATAGTTATTCAACAACTGTTTGAAAACTGGAACGGCTCGTTGAATATCGTTTGCCTGAGATATTGTTTCACTTTTTATATGAGTTTTTAATTCAATATCAATTGTGATTAAAGAAACAGTTCTAAATGAAACGTTATCTCTTTTTATCTTTTGGTTTAACTCGTTAGACAACTCTATTATTTTTTCAAAAATAACTTTTTTATCCTTTGTGTCTTCTTTGAGGGTACCTATTTTAGACAATTGCTTTTTCTTTTTAGATTCAACTATGGAATTATCAATCCCTAATGACTTATCATGTAATAATTTCGCCTTGTTTTTGCCAAATATTTCCTCAAGAACTTTAATATCACATTTACTTAGATCTTTTGAAGTTTCAATTCCAATTTCGTTTAAAACTCTTGCAGTCTTTTCTCCAATCCCATGTAACTTAGAGACTTTTAGATTTTCTAAGAATGGTATTATCTCCTCGTTCTTAACTAGTGTAAGGCCATTTGGTTTTTGAAAATCAGATGCTATTTTTGCAACAAACTTATTTGAAGCAATACCTACTGATGCTGTTAGCCCTTCTTGAGATAATATTTTTTGTTTTATTGTATTTGCTACTTGAATGGCTTTATTCCAGTTACTGTTAGTTTTCTCAGTGACATCTATATATGCTTCATCAATACTGACTTGTTCTAATGTATCTGATTCTTCTTCTATTAAGTTCATTATTCTATCAGATACTTCTCTATAATATTCTATATCAACGGGTAAAAAAACAACTTCTTTGTTCATTGCAATTCTCTTTGCGAGAACTATAGGCATACCTGACTTTATCCCTAATTTCCGTGCGCTGTAGTTTGAAGTACTGACAGCACCACTATTTTGTGTTCTTCCAGAGTATACACATATTACTATTGGTTTACCCTTTATAGAATTATTTCTAACTTCTTCAATTGATGCATAGAAAGAATCAAGGTCAATATGCATTATTACCTTGTTCATCATACGAAATTTAAATTTTCATGATATAATCTTTGTCCTTATAATAAATAATCGCAAGAAATAAATAGGGTTTGTATATCTGTATATCAGGGATTACTATGCTGAGAGTTGTAAATCTCGGGGCGGAAGTTGAAGGTACCCCCATACTTAATCATGTAAATCTGTATATAAAAGAAGGTCAGACCTATGTCCTCTTTGGGCCCAATGGTAATGGAAAAACATCTCTTTTAATGACTTTAATTGGAAATCCTTCTTTTAAGGTAACTTATGGAAGAATCATATTTAAAGGACAAGACATTAACGATTTATCTACAGATCAAAGAGTGAAAATGGGAATGGGGATAAGTTTTCAATATCCACCAAAAGTTAGCGGTTTGAAGTTAATTGATATGTTGTTTAACTGTGCTAAACAAAGTGATACCGATCCCAGCAAGATATACGAATATGCCCAGATGCTTAATATGGAAAAATTTCTTAATAGGAGTTTAAACGTAGGATTTTCTGGAGGCGAAGTAAAACGTTCTGAAGTGCTCCAGCTTTTGACACTAAATCCGGATTTAGTGTTATTTGATGAACCTGACAGTGGTGTAGATTTGGATAATATTGCTATAATTGGAAGTGCTGTTGGAGATTTGCTGGATAGAAAAAAAAATAAAGATGATAGAAAAAAATCAGGCCTTATTATTACCCATCAAGGACATATCCTTGACTATGTAGATGCAGACTATGGATTAATACTTTATAAGGGCATGATTGCTTGCGTGGGAGATCCTTATGATATGCTTGATGAAATAAGTAAAAAAGGTTATGGGGGGTGTGTTGAAAAATGCCTGAAAGGATTCCAAAACTCGATAAAGACGTAAAGGATAAGCTTGAGAAAGTCGGAATTGAAATGGATAAAGAAAAGCGATCAGCGATATTCCTTCAAGTAGACCAGAATGTTGAGACTTCTTCAAGTTTTGCATCAGGCATAGAAATGATTGGCATTAAACAAGCCCTTGAGAAGTATGACTGGCTTCATGATTACTATTGGAAAGTAGTTTCGAGGGATAAGGACCAATACACTAAAGAAGTAGACGTTGAAGAAGTAAACGGATACTTTATCAGGTCACTTCCTGGAACAAAAGTTAATTTTCCAGTTGAGGCTTGTCTTTATTTAAAGTCACCCAAAAAACAGAAGGTCCACAATATTATTATCGCTGAAGAGAATTCTGAATTAAATATAATCTCTGGATGCGCATCTCATCCTGGCCTTACAACTGGTATGCATTTAGGTATTTCTGAGTTCTACGTAAAAAAGAATGCTAAACTATCCTTCACTATGATCCACAATTGGGAAAATAATATTGAGGTTAGGCCAAGAAGTGCCGCAATTGTTGAAGATGGAGGAGTCTACATAAGCAATTATATTATTATGAATCCTGTTAAAATAGTTCAGTCCTACCCAACAGTTCATTTAAATGGAGATTACTCAACTGCCATAATGAGCAGTGTTATAGTAGCCATGGATAATTCAATAGTTGACACAGGGAGCCGTGTTATAATTAAAGGAAAAGGATCTAGTGCAGAAATTCTCTCTAGGGCTATCAGTAAAGGGGGAACTATTTACTCTAGAGGAGATATAGTTGGAGATTCCCCAGATGCAAAAGGGCATTTAGAATGCATGGGAATGATGCTATCCGAACAGGGCAGTATAATTGCAATTCCTGAATTAGAAGCTAAACATCCAAATGTGGATTTGAGCCACGAAGCGGCAATTGGAAAAATTGCTGAAGAAGAAATCTTTTATTTAATGTCAAGAGGATTTACTAGAGAGGAAGCAACTGCAGCAATTGTTAGAGGTTTTCTAGATATAGAAATTAAGGGATTACCCTCTGCTTTAAAGAAAAAAATAGACGAAGCTATAAATCTAGTCGAAAAAGAATTAATTTAATTTTTATTCTTTCCAAAAATCAGGCATAAACAGTACCATTACTGAGAATATTTCTAATCTCCCAATCCACATGCAAAATGTCAAAACTATTTTAACAAAATTAGGTAAAAATGAGAAAGTGTACATTGGTCCTACTAACCCCATACCTGGGCCAACATTACCTAACGTTGTAGCCACACTTGAAATTGAAGTGATTAAATCAATCCCATACGATGTAACAAGTACTGTTGCTATAACAAAAATTGATATATACCCTACGAAAAATCCCATTATTCCTTTTATAACGTCGTCAGAAATCGTTTCTTCTCCAACTTTTATTGCTAAAATTGCATTTGGATGTATAAATTGGTATATTTCCCTATAAAAATATTTTAAGAGTACTAATATTCGTATATTCTTAATCCCCCCTCCAGTTGAACACGCACAGCCACCAATGAACATGAGAATTAAAAGTATCATTCTTGAAAAAGCTGGATACACATCATAGTTGCTTGAAACAAATCCTGTTGTTGTTATTATGCTAACAACTTGAAAAGAAGAATATCTTATGGCATCAATTATATTATTATAAACACTATATCTTAAATCTACAGCCATTATAATAATTGAACTTGCTATAATTGTTGAATAAAATAAGAATTCTTTATTTTTAAAATAGTCTAGTTTTCCTCTTAATGCCGCATAGTGTAACATAAAATTTGCACCAGATAAATACATGAATAAAGTTATAACGCCTTCGATAAATGGATTATTATAATATGCGACACTTAGATTCTTAGTTGAAAATCCTCCAGTTGCAAGTGTGGAGAATGTGTAGCATGAAGCGTCAAAAAATCCCATTCCCCCAATTATTAAAAGAATTATCTCAGCAGCGGTGAATATAAGATACACCCCATAAAGAATCTTTGCAGTATCCCTAACTTGTGGTTTTAATTTATCTATTTTAGGGCCAGGAGATTCTGCATTAAATAATTGCATACCTCCAATTGAAAGGGCAGGAAGGATTGCAACAGCAAGTACTATAATCCCCATTCCCCCCATCCACTGAGTCATTGCTCTCCAAAATATTATTGATTTAGGTAAAATATCAATATTTTGAATAACTGTAGCTCCTGTTGTAGTGAAGCCAGACATAGTTTCAAAATAGGCATCAAGATACCTTAAAGTTCCAGAAAGAAAAAATGGGAGTGCACCAAATGCCGAAAATGCTGCCCATCCTAGGGACACAACACCTAAACTTTCTATAGGTCTCAATCCTTCACCTTGACTTTTTATTTCACTTAAAGCAAATCCTGATAAAAAGGTGGCAATGATAGAAATAATAAACACAATTAACTCTTTTTCTCTATAGTAAAACGCCCATATTAGAGGAAATATCATTGAAATACCTATCATCATAAGGAGTTTTCCAATAATATTTAGAACAGTTTTACTTCGCATAGATGGACACCAATAAAACTAAAGTCTTAATTTTTTTAATTTCCATAATTTATTAAACTTACTCTTTCCAATAACTTGGGATAAATAATGCAAATAGGGTAATTAATTCAAGTCTGCCGGCTAACATACAAAAACATAATACAAGTTTTGGAATTGACGGTAAGAAACTGTATGTTGCCATGGGACCAACTAAACTTAGCCCAGGACCCACCCCCCCTAAAGTAGTAGCGACAGAAGATATAGATGTGAGAAGATCATTGCCAAATGCAAGCATAATTAGGCTGCATAATCCAAAAGTAATCATATAAAAAAAATAAAATCCGCTTACCCCTTGAAGAGTATCCTCTGGGATAATTTTTCCATTCAATTTAATCTGAAATATTGCATTGGGGTGTATAATTTTATAGAGTTCCCTTAAACCTATTTTTATCAATAATAGTATTCTTACAACTTTTATAGCTCCTGCAGTTCCTCCCGCACAGCCTCCAATTAACATAAGTATTATGAGAATTAATTTTGAAAAGTCAGGCCATAAATTAAAATCTGTTGTTGCATATCCAGTAGTGCTTGATATGCTCATTACATTGAAAATAGCATGTCTAAATGCTAGTGAAAGATTCTCGTGTAATTGGTAGCTAACATCTAAAGTCACAACTAATATGGAAAAAGCCAAAATAAATAAGTATAACATAAATTCGCTATCTTTTAGATAAGCTATATTTCCCTTTAATGCTGCATAGTGTAGAGAGAAACTTGTTGCACCTAAAAACATAAATAAAATTATTACACTTTCTATTTTTAAACTATTATAAAATCCAATACTGGCATTCTTAGTTGAAAAACCTCCTGTTCCAAGAGCACCAAAAGAATGACATGATGCATCAAATAGATTCATACCTGAAAAAACTAACAGAAAAATCTGGACACAAGTAAAAAAAATATATACTCCATAGATAATTTTTCCAACTTCTCTAACCTGTGGTTTTAATTTATCTAATTTTGGCCCAGATTGTTCTGGCAGAAAAATTTGTCTGCCTCCAACTGAAAGTGCGGGCAATACTACTAGTGCAAGAACGACTATTCCAATGCCGCCTAACCAGATTGTAAAAGATCTCCAAAATAAAATACATTTTGGTAATATTTCCACATTATTAATAACAGAAGCTCCTGTAGTTGTGAATCCTGATATAGTTTCAAAATAGGCATCAATAAAACTCAGATTACCCGAGAGGTATAATGGTAGTGATCCAAAAATTGGTATTATTATCCAACAGAAAGAAACAACACTAAAACCCTCAACGAGACGTATATTTTCTTCTTTGAATATTAATTTCAATAAAGTTCCTGTTATTAATGTTATTAAAATGCAGAGTAAGAATATATATGCTTCAGTCTCATGATAATATACCCCACAGAGTAAAGGAAGTATCATGGAGATACTTACTACTTGTAGTAATTGTCCAAGTATATGTAAAACTGGATTTAGTCTCATTTAATCTAAACTTATTACTGTTATTTTATTTATAAAATTATTTAAAAAATTGAATTTATATAGTTAATAATACCCTTATTTTATTTAAAAATTAGAAACATCAAAAAAATTTTGGTATATCTATTCCTTTTTTTAGTTTTTATAATTCAATGATTTTTTTTAAGTTAAATTTATTTAATATTTTATATGAATAGTTTAATAAGTGTATTACCTATTCTTAAATTGACTAAGTCAGTGATATATATGAAAAAGAAATTGGAGTCTAAAAATGCACCTGCCCCAGTTGGGCCTTATTCCCAAGGTGTAGTTGCAGGAGATTTTGTATTTATTTCTGGACAACTTCCAATTCAAAAATCTGGAGAGCTTGTATTAAATGATATTGAAAGAGCTACAGAGGTAGTTTTAGAGAACATTGAAACAATTCTAAAAGAAGAAAATCTTTCACTTCAAGATGTTATAAAATCGGAAGTATATCTTAAAGATTTGAATAATTTTGATAAATTCAATAAAACTTATGCGAAGTTATTTCCTTGGGAAATAAAACCATCTAGAGTCACTGTAGAAGTATCAAAACTGCCAAAAAACTCGGATATTGAGATATCCTGCATTGCATATAAAAATAAAAAATAATACAATTAATACTGGTTAATACTGGCCAAATAATTCTCTTATTTTTTTAATTTTTTCTACCTTTGCAGATATAATGACTTTATCATCTATTTGAACTATATCGTCCCCTCTTGGGATAATTAGCTTGTTATCTCTTACAATAATTAAAAATAGGATTTCTTCTGGTAAAGTGATATCTCTTAAAGTCTTTCCAAGTATCTTAGCATTTTTGGTTGGTATAAGTTCAATAATCTCTGCCTGTCCAGTTGGAAGTATTATAAGTGATTTAAGTCCGCCCATTCTAATAAAACGCATAACGTGTTCTGCAGTAGAAATTTTTGGGCTCAACGCAATGTCTATTCCCATATCTTCAAAAAATCTTATGAGTTCAAGATTTTCAACTCTTGAAATAGTTTTTGATGCACCCAAATACTTTCCGATAAGACAAGAAAATAAGTTTAATTGATCATACTTAGTTAAAGAAATAAAAGCATCGACATCTCCAATTCCTTCATCTTTCAGTAAAGAAAGATCCATTATGTCTCCCTTGATCACAAGAGTCTTTTGTAAAATTTTAGATATTTCTTCACATCTTTTTGTATCGCTATCAATCAGTTTAACGGACATACTTCTTTCAAGCATTTTTGCAAGTTGTACTGCAGTGTTACTTGCACCAATTATCATTACTTTCCTTATTCTTTGACACTCACTACATTTTTCTATAACGTTTTCAACTAGCTTTGGTTTACCAAGTATGAAGGCTTTATCTCCTTCTTCAAAGACATATTCTCCTGTAGGGATTATTGTATCTTCTCCTTTTATGACAGCACCGATAATGGTACCTTCTGGGAATATATTTTCTTTTAGAGCTCTGCCGACATATTTAGAGTCATTTTTAACTAAGAATTCCGCCATAGTGACCTTTCCATCTGCCAAAGCCTGAATAGCAAGTGCGCTTGGAAGTTCCAATATTCTTTCTACATCATAAGCTATAATGGTGCCGGGGGAGAAAGAATAATCTACTCCAACTTTAGTTAGATCAATATCTTCAGTGAAAGTGTATTCAATTGCAATTTTAGCAACAGTTTTTACTGCACCAAGATTTTTTGCCGTTATGCAAGCTATTAGATTAACTTCAGAAGAATTTGTAACTGCAACTAAAAGGTCTGCGTCTTTCACACCAGCTTCCACAAGCACCTTAGGATTTGAGCCATTGCCTTGTATTACAAGAGCGTCTATCTTCTTTGATATTTCTTGACATCTTGTAAGATCCCTTTCAATTACAACTACCCCAATGCCTTCTTCGATAAGGAGTTTTGCAATGTTGAATCCAGTGAGGCCGCCACCTACGACTATTACATACATAAGTTACGATATGTGTCTATTTAATATATAAAGATTTAGTATATGCTTTTTAAAATTCAAGATAAATCCATAGAATAAGATATTAAAGTAGGATCTCTTAGCGGAGCTTCATTGATTATTTTATTTATTGATTTAAACATTTTGTTGCTATAAAGGAGTATTCAAATACTGTTTTTGGAAAATCCATTCTGACTTTATCACTTTCATTACCGCAAGTTAAACATCAAATCAAAATATTATTCAACTAAAGTACTTTTAAGAATCATTTTAGTTATTTCTTTCCAAGATTTTCTTATCTCAGAAATTTCAATCCCCATTTGCATAGCTGCCATAAGCCCATCTTGAATGGAAGTTATCCCCATTGAAAGAGAAAAACTATCTATGTCTTTTTTTATGAATCCATTTATTTTGTAATTTTCAAAGTAGTCCGCCATTAGTTTAATTGAGTCTTTGTAATATTTTGTCATTTCTTCTTTCATCAAGGGGTTACTTGTCATCAGCTCTGACATTGCCAACTTAAAATCAAGGGGGGGAAATAATTTATCTAATATTTTAAAATTTTCAAATGAAGTTGAATGCTCGATGTTAAACATAATGTCAAAAAATTCATCTGTTGATATATCTTTAGGTGGTCTTGAATTTAAGAATGCCACTAAATCTTTTTGAGTGTACTCAACATAAAATTTGATTACTTCTAAAAAAAGCTCTTCTTTACTTTTAAAGTATTGATATATTGCTCCTTTACTAACACCAAGACATTCTGCAATTTCAGCCATCTTCGTTTTGTAATACCCTTTTTCAGAAAAGAACTTTACAGATTGTTTTATTATTCTGTTTTTCGCTTCTTCTCTGTATTCTGGAAATACTTTAGGCATAATACTCTCATTTAAATAAATTGAATAATCGTTTAAAAATATTTCGACTTACAAGAAATAATAATGACTTATAAGTAACTTTTTTGTATATATTTCAACGCAACATAAATACTTTTATACTAATTATAAGTCCTACCAATAGGGACTTGGATGAATATGATGTTTTGGGTTTTACCCTTATTAATTTTTTTTGCAAGAGTAGCTGATGTTAGTTTAGGGACTATGAGAATCATTTTTGTATCAAAAAATCTTAAGAAACTTGCACCCATAGTAGGATTTTTTGAAGTTTTTATCTGGATTAATGTAATCGGTCAAGTAATGCAAAATGTTAATAGTGTTATACATTACATATCATATGCAGCAGGATTTGCAGCTGGAAATTATGTTGGGATTGTAATCGAAGAAAGACTTGCAGTAGGGCATGTGATTGCAAGAATAATAACAAAAGAAAAAACTGACGACCTCATTAAATATTTAAAAAAAGAAAAATGTGGAGTTACCATAATTGATGCAAAGGGGATAAAAGGAAATGTAAAGATTCTTTTTACAGTAGTTAAACGAAAAAAATTAGATATGATATATGAAGCAATTGACAAATATACTCCTGACTCCTTTGTTTCAGTAGAAGATGTTAAATCTGTTAGTGAAGATAGATTTGTAGGCCTCCCATTTAAAAAAAAGAGATTAATAAGATCTTTTAAGTCTTTGAGAAAAGGTAAGTGAATATATCTATACTTCTAATTTTACGTAATAACTAAGAGTTATATAAGATTTGACAACAAGTACGCAATTAAATTTACAAATGAGGCTAAATAGCAAAAATCTATAAAATTTTGTATTGATATAATATCAAATTGAGAACATCAAGCTGATTTGGAGCTACAAACAAAGTTACAATTGATTTTTTAAGCACAATCAAAAATATTATTCAAAAAGTAGATTGGCTTTACGAGATTGTAACACTCTAAAAACATACTGATTATATTGGAGAATTANATTTGTATANATTATATGAATTTTAAAAACTAGAATAAAACTCTTTTGTGGGCNATCTAACATTAGCAATAATTAGTGTAACGATTAATTTANAATTGATACAATCAAAGTTGAAATTAGAAGAAAATTCGNCGATAAGNGGGTATAATTCTTTTGGATNTTACTTGACTAATTTCTTTGATATATAAAGAGAGAAGAAATCTCCTATTAAATGTATATTAGTTAGTTTGTAATTTGTTTTTTCTAATAAATTTTTAATTTCTGATTCATNTATTCTATCTTCTAGAGGAGGCCCNCTCTCAGTTTCTTTTTTCTGCCATTCTACAATACAGAGAGTTCCACATCTAATTAGAACTCTATTAGTTTCTTCTAGAAAGCTAATTTTATCTTCAACTTCATGAAGAACATTTGAGATTAAAGCAAATGTCCCAGCATTAGATTCTAAAGGAAATCTATAAGGCTCAGAAAAAATTGGAATAATATTTTTTATATTTTTTTTATATATCCTTCTTTTAAGCTCCTCTAACATTTCACTAGAAGTATCAAGAGCAAATACCCTACCTTCAATTCCTATAATTCTAGAAGCAGGTATAGAAAAATAACCTATCCCGCATCCGATATCTAGGAAGATATCTTTAATTTTTAGACCAGCTTTGATTAGAATTTCTTCAGGAGGTAATATTTTTCTTCTTTCAAAAGAATCTAATTTATGCATTTCTTTTACATTGAATTTGTGAGCCATATAAATCGTCCTATTGCCAAGTTAAAGGAGTTTCAGTATTTTTTAAGTGATAGATATAATATATGGCTAATTCAATAATGTCGATATTTTAATAACATAATAATTTAGTTTATTTGAAAACTCCTTTTTTAATTAAAATTTTCTGATAGGTTTCATTTATTTCTTTTAACATATCCTCCATTTCTTTCTTAACTTGATCAGGTTTATTTACATTAAAGTCTGGATGAAACATCATATTTAATATTTTCTTTCTCTTTTTTATTTCTTCAATTGTTGCATCGGGAGGACACCCAAATTTTTTTAAAAGCATTTCAAGAGAATCACTTTCTTTTTTTATTGATTCTTCCTTTCCCTCTTCCTTTTTTGAACTATAGCTCCATTTTTGATAATCCCATTTTTTCTCTTCACTTTTCTTTTTTTCTTTAATCTTAAATTTTGTTTTTATGCTTTCAAAAAACTTATTTTTTCCATAATCTTCATAACTCAAAAGAATTTCAATATATCCTTCACCACTATATTTTGAAGTAAATCTTAGTATACATTTCTTTTCTTTTTCTTTTTCTATTTTACCTATCTCCGCAGATTCAATTGTTGTAATATTTGGAGAAGATCTTATCTCAACCTTTACATTTAAAGCGTCTTCATTCCCTAAATTTTTAACTTTGATAGGAATTGAAGTTATTTCTCCTTCTTTTATCTCTTCTATGAACTCTTCTCTTAGAAATAGTTTAGGTCTTGAATTTCTCTCTTTTAAGGTATAAAGCGACCTCGTAGTTATACCTTCTTCAAGACACTTTTTACAGACAAGTCTTGAATAATTCCAGCAAGAAGAACAAACTTTTTGCCCACAAACAGGGCATCTTCTTTTATTTTTGGAGAATTTTATTATCTTTTCGCAGATGGAGCATCTTTCAATAAGATTTGGCTCTACCTTTGATGAATCTTTTTTCCTAGGCATCTTTATTTTTAGCCCACAATTAAGGCAACTTAAGTATTTTTCATCGCCCTTGAATATTATAATGGCCCTACAATTGGGACAAAGTATCTTCATGATAGTACTTGTAATAGGTAATCTTAAATATTTTTAGGAATTAATTATAATAAGGAAGCATTGGTGGGAAAAATGAAAAAAAATAATGATAAAACTCCAAAACAGGACACTAAGAAAAAAACTAAAAAGTGGAGAATTCCTATACTTATAATTTTAGTATTGGCTTTAATGTTTACGGTGGTATTTTATGATGTTTATAAACTGGGCAATGAAAATGTACTTTTTCTTTTTGTAGACGAAGATAAAGGGAATCCTGGAATTGTTGAAGTATCTTCAATTATCCAGTTCTCTAATCTAAGGTCTAAAGAGAATAGCATTGATATCGATCCATTATCTACAAATNCTAATTTAAACTCCTTAGGGATAAATATAAACAACTCATTGATGAAAGCCNCAGATATAAAACAAGGAACTGAATACGCTAAAGAGATTTCAAAAGAGCAATCAAAGATTGATATACACAGAGTTGTTGTTATCGATTCTGAAACATTAAAAGAATTNGTTAATGTCGTTGGATATGTTCCTATTGATTTTAATCAACAGATTCTCATACTTGGCCTAAAAAGAGATATTGTTGCAAAAGGAAATGTTACCGGTATTATGGCNAAACAGATCCTTCAAGGAAAAGCATTTCCGATAGTTGATCCTACNAGCATACGAGATGTACCAGAAGTAAGCCTTTGGAGNGTAAAAAGCAAGATCATTGGAGAAATATCAATAAATCTACTTGACCATGCTAAATATGATAAGCAAACAAGAAAAGATATATATTACAAAATACTTAGATTGTATAGGGAGGATAAAATAAAAGTTTATAATAAGAATGTGACCCTTATCCTAATGGACATATTGCCAGAAGGATTTGGTAGAACTATAATGGATTTTGTTGTCAATATCATAAGTTAGGGATTTTTATGCAAAAAGAAATATACGTAATTGCTACATTTATTATGGCTGTAGGACTTGCAGTAGCAGTTTATAATATTAGTATTTTAAATAATCAAAATACGCTACTTAGTCAAAGAATAACCACTCTTAATCAAGACATAACAAGACTTCAAAGCCAACAAACAATTCTTGAAAATAAGATCGCTGTACTCGAAGTTGCTAAATCTCAATATGATTCTGTTGTTAGAAACTATACTTCTCAAATTCAAGATCTATTGAAGAAAAATGAGGTCTTGCAGCTTCAACTTAAATCATGGGACATACCTGTAATCTGGGTATCTAGTGAAGTTCAATGGACTTCTTCGACTTTGCATCCAAGTGATAATGTTCGACTTACTTTTAATCTAACAAATACCGCAAATGAAAATGCTCAGAATATAAGAATTTCATTACCTGAATCTTATATGAGAGGATTTCAAGTAGTAAGAGTAACAGATCCAAGAGCAAGACTAATCAATAATGAAATTTCAATAGATTCTCTTGCCCCCCACCAAACACTAAATTTTGAAGTAATCTTGAGTACGCAATCTTCAGGATTATATAGTGGGCCTTTGAGGATCAGGTGGACAGGTATTGGAGATTTTTTTACCTTGACTGAAATAAGTACTAGAGTTAACTAGAGATGCTTTCATGGAAATAAAGAAGTATCCTGAAGACTTTCAAGTAGATGAAGTAATAGACATTAAAAATGGAAAACATCTAGTATTCAAAGTAAAAAAAATAAATCGAGATACGATTGATGTAATTCACGAAATTTCAAGAAAAACAGGGGTGCCATTTGGAAAATTTGGATTTGCAGGGCTTAAGGATAAGCATGCAGTTACTACTCAATACTTTTCTGTTGATAAACTCTACAAGGATATAATAAAAGGAATTGATATCAATGATGTAGAATTATCTGAGTTTTTTGAAGGGCAAAAGATTAATATTGGTGATCTGTTAGGAAATAATTTCAACATCCTTGTTAGGAACATCCCTGAAAATTTTAAAAATGTCATAAGGGCTAATATTCTAGAAATTGAAAAAAATTTTGGATTTCCAAATCTATTTGGAGAACAGAGATTTGGGGGAAATGAAGAAGTAGGTAGACTTATTTTGAGGGGTGAATTTAAAGAAGCGATTGAAAAATTTTTATTGAAAGAGACACTTTCCCCAGAAACAAGCGAATTGATAATAGAGAAAGAATATGCTAAAGCACTTGAATCATACCCAAAATTACGAAATGAAAGACAAATTTTAGAATATTTGTCAAAGTCACCCAATTACTCAAAAGCTTTTGTGATACTACCTCCTTCAACTTCTTCCCTCTTTGTTCATGCATACCAAGCAAAGATATTCAATGATGCAGTCCTAGAAAGAATAAAGGAGATTCCTATTAATGAAGTTGAGATTGGTGATTTAGTTTCTATGGAAAAAGAAGGAAACTATAGTAGAACACAAGTAACAAAATCTAATATAGAAAGGATTAGAGGTGGAATTAAAAAGGGGGAGATTAATGTCATATGCCCTTTAGTAGGATTTAACTCATTGATCCCCAAATCTCGTTTAGGTAAATCATTAATCAATATTTTAGAAAAAGATGGAATCAATAGAATAAATTTTCAAGTTAAAGAAGCCCCTTTTTTGGCATCTAATGGCGCATATAGAAATATCTTAGGAAAATACAAAGATCTTTCATATAAGATTGAAGAAAATGGAGTAAGGTTTATGTTCTTTCTCTACAAAGGAGAATATGCAACAGTATTCTTGAATTACCTCACTTTTTCTTTATCTTGATTATATCGCCTATTGTTGTTTCTTTTAGATTTTGTTTTGATTTAGATATGTTTATGCCTTCATCAGATTTTTCTTTAAGTTTAATACTCAAAGTTTTTTCTAATTTTTGTATTAATTCATTAGAGAGAGCAAAACCTTCTGTTTCGATATGATGTATTATAGATTCTTTTTCATTCATTTTTCTAGCAAGATCCTTTTGTGACCACCCTTTTGATTCTCGAGCGTCTTTTATTACTATGTGATAATCTTCTACTAGCGCATACTCTTCCTTTGTCTTTACAGGTGCATTTATCCGAGACTTTAAAGGTAATGCGATCCCTTCTGAACTCATATCACCCTTACCATATTTGGACCAACTTTGATGGTCAACTCCAAATCTCGAACATTTATCGCAAACTTTTATACTGGCGCTTTCAACTTTAACATTGAATACTTTTCCATGTATAGTTTTGCCACATATTTCGCATATCATCTTATCAATAGTTTTTTAATATCAATATTTATAAGGGTTTTGAACTTTAGTCTTTTATTAAAAATGATATTCACTATTGTAAGATTTTTTTAAAATATTTCTTACATCAATGACACTCAATGTAGAAACATTTATAAATCAGTGAAATCTAATATATCATGTTCGGGGTGCTAATTGTGGACAGTAGTATTAAGTATCGGACAAAAAGGCTTGACGAAGAAGATGTTTATGAAAACGATGTTCAATATAATGATAAAATAATAGAAAGATTAAAGCTCCTAGAAATTCAAAATAGAAGTTTTATTACGGAAAAAATTAGATTGGAAAAAGAGAATGAAAACCTCAAAAAAGAATTGGATAGATTGAATGCGCCCCCCTTGATTACAGGAGTTGTAGTTGAGGCAATAGATCCTTCTAAAATAATAATAAAAAGCTCTAGTGGTCCCAAATTTGTAGTAGGTGCATGTTCTAACGTAGATATAAAAGATCTTGTTCCTGGCGCATTAGTAGCTTGTAATCAAAGAAATCTTTCAATAATGGAAGTATTACCTTCTACAAAAGATCCAGAAGTTTGTGGGATGGAAGTTTTAGATAAAACTGGAGTTACATATTGTGAAATTGGTGGTTTAAGAGATCAAATAAATAAAATAAAAGAGACCGTAGAATTACCCCTTAAAAAACCAGAGTTATTTGATAAAGTCGGGATAGAGCCTCCGCACGGAGTCCTACTACATGGGCCCCCTGGGAATGGTAAGACTTTAATCGTTAAAGCTGTTGCTAATGAAACTGATTCTACTTTTATTAGAGTCGTAGGATCAGAATTCGTTAGGAAATACATTGGAGAAGGGGCAAGAATGGTAAGAGAAGTTTTTAATCTTGCAAGAGAAAAATCTCCTTCAATTTTATTTATTGATGAAATTGATGCTATAGGTGCAAGGCGTGTTGATACAGGTATAAGTGGGGATAGGGAAGTTGCAAGAACGATGATGCAACTTTTAGCTGAACTTGATGGATTTGATCCGAGAGGCCAAGTTAAGATCTTAGGAGCTACAAACAGAGTAGATATATTAGATCCTGCGCTTCTAAGGCCAGGTAGATTTGATAGACTAATTGAAATACCCCCGCCCACAAAAGATGGATGTTTAGATATATTTAAAATCCATTCTAGAAACATGAATATCAAAAATCTTGATTATTCAGAAATCATTGATTTAATAGATGGCTTATCTGGTGCAGAAATTAGATCGCTATGCACAGAAGCTGGAATGGCTGCCATAAGAGAAGATCGAGATTATGTAACTTCCGAAGACTTTAAATGCTCAATATCTAGAATTGCATCATCGGAATATCCAAATAATTCCCTTATTGGTATGTATGGATGAGGAAACCGACAGCGTCTGACGGATGATGAGAGATGGGCGGTCTGACATATTTTTTATTTTTACTAATCTATAGTAAACTTTATTTACCTTAAATTCTATTTTAATAGGGCGATTATTTGAAAGCGGAGGAAGTTGCAGATTTAATTTTTGGGTATACCATATTTATTTTTAGTGTAGTAGCGGTTTTTCTTTGCTATTATTTTGAGAATTTTATATAAATTCAATTTTTATTATTTTATTTTTATAACATTATCTAAAATAGAAAAATATTTGTAAAGAGGACAATAAAAGCATCCCACATACTACAATAGTCATTGTTATTAATATAATTTTCTTTCTTTTTTCTGATTTCATATATATGCAATCTTATTTAAGATTAAATATCTTTCTATACCAGATTCTAAGAAATATTATTTTTTAGAATATAAAAATAAGGATTATTTAGGTATATTTATCCATTTTAAAGTATTTTAGGCGAATGATTTAATAAAAAATAAAATATCTCGTCTAGGATTGCTTTATATTATTTCCAATCTCATATTAATTGGTGATTATGTGTTATACTGCAATAATTTGAAGAAAGTACCTTTTCCACTATTAATTGAAAAGGCAATAGAGCATGCAAATACTGAAAAAAATGAAAAGAACTTTGTACTATCAAACATATTTATGGAGATAGCTAAAGTATAAAAACTTAAAATAATTTTTTTATTTAGTTATGTCAAGTAAAATAAAAAATATCCTAATGTGGGACGAATCATTGTTCAGAAATCCAGAAGTCTTCGATCTTAGTTACGTTCCGGAGGTTTTTAATTTTAGAGACAATGAACTTGAGGCTATATCACATAATGTAAAGCCTTTAATTAAAGGAGATCTCCCCACAAATACCATAATTCTTGGACCAACAGGTACAGGTAAAACCACTTCTGTTAAGTTACTATTCAAAAATATTACTGAAGTTTCAAATGAGGTGATACCTGTATACATTAATTGTCAGTTTCATTATCGGGAATTTTCTATAATGTCTCAAATTTTTAAAGGAATTTTTGGATACCCCCCAGTAGAAACTGGTAAACCTCTGACAACACTATACGAGTATACTATGGGAGAATTACAAAAAAAAGACAAAAGATTACTTGTAGCATTAGACGATGTTGATTTTTTATTTCATGTTAACGTTGCAGAAAACATTCTTTATAAAATCCTAAGGGCACATGAGATATTTCCTGGTGTTAAAACAGGAATTATTGGAATTGTTACGGACAATGCATTTTCGTTTAAGGTTTCTGAAAAAATTAGAACAGTATTCATGCCAAATGAAGTTCACTTTAAGCCTTACTCACAGTCTACAATATCAGATATTCTTAGATATCGTTGTGACATCGGGCTATATCCGGGAGTAATGGATGAAGAAGTTTTAGATAAAATTTCGGAGATAACTTTTGATAAAGGAGATTTAAGGCTAGGGATAAGGGGAATAAAAGAAGCAGGAATGTTAGCAGAGCTTGAAGCTAGACGGAAAATAACTGTTGGCGATGTTGAAAAAGCAATTGATCGGATAAGTTCTTTTCTTCATGTTGAAAATGTCTTTGATGGTTTATCCAATTCTGATGTAAAAGTTCTAAAAACTATAGCCTTAAATTCCGGTAAATTTACAAAAGCCAACGATTTCTTCAATATTTTATCTGGAGAAATGTCATATGAACTATTTAGAAAAGTTACAACAAAACTTGAAAATCTTAAGCTCATAGATATTCAACGGGCACAATCTAGAGGTCGCGGTAAACAAAATTTAATTCATTTAAGGGTACCAAAAGAAGCAGTACTTGAAATTATTAGAGAATAACCTTTAAAAGTAATTCATATCTTTTTTAGTTCAAATGAGAATACTTGTAACTAATGATGACGGTTATGGAAGAGAAGGACTAAATAGCCTTATAGAAGTTGCCGAATCTTTGGGGGAGGTAGTAGTTGTAGCCCCCAAAGAAAACTGCAGTGGTATTGGACATAGTTATTCTATATTTAAAAAAATTGGAGTTGAAGAGGTATACTTAGAAAATAAAAAAAGAACAGACTATGTTGTTTCTGGGACCCCTGTAGACTGTGTCGCTCTATCTATAAGACATTTCATGAAAGAAAAAATTGACTTGATTCTTTCTGGAATAAATCACGGAGAGAATATATCTTACGATATATATTACTCGGGTACTGTTTCAGCTGCAAGGGAAGGTATAATAAACGGAATACCTTCAATAGCAATTTCTTCAAGTGACTATTTTAATCCTATGTTTGAAACTGCAACAAAATTTTTAGAAATACTTTTCAATTCTTGGAACTTTTCTAAGTTGCCAACTGATACGCTTCTTAACATAAATGTTCCTTCTGTGCCCTTCAATGAACTAAAAGGTATTGAAGTAACACGACTAGGTAGGAGAGTGTACTATGATGAACCATTCGAAACTGATAACGAAGGAGGTAAGATGGTCTTTAAAGTATTCGGTAAAACTCCCGGGGGTTTTGTAGAAGATGGTACCGACTACTCTGCATTATTACAGAATAAAATTTCTTTGACGCCAATACACCTAGATGCAACAAATCATAATGAAATTAGATCGTGGAAGGATGTAATAAACTTAGATAAAATAATTGATACGTTTAATTATTAATTTTTAATGGCATTAGCAAGTGCTATTGAGGAAATATACTCTTCTTTGGGTGCAGCTCTTGACGTATCCACAATAATTGTGTTGTTAATAGCTAAAGGATAGTATAAAGCTCCATGTGAACTTCCACCTCCAAGATGGATCAAGGTCCTATAAATTAAATTTCCAGAAATTCCATCAGGAGCAAGAATAAAATTTGAATCTATTATAGCATTTTCAATTAATATTTGGGCGTGTTTAACCCCGTACTTCTTTGCTAAGGCTTCTGCTTCAATGATACTTTTGTCAACTAGTTTAGATCTTCCCATGTCTTTTGATCTCCCTCCTGATAGTACAGATATCTTTGGCTCAACTTTGAATTGTTTTAGTAAATCCTTAGCATACTCAATAAACATCTCTTTTTCTTTAAGATCTTCTCCTTCATCAATGCCAAGGGGTGCAAAAAAGAAATATCTTTTATCGTAGGTACCTAAAAGACCAATTCTGTATATTTTATCTACATTGAACTTATTTTTCACCTCTTTTAAAAAATCAGAACTAGGTAGTGTACCTCTAACTATGGCATCTATACTACCTTTTTTTAGGGAAGATATAATTTTTGTAGAATTATAAAAAACTTCAACATTGCAAAAATTAATGTTGTTTGCAACATCTTCGATTTTATCTGCGTTTTCATATGCCCCTATTCCTATCGTCATATTTGAATTAATTCGATTATGTATAATATTGAGCATGACTATTTATCAACTACTCGCCTTAAATATTTTCTGTAATGTGTAATGTATTAAAGTAGGGCATCCTTGTACAAAAACAAAGTAGTTTGCGATAATTTTAAAAAGCAAACGAGGTCATTACATCTAAAGTGGAGGTGTAATTTTGGGAAGAATCAGGCCATCTTTCTTAAAAAGAATTTCAAGACAATTAGTTGAAAAACATAGAGCCGAATTAACAAAAGACTTTGAAGAGAATAAATTAATAATTAAAGATTTAATAGACGTACCTACACACAAACTATTGAATCGGATTGCAGGCTACACAACAAGACTAATGACTCATAAAGAAATAATGTGATTTGTTTTAATATCTTTGAGATTAATTCTATTCTAACACTTTTTATTAATAGTTAGATAGGATAATCTTATATACGTTTATTTTGGTTATAATAATGTTGTGATTATATGAATGAAGATTTTTTACTCATGATACCCGGTCCTATACCTGTGCACCCTAGGATATTTCGAGCAATGTCAATGAAAATCATGCCTCATCGAGGCGAAGAATTCAACAAACTCTTTATGGAACAATCTGAGAGAATGAAAAAAATATTTAAAACAAAAAATGATGTTTTTTTAATGGCCGGTTCTGGAACTGCCGCAATGGATGCTGCAATAGCCAATATCATACAACCTGGTGATAAGGTCTTATGTATCACCTCAGGCAAATTTGGGGAGAGATTTAGGGACATAGTAAAAGCCTACAAGGGAACAGTAGTTGAGCTAAAATATGAATGGGGATCTTCAATAAATATAGAAGACGTAAAAAAAGCATTAGAAAAGGATCCGTCCATTAAAGCTGTAACAATGGTGCATAATGAAACTTCAACGGGAGTTAGAAATCCTGTTGCAGAAATAGGCAAAATTGTGAGAAGTACTAAAGCTCTTTTAGTGGTAGATACAATCTCTTCTCTTGGAGGAGACAATATTGAAGTTGACAATTGGGGAATTGACCTATGTGCATCAGGTAGTCAAAAGTGTATAGGGCTACCTCCAGGTATGTGTTTTATTTCAGTTAGTCAAAGAGCATGGGATGTAATTGAGAAAACAGATGGAACATGTTATTATCTTAATCTTAAGAAATATAAAAATAACAAATACAAGGCCCCATATACTCAACCAGTATCGATGACATATGGTTTAAAGGAAGCTTTAGACATTATTGACGAATATGGGCTTGAAAACTGGATTAAAAAGCATGAAAAGCTAGCTAAAGCTACAAGAGAGGCTGCAAAGACATTAGGTCTAAAACTATTCCCACAAGATGAAACGACATGTTCAAATACAGTTACTTCTATAAAGGTTCCAGAGGGAATCGATGGCCAAGAACTCGTTAAACTAATGAGAGAAAATCATGGTATAATCATAGCTGGTGGGCAAGATCATCTTAAAGGAAAGATAATACGAATTGGGCATATGGGTAGTATTACTAAAAAAGAAATAATTGTTACTATGGCATGTTTGCAGATGACATTAAAAGATTTAGGCTATAAGACAGAGCTTGCCCCTATCTTAAATCCAATCTCGAAAATATAGGAAGGGTAGTAAATAATATTTTCTCTTTAGAAATAATATTTTTATATTAAATTTTATCGAAACGTTTAAATAGGGTATTAAAATACCAATATTAATCTCAGGCGAGCGAAAGCGTAAGAGTTTGAGAGGTGAACTTAATGAAAAAGTTAAATAAAACAAATCCAAATATATTGAGCCTTATAGATTTTTTTATAGATAAAGGATATTCAGAAAAAACGCCCTTGTGGATCGATCTTTCTAAGAGATTTAAAAGACCTACAAGGCATTTGCCTCAAGTGAATTTATCAAAAATCAATAGATATTCACAAGAAGGGGATACAGTGGTAATCCCTGGTAAAGTATTAGGCAGCGGAGAGTTGGACCATAAAGTTACTGTTTCTGCATTCAAGTTTTCTAAATCTGCACTAGAAAAAATAAACAAAAATGGAAGAGCAATAAATCTTTATGATCTTTACAAAGAAAACCCAAGAGGTAGTGGTGTAAAAATAATGGAGTGATCTTATGATAATCGACGGAAAAGATCAGATTCTAGGTAGAATGGCATCAGTTGCTGCTAAAAAACTTTTAGAAGGGGAAGAAGTTTTTATAGTTAATGCTGAAGAAGTTGTAATTACTGGTAATAGAGAATATTTCTTTGAACTTTATCAAAAAAGAGCTCAATTCAAAGACCTAGCAAATCCTTTAAGAGGTTCTTTTTTTCCTAAAAGATCTGACAGAATAGTCAGGAGAGCTGTAAGAGGAATGTTACCTTGGAAAAAGGAAAAAGGGAGAAAAGCATATAGGAAATTAAAGGTATACGTTGGAATACCTGATGATCTGACCGGGAAGGAATATACTAGATTTAACGATGCAGATGTTTCAAAACTTAGAACTAAAAAATACTTTAAGGTAAAAGAGATATCAAGCTTCCTTGGGGGCCGTATATGAAAATTATTCAATCAGTTGGTAAAAGAAAAAAAGCAGTTGCAAGAGCTACTGTAAAAGAAGGTAAGGGAAGAGTAAGAATTAATAGTAAACCCCTCCCAATAGTAGAACCTGAGATGGTAAGAATAAAAATGTTTGAACCAATTCTTCTTGCAGGCGATACAGCTAATACAGTTGACATTGATATCGATGTCCGAGGTGGGGGAATTATGGGACAGGCTGATGCATGCAGAATAGCAATTGCAAGAGGTCTTGTAGAATTTACTCAGGATAATTCTTTGAAAGAAACTTATTTAGGATACGATAGAATATTATTAAGAGGAGATTCAAGGAGAACTGAAGAACACAAACCAAGTAAGTCTTCTAAAGGACCAAGAGCAAGAAGACAAAAATCTTACAGGTGATCTTTTGATAATCCCTGTGAGATGTTTTACCTGTGGAAAAGTTATTGGACATCTTTATGAGCCATACCTAGATAGGTTAAATAAAGGGGAACTATCAGAAAAAATATTGGATGACATGGGATTGACAAGATATTGCTGTAGACGAATGCTTCTTACCCATGTTGACCTCATAGATGAATTGCTCGACTATAAAATATAAGTTTATATTTTAATAGTTTATAGTTGATTTCACATGGGACCGTGGGGTAGCTTGGACTAGCCTCTCACCTTGGGGTGGTGGAAACTCGGGTTCAAATCCCGACGGTCCCACCATTGGAAATAGGAAAAAGGAGAGGAAAGATTGACCGTAATAGAGGATATAAGAGCGAGAATGATTTACAACAGTAGTCGAGAGAAGAGCATAGTAGAGATAGATATCTACACGAATTCAAGCTTTGGAAGGGCTTCTGTGCCATTCGAAGGAGATATCTCTGAGGTAGAAGAAGTTGTTTTACCTGAACTTGCAGGATTGGATGCAATAGAACAAAAATCATTAGATGAGCTACTTTGTGAGATAACACCATATAACAAAATAAGATTTGTATTGTCTCTGGCGTCTGCTAAAGCAGCATCTTCCTTTTATTCATTACCTCTTTTTAGGTACCTTGGAGGCATTTACGAAGGTCAAATGCCATTGCTAACTATCGGAGAAAAAATATTTGATATAGATTTGAATGAATTAGAGGATAAACATAAGCCTAAGAAAATTGAGTTAGATACAATATCACAGATATATGTTGCTTCAAAAGAGGATAATAATTGTATTATCCCCGCAGTTGATGAAGGTGTCTGTCACTTAGCTTTGGCATTTAACCTAAAATACTTGGATATAACAGAAGAAAATATTTCTATAATAAATGAACTAATACGAATTAAAGAATATTTAGGGGAGGAGATTTAATGAGTGATGAAATGTTAGTACCTCTTGATTTATACCTTGCATCGGGAATACATATCGGAACGACCCAAAAAACAAAAGATATGGAAAGGTACATATTTAGGATAAGACAAGATGGTCTTTATATATTAGATATAAACGAAACAAACAAAAAAATAGAAAAAGTTGGAAAGTTTCTTGCCAAATTTGAATCGGAAAAAATTCTTGTAGTTTCATCAAGAATCTACGGATTCAAGCCAGTATTAGCGTTTGGTCAAAAAACAGGGGCAAAAACAATTACTAAAAGATTCATACCAGGATCCCTCACAAATCCAAACTGTGAGGATTTCATTGAGCCTGAAGTAGTCATATTGACAGACCCAAGAGCAGATTATCAAATATTAAGAGAAGCCGGACTCGCAAAAATACCAGTAGTTGCTCTATGCGACTCTGAAAATTACTTATCAAACGTTGATTTAGTCGTACCAACAAATAACAAAGGTAAAAAAGCTTTAGCACTTATCTACTACCTTATTGCCAGAGAAATGATGAAAGCAAAAGGGCAGATTAAAGACGGTGAGGAGCCTCCATTCTCAATTGATGATTTTAAATCAAAGGATGAGGAGGATTAAATGGGAGAAAAAATAACAGTTTCTCTTATTAAAGCAGATGTCGGAGGATGGCCAGGCCACGCTTTGGTGCATCCTGATTTAATTCAAACAGCTAAAAAAGAATTGGAAAAAGAAAAAGGTAAGCTTCTAATTGATTTCCACGTTACAAACTGTGGGGATGATTTAGAATTAATGATGACACATAGAAAAGGTGTCGATTGTTTAGAAGTCCACCACCTTGCTTGGAATACTTTTGAAAAAGCAACAGAAGTGGCCAAAAAATTAAAACTTTACGGTGCGGGCCAGGATCTCTTAGCAGAATCATTCAGCGGAAATGTTAGGGGAATGGGGCCTGGTGTGGCAGAGTTAGAATTCGAAGAAAGAAAAGCAGAACCTGTAATTGCATTTATGATGGATAAAACAGATCCAGGAGCATTTAATCTACCGATATATAAGATGTTTGCAGATCCATTTAACACTATAGGCCTTGTCATAGATCCAAACGCCGTGGCGGGATTTAGATTTGAAATATGGGACATATTTGATAGTAAAAAAGTATTTATGGATTGCCCTGAGGAACTTTACAAAATGCTTGCATTGATTGGTGCTAAGTCAAGATATGTAATAAAAAGAGTGTATCCTAAGAAGGGAGGAAAATTATCCGCAGATGAGGCAGTAGCAACTATAAGTACCGAAAAGCTTTACAAAATTGCCGGGGAATATGTAGGAAAAGATGACCCTGTAGCGTTAGTAAGAGCACAATCAGGACTCCCTGCAGTAGGTGAAGTACTTGAACCTTTTGCATTCCCACATTTAGTGGCTGGATGGATGAGAGGGTCACATAATGGGCCAATAATGCCTGTAAGCCAAAAAAATGCTGTATGTACAAGATTTGATGGGCCACCTAGAGTTATTGCTTTAGGATTCCAAATAGCAAATGGAAAATTAATTGGGCCTGTTGATCTGTTCGATGACCCTGCATATGACCTTGCAAGAAGAAAAGCACAAAGGGTTGCAGACTACATGAGACGACATGGGCCATTTGAGCCCCATAGATTACCTCCGGAAGATATGGAATATACAACACTTCCAAAAGTATTACGGGAGCTTGAAAAAAGATTTGAAAAATTATAATAAATATTTTTATTATTTTTAATTTTAGTAATTTGAAGATTTAATTATTTCCTTTCCGTCATCTAACATATATTAAGATTGATTCTATTTATTTTTGCAAATTTCTATTGAATAAATGTATCTAACAATTTATAATTTTCAAATAATAAATATTATCTAAAAAATACCAAATTAAAAAATAAAATTTAGAGAAATTTACTTCCTTCTTCGAGAAGCCTATTTGCAACATCTATTTCAATAGAAGCTAAAACAAAATTTCTTTTTTTTATATTTGCTTCTGCCCTATCTTTCATTCTCTTTGCTTGTCTAAAGAATTTTCTTGCTTCTGAATCATTATTTCTTCTCATAAATCATCCCCTATCAGTGGTAATAGACATTATTGCTTATTAATATTTAAATCTTTTGGTTATGTATTGATTAACAATAATAAAACTAAATTTCTTCATATTGAGAGTCTATTACTTCCCTTATCTTTTTAGCTTTGATATCTCCTACACCTTCAACTTCTTTAAGTTCTATTTCGTCTGCATTAAAAACTCCAAGAACACTACCAAATTTTTTTAATAATCTTCGAGAAAGTATAGATGACACTTCTGGAAGACCCTCAATAATATATAGTTGTTTTTCCCTTAAACCCATTATTCTTTTCTCTCCACGTATTATAGGCATTCGATCTTTCTCTTTTTGTTCCCTTAATGAGATATCAACAAAAAAATTTGCTGTTTCTTCAAGTGTTTTAGTAAAAATAATTCTAACCCTGAAATCTACTATAGCAGATATAATCGCACCTCGAATTGATTTCTCATCTATATTCCTTATTGAATAAATATCACTTCCTTCAACCACCAATATGGGAATCTCAAATGTATTTGAAAGAGACATAATTTGAGAAAAAAGAGTTCCTTTGATTAGTGATTCAATAAAGTCATTTGATGATTTTCTTTCAACTCCAACTCTATTCGATAGGATGTAATCTCCTACCTCCAAACGACTAATCTTAACATTCGCAATCTCTGATAAGATTTTTAAAAATTTCTTATCTTCCCTGTCATCTGCTATGATGTAGGGCATTTCAACAAAATCTTTAAGTTTGCTCTGTCCTTTACCAGCCATAATAGATTCATCACTCTTCTTGATATCCTTCTTTAATTCCATCACTGTATGCTTCATTAGTTTTTCTTTTCGTTTACTTGCCCAATAATACCCTTCATCTCTAGTTTTCTCTGCAATAAGAATTATCACTTCGCCACTTTTTCTTCTAGCAGTTCTACCCCTTCTCTGAATTGTTCTTATTTCTGAAGGTACAGGTTCAAATAATACAACCATATCAACTTCTGGTATGTCAAGGCCCTCTTCAGCTACTGATGTAGCAACAAGCACATTAAATTCGCCCGATCTAAATTTTTCTATTATTTCTTTCTGTTTTTTTTGGGATAGACCTTCATCCCCTTTTTTCGAAGCTTGACCAACAAATCTTTCAACCCTTACTCCATCTATCTTTTTCAACTCATTAACGATCCTTATAGTAGTGTCCCTATAATGTGAAAAAACAATCAAATTTTTTCCTACTTTTACTTCATTGGTGACTATTTCATATAATTTTGAAAGTTTAGGGTGCTCTATACCTTGTTGATTTAGATTATCTGCCATAGTTATAATTTTCATTACATTTTTTTCAGAAAGCAATTCTATTGAAGAACGGCTCTTTCCATCACGCATTTTTTTAAAGTACGATATCAAAGAAGAAATACCTTGGGTTTCTAATAATTCTAAAGCATGATACAACTTAATTGCTTTTGCTTGAGATTTGAGTGCTCCATAATAAACTGATTTTTCTTGGATTGGTACTTCTTTAATTTTATTATTAATCTTTATTACAGTACCTAATATTTCCTTTTTGGTAACTTCTTGGGATGAAACAAATCCTAAATCTTTTAGATTTGTTATTTCTTTTTTTAGTAAAAATTCAAGTAGCTTTTTAATTTCTAAAAACTCATCAGGGAGTTTTACTGTAATCCAAGATATTTCTATATCTTGAACATAAGGTTTAACATCAGGAGAATTTTCATTTCTTAATTCTATATGTTCTATTCCTAGATTTTTGATTATTTCTTGCAATTTTTCCTTATTTGATGCAGGCGAAGCTGTTAATCCTAAGATTCTAATATTTTTAGAAATAGCTTTTTCTGCTATGTAAGTGTATGCATAATTCCCTACCGCACGATGTGCTTCATCAAAGATAATAAGTCCAAATTCACCTAAATTTATTTTCCCATTTAAAATATCATTTTCTATAACTTGAGGAGTAGCCATCAAAACTAAAGATTTGTTGTATATCTCTTCTCGCTTTATTGGCGGCACAACTCCAGTGAGGATAGAAAAATTCTCTTTTTCGATATTCAATATGTCTGAAAAAGATTTAAAATGTTGTTCTGACAAAGGCTTAGTCGGAGCTAAGACTAATACTTTTTTTTTCAGTAATTGTAAAGTATATGCCGCTAATAAAATTCCAATGTAAGTCTTTCCAAGACCTGTTGGAAGTATAACTAGTGTATTTTTATCTTTACTTTTTACAAAAATAGTTTCTTGATAGGATCTAGGTGAAATCTCCCCTTTAATAAAGGGATGAGAAAAAGGCATTATCTTACCATCTTTTCTAATTTCTTCTCAATATCATCCTTTTTCTTTATCTGCCAAACTATAATATCTTCTCTTTTGGTACTTTCAACTTTACCCTCTTCTTGTAATCTTAACAAAAGAGACTTAGTTTTAATTAAACTCTCTTTTGTTTTCTCACTGATATTTTCTGCAGAAATAGGTGAGTCCTCATTCTCAAGCAATTTTATGATTCTTTGATACATAAATGCCTCCTAAAGTCATAACGAGGGAAGGGAAATCTAGCACTAGAGGTGAAAAAATATGAGAGGATTCTAACTTTTTCCTCCATTTCCCTTCCCATTAATAACAACTACATAAACCTATAAATACTTTTCGATAGTAAAAATTCTGTGAGATATTTACCGTATAGGGAAGAAAATGGGTATCTTTCAATGGGTTTGGATGAGGCGTTACTATTGTTAAGGATAGAAGATAAAGTAGAAGATACATTCAGATTTTATTCATTTTTTCCTTCATGTGCTTCAATTGGTTATTTTCAAAGACTAAGTTCTTCAATTAATTTAGATTATTGTTTTAAAAATAACATTGATTATGTTAGAAGAATAACTGGGGGGGGAAATGTATTTCATGATTACATGGGAGAAATAACTTACTCTATTGTATTATCAGAAAAGAAATCACCCGATAACATTCTAGATTCATTTGAATTTATTTATGGAGGGATTATAAAGGGATTAAAAAATATGGACATTAACGTTGAATTTAAACCCCTTAATGATCTTACTTTTAATTCTAAAAAAATATCTGGCTCAGCTCAAACTAGAAAAAACGGAATTATTTTACAACATGGAACTCTTATGTTTAATACAAATATTGAATTAATGGAAAAAGTTCTTAGAATATCTAACCAAAAAACGGAAATAAGAAAAAGGGTTACTACACTTTCTAGGGAAGGGTATAACATTGGTAAAAAAGAATTAATTAAAAACTTAAAAAAAGGATTTGAAGAAATTTATGGGAAATCAAATAAAGGTAAACTTTCTAGAGGAGAACTAAGTCTTGCAAAAAAATTAGCTTATGGAAAATATAAATCAAAAGAGTGGAATTATAAAAAGTAGATTAAATAAATATTCAAAATCAAATTGTTTTAGGTGCTATTTTATCTATAAACTCATAAGGATTATCTACATAGATTTTTACCTTAATTGAACCAAGTGGAGATAATTTTGATAGATTTACTCTGCCTGCAAAAGCAGCTTGTTTATTCATCAAAAAAGATATTTTTAATTCTTGAGTGCCTTCCTTTAATATCATATTGACACTATCCCTTATCGCATCTGAATATATTAATTCGATGAATCTTGAAAGGACACTTTCGTCTTCAGAATATCCAATAATTACCTCTTTATTTTCTTCTATATTGATGTCAGGAAATATATTAGTTATTGATATCTTTACTTTTTCTGGATCCTCTGTATTCTTTACATCTGCATAGACTTTCAATTTAAAGCTCATATTTCTTAATCACCGTATAGATATTTTCCTTAAAGTCTTCTAAAGTGCCATTGTTGTTAATAATAACGTCTGATAAAGCCAATGCTTCACCCAAACCCCATGAAAGTTCCCTTAAATCTCTTTTATGGAACTCTTCATAAGTTTGATGGTCATCGTCTCGTTTTCTATTTTTCAATCTTTCAAATCTAATTTTGGGTGAACAGTGTATACCAATTAAAAAAAAATCCATTTCATTCCTAAATCTTTCAATTTCTTTTATCCCCCGTATACCCTCAATCAAAAATTTATTATCATGGGTTTTCCTTATTTTATCTAAAGTCAAAATGGCTATTACATCAAGCCCATTTTCATCTCTAAGCATTTGGGCAACTTTACCACTTTCTTCCAAAGGGTATCCTTTTCTTACAGTTTCTTCTCTTACAATATCTCCCATAGAGATGAATCTATATCCTAAAGTAAGTGCAATATTAACAAATTCACTTTTTCCAGAACCAGGCATACCAACTATTCCTATCATCCTACCACCCTTGCTTCAGATATAATTGAAGGAGTGATTATACCTCCCGTATCTTTTACTTGCCCGTATACCCCTTTAACTTTATTTAAGAATTCAAAAATATTTCCCACTATCATCCCATGTTTGATAGGATGTTTTCTTTCCCCATCATTAATGTAAAATCCACTCGAGATTTCTACAGAAAAATCTCCCGAAATTGAATTTGCTGTATGTGCCCCCCTTAATTCATTTATAATAAATCCTTCTTCTATTCCTTCTAATGTTTCTCCTCCAATAATGAAATTAGTAGTGCCAATTGAAGGAAGAGATTTATAATCTCTCTCTGAGTTACCTGTGGATTCAACACCATATTTTTTTGCATAAAAATCGTCATAGAGATATTTTATTAATATCCCATTATCTATAACTATATTCCTTTTTGTAGAATTACCGTCTCCATCAAAATTCGTAGAGGCAACACCATACTCAAGTGTGCCATCATCTATTATTGTAAGATTTGTTATCTTTTTGCCAATCTTTCCTTTTAAAAAACTTTTATTTTTGTCAACACTTTCTGCAAAAAGATGAGGTATAAACGTATTTGACAACAATGAAGAAATCGCTTCAGGCCCCAGGATTACATCACAATACATAGGGTGTATTTTTTTTGCATTACTAGTTTCTTTTGCTTTCAATGCAGCTAGTTCTCCAATTGGAGTAAACTCAAATTTTTTTCTCATGATATTATAATCAAAACCAGTAGCTACATCATCATTTTTGTAAATGGAAGAGAGATATCCGAAAAGAGTCGCATATTTTTGATATAAAGAAATTCCTGTTGTTGATGAAATTGCTTCTTCATAGAACGTAAGATTAGTGCTCCCCGAAGAAGGAACTCCACTTTTTTCTTTACATCCTCTAATCATATCCATTGAGAATTCCATTAGATCCTTAGAAGTTATATCATACAAAGACTTGTCTACCAATTTTCTCTCTTTTATTGTAGTTGGGATAGGAAGACTAATAAAATCTTCTTTATCTCTAGATACCTTAAGAACTTTATACGCAGTCTTAACACAATCTTCTAAATTAGTAAGATTATTTGTAAATGAAAAGCCCTGTTTTTTTCCTTCAATTACTCTTATTCCGATTCCAATTGTCTCTTTCTCTTCACCAATCTCAATATTACTTTTTTCTATATCATAAGAAATAACTTTTATTTTTTGGGCAAATACATCCCCTTCAGAATGCATAAACTTCATTGTTTTATGTGCTATTTCTTCCAAATCCATCTGCTCACCTAATTTGACATTGCTTTAAGTATTAAAAAAGTTTCTAATTATTTATTTTTGTGTTTAACTTTTAATAGACCTGTAAACCATTTAAATGTAAGTAGTAGTAAAAGATATATGGATATATCAAAAGACAAAGCCTCAATTGAAGCAATTCTTTTCATATCTGGTGAACCTGTTCCAATCTCTAAATTACTAAAAAAACTAGGCATAAAGGAAAGAGATTATGTAGAAGGATTGATTGAAAGTCTTTCAAAAGATTATATTGATAGGGGTAGTTCTATAGAAGTTATAAGGGCCGTAGAAGATAGGTATACAATGCAAGTAAAAAATGAATTCTCCTTGCTTACTGCAGACTTTGCTCCGAAATCAGAGATAAGGGGAGCAGTTCTAAAGACACTAGCCATTATTGCATATAAGCAGCCATTAAAAAAATCTGACTTGGTAAAATATAGGGGAAGTCAATGCTATGGGCATGTTAAATCCTTAGTTGAAGCGGGCCTTGTTGATGCTGAATCTTGTGGGAAAACTAAAATGTTAAAAACAACTTCTAAATTTTCTGAAATATATGGTCTTGAATCTTCTACACCAACTGAGATTAGGAAATTCATGGAAAGTATCTTAAAATAAAAACTTTTATAAATAATCTATCCTTTAACCGCATGTTGAAATGTATGACAGATCTAAATAGAATTGCTCAAGAAATTAGGAATTACGAGGGTGTTAAAAGAAAAAATCCTATTAAATATCTAATTAATCAGTTTAAGCCTTTTTCTAATTATGGAAATACTGTTATTGATTTCGGCGATGATGCAGCAGTTTTAAAATTTGATAACAATTATTTGCTTTTAGCTGCAGATGGAATTTGGGCAAATTTATTAAACGATCTTTTTTGGGCAGGATACTGTGCTGTGCTCGTAAATGTCAACGACATCTATGCAATGGGAGGTAAACCTATTGCTATGGTTAATATAATGTCTTTAAAAAAGACGGATAATTGTAAAAATTTACTTGAAGGTATAAAAACTGGTTGTGACAAATTTAAAGTTCCAATGGTCGGAGGACATCTCCACCCAGATACACAATCTACAACCGTATCAGTTTCAATAATGGGGAATGCGTCAAAGATACTTTCAAGTTTTTCTGCAAAAGAAGGAGAAGATATTATCTTAGCAATGGATATGGATGGCCGGCAATATAATAACTTTCTTAATTGGGATACCACTCTAAATAAATCATCTGAAGAATGTTTATCTAAACTCGGCATAATGAATGAAATCGCAGAAAAGGAACTTTCATTCGCAGCTAAAGATATATCTAATCCCGGCATATTGGGCACAATTGGAATGCTTCTTGAAACCTCACGAAAGGGAGCGGTAATTGACATTGAAGAAATACAAAGACCTGAAAACATGGATTTTATGGACTGGTTAAAAATTTACCCAGGATATGGATTTACATTGACATCTGCACCTGAAAACTCTGATAAGATCTTATCCCTTTTTAAAAAGCAAAAAATAGAAGCTAAAATTGTCGGGAAAGTTACTAATGATAATACTATGACTATACAAGACAAAAATGAGAAAAAAACACTATTTGACTTTAAAACAGACATTATAACGGGAATAAAATAATTATCTTTTTAAACTATTGACATTTACTTTTTCTATGAGATGTAATGAATGTGAAGATTCCTTTTGTATGGAAGGAATAAACTGTTATAGTAAGGATATCCAAATCTACGCAGAAAACGAAATAAAAAAAGAAGAAAATCATAATTTTTACATAACTTCAACTGAACTTGAAGTAGATGCATATATGAAACTCCCAAGAGTATTAGAGTTAATTGAATTTTCCAAGAGAATGAATTATAAAAAACTCGGTATTGCATCTTGCATAGGATTAAAAAATGAATCTCAGATTCTGACTAGTTTGCTTCAAGAAAAGGGATTTGAAGTATCTCTTGCTATTTGTAAAGCGCACGGAATTGGTAAAGGTGACTTCGGCGTAGTTAAAACTTTATCTAACAATCTAAGTGAATCTGCATGCAATCCTGTAGGTCAGGCTAAATTACTGGAAAAAGAAGGTACCGAATTTAATATTGTCGTAGGATTGTGCGTAGGCCATGATTCTTTATTTATCAAATATTCAAAGGCCCCTACTACAGTCCTTATAGTCAAAGATAGGATTTTAGCCCATAATCCAATAGGTGCACTTTATTCTAACTATTGGATAAAAAAGATAAAAAACTACAAATTTGAATGATATTATTGGGCATTACAGGATGCTTTTCCGTTTGAAAATCTCTCTAATTCGCCTTTGATAAATTTACTAATAACATCTTCAATTTTTTCTCTTTTAGTAAAGAAGATATCAAATCCTTGACTTCTAAGAGCTTCCATAGCATGCGGCCCTAAATTTGAACAGATTATAATCCCAACATTTTTTCTGAAAAACAAGTCCAAGAGACTCTCAGATCCACCGAAGTGATCACTTGTATTTTTCAAGACCTCTATATTTTTGATTTTATTATCGACTATCTCTACGATAGTATATGTAGGAGCCATACCAAAATGATTGAAAACAGTATCTGAAAGTCCACCTTTAGAATCTGTCGGTATTGCGATTTTCATAGTATTACCCTTAGCTCATAATTAGGAAAGATTATTATACTAAATTATCTCTCCTCTTTTTACAATTGTACGCATTAATCTTGAGATTAATAATTTTTTCCCTATTGCAATTTGGGCATTTCCCCTCATTCTTTGAACTAACATCCAATTCCCATACATAGTTGCAATTTTGACATTTAAATTGTGTAATACCAATTTCATAATCCCCGCCAAATATCTCAATAGCTTTAGAATTAACCAGGGCGTCTGATACTTTATTTCTAGCTTCTTTTAATATTCTATGAAAGGTAGGCTGTGAAATTCCCATTTTTTCAGAAGCCTCGATCTGTTCTAATCCAATTAAATCCTTAAGTCTAATTGCTTCAAGTTCTTCAAAAGTAAGCCTGACAATATCTAGTTGCTCTAGTGGTACTCCTCGGGGTTTAAAATAACGTGTATGAGTATCTACATAAATACATCTTTTTTTCCTTGCTCGAGGCATATAATATAAATATATTTTTCTATTAAAAAACTTATCCTTTTTTACTATACAAAATTAACAGAATAGTATAAAAATAAAAAAATTAAATTACTATATTTAAGGAACTACTGTTACCCTAACTGAAGCATATTTTGCAACATCTTCTGCAACATGACCCATTACTAATCTTTTGATTCCTGTGAGCCCAGTCTTACCGACAACTATATGGTCAAAGTTTTCTTCATCTGCAATCTGTACTATTGTGTCAACAACTCTTCCAAGTTTAAGCATTGTTTTTGCTTTCAGTCCATTCTTTGCTGCAAGTTTTTCCATTTCCTTTAATATGTTGTTACCTCTCTTGCATATTGGATCGTCCATCATGCAAGTTAGCTGATTTTCGAAGAAAGGAGAGTACCTCTTTATATCATCTGTTCCTTTTATCTTATCTTTCCAGTCAGGTAAGAATCTATCCATTGCCTCATAATTCATCTGTAATTTATCTACATCTAACACATGTACTATAGTTACATTTGCCCCTGTTTTACTAGCTACCCATGATGCATATTCTACTGCTTTTTCTGAAGCTTTAGAACCATCTACTGGAACTAGCATTTTTTTTATTAGTTCAACCATAATATCGCCATTTGTATATTTAATATCTCCCTATATAAATTTTTTCATTCCTTAAAAATTTATTAGAAATAATATTTATAAATTGGCATATCTAATATCATATTGAAAATATAAGCCTTTTATATATCAAGAACAAATTGTGTATAAAAAGTTTTATCCAGCTTTTTTAATTTAAAAAGAGAATATGTTATTGCCTTTATATCCATTTCTATAGTACTTCCAATAATATGATTTCCAAAAATTTTAGCAGTAAGGGATCTCCCATCACTTGAAACATTCACCTTAAAAGATGAAAATAGAATTGCTTCACTATCCCTGATAATTAAGAGTTCCGTAATCCAATTGATTAAAAGAGAAGAAATATCATTTCCTTCGATGAAAATTTCTTTAGTTATTTTCCTTTCTAATTTAGTGGGATTTATCATTAAACTCGTGACCGCAATAGCTGCATTTTCAAATAATTCATCAATAGTATTTCCCCATACCCTGACACCAATATCTGCAGTAACATCGAAGTATTCAAATTTATTCGTACCCATCATATAACTTATAAGAATAAAGCTTTTAAAATATTCCATTAACTATTTATTATATGAAAAAACTCTACACCATAATATTTATAAGTTTTTTAACATTGAGCCTCATTACAATCACAGGAATAACAGCGCCAAACGAGAAAATGAAGATATACTTCGAAAAAACGCCTTCTTTTTATTCAGGCGACAGTGGAGAATTTTCAATTGTTTTTGACAATACAAGCAATAGTATCTTAAAAAATATCAATATTTATGTAAAAGACGAATATTTTGAACTTAATAAAAATAAATTTATCTATGGGGAGTTACAACCAGGTGAAAAGAAAATAGAAAGAATTCGTTATACCGTCAAAGCTATTGATCCTGGAACATATCCATTAAAGGTAACAACCCAATATTCTTATCAAGTATATTGTTCTGGTCTGAAGTGTGATTATGCGTCTGAAGGATTTTTACAAGAAGTTCCATTTAGAATTGATGGAGTTAGGACACCCATAATTAGCTTAAAAGATAGAAGTTTTGAAATAAAAGAAGTTCCGTATTCACTACCAATTTATATTGCCAATAGAGGATCTACAGTTAAGAATTCATATATGATAATGGAATATGATAAATCTAAATTTAATCTAGATTATACAGAAAATATTGGTGTAATTGCTTCCTTAGTTAAAAAAGAAATAGTAGTTACTAAAATCCCAGAAACACCTGGAGAGTATACTATATATCTTAATCTAGAAATAAAAGATATGTATGATAAATCCACTTATTTGAAATTTCCAATTAAATTAATTATTAATCCTATTGATGTTGTGAAATTAGACCCTCCTAGCGAACTAAAAACAAATGAAGTGAATGATACCAAACTAACTTTGGGCCAAACAACACCTCAATCAAAAGTCCAAAAACCAATTTTTACCATTTTACAAGAAGCTATTCTAGTACTAACATTATCTGGATTGATAGCAACAATCTCGTTAATGCTACTTTCAAGAAGATAAGACTTCTCCTATCTCCCTAATTTCTAGTAGATTGGTTCTTTGTTTTTTTTGAAGTAACGATTGCTTTAACTTCAGAAAGTAATACGGCTTTAGCGACAAGAGAAGATATTACGTCTGCGATTCTTTTAGATGGCCCGTAATCTGTTCTTGGTTTAAGCTCTTTCTCAGTTTCAATGGCCACTTTTACCATCATTTCCACACTCTCAATCGGGTATTTCCCAATTGCTGTTTCACCAGATAACATAACTGCATCAGCACCGCTGTAAATTGCACTGGCTATATCCTCAACTTCCGCCCTAGTTGGTCTTGGATTTTCTATCATTGAGTTTAACATTTGAGTTGCTACTATGACTGGCCTACCTTTAGCATTACATTTTTCTATTATGGATCTTTGAACGCTTGGAATTCTAGAAAGATCAATTTCAACGCCTAAATCCCCTCTCGCAACCATTATTCCTTCAGAATATTCTATTAAATCATTTATGTTTTTTATTCCATAGTTTGACTCTACCTTAGAGATAATCCATTGCTCTCCTTCTATTAATTCTCTAGCTTTCAATATATCCTCTTTAGTCGATGCAAAGGACAGTGCAATGAAATCTACATCATTTTTTACTCCAAATTTGATGTCAACTATATCATTCTTAGTAACGGCGGAAGGACAATATGCATCTCCTGGTATATTTATGCTCACCTTTTGTCTAAGATTTCCTTCATTCAACGCTTTGAGGTAAATATTTCCCTCTTCAATCTTAACTACCGTAAAGATCAATGTGCCATCATCAACTAAGACTTTGTCACCAGATTTCAAAAATTGGGATATATCGTTTTGTAATTGAATAATGCCATTTTGTTTTTTTGAAGAAAATATATACTCTTTTCCCGTGAATATATGGATTGTATTGTTGAATTCCCCAATTCTTATATCGGGGCCTTTAGTGTCTAGCAGAATACCAACTCTTTTATTTGTATCCTCAGATACTTCCCTTATTGTTTTAATCACCTTGAGATGTTCAGAGTGGGTGCCATGGGAGAAATTTAATCTAGCTACATCCATTCCAGACTTAACAAGTTTTGTTATCATCTCATAATTTGAAACACTTGGCCCTATTGTGCATATGATCTTAGTTTTCTTCAAATTTAGAATTCCTCCCAAGCGATATCAAATTCAATTTCTAGATTCATTATTTTATCGATAACTGCCTTCAATGTCATATTTTTTGATTCTTCAGAAATATTTATTAAAAATCCTAGATTACCCTTGTTAATAAGAATTGAAGTGGTTTTTTCAGTACTAACTTTTTTACCAAGAATATCTTTTTCCGGAAAGCTTTCAGGATCTATCTTAATTTTTGTTATTAGTACTGTGCCTTTATCTCCAGTAATGCCTTTAATTTTATCTTTTAATCTTTTTTGTATTTCTAATATAGACACATTCCTATGTTGTCTGCAGTAATGAACAGAATGGATGGTATAGATATTTTTATCACCAGTGTACTCTAAAAAACCAATACTACTATCGCCAGTATCTCTTCCTTTATGTCCTGGGAAACTACAATTTTTAACTTCAAGAGGATCAATAGAGAAGACCTTCATTATCCCAAGAATATCTTTTGCCTTATCGGCCATTAAATGTTCCATTTCTTACACCTAAAAATTAGTTATTGGCTTAATATAAAAGTTTCACTGTATTTAATTGACGTATCAATCATCGTTACATTTATAAAGAATTTCAAAATATATGGTTTGGACTTTATAAGTATGCGGGGGTTGCCGAGCCTGGTCAAAGGTGCAGGGCTTAGGACCCTGTCTCGTAGGAGTTCCCGTGTTCAAATCACGGCCCCCGCACTTTTTTTATAAAGCTAATGTGGCATTGTTTTTTATTTTAAAACAAGTTAGTTTTAAGGCCAGAAGTTTATTAATTTCAAGTATAGTTTTTGGAATGAGAATAGATTGAAAGGAAGATTATTTAGAGTAATTTAATTCACTTTCAATCATATAAGATAAATTTAGTAGGATCATGTTCAAATTAGTAGATCTGCAGTTAGGGCACCTTACAGGAGCCTTAAATGTGTAATTCCCTCCACACTTGCATTTTCCTGCAAACTCTTCGACTAATCTATTATATTCGTCCTCGTTTATTGGTTCCCCCGGATAATTATCTTGGATATACTTGTCGGAAGCTCCAGTTGCAACGCAATAAGGTATCTTAATTCCTTTTATGAATTTTAAATGGATTTCACCCAGTTCATGAAATGATACGCATCGTAGCTCGCCGCACTTGTCGCAGTGCAGATCGTGGACAATGAATCCGCCGCCCATACGAACTTCGTACCTTGTGCCACAATCCTTGCATATGGCTTCAGAAATACATCCCATGCATAATAAAAGAGTTACTACTATTTATTGCTAATTGAAGCTTATCTTACTAAGATATTTCTTTCATGCCCTTTATAGATGAATTTGTCTTCTATATTGTCCTTTGATAGTTCAACAAATTCCAAAATCTCTGCTATCTTAGAGCTCATTTTATCTGTGTAATAAAGTGAAATAGCTTTGGAAGCCTGGGCTCTTTAGGTGACTCATATTTGGTCTTTCCAAGATGACTTGTTATTACATGGAGAATCTTGTTTTCAATTCCTCGTCAAATCCATCAATTTTGTTGGAAATATGGATTAAACATAAATCCAGATAACTACAAGCTGCCCCTTCTTTACAACAAAGCCTCATTAAAAAAAGTGCCATGCCTTTTTCACAAATTATCCAGAACTCCTTCTTGGTCACAACATCGTCATAGGGAACATCATAGATCTTAGCCTTTACAACCCCCCCATAATGTCATTATATCAAGCGATACAAAGTATAGGATGATTTTACAAGAGTATTGGAAAAATCTACATGCCTTTTACCTAAAGTCCTTGATGTCCAATATTATACTCGATGATTTAAAAATATCCTTATGTTTAAAAATAGGAATAAAAATAATCAATTAATGATACTATTCCTTATATCCGAGCTGTTTGGCCTTATCTAAACATTCATTTGCTAGGGTATCTCTACCGAGTTTCTGAAGTGCAACTCCTTTGTTCCACCACGCATGCGCATCCTTTGAATTTAACTCAATAGCCCTTTCAAAACACGACAATGCTTCTGAGTATCTTCCCATATTTAATAGAGATATTCCTTTGTTACGCCATGCAAATGCATTATTTGGATCCAGTTCAATAGCTCTTTCATAGCATGACAATGCCTCTGGATATTTCCCTAGTCTAAGGAGTGACACTCCTTTGTTACGCCATGTAGGCGCATAATTTGGATTTAGCTCAGTAGCCCTTTCAAAACACGATAATGCCTCTGAGTCTCTCCCTATATTTAAAAGCGATATTCCTTTGCTACGCCATGCGACTGTATAGCTTGGATCCAGTTCAATAGCTCTTTCATAGCATTTGATTGCATTTGCAGCATCACGTGACTCAAGATACTCATTTCCCTTTCTGTTAGATTCTATAGCTTCAGGATTCTTACTTTCCATATGTTTATACTTTTCATGTGAGATTGGATCCAATATACCATTACAGTAGGGGCAAGTTATCCATATCCTTCTTAATCCCCTGCCACAATGCCTACATAAAGAAAAATAATTAGCCTGATCTTGTTTTTCCTTTGACAAACTTTCTCCGCAATAAGGGCAATGTGGGAATCCACTTGAAACAGTTTTACCACATTTTTTACAATTTATTTCTTCCATCTTTACCACGTATAATTATAATTTTCATCTTTTATAAAAATATGGAAAAAAGGAGGAAATTATTTTTCAAATAAAAATTACTCCTTTTTCCAGTTCCAGAANNTGTTGCTNGGCATCACTTTCCACTCCTTGTCCCGACACTCTGTTCTAACGGGGATCCAAATGTTTCTAATCTTTTTCATAGGNCAGATGTNNCATGNGCCNGGGCTCTGCTTTTTGGAATTACCAGAATAGCTGCACCTGATGTATGAGAANGATCTACTGACATGCGATCTTTTGATGTGGGGGCATGTTATGCTTTCACAATCGTTNCTTGTGGATGCTACCCTTATGCGCTTGTCATGCACCTTCATCCTCCTGATGCTAANANACTCAGGTATGGTCTTNTGGACCTGTATCCTATAGAAAAAATCAAGCCTTGTCTGCGCTAGATTGTTGCCCATGGCCCTAATTTTAGGGCCAGGTATATTATGCAAATCCTAAAGCAAAATACTATTTAGTATTAAGTTTAATATAAAAAGATAAAAAAATATAATTTATTCTCTGTTGCCAAGTCCGAACTTTTTCATGATCCAGTCCATTGGGAGGGACTTCTTTGCAGTTTCACAAACAACATCAAGATAAGCAATGTAGATGTCGTAGTTGTTGTTTCTATCGTCATACCATACTACGCGGTCGCAGTATATGGCTGGAACATATTGGCCAGCTGTGTTTGTAGTTATCTGAAACTCCTGCCCTGTTTTCAGGTTGTAGCCGTAGATGTCTGCGTTGGTGTTTCTATAGTCATCCCAGACGACGATGTCGCCGTATATGGCCGGATGATATTGGTAATTTGTGTTTGTAGTTATCTGAAACTCCTGCTTGGTCTTCAGATTGTAGCCGTAGATGTCTGCGTTGGTGTTTCTATAGTCATGCCAGACGACTATGTCGCCGTATATGGCTGGAGAATATTGGTCATTTGTGTTTGTAGTTATTCGAAACTCCTGCCCTGTTTCAGGTTGTAGCCGTAGATGTCCGAGTTGGTGTTTCTATAGTCATACCAGACGACTATGTCGCCGTATATGGCTGGATCATATTGATCAGCTGTGTTTGTAGTTATCTGAAACTCCTGCTTGGTCTTCAGGTTGTAGCCGTAGATGTCCGAGTTGGTGTTTCTATAGTCATGCCAGACGACTATGTCGCCGTATATGGCTGGAGAATATTGGTGAGTTGGATCTTTAGTTATCCTTTCTTCAGATAGGACCTTTGTCCCCAAGACAGATGAGAATGCGGCAAATGCCAGGACAAATATAATTAATAATGATTTTAGATATTTTCCCATGTTATCACAATTATTGTTACTATAGCCGCTATGATAATATTTAAGCATTTCGGCTAATCCAATTGCCCATTTTAATTCCAATCCCATTAAACAAACTGGCCCTATCTTTTAATGGAAGCTTGGCATGCTAAATGATCGTTTAATGAAAATAATTATTTTCAACACTTTTGTCCATTTCTAGCTCTCTTGTAGAGAAGTAGCCCCATTCTTCTATTGGCCCTAATTTTAGGGCCAGGTATAATATGCAAATCCTAGAGCAAAATAGTATTTAGTATTTTTAGGGCCTAATAGGATATGGAAAAGAATTTTTTTTCTCTATTTTTTTCCATATTCTTATATATCTTGAAACAATAGTGATTTGAGGTAAATATATGACTACTGTTTGTAAAGAAGAAACGGAATGTAGTATATGTAATAAAAAAAGTTCACATGAATTAATTATGAGCACGAATGCATTTGGCTCTCCAGACTTGGATACAAGGCCACCAGAAATGAGGAGGTCAACCATGATTTACTGGGTCCAGGAATGCCCTTATTGTGGCTATTGCAATGAAAACATTGGTTATGCAAATAAGGAATATCCAGAATTAATAAAAACAGAATCTTATCGTGATCAACTTAAAAACAAAGATTATCCACAACTCGCAAATCGCTTCTTGTGTAATTCATTTCTTACCGAGAGGGATAAATCATACAAGGAATCCGGACTTCAATCATTGTATGCGGCATGGGCGTGTGACGATTCACCTGAACATTCAGAGATGGCAATCAAATGCAGAGAAAGAGCATATGATCTTTTTCAACTAGCAAAATCGAATGGTGAAAACATTTTTAACAATGACCTTGAAGACGGAGTTATTTTGGTAGAACTTCTAAGAAGGATGAAGAGATTTGATGAGGGGCTAGAAAAGTGTATCAAAGAAATAAGTAAGAATTCTAATGGTATCTTAAAAAAAATTTTAGAGTACGAAAAACTTCTTATCGAGAATAAGGATAGTTATTGTCATAATGTAAGGGAAATCCAATTAAAATAATTGGCCCTATCTTTTAATAGCTAACGTTTAATATAAAAAGCAAATGTAATAACTGCGCGTAGTCTTAGTTATATGCAATGTTAGATTTGTCTCTAATTTTAATTTCAAATCCCATTAAACAAACTGGCCTTTTCTTTTAATGGAAGCTTGGCATGCTAAAGGATCGTTTAATGAAAAAGGAAATTATTTGGCCTTATTTCTTCTTGGCTGCCATTTTGAAAAAGTCCGCCTTTAGATTAGAATTTTGTTTCATCAATTCAAACATCTCCATGGAAGCCCTCATATCTTCAAGCATAGAAGAATTTCCCTGTGCAAACTTGAAATAATCATTTCTGACTTCACTAATCTCCATATCCTTAGTATACCTAGATTTTATGCCATGAGTCTTTTGTAAATGAATTTCTAGAGCCCTATAGATTGAGAATAGGTATGTGGTACATATTATTTCAATACGGCTAGGAATAAATAAATATGCCCGGCCCTGTATTTTTCTGATAGCACATTTTGGAAACAATAAAGCTATATACCTATAATTCCTTAGTTAATTGATTTTATGGGATTAGAAATACCTGAGATATTAACGATATCAGAACAAATGAAAGAAAATTTGCTGGATAAAGAAATTACAAACATCATTTTGACCAAACACTCAGAATCAACAATTAAACAGGGAATGTCAAATCTTGACAATAGAAATAAAGATATATTAAATTCCAAAATAAAAAGAATAACCCCTAAAGGTAAGTGGATATTTTTAGAGTTTAAAAATGGCAGTATTTTAATGTTTGGCGAAATAATAGGTAAATTTCTGTATATCAAAAAAGATTTACCATTACCTCCAAAATACCATGTTAGTTTTCAATTTGATGATGGTTCCATCGTCACACTCAATCTTTTCCTATACGCATTTATAGTAGTTGCCACATTAGAAGAGAAAAAAGTTCACAGATATGCCGGCAATATTGGTATTTCTCCAAATGAATCAGAATTTACATTAGACTATTTTTTACATGTTTTATCAAATAATGAAAATAAATCAATTAAAGCTGCACTAAACCTTCAAGAAGAAATGTCTGGCCTTGGAAACGCCTATATAAATGATATTCTTTACATGGCAAAAATACATCCTAAAAGAAAAGTATCTGATCTTAAGGAAATAGAGCGAAACAATCTTTATGATTCTATCATCAAGACAATAAATTCTGCAATTGAACTTGGTGGAAGTTCAGACGAATACGATCTTTATGGTAATTTGGGAAAATATGTTAGGCTCATGGGTAAAAATACCAATGAATGTAAATTGTGTGGCAATAAAATACTAAAAGAAAATATTCTTGGATCATCCTCATATTTTTGTCCAGTGTGTCAAAAATATGATTAATATTATACATTCTTATCTAATTCTAAAAAAACTAAGCAGAATGCTTATTATTCCATTAGTTTTTCTCTTAGGATTTTCGTTTAATTCGGATAATTTTTTTTGAAAACATGTGTCTGTCGATTCATTTTTCTTAGTTGGCATACATTCATTTAAATCAAATTCTTTTTTCGTGTCATGATTAAAATAAAAAATACATTCCCTAGAAGTTGATACCAATGTCGAGCTGTCAAGTGAAATTGCTAAAGAGTTAATGGAATACAAGTAATATTTGTCATCGTAAGTTTGATAGCATTTTATTTCTTTTCCATTTTTGGACAATATATAAATGGTGTCCATAGATCCAGCAGCAACTTTAGTTCCATCTGGATTAATGGCTACAGAGTATACCCCTTTATCATCAAGAGATTGCCATAACAATTTACCATTATTTGACATAGCATATACCCCTCCGTCCCTTGAGCCGGCCACTATGTAATTTCCATTAGGGGTGATCTTGACATTTACTACTCCATTATTTTTCTTAGTTTTATTTAATATCTCTCCGGAATTTGATATAGTATAAATCCAACCATTTTTCGTACCAGAAACAATGTAAGCCCCATCAAAACTCATATCTATTGAACTTATCTCGCCCAGAGTTTTTATTTTCCAAATTACTTTACCGTCTTCTGACAAAAAATATATACTTTTATCATTTGAACCTATAGCAATATATTCTCCATTTGGATTAATAGCGACTGTTGTAACAGGGGCCCCAGTTTCATATTTCCAAAGTAGACTACCTTCCTTTGATAAAAAATAAGCCGCTCCATCATCAGATCCTGCAATTATTTTTGATCCATTAAACGATAGTGCAACTGATTCAACTGTATTTCCTGTAACAAAGGACCAAAGTAAATCCCCTTCTTTAGAAAACATATACACTTTTTTGTCTTTTGAACCCCCTACTATAAAAGAACCATCGGGTGTTAAATCTACACATAATGCCCTATCATTTGAAGGATATTTCCACAAAAGATTGCCTTCTTTAGATAAAAAATAAAAATTATTATCCAATGATCCACAAACTATATAATCTCCTTCAGAAGATATATCGACAGAGTAAACCGCCTTATCTGTTTTATAATTCCAATCTGCTTTACCGGCCAATAGGGTGGGAATTTGTCCAAAAATAACAAAGAACATAAAGAGAATAGCTATAGTATATCTATCCATAAAAAATTAAATTAGTAATCGATTTTTAAGGGTGATGGTTACCATTGCGAGTTTTTCAAAAATCATCGTTAATTACATATGAAAATGTCGGTAACTAATTAATAATATCCCAAGGGTATTATTTTTATATTTAAGGCACGAAACTTATGTTCATTAATGTCGAATCTAGTTAATAAGGATAATTTCAGTTTCATATCCATTTTTACTAGTATATGTTTATTAACTAAAAGATTAATATACTCAATTAAAGCATTACACATAGGTGGGCAAAATGGACTTCGAAAAATTAGGCTCATTTTACTTAGGTAAAGAATTTGACATGAAAAATGGAATACTAACTGATAAGCTTGTTATGTATGATTCAAGGGATCTTACAACACATGCGGTCTGTATTGGTATGACCGGGAGTGGAAAAACTGGTTTATGTATTGATATTTTAGAAGAAGCTGCCATAGACAATATCCCTGCGATAATAATTGATCCAAAAGGAGATATCACAAATTTATTACTTACGTTCCCAGAACTAAAAAAAGAGAGTTTCCTCCCGTGGGTAGATCCTGATGAAGCCAACAGAAAAGGAATGAGTATAGACGACTATGCTGCACAACAGGCAGACTCATGGAAAAAGGGATTGGCAGATTGGGGCCAGGATGAAAATAGAATTAAAATGCTGCGTGAAAATGCAGATTTTGTAATATATACCCCCGGAAGTGAGGCAGGGCATCCTGTTTCTATATTACATTCTTTTGATGCGCCTTCTTTTAATTGGGAAGAAGATTCAGAATTAATTAGAGATCAAATACAAGGCATTGTCAGCAGTCTACTGGGGCTAATTGGGATTGAAACAGATCCAATAAACTCTCGTGAACATATTCTACTTTCAAACATATTTGAAAATTTCTGGAGTAAAAATCAAAATCTTGATATAGCAAAACTCATCCTCTCAATTCAAGATCCACCTTTCAGAACCCTAGGTGTATTTGAAATTGATACCTTTTTTCCGAAAAAAGATAGATTGAACTTATCAATGAAATTGAATAATCTTATTGCGTCACCAAGCTTTAAAAATTGGCTAGAAGGTAACCCCTTGGATATACCTGAATTCATCTCAAATAAAGATGGTAAACCAAAGCATTCAATTTTTTATATTGCCCACTTAAATGACTCTGAAAGAATGTTCTTTGTCACTCTTCTTTTCAATCAAATTATATCTTGGATGAGAAAACAAAGTGGGACAAATAGTCTCAGAACATTGATTTATATGGATGAAATATTTGGTTATTTTCCACCAGTTTCCAATCCTCCAAGTAAAAAACCCCTCCTTACTTTGCTAAAACAAGCGAGGGCTTTTGGAGTTGGGGTACTACTAGCTACTCAAAATCCTGTGGATTTGGACTATAAAGGGCTTACAAATACCGGTACTTGGTTTATAGGTAGACTACAGACAGAAAGAGACAAACTAAGATTGCTTGAAGGATTAGACATAATTAGCGCAAATTCTAAAGAATCTTTAAATAAAGAAAATATGAATAAACTAATATCTAACTTAGGAAAAAGGGTATTTATTCTTCATAATGTCCATGCAAAAGAACCTATCATTTTTCAAACAAGATGGGCTATGAGTTATTTGAGAGGGCCAATGACAAAAAATGAAATTAAGTTACTATCGAAGGAGAGATATCATGAAACTAAATCTCCACCTACAATAAAAAAGACGTATATTGGGGCATCTTCAGACAAATTTACTTCAACTCCGCCAACAATTTCAAGAGACATTCAACAAATATTCTTACCCGTTATCAAAAATGTAGCTCTTTCTATCCAAGAAATAAAAAACAAATATCAAAGTGAATTACGGCTTGAAGAACCTTCTCTTATTTATAGTCCAGGGATAATGGGGAAAGCAATTGTTCATTTTCAAGACAAAAATATTGATTTGAAGGAGGATCAAGAAAGAATTTTAGTTATAGATAATCCAGAATTTTTAGTTTGGAGTGAGTCTCAAGAAGTAAAAATATCAAAGATTCTTAATGATCCTGAAAGCAAGTCAAAGTTCACAGAAATTTCTGATAAAATAAATGATCCTAAAGATTTTAATGAACTTAAAAAGAGCTTTGCGGATTTCTTGTTCTACAATAGTAATTTCAAATTATATCACAGCCCTCATTTTAAGATATATTCAAAATCTAATGAATCAAAAGCAGAATTTATCTTAAAATTAAATCAAATGGCGAGAGAAACTAGAGATGAAGAGATTGATAAATTAGAGCAAAAATACGCTAAAGAAATTGAAAAACTCAGGTCTAAATTAAATAAGTCTCAAGAAATTCTTATAAAAAAACAAGCATCTGCAAATTCATTGAAACAGGAAGCAATGATTTCCGCGGGAGAATCAGTACTCGGTATGTTCATGGGTAAACGTTCTACGAGATCTGCTGCAACTACAGTGAAAAAATATCAAAAAAGTAAGGATATCTCAGCAGAAATTGATAAAGTCAATAAAGATATCACTTCATTAAATAAAGAAATGGAATCTTTGGAAAATGAACTTAAGTTACAAATAGATTTAATAAAACAAAAAAGAGAAAAGGAGATAACTGAAGTCAAAGAAGTAATAATACAGCCAAAGAAATCAGATATAGAAATAAAAATGGTATCTTTAGTTTGGATTCCAAAGTGGGAGATAACTTATAATGAAAATGGAAACAAAAAAACAGAAATTATTTCCGCATGGCAATAAACTTTTAGTATAATAATATTTTTATTTAAATTATCCATTTATTAGTTTTATTAAGTTATCTTTATTCCAAGGCTTTTCAATTATTGATTTAACTGATGCCTTATTTTTGGCTTCTTTTTTTACAGAATTAGTTAAAAATGCAGTCAAAAGGATTCTAGTACTATTAGGATAATTATCTTTTACATGGCTTAAAAAATCAATTCCACTCATTCCTGGTAGCTTATAATCAGAAATAATTATGTTAAAATTAATTTTTTGCAATTGTTCTAATGCCGCCTCAGCAGTTTTAGCAATAATTATCTTATTACAAAAATCTTCTTTTTTTAGCGTCAAAAATAAACTAACTAATGTTTCTAGATTATCATCAACAATTAGAATATTTTTTCGATTGATTTTTTTCCTTTTTTACCTCATAGGATAAATTTGGCTTAAAATCTTGAAATTCATTTTCATTTTTATTGTTCGAATCAANCGATTTATTTAATTTGAAGCTTGCTGCATTAGCTTTATTAAGCTTGATTTTGAATTCTATATCCGCAGTCAATTCTTTTTCCAAGTTTAAACTTCNTTTCTCATTAAGTTTTTTTATAGTTAGGGTGCCACCTTTACTTTTAAGCAACTTGTTTACCGAGCATATGTCTATTTTTGAATCCTTCTGAGCTATTATTTCTTCAATTTTCTTTAGGATAATTTCTCCACCACTTAATTGAACTATTATGTAGACTTCTTCATCAGTTTCAAATGTTTTTAAAAAAAGTTCACCGAAATTCATTATCTCAAGAGTTTTTAATAAGATACAAATAATTATATAGTTCAATTGGCGAAAACTAAAATTGATTAAAGGTACTTTTGAAAAATCTTTTTTTATGACGTATTTATCTTTTAGTTCATCTTGTAATAGGAAGATACTAGTATTTATTACTTCATTTACATTGATTAGTTCCATGTCTTCATCAATATTTACTAAGTTTCTTAAAATTTTAACAATTAAATCTATCTTTTCGTTACTTTTCATATTTAGCGATATTAAATTTTGTAGGAGATCAAATTTTGGATATGGGGAGTTTATTTTATAACATTGGTCTCTTAGCATTTTAAATTCAATTTTTAATAAATAATTTAAAATATTTTGATTCTTGACGGTCGTTGTTTTGTACAAGGTAAAGATTTTTTCGATATGATTAACTAGTATAATATTAATGTGATTGTCACTAAATCCTTTTCTTAATTTAATCATTTCTTCTTGCAAAACTTCAGTAGCAGCCATGGCAGAGGTCAAAGAATTGTTTAATTCATGGACTATCCCATGAATTAACTCTGTGAAAATTATTGATTCTCTTGATAAATCTTCTGTTGAATAATTTCCATCTACATGTTGATTATCTATCAATGAGTCCATATAATCCATCTTTTTGTACATATCTTATTATCCTCTACATAATAAAAATAATGGAGAACTATAACTAACAACATACAATTTATTTGTTATCTTTATAAACTTATCGTTTTGTTATTGATATTCAATAGCAAAAAAAACAATTTATAGTAGTGTATTATTTATTAGTAAATTTTAGATTATTTAGAGAATGCATATATTATTTATATTTACTAATTTATGTATATAAAATAACTTTAAACCACAAAGTTTATAAACAAAATCAGAGGTTATATTTTTTATGGCTTCCATTCAAAATAATGATTTAAAATTAATAAGTGAAGTCAAGACACTTATAGATGAGGTTATAGACAAAGTGCCTCCAAAAAAATATATTCAAACATCAAATTTAGGAGCCTTAATTGTTTTTACCCTAGGTTGTATAATAGGATTTGAAATGTTTGTAATCAATCTTTTTATGACCTCTACCGTAATACTAAGTATTATCTTACTCGGATTCTTTTTTTTAATAGGTTTCCTAATGGGAATATATCTTGAAAAGCTTGAATCGTTAAATAAATCTTCTAATCCTTTTTATTCAAGTTATTAGATTAATAGGAATCTTTTTAATATCATATGAATATTATTTTTTATGATTATTATTAAAGCAGGCGGTTCGGCAATTACTAAAAAAAGTGAAGATTTTACCCCTAATATGGAGGTAATTTCCAATCTTGCACAAGAAATTAAAGATGCTGGAAGAGTATCCATATTGGTGCATGGTGCAGGTTCATATGGTCACCCAATCGCGAAGAAATATTCTTTAGGTAAGGGGTATTTGGATAACTATCAGCTTAAAGGATTTTCTGAAACAAGAGCCAGTGTTAGTGAACTTGATAGCATTGTACTAAAATCACTTATGCAAAATGGACTAACTCCAGTAAAGATAGGTACTTTCTCTAACTTTATTACATCCAATGGTAGAATAGTTGAATTTCACAAAGAACCTTTGCTTAGAGCAATAGAACTTGGTTTACTTCCAGTATTTACTGGAGACCTCGTATTTGATAGAGCTAGAGTATTCTCAATACTATCTGGTGATCAAATAGTATCTTATCTTTCAAAACTACTTAAACCATCAAGAGTAATATTTGGAACAGATGTTGATGGGATTTACACAGGGGATCCAAAAAAGGAAAATGTGAAATTGATTGATAGGATAACTGAAGATAATATCAATGAAATCTTTAAGTTTGCGAAAGATACTGGTGATGCTTCTGGGGGGATGGAAGGTAAATTATCAGAAATAATACCTATATTTGATATGGGAATAGAAATAGATGTAATCAATTTAACTAAAAAAGGTATTCTATCTGAAACTATCAAAGGAAATGTAAAAGGAACTATAATTAAAAAGAAAAATATTTAAAATAATTCTAATATTTTTAATAAATAAATATTTTACTATTTCTAAAATAAAAGAATGTGCACTAAATACCTAAATAAAAACATTATAAAGATTTTTCTAATGACTTCTCTTGAGAAGATAACTCATCTTGCTTACCAAAGTAAATATGATTGTATAGGTGATAGAAGTAGAGTATTTGACGTTGATTTCTCCAAGCTAGACACTTTAAGCCAAGGAACTAAACATGACATGTGCACATCTTCTTTATCTGCAAGAGTTGCTAATCAAAATGAAGTATTTGAGGACGAGATCAGACCAGTATATTACCCTCCATTTACAACAACTGGATGTTCCGTTTCATTGTTTAAGACTCTCTTCACAAACTATTGCACTCATGATTGCAAGTACTGCCAAAATTCAACTGAATATAATGGGCATAAAAAAATCTATTCCTATACTCCTGAGGAATTAGCTAAAATAACGATATCACTTTATAAGGGAAAATATATAGATGGCCTTTTCTTAAGCTCTGGCATAAGTTCAGACGAAAATATAACAACTGAAAAAATGATTGAAACAATAAAAATCTTAAAAGAAAGATATAATTTTGCAGGGTACATCCATTTTAAAGTATTGCCAGGAGTGTCATACGAATATATTAAACAAGCATCTGAAATTGCGGATAGGCTCAGTATTAACATAGAGACTCCATCTAACAATTATCTTTCAGAATTGAGCAGTACAAAAAACTATGTGAAAGATATTTTAAAAAGGCAAAATTATATTAAAAAATTAGAATTGAAAAAAAATCTCCCCTCTGGTCAAACTACACAATTGGTAGTAGGTGCATGTAGGGAAAGCGACTTTGAAATATTCAAAAGAGTCATTAAAGAATATAAAGAAATGATGTTAAAAAGAGTATATTATTCTGCATTTAATCCCCTTCAAGGAACTCCTTTAGAAAAAACTTCTGAACAACCTATGTGGCGAGAGCATAGGCTATATCAATTGGATTGGCTATATAGAATCTATAATTTTTCAGAAAAAGAGGTCAAAATAGCATTTAATGAAGAAGGATTTCTAAATAACAAGGATCCTAAATTACAAATTGCACTAAAAACATTTGATTCTGGAATAGATCCAAATGAAGCATCTTATGATGAACTTATAAGAATCCCAGGTATTGGACCTAAAAGCGCTTATAGGATTATCAACTTTAGAAAAAGAAATAATATTTTTAAAAGAGAACAACTATTAAACTTAGGTGTTAAGATAAAGAATGCCACACCCTTCTTAAAAATTAATGGTGCAGAATATATAAAAATTGATAAGTGGATAGAATGTAAGAGTCAATGAGTGTGTCAAATTATCTTTTATATAATAAAAATATTTATCTTAATCTCCTAGAACTATAAAAGAGTATTTTGACACGAATTAAACATAGTCTAAAAAGACCTTTATATGATGCGAACATTTGAAAAGTTTTAATGCAACTCTAAACAATATAATTCTTTAGTCGATTCCAATGGGATTTAGATATCCCTACAATATGAAAAATATATTATATTTCCCAATGGGTTAAAGAGAGAAAAAAATTAATATTTTAAAATATTAAGTATGTCATTTGTAACTTCAGTAATATTTTTATTACCATTGACGTTTTTTATTTTTTGTTTATAATATTTTATTAATGGCGCCGTTTGTTTTCTATAAACTTCGAGCCTATTTCTTATGACCTCTTCTTTATCGTCTTCTCGTTGATGAAGTTTAAATCCACAAGAATCACAAGTCATTTCTTTTTTTGGTTTTTTATATAATAAATTATATACTTCCCCACAATTAGCACATGATAGTCTTTTTGATATTCTATTAATTATGTCTTCATCTGGTACATCTATATTAATGATATGGTCTAAAGATATACTCATTTGCCCAAGTAAATCGTCTAATGCTTCTGCTTGTGCAATTGTTCTTGGAAAACCATCTAGTAAAAATCCTTTCTTACAATCATCTTCTAAAAATCTATCTTTAATCATCTGTATAATTATCTTGTCAGGAACCAAACTCCCAATATCCATATATTTTTTTGCAGATAAGCCTATTTCTGTATTTCTTTTTACGTTATTCCTTAATATATCTCCAGTAGATATGTGAGGGATATCAAAAGTTTTACATATGATCTCAGCTTGAGTTCCTTTACCACAACCAGGCGGACCTAAGAGAATTATTCTCATCAAAACACCAATTAGAAACTTATATAGTTGCTTTTAAAGCTATTCTTTTGACAATGGATGTGCTTTGGCGTAGACTTTTTTTCGTCTTTCATCAGTTATATGTGTGTATATCTGTGTTGTAGCTAAATTTGAATGGCCGAGTAATTCTTTAATAACGACAATATCAGCATCTCCTTCGAGCATATGGGTTGCAAAAGAGTGTCTCAATACATGTGGGGAAACTTTTTTTTCGATTCCTGCTTTTTTAGAATATTTTTTTATCAGCCATTGGATAGTTCTTGCAGATATTCTTTCGCCGTGGGTACTTAAAAAAAGTGCCTCATTATCATCATTTCTCTCTGAGATATAGTGGCTTATCATTTCTTGGGTCCTAGGGTCAACAAAAACTATACGATCTTTAGCACCTTTACCAGATATAACGTGTATTGATTCAGTTTTGATATCATTTTTATTAAGATTAACTAACTCAGATACTCTCAAACCTGTAGAATATAATAATCTAATTAAGCACTTATCTCGTAATCTATCTGTTTTTTCAAGTAAAATTTTTATTTCCTCTCTTGTCAAAAATTTGGGCAAGGGTTTGGACAATTTTGGAAGCTGTATCTTATCTGCAATGTCAATATTCTGATACCTAAAAAAGGAACGTAATGCATTAAGGTGTCTATGTATTGTTCTATTAGTTGCATTTTTTTGATTTTTAAGATGTATCATATATCTTTTAATATCTTGTTCGTTTATGTTTTCAGGAGATTTATTGGTAAATTTTAGAAAGTTTGAAATTGTATACCTATAATTTCTAATTGTATTTTTGGATTGGCCTCGAAGCTCCAATTCCATCAAGTAATCCTCAATCATATATAAAATATTATTAAATACTATATAAATTTTGCGTATAATTAATATAAACCTTATATATTCTTTATCCTACCTCTTGACATGTTAATTTCATATCTCGCCCTTTTGGGAAGAATAGTCCTGCTGGGCTGGGAAAGAATTTTGGTAAAAAAACTTGGCGAAAATTCTGATAGTATTAGCGGCACTTTTCTATTTTTTGGATTAGGAACAATATTTTTAGTACCTACGCTTCTATTTGTGGATATTGTATTAAACGTGTCAATTCTAACATTTGTTGCATTGAGTAGCATTGTATATTCTATTGCATTTTGGTTGTATGTAAAATCTCTATCCGATGGTGAAGCTTCATTGGTAAGCCCATTGTATAATTTCAATGTATTTTTTTTATTAATATTAGCCGTAATATTCCTAAATGAAAAAATTACATTTTTCAAAGTGGCCGGATTAATATTTCTATTTTATGGTGTGTCTTTCTTAAATAGAAAAAGCAACTTATTTGAATCGTTTAAGGCAATATTTTTGGATAGACCATGTCAATACATGATAATCGCTTCACTATTAATTGCAATTGGTAGAACTATAGATGGTAACGCAATAAAGATAGTTAGTCCAACGCTTTATGCTTTTTATCTAAACTTAGGAATTACAGTTTTCTTGTTAGGATACATCCTAATCAAAGGGAATATAATGACCACAATCAATTTATTTAAGGAAAAAAAGAAAATCGCAACTTTAAGCGGGGGGATAAATGCATATTCTTACTTACTTTTGTTAATTGCATTTACAGGAATAGAAGTAAGTATTGCTGAACCTACTTCAATGACTGCCATGATTATTACAGTTCTTTTGGCTGGGCGGATACTCAAAGAGAATATCAAAGAAAGAATAGTGGGTGTTGCAATAATGCTAATTGGACTATGGATGTTATTTATTTAGTTTAGAATTAATGGATATTAAGGCAACTACTGTAAATGTCCACGATGCCCATATGATCTATACCCAAGAAGGGCAATAATTTATCAAGAAAAGAGATATTTTGGCATAGTGTCAAAGACGATGTAGTACTTAAAGATTAAATTTTTAATTATACTTTATTTCTTTTGATATATTATACTTTTTCTTATAAAATAAAACATATCATCTAAAAATGAATAGAATTAATCTAACTTTCATTGTTTTTTACTTTTTGGATTTAAAGCATCAATAATTTAACATTAATCTTATATATCTTTCATTATTCATAAGAAAGGGATTTAATGAAAATTATTAAAGCAGGTATAACTGCAGTTAAGGGAATAAAAGGTCAAGGTATACATGCTGGATTTAAAAAAAATAAATTAGATTTTACTATAATTTATTCTGAAAGGATATGTACTGCTGCAGGGGTATTTACAAAAAATAAGGCTGCTGCTGCACCAGTATTGCTTGACAGGAAGTTTCTTTCCGACGGAAAGGCACAAGCTATAGTATGTAATAGTGGATTTGCAAATGCATGTACGGGAGAAGAGGGAATGAATAACGCATTGTTTACGGCAGAATATGCAAGTGAGAAACTTGGAATCAGAAAAGAAAACTGTCTTGTTTTTTCTACAGGTATTATAGGCATTCCTTTACCAATGGACATTATGAAAAATGCAATCGATACAACTGTTCCCTTGTTAGAAAGTTCTAACAGCGCATCTGAAAACATTGCAAATGCCATACTCACCACAGATTTAGTTAAAAAAGAAATTGCTATAGAAAATGATAACTACACTATATCTGGGATAACTAAAGGAAGTGGGATGATAAATCCGAACATGGCTACGATGCTTTGTTTTATTTTTACAGATGCTGATGTTTCCTCAAATATCTTAGAAAAATGTTTGAAAAACTCAGTTAATAAATCGTTTAATAGGATATCTGTTGATGGGGATACTAGTACAAATGATTCTGTTGTAGTTTTAGCAAATGGACTTTCAAATGTAAAAGTTGATACAATTGATAAAATTGAAAGTTTTAGTAAAGCACTTGATTTTGTATGTGTAGAACTGGCCAAAAAAATTGCAAGAGATGGAGAAGGTGCAACAAAATTAATTGAATGTGAATGCGTTAATGCAAAAAGTCAAGAAGATGCAGAAAGAATATCAAAATCAGTAATTGATTCTAGTTTAGTTAAATCTGCAGTATTTGGTGAAGATCCAAATTGGGGGAGAATTATTGCTGCTGTAGGATACTCAGGAGCAGAGATGGAATTAGATAAAATTGAGATATATTTGGGAACTTTAAGAGTGGTGAATAAAGGGATTGGTGTAAGCTTTTCTCAAGAAGAAGCTAAGAAAGAGTTACAGAAGGAATGTGTAAAAATTATTATTAATATGAATTTAGGTAACTTTTGTTCAAAAGCGTGGGGTTGTGATCTTTCTTATAATTATGTTAAAATAAATGCACAATATCATACTTAGAGGGATAAAATGAATTTAGAAGAAGCAAAAAATCTTGAAAACAAATATGTTTTCAATACTTATGGAAGATTTCCTTTAGTTGTAGAAAAAGGTGAAGGATGTTATTTATATTCAACAGATGGCAAAAAATATCTTGATTTTTTAGCGGGAATTGCCGTTAATTCACTTGGGCATGCACATCCAAATATTGTCAAATGCATATCTGAACAAGCAAAAAAAGTTATCCATGTAAGTAACTTTTACCATATTCCTTCACAATATCTCCTAGGAAAAAAACTATGTGAAACTTCTGGGCTTGACAGAGCATTTTTTTGTAATAGCGGAGCTGAAGCAAATGAAGGTGCAATTAAACTTGCAAGACGTTATCAATCACAAAAAGGTAAAGATGAAATAATTTACTTTTCACAATCATTTCATGGTAGAACAATTACTACTTTAATGGCTACTGATAAAGACAAGTATAGAGTAGGATTTGGTCCTTTTCCCCCAGGATTTATTAGGGCGGAATATAATAATATCAATGACGTTGTTGAAAAAGTAAATAAAAAAACTGCTGCTTTATTAGTTGAACCCATACAAGGAGAAGGTGGAATAAATATAGCATCGAAAGAATTCATGGGAGCCCTTTCAGACCTTAGAGAAGATAAAGAAATTTTAATAATTTTTGATGAAGTTCAATGTGGGATAGGAAGAACTGGGAAATGGTTTGGATTTCAACACTACGATGTTCAACCAGATATTATAACTTTGGCTAAAGCACTTGGAGGGGGGGTACCAATAGGTGCAATTGTTGCCAAAAATGAAATATCTGATGTTTTGAAACAAGGGGACCACGGATCTACTTTTGGAGGAAATCCACTAGTTACTTCTGTTGGTTTAACTGTAATGAATACCATTGAATCTGATAAATTAATTCAAAATTCTGAAAAAATGGGAAAATACTTGCTTAAAAATCTGGAATTCATGTTAGATATGCCACATGTAAATGATGTTAGGGGCATGGGATTGATGGTAGGTATAGAATTTGATGAGTCATGTAGCGAATATGTAAAAAGATGTTTTGAAAATAACTTACTTGTAAGTTGCACAAGAGACAAAGTGGTAAGGCTCGTGCCTCCATTAATTGTATCTAAAAACGAGATAAATGAAGCAGTAGAAATAATGAAAAAATCATTTTAATTATTTCTGTAACTCAAGTATGGTGGCAGCGATATCCCCTTTATTTTTCACTAAAAGGCTTTTTGCTTTTTCTTTATTTACTCCTGTTTGAGTAACTACTAGTTCTATATCTTCATCATTTATTATAACTTCTATTTCCTTTGTTTCTTCTTTATAAGTACCTGTAAGTTGATAAGTTTTCTGACCCATCATTGTAGTTTCAGTAACCTGTGGATTATCAAAGACAAGTTTTTTATCTTTCATAAAAATAATTACTTTTTCTGCAGGAATGTCTTTAGTAGATACCCCCATTTGTTTCATCATTTTCTGCATTTTTCTTTGATCCATTTTTGGAAACATTATATCACCTAATATAAGAAAATAAAAGAAAAAATATAAAGCTAACTATTAGTTTCTCTTCCTTCGTGATAGAATGAAATAAGCAGTTATAGATCCTCCAAGTAATGCAGGCAATTCAAATCCTGGAACCCCTTTCATAGGGGATTGAGGCTGTGATTCTTTAACTGTTACGTAAAGAACGTCTTCTCCTTTACTCCCTTTGTCATCTGTAACTATAAGTGTTACTTTGTATACTCCTGCGGAGGTATATTGATGAAGTGGTTTTGGATCAATTGAAGTTTTTCCATCCCCAAAGTCCCAATGATATGATACGATATTCCCATCTTCGTCAACTGACTTTGTTCCGTCAAATCTAATTGCTTCGCCTACTTTTGTTTCAAAATCGTTTCCGGCATTTGCAATGGGGGAAATATTTGTTGTTTGGGAGGGAGGTTGTGTAGATTCTGTGGGTATGGTATGTATATTTTTGTCGGGTGCATCACCTGCCATTGCAAATTGTTCTGTATTGAAGAAACAAACATTGTTACTAAGTTTCATTTCTAAGTTGCCACCCATGTACTTGCCAGAACCTGCGAACAATCCTTTTCCATCATCTTGTACTTGTATGGACCAGAAATAATTTTCAGGATTTGTTTTTGCCCATATTTTTTGTCCATTCCAATTAAATAAGTAATAGCTGTCCCTGTCAGCCCCGGCAGCAATATATTGGCCTTGAGAGGAAATATCAACAAAGTTAACTCCTCCATTAGTTTTGTAGGACCACAACTTTGTTCCTTTATTGTTAAAGAATAATATATATCCATCGGTTGATCCTGCTACTAAATAACTTCCTGTGTTAGTGATAGAAAGCCCTCTGATGCTTTTATTGTGCTTATAATTAAATACAAGTACGCCGTTTTTGTCAATTTGATATATATTTCCAGAGTTTGTTCCAACCCCAACATATGGCCCAGTCATACTTAAAACTAACTTTTCAGGGATGCCATTTACCCTGTAAGTCCATAATAAGTCTCCTGTAATATTAAAAAAATACACTGTGTCTTGAGAACTTATTACTATATATCTTCCAGCTATTTTAGTGTCAGTTACTTTACTATTTAGGCTATATTTCCAAATAAGTTTGCCTTGTTTGTCAATTACGTAAAGCGTGTCTCCAGATGCAGCAAGAATATGTGACGCTGTGTCCGATACGGACATTATTCTTACTTCTTCATTAGTAATATATTTCCATAAAGGATTGCAAGTTCTTTCTGTTATAACAATTTCTCTAGTTCTTGGAGGAAAAACTTGTGCAGAATAAGTTATAGTTTGCCCTTTAGTAAAAGAACTTAATGATTTTATTGTTATTATAACTTTTGTAATAGTGGTATCTACTGCATTGGAGTTATCATATAACTCAACTCCATCATGCATTCCGACAACTGTATATTTACCATCTAAAGTTAATAAAATCGATAGCGCTCTTTTTGGACATGCCCAAACAACTCCGTATGGGTCTGTAATAAATATCTCTGGATTTTCACCTACCCCTGCTGCAGCTGTATAAAATCCATTTGATACTAAAGATAAGCTTCTAACAGTATCTGGTATAGGATAGCATAGAGTTTCATCAATTTTTTCTTCACCCATTATGCCCATTACGTGTATAGTCATTAAGAAAAGCAAAGACATTGCAATCAATTTTAGTTTTAATTTTTTCATTAATTCACCGAATAATATTGTAATTATTAGTATAAGAATTTATCTGTTAAATTTTCTCAATTTAACATTACCTAAATAACATATAGATTATACAAAAATCAGGAAATGTTGTTTATTCTCAACAATTGAGTAATATAAAGTCTTGCCCATATAAATGCAATAAATGCGCCCGTTATATTTCCGGCAACAATTCCAAACCAAACTCCTCTAAGTCCCATTTGCATAAATATTGAGAATAGATAAGAAAACGGTATTATAAAAATTATTGTTCTAAAGAGAGTTATAATAAGGGCGTTAATACCTCTTCCAGTTCCCTGAAATAAAGCTGAAGAAAACATTCCAAATGCTACCGAAGGATAAAATACTGAAGAAATTCTTAAGAATCGAATGAGATCATCTAAAATTCTTACCCCTCCAGCCGACTGAGTGAATATTGATGCAATTTGAGGCGCAAATATAAAAACTGTTATTGCAACAAAAGCCTCTATTAATACCCCTAACTTTACAGAATAGAGATATGCAGTATCCATTTTTTTTATTTCATTTGCACCATAAGCTGCCCCGGTAACTGCAGTTACCGCAGTAGACATACCAATCAAGGGTAATGTACCAAACATTACAATCCTCCATCCTGTGGTGTAAATAGCTATTCCGTCAGTGCCACCTACAGATACAACAATAAAATTTAAACCTAAAAAAGAAAATGACATTAGTAACTGGGAAAGTGAAAAAGGTATCCCTACCCTTAGTATTTCAATTAGTATAGATTTATGAAATCTAAATTTTGAAAGAGAAGTTGAAACATAACAATTCTTTTTAACAAAAAGCCAATAAAATAAAATCATAGAAGATATTGCTAGGGATATAATTGATGCCCAAGCTGCCCCTGGGACCCCCATTTTTAAAGGATATATGAATATTGGATCAAGAATTATATTCAAAATAGAACCAAATGCCATAGCATACATTGATCTTTTTGTATCACCTTCTCCTCTAAGAATAGAATTTGCAACATTCGAAAAGAAAACTAGTAATGTGCCACCAAACATAATCTGTGCATACTTAGTAGCATCTTCAATTACATTTCCTGCCTTCATTATTTCAAAAATATTTCTTGAAAATACAACAAAAGGAATTGTAATAACTATTCCCATTACCAACATTAATACTATTGTATGCGCAGCAACATTGTCTGCCTTTTCTTTCTTATGTGCTCCGATAAATCTTGATATTGCGGCACTTCCCCCCATGCCTATGCCTGCACCAACAGACATAATCATGTAAGAAAAAGGAAAAAAGAATCCAACTGCAGATAATGCTTCAGGCCCCAAAAATGAAACCCATAAAGCATCTGCAAAATTATAAAGTGTTTGAACAAGCATGGCTATAATCATAGGGATTGATAACTTTAATATAGCGTTTTTAGGGTCGCCCAAAAGAGTCTTTATCCCCTCGGTATGAGTTTTATATTCCATCGAATCATTTATTTCTGGCATTAAAAGACCTAAGTAATCAATTGACTTCAAAGTATCTACTTCTATTATAAATCTATCTATATTCTATACATGGTTGTGTGTTTCAGATTTAATAACAATATAATTGTAAAATATATGATTTGCAGCCTAATAGTATTTTTCTAATACTTTTATTATGGCAGAAAAATCTTCTTCCGCATATCCTAATTCCTTTGCTTTAAGGTACATTTGAAGATTTATATTCGTAAGGGGTAGGTATGCACCAATTTCTTTAGCTGTTTCGGTGATTAATACAAGATCTTTATACCCATTTTCCACTGACCCCTGAACTGGAAATTTATCGTGTAGGTAGTTCTTATATTTCATCCTATAGAGGCTATTAGAGATTTGACTTGAAAGAACTATTTCAAAAAGAAAATTTAGGTCAATACCCCCCTTACTTGCAAAATTAATCATTTCACTAAAACCTTCCATCATGTGCAGAATCAACAAATTAATGGATAATTTGATCATAGATGCTTTGGGTATTTCTCCACAGTAAACGATAGTAGTTCCCATTGTTTTGAACAATGGATTTAGAGTATCTATAATTGAATGATTGCCACTAGTTAATATAATCAATTTTCCTTCTTCTGCCGGTATTTTTGATCCTGATACGGGTGCATCTACATAAAATGCATTATATTTATTAAACTCTCTATTTAGTTTAGTGGAAAATGAGGGGGATATTGTACCCATATTAATAATTGTTTTACCTTCATAAATGGCGGGATTATTTATTTTCTTTATTAATAAGGATTCAATGACTTCAGAAGTTGTCAGCATAAATATTATTGTATCGGACCATTCAATTAATTCTTCAACAGAAGTTGATATTAGTGCACCTCTGTCTTTTAAGTCAACAATTTTCTCCTTTGAACGACTATAACACATTAGTTCATACCCGGATTTTAATATATTAGTTGCCATTGGTTTTCCCATAGTTCCAATTCCGATAAAGCCTACTTTCATATTATACCCCTATTAATATTTTTATTTATCTATTTAAATTTAGTAGTTAATGTTTAATAATATAAAATTTTATAAAAGGTCAGGATTGTAATTATTTGTGATTAAATGAAAGTCCATATAAAACAAGAAGAATGCATTCTTTGTGGAAATTGTAGCTCAACTTGTCCTGAGGTTTTTATTTTAGAGCCCGGCGAAAGTTCGAAAATAACTAAAGAATATAGGGGTAAAAATGATTCTGAGGGAGAAGTGGGAGAAGATATGTTAGAATGTGTACAATCAGCTGCAGATTCATGTCCAGTTAGTATTATATCTATAGAAAAATTATTGTTAGAATAGTAAAAAGAATTTTAATTAGCTTCGGCTATAGTTACACTATTAGTTAAATTGATACACCAATAGTGAATTTTAGATTTCTTATAAAACTTAGTTGATTTTGTTTTAAAAATAGAATATTAAGGTTTCAAAAAATTAGCTAGATTAAATGAAGTAAATAAACTAATAAATTGGAAGCTATTCAAGCAAAGTATTTCTGAATCNTTATAATAANAGTGAGAANGATGGNNGGTCAAATCAATGAAAATGTGANGATAGATGCTCTCTTACTTCAAATTGGTATAGTCTTCCAGANTAAGCGNTTAGGAAACACTATACAGTTATCAAAACATTACCTTCAAAATTTAACATNTTATTGTTACTATCTTTCCAAGGTAAAGGAATTGAAAGTTTATCTGTTNGTGTTTTAACTTATATCGGCTGCCAGCAAGTTTAGAAAATTTTCTGAAATTTGAGTAAAANAATTAAGAAATGTAGTGAAGTGTTCAAATACTTATAAAATTAAAAAGATAAGAAAAATATNGAGATTGATAGTAAAGTCCTATTTATTATATTTGCCATTTTGAAGCAGNAATGCCACCTTTTCCCCAGTTNGCCTTAGGGATTTCTGTGATTAAAATTTCAACTGCATCAAGAGGCGCTCCAGTTATTTCACTAACTTTTTTTGACACTTCTTTGATTAACNTTTCTTTTTTTAATTCATCACTTGTTTCTCTCCACAAATAGATTTCAACAAAAGGCATAACATCACCAATATACACTAAGTACGAACTATTATAAATAATTTGTTTTATTCTTTCACTAAAGATCTT
>LNJB01000005.1:79339-90150 GCA_001587595.1 Candidatus Methanofastidiosum methylothiophilum
ATTTCTTATAAAACTTAGTTGATTTTGTTTTAAAAATAGAATATTAAGGTTTCAAAAAATTAGCTAGATTAAATGAAGTAAATAAACTAATAAATTGGAAGCTATTCAAGCAAAGTATTTCTGAATCATTATAATAAGAGTGAGAAATATGGGCGGTCAAATCAATGAAAATGTGATGATAAATGCTCTCTTACTCCAAATTGGTATAGTCTTCCAGACTAAGCGCTTAGGAAACACTATACAGTTATCAAAACATTACCTTCAAAATTTAACATATTATTGTTACTATCTTTCCAAGGTAAAGGAATTGAAAGTTTATCTATTCGTGTTTTAACTTATATCGGCTGCCAGCAAGTTTAGAAAATTTTCTGAAATTTGAGTAAAAAAATTAAGAAATGCAGTGAAGTGTTCAAATACTTATAAAATTAAAAAGATAAGAAAAATATAGAGATTGATAGTTAAGTCCTATTTATTATATTTGCCATTTTGAAGCAGGAATGCCACCTTTTCCCCAGTTTGCCTTAGGGATTTCTGTGATTAAAATTTCAACTGCATCAAGAGGCGCTCCAGTTATTTCACTAACTTTTTTTGACACTTCTTTGATTAACATTTCTTTTTTTAATTCATCACTTGTTTCTCTCCACAAATAGATTTCAACAAAAGGCATAACATCACCAATATACGCTAATTACGAACTATTATAAATAATTTGTTTTATTCTTTCACTAAAGATCTTTCTTTCCTATAAGCCATTCCTTCAAACGTTGCTATTAATTCCCCTAAATCATTTGATACAAGAATCTTGTATGTAGCAATTTTTGGATTAACTGAAATTTCTTGTGCTTCAGCAATTAAAACTCCCTCAGATATAGCTTTTAGGAAAGAAATATTCACATTTAACGCCACAGACATCTTATTGTGTGAATTTGCAGCTACTGCAAATGTGAAATCTGCTAGGGTGAAAATCGCTCCACCATGCACAGTGTTAATCGAATTATGGTGAATCTCTTTTATTTCCATTTTTGCTTTTGCATAGCCAAGTGATACCTCTAATAACTCGATTCCTACTGACTTGGCAAATTTGTCATTTTCTATAAATTCTTTAATAAAATCCATTTAATCAATAGATGAATTATTTTTATATATTTATTATTAATTGAAGACACACATGAAAAAATCTAAAAATCCCTAATATGGGATTAATTCGAGTTAGAAACATGAATTCTTTAGTTGCAGAAGTTATAATTTTTAGATAAGTTAAGATTAGAATACTAATAGAAAAATATATATACTTTAATGTAATTTAAATAAGTAACAGTATGGTGTTGCGATATGAAGAAGAGAGCTGTATCGTTATTTTTAATATTCCTGATTCCCATTTTTTTAGCTGGATGCGGAAATCAAGTAACTCCAAATTTTGAGGGGACTTCTTGGAAATTAAATACTTATTTGAATAATACAGGCCACCTAGTAAGTCCAATAGCTAACACTAAAGCAACTCTTGAATTTAAGGACGGCAGGATATCAGGGGCATCAGGCTGCAATACTTTTTTCGCCAACTACGCTCTAAACGGTAGGTTTATTTCATTTGGATTAGTTGGATCCACAAAAATGGCATGTAAAAATCCTGGAATAATGGAACAAGAAAAAACTTACTTAAATAATCTTAGCTTGGTCAAATCATACAAATTAGAAGGAAACAAACTCAGCTTAATTGATGACAAAGGAAAAACAATATTAACATTCACTAAAAATTAATTAGTCACTTAATCAATAATAATATTTATTTTTTATAAATAGAATTTTAATATATTGCTAAGCTTGTCTTTCGGAGAGTATCGAAAATGCTAAAGCTACTATTTTTTCATTTTGGCCTTTTGCACCCTCTTCTATGGCCAAAGCAAAACAGTCTTTTGCTTCTTTTTTTAAATTTAGTTTTTCTAACACAATTCCTTTGAGGTAATATGACTCAGATAAGTAAAATGAATCTCCAAGATCCTGCCCAATTTCTAATGCCTGAGCGAGATATTTTAAGGATTCAGGATATTTATTTAATTGGGTAAATGCGTGTGCTATACTATTACAAGATTTAATAATTATTTCAAGATCCCCTATTTTCAAGCCAAAATCAATTGCTTTTTTAGTAGACGCTACCATATCCTCAAATTTATTTAGTGTTCCATAAATAAGTCCCATACTAAAATATGCCCAAGACATTCCTTTATAATTATCATTTTTAGAGTGACATTCCAATGCTTTGTTGAAGCATTCCATTGATAAATCGTACTTTTTTTGATTGTCATAAGCGACCCCCATATTGTGGTACGCCCTTCCAACATCTTTTAGTCTATCCTTATTTAAGTTATCATTGATAAATTTTTCATATAACTCAATTGCCTTTTCATATATCCCTTCAGCTAGATATTTATTAGCCTCTAAAAAGGAATTAGATTCATTTATTAACTCTCCCATAAAATCTATTAAATATTATTGAATAAAAGAATTACCGTTGTCAAGAATAAGAATAGTACTGAATATTATAAAAAGTTAACTGGTAAAAAGTGCGGGGGAAGGGATTTTTGGTTAAATTTACTAGTAAAAATAATTAAGATTTTTATCTTTATAGAATTTTATCAAAAGCATTTTTACTAATTATGGCCGTAAGGCCTAAGACCGAAGGTCTATTTCGGAGGACCGAAAACCTTCCAAAACTTGCTTTTGTGCTTCGCATAAATTCCCCGAATTTAGGCAACAAAGTTTTTTAGAAAAGTGAAAAATCAGAATGATTTTTTGTGCCAGGGCTTAATTACTATTTTATAATAGAAGAATCGAGATTAGAGAAATAGTAACTTAATGCCCTATAATTTCACTCTGGAAGCCATTGGCCAAAACTTTTAGTAAGCGAGTGATTTATCAGAGGCACATAAAAGTTAACGCAGAGTGAAATTATATTGAGAGAATCCTCATTCGAAACATCAAAGTTAAATATAATGTGTTAAGATTAGTTTCATGCCAGATGATGAAATAAAAATAAATAAAATTTTTTCCTCTTTAGATGCTAAGCATGGATTGGCTCTTTTCTCACAAAATGAGATAACTGAAATAGAAAATAGAATTCAAGAATCAGAAGGAAAATATTATATTCGATGCCTCAAAAAAGACAAGTTAAAGATAGCTAAGCCTGAAGAGATAGTTCGACAACTTTGGATTAATAGGCTTATTAATGAGTACAATTATCCTCTGGATAGAATTGATGTAGAAAAAGTTGTCTATTTTGGTTCTAGGGTAGATCCGGGTGCCGCAGATATTGTTGTATATCACCAAGATTTAACTAATTATTTCATATTATTTGAAGTTAAAAGACCTAAAAGAAAAGAAGGCCTTGAACAACTAAAATCCTATTGTAATGCAGAAGGAGCACCAATAGGTATATGGTCAAATGGTAACGAATTGATAAGGCTGCATCGAGAAGAGCCAAATGTTTTCATTGAAATACCTAGAATACCTAAAGTTACTGAAACTTTGAGTGATATATTAACTGAAAGATGGACCTTAAGGTGGCTTGAGGATAATGATGAATTAAAAAAAGGTAAGACTACACTAAAAAAGATAATATTGGATCTTGAAGAATTGGTACTTGGCAATTACGATGAAGGATTTGATGAAATTTTCAAACTAATATATGCTAAATTATATGACGAATATAAGGGAATCAATAATCCTCGCTATCAACTTCAATTTTATGTGGGCGATAGAGATCCAGAGTCCCTTTATACAGTTATAAATAATTTACTCCAAGGTGCGAGAAGAACCTGGCATGGCATATTTGAACAGACAGATGCTATAGGGTTAAGACCCGCGCATTTGAAAGTATGTGTCTCTTTCTTACAGAATATCAAATTATTTAATTCAAATCTTAGAATAATTGATGAAGCATTTGAATATTTAATACCTCAGACGGCCAAGAAAAAAGATGGCCAATTTTTTACACCTCGAATGGTTGAAGACATGGCCGTGAAAATGTTAAATCCAAAATCTCACGAATATATAATAGATCCAGCCTGTGGTTCTGCAGGATTTCTATTACATTCAATAATGTGGGTATCTGGAGGGGTCATAGATGGTAGACCTTTACCCACACCTGCACAAAATTTTGCTCAAAATAATATCTATGGAATAGATTTTGCAAAAAAAGCAGTTAGGATTGCAAAAGCAATAAATTTAATTGTTGGTGATGGTAAAACACATATTTTTAGAGATAATTCATTAGCACCTAATACATGGAACGATGAAACAAAAACGGGTCTTAGGTCAAGACTTTTAGAGCTCTCTAACGAAGAATCAAATAATAATAATCAAACGAATTTCTTATATTTTGATTTTGACATTCTATTGACAAATCCGCCCTTTGCAGGTACTATTAAAGAAAGAGAAATATTAAGGCTTTATAACTTGGGTGAAAGGAATGGCAGATTACTAAAGAAAACTGATAGACATATTCTTTTCATTGAACGTTCATTACAATTTTTAAGGCCTGGAGGTAGAATGGCCATAGTCATCCCCCAAGGAATTCTAAATAATACTAATCAAGAATATATTAGGCGATTCATGATTGACGAAGCGAGAATTTTGGCAAGTGTTGGACTACACATCAATACTTTTAAGCCACATACTGGAACAAAAACGAGTGTTTTATTTTTAATGAAATATACTACTGAAGAAAAAGAAATGATTCAAAAGTTAAAATCAAACTATGAAACTAAGTGGGAGGAATATATTGAAAAATTAGTAAAGGATTTCAAAGATGTTAAATGGGATACGGCTATAGAAGAAGATAGTGTTCCAGAAATTATGAAATCATTCATAGAATCTACTTTTGACAATCTTGAAGATTTAGAAATATTTAGTGAAGAAAATACTGAAGATAGTAACAATGAGGAAGAAGATTTAATTTCTTTTCCATCCTTAGTATCAGAATTTCAAAAATTAAGTGAAATATTAAATGAAAAAGAAAGTGAAATAAAGGCCTGCATGGCTGAAAAGAAAAATAAACAATCCAAGTTACCTATTGATGCAGAATTAAAAATTGTTTCAAAGGAATATTACATATCATTGACAAAAGAAATTAGAGCACTAAATAAGAAAATAGAAAAAATATATTTACAAATTTCAGAAAGGACTCTAGGTGGCCAAATATTTTTAGTTCTAAATGACAAAAAAATTAATCTTGGATTTAAAGAATATTGGATTGATGCCCAAGTCATGAAACAAATAGATTATCCGATATTTTTTGCCGTTAATCAAAAACCTCTTAAGGATAATAAAGGGGAATATAATTACAAAAGAAATGAAAACAAAGAATACGAATATGATGACAAAGGGCATATAATCATTGAACATGATTTGGATGAAATTGCTGAAGCTTTTAAGGAATTTGCACAGGAGCAAGGATTTGATTTCTGGGGAGATAATAGTGCCAATTGTTAATGTTATAAGATTATCAAATATCGAAGGTGCAACAAGAATAGATTCTGAGTATTACTCTCCTCAGTTTGTAGAAAATAGGAAGATATTATTAGACAATTCAATGAGATTGGGAAAATACTGTTTTGTTACAGACGGTGAACACGGCTCAGTTGATTTTCAAGAACAAGGTATAAAATATATTATAGCTGAAAATGTAAAAGAGAATTATGTGGATTTGGATGGAATAAGGTATGTTTCCGATGAAGTCGATAGAAGAAATAAAAGAGCATCTCTTCAAGAAGAAGATGTTTTACTATCTATTAAGGGAACTGTAGGTTTATCTTCTGTTGTTACTTTAGATATGCTCCCTGCAAATCTAAATAGGGATGTCGCAAGATTAGTTCCAAACCAAAAATATATAGATCCTTATTTTTTATCAATCTTTCTTAATAGTAAATATGGGCGTTTACAAACTTTGAGAGAATCCTCAGGAAATGTTCAACAAATGATTACTTTAGGAAGAATTAGAGAATTACTTATTCCAATCCTTAAAAATCAAAAATTATACAACATAATAGTTGAATATTCTCTTGAATGTATATCGCGCTCAAAATCACTATATTACGATGCACAAAAATTACTTCTAGATGAACTTGGACTATCTGATTTTAATCCTAAATATGAATTGTCCTATGTTTCAAATCTTATGAATTCTGTTAATGAATATAGAATGGACGCCGAATATTTCCAGCCTGCATACGAAGAGTTAATTGAAAAAATTAAAAATTATAAATATGGATATAAAAAACTTCTAAACCTAAGTAAAGATATTAAACCTAATTTTAATCCTTTATCTTTTCCAAACAATACTTTTAACTATGTTGAATTATCTAATATTGATTCCTCCCTCGGCATAATTACTGATTTTACAACTTTGAAAGGAGACGAAGCTCCAAGTAGAGCAAAAAGAATACTAAAGCATGAAGATATTATTGTTTCTAGTATTGAGGGCTCTTTAGACAAAGTTGCAATCGTTGATAAGTATAGTGAAAATTCTATAGCTTCTAATGGATTCTTTCAATTACGCCCAATGGGTATTTTACCTGAAACTTTATTAATAATGTTTAAAACTTCTATTCTTCAAATGCAATTAAAAAAAGGATGTTCTGGAACTATTTTAACAGCTGTTCCAACAAATTCATTGAAAAAATTTATTATACCCAATGTCAAAGAAGAATTACAAAAAGATGTAACTTTGCTAATTCAAAAATCACACAAAGAAAGAAATAATGCCAAAACATTGTTTGAGATTGCCAAAAAAGGAGTAGAAATTGCTATCGAAAAAGATGAGGCAACTAGTGAAAATTGGATGAAAGAAGAAATTAAAAAACTTGGAATTGAAATTAAATTTAAATTGGGTGGGCCAACGGGAGGGCTTTAGCCCTCCTCGTCTGCTTAGCTGACGAAAAAATTTTCTATTCTCCCTCCCCGGAGGCCTCCCTCCACTCGAAGAGGGGAGGCCGGAGGGGAAAATACAATTATCCGGGAAACTTATTTAAACATTGAGTTTCATATATATGTTCGATGATTTTGATGTCAGATATTACTGTTAAAGTTAAAGAAGAAAATTTTGGAATTGTTGCTTCCAAGATTCATGATCTCATTAAAACTAAGAGTTAATTATATGCTCTATTTGATGGAATTAAAAAAAATACTGTTTATGTAACTTCTGAAATTACTTTCGAAGAGCTTGAAACAGTAAATGTTTATGATAGATTAAAGCCATTGCTTAAAGGCACTGTATATTTGAATAAAAATGCACAAACGAGACTTGATAAATGGGAATCTTATGGATTATTAATCAAAGAGAAGATAGATAGAAATAATGTCTACTTTCCAACATTAGCATCTTATTTCTTAAAACATCCTGAAAAATTTAGCAATATTTGTAACAACTATGAAGATTTTGTTTTTGGCCTTTATCAGAATGAAATATTCTATGACTATATCAATTTGATAGTGCATATTACAGAAATACCTGGGCAAGAATTAACTAAATATTTAGATACTATGAAGAGATTAAAAAGTAAAGTGAATAAAGGTAGCAGAGGGGCCATATATAAAAAGAATAAGAATGAAAACTTTCTAAAATCACTCAAAACAATCTTTTTAATGGGTGAAACTCTAAAGGGTTCTATAGGTGAAATTCTCTACCTCAACAAGATAGTATATTTGAAACCAAGTTAATTGATTGTGAGGGTATAGAAAACGGATTTGGAGACCTAAGCTATTTTGAATATAATTATATGAAAATCTTAGAAAAAAAATACAACTCGTTTAGTGTGGATAAAGTAGATCTAATACCAGAAAATTTAACCGCTACTGGTTAAATTTTCGTTATACAAAAATTAAAACATATCTGATTTATTTTTTTCTAACTTAAATTTTGTATTCATTGGTTAGATTATCTGGAAATTTCTTTAAATATAGGGGGCATATTGATAATGATCGATGTGGCATAAAAGAATAAACTCAAAGACATCGATATAGATCCATTTTCGGATGGCCAGACTACTCTTGGAGAAGGCCATCTTGAAGAACTTAGAATAAAAATGGAATCAGAAAAAAATGAGTTTAATTCTTTAAATAGGCAATTAAGAGAAAAGAAAGATGATTTAAAAATTATAGAAAAACATCTTCCAAGATACAAAGAAAGGCCAAATTATGAATTTCTATTAGAAGATATCCAAGGGATAAACGAAGAGGTAAAAGAGCTTGAATCAAGGATAAAATTCCACCCATATAAAGAAAGCAAGAGAGAGTATGAGTATCTAAGGGGCTTTGTTATACCTGATAATCCGATATCAAGCTGTATAATTGATAAAATTTCACTCAAATATAGTCTTGTTCCGCTTGATAAGAAAGACTTCATAATATATCAAAAACAAGAGCTTACTAGGGATGAAGCAAAGAGGAGAATATATTTAGAAAACTGGGCTAAAAGATTCAAGGCTCTTTTAAGAGAGATATTCTACTACTGCAAAAAGAACAAGGAATACTTAGAGCTAAAAGATGTTTTTGCACATGAGCATAAGAAAATCTACATATATAGGCTTGATTTTACTGATGGCTTAACTTTTGAGCTGTTTCCAGAATTCCCGTTTTCTCCCAAATTGACTATAAATACCATAACATATGATCCATTTAATAAAATTGAATATAATTTCATTTTGAAGCAAAACAAATACCAAGCACTTACTAGATGTATAAATAAATCTAGTGCAACTCTTTTTAGATTTTACAATAAGATTGAGCATCTAATTTTAACTCCTAAAAATAGAAAATTATTCGTGGATAATAGCATGGGGTATACTCTTGAAAGGCTATTTAGACCTGATATCAATAAGCTATACCTAAAAAGGCTGGAACTACATCAAAATTACAGATTAAGAGATTCAGAGCTTGTATATCCTCTTACAAACTGTCTTTACATGCTGTTTTCTAAAGCATAAACTCCAACAAATATGATCGAAAAAACAGTATACCTTAACAGCAAATCGAGAAGTTATCCCAAGACCAGAATATATTCGAAAACTGAGGAATTAAGAGAAAAGTATGGGATTACTATTGACGGAACTTTTCTAAGATGCGAAAATGATTTTACAGAGGAAGTGATAAAAAGGCAGTGCGGCGGCCTTGATGTTTCAAACATCAAGTATATCCATCCGGAAAATAGGGATATCCCAGAGAATATTTTATCTTTGAAACATAGGGAGATTTTATTTAACAACTATCTGGATAATTTATTTCAAGATAACAATCCTCTATCCTTTTTTGGAAAATATGTTTCCCTTATCTGCTCTTCTCTTCACTTAAAGGATGAGGATTTATTAAATGAAAAGCTTGGAAAAACTAATTATTTCTATCTTGATCTATTGAATTACCTTTACGAGCTTGGAACTATAGGGTCTGTAGAGGAGGAGACCGGAATACCTAGGAGGACATTGTCAAGGCATGTTTCAAGGCTTGTAAAAGAAGGGGTTGTTTACAAAGACTATGCCAGGAAAAGATATCTCTTAACTCCTAAAGGATTAATTTTACATGATAGAAAAAACGAGCTTTTAGGATTGTTTGAAATAGTCTTCGCCAACTTTAACAATCCAAGTAGTAATACTATAATCCAATACACGCCAGATACTATTATCTCTTTACTAAAAGACACTATTGACCTATCGCTTTTCATGGAGGGAGAAGATGACGGAAGCTAAAGATATCGATATCCCTCTTGTAAGAGACGATACTTATCAGCTGCTCAAAAAAAAAGATTAGATTAAACGAGCTAAATGAAGTTATAAGCAAGCTAATGAATATAGAGTTCTCGACTCTGGAGATGAAGTTATCCTTTATCTTTCCATATACGAAAGAGAGATCATTGTAGTATCTTTCTTTGATGAAGATGTGGAGTATGTTAAAAAACATGGGCTAGATGAAGCAATTGGAAAGAGAGTAGGAATTTTGAAGATTGATAGGGAGATTAGGGTAAAAGAAGATTGGTAAATATATTGGATTGGCCACTAAAATATCTTAGTCAAATAAAAGTTCACTAATTTATTGGGAAAGATTTATAAATACATATGTCACCATATATATTACCAATGTATGGTAACAATTGGTAAGAGGCGGTAATATGGGTAATATTTCTATAAACATAAATAAGGACTCAAAATATACTATAAATATAAAAGAAGAGTATGATATAAATGAATTTATTTCAACTTTTGAAGGCCATATCTCACTCATAAAAAATATTCGTTTAGGCAATGAAAAATCAGAGAATAAAATCTTATGCAAAGAACAAATTAATACCAAGTCATCTTCAAGTTTCTTAAGATATCCATTAATTAAGGAATTGGATACAATGATAAGAAGTCTAGGAACAGATATAACTATTAAAGATGATGACTCTATGAGGTCTTATTATTCTATACTTAAATCGAATATGAAAACACGAGGTTTAGTTTGGCTAAAACCTGTTGGAAATAATTTATTAATTCATCTAAGAAAGGGCGACTACGGAAATATAGATACAAAAAATAGAGTAAAATATTCAGAAGAAGGTAGTAGAACTTTTGGCGATTATCCCACAATTAATATATATAATCATCAGGATTTAGAATATGCTTTCAAATTAATAAAATATATTTATAATAAATAATCCTAAATCCCAAACTGTGGAACACAAGCTAGATAGCTTTCTCTGAGCTCTTTAGGATCTATATGATCGTAGCTATCAATAATGCTTCTAAAACAATACCGCATTAACTTTGTAAAAAAGTGCGGGGGAC
>LNJB01000006.1 GCA_001587595.1 Candidatus Methanofastidiosum methylothiophilum
ATCGATATTTTCAAGCACATGCTTATCTTCTGGCATTACACTTTTGGATTTCAAATTAAGTATTTTTGCCAAGGTAGTGAATGCCTCATGATCAGTGTATTCTATCACAAGATATGATCCGTCGGGGGCATCATCAAAGGATAAAATAGCATAATTTTCNTCTACTTCNTTTTTNAANTAATTTTTAATCCTACGGCCAATTGATCTTCTTTCTGAACTGGCATCNTTATNTAGGATTAAATCTTCGTTNATATAAATTTCNNTNCCAGNAGNATNAAATTCAATTCCAATTTTTGTTAGCTCTTTANTTGTTTTATTAATGGCTTCTTCAACAGTATATGGTAGGGCCTCAACTCTTCTCATAAATATCACTAAACTTATTAGAATTTAAGGTTTTCAATTGGATGCNCCCACATCTAAACCCTCTATTAAACTATACAACGTCTCTTTCAAATTTGTCACAGTATCATACCTGTCTATTTCANNAGGGNATNNCCATGTAAAAGTGTCATGCTCCCANTCAATTTTAATTTTAGTTCCATTATATAAAAACAAAAANGGATTAATTGACCATATTGTATCGTTTNTCTTGTCNTCTATATCAAAAGGCGTACCTATTTTTAATAGCTCCAAATTCTTACTNTCAACATCAGTTTCNTCTTTTATTTCCCTTAATGCGGCTTCAAGACTANTTTCATCTTCAATAAATCCTGAAATTCCGGCCCACTTTCCCCTAAAAGAGCCTACTTTGTCGCTCCTTTTGAGAAGTAAAACTTTACCATCTTTAAATAAAAATGATGTGACGATGTTTTTCCTCTTCATAAAAGAAAGAAATAAACTATTATTAAAAAAAGTATCTAATTAACTGGGGCAAAAGAATGAATTTATTGCTTTCTAGCCTTCCTTTTCATTCTTCTCATTTTCTTCTTAACATGTTTCCAGCGCATTCTGCCTTTCTTTTTCCATTTTCGTGGTCTTTTGCCCATTATATCACTCAAGGATTATTTTTTCATCGTTATTTCAATAGTACTTACTGCCCTCTGTTCAACTTGCTCTGTTCCAATCTTTATGTTGGTAATCTTAGCATCTGGAATAAACCTGCTCTTCACAATTTCAGCAGTATCCACAGCAGTAGATATACTTCTTCCCCTAGCTTTTATCGTTATCTCATTCTCACCGGCATTAAATCCTGTAACTATAGCAAGAACATATGCCATTGCCTTTTTCTTTCCTACGAGTACGTCCATAATATCCCTTTTACCATAGTTCGTTGTGAACGCTAGAGAACTAGCATGAAAAAGTTTCGTTGCCTATTTATATACTTTTTGGTTAATCTTCATAATTTTATAATAATTTCATATATTTACCAATTAATTAAAGAAGATCAATTAATCAGTTTTTTTTATTTATAAGTCTAATACCACTACCTTGACATTATCTTGATCAAGTAATATGTCTCTCCAAAATACTTTAATATTTATTGTAAACCTTGTCTCATAGCTCCCCGGGGATACCTTTGATTTAAATAAAAAAGATTTTGATATCCGCTTGTTTGCTGGAAGTTGATCTTGAAACGTAAATTTGTAGCCACCATATATTTTTTCAGAAGGATATTTATCAACGGACTCAACTTCTAATTCTGGGTAGTCTGATGTGAACTCTATCCAATATTCCCCCCCTTTAAATGGTTCATCAGATTTTATGTCTATCATCAAAAGCCCGTTTTGATCATGCTTTAACGACAACTCAGTTTTTAGAACTCCACCTAGATCTATCTTTTTAATATCAAATTTTGGCCTAAAAACTTGAATCCTTGTCTTGACCTTGACTGGGGTCATAGCCTTACCTTCGTTATTCTTATACTTGACAGTGAATTCCAAGGGGATATCTTTTCTTATTTCAGAAAGCTTTAGAACTTCCTTTTCCGCAACTACTTTAAAATTTATATTAGAAATCTTCCCTTTCTCCAAAACGATAGGGGGATTGGATTCAAACGTAACGGTATAGGGGGATGTTTCTATCACTTCTATTTCTATGGCGTTACTTTTTCCTTTATTTTCTAAAATCAGAATCCCAAATTCTTCATTTGTTATGAGCATCTTGTTTGTTAAGACATTAACATTTGCAGATATTTTAGGATTTTTCTTGAAATTGAATATGCTGTCCTGTCCAAAGTATAAAATCCCAGGTATTAACACTAATGCAATTACTATGAATATCCACTTTTTATTGACATTCATAAATATCGTAATTCATTATAGTTTAAAAGATTATCTTTTGATAATATTTATTTTTAATTTTCAATAACTGGTATTCTATTTTTAATTTTCTATAAACACACCCCAAATTTTATAAATACTAAAAAATTAATCTCAATGGTATTCTATGACTACAGAAGCTCTTTATGAGAAATTATTAGAATCAATTTCTGAAGACGAACTAAAAGAAAGAATTCGTAAAAAGATTCAATCTGTTGGTGGTCTGTTATCAGAAGAAGGGGCGTTACTGTTAATTGCAGGAGAATTGGGGGTCAATATTGAAGATACGCCCAAAGAAAAAAAGCATTTTTTCATCTCAGACATAGTAGATGGTATGCAAAATATTGATATTAGCGGCAGAATAATGAGAATATTTGATGTTAATGTCTTCCAAAGAAAAACAGGCACCGAAGGAAGGGTGCAGAATATTATAATTGCCGATAATACGGGCAGTATTAGAATTGTTTTCTGGGACGACCAAATTGAAAAACTTAATCAATTTAAAAGAGGGGACATTGTCACTATCAGAAACGGATACTTAAGAAAAGGATTTAATAATGAATTTGAAATTAGCCTCGGAAAGGAAGGCGTTATTTCTGGCGGTAGTGAGTCTCCTGATTACCCCACTATCAATTATGTAAAATTAAAAATAAGAGATATCGAAGATAAGATGAATAACATTGATGTGACTGGAAGAATTTCTACAATTTTTGGCATACGTGAATTTGCTAAAAAAGATGGTTCTATAGGAAAAGTCGGTAGTTTCATGATAATGGATGACACCGGCGAGATAAGGGTCACATTATGGGATAAAAAAGCAGAATTATTAAACTCACTTGTGAAAAACGATCTCATTACCATTGAAAATGCTTACTCGAAAATGGGATTGAATTCAGTCGACTTAAATCTTGGTTTTTCATCAAACATTGTAGTTGAAAAAAATGAAAGAGATGATATCCCAAAATCAGAATCATCCAACTTCGCAATATCTGATGTTAAGGAAGATATGAGGAGCATTGATATTGAAGGGTATGTCAAGGAAGTATACGAACTTAAAACGTTTAGTAGAGACACTGGAACTGGTAAAGTAGGCAGATTTTTGCTAAGTGATGGTAATAATGAACTTAAAGTTGTTCTTTGGGATGATAAGGCCGACTATCTAGCTTCTTTAGTTCCAGGGGTTAAGGTAAGGCTTGAATCATGCAACATAAAATTCAATAATGGCCTGGAAGCACATCTTGGGCTTGGATCTAGAATACAATCTTTTAAAGCAGAAGAATTTCATGAAAAGAAAATCTCTGATTATAAATTATCCGATAGTGTTAATGTCTTTGCCAGAGTTGGTGGAATTGAAGGTGATTTTTTAATACTCGTAGATGAATCAGGCACCATTCCCACTTCTCTAGTTCAAATAGAAAATAAAAATTTTGTTATAGGGGATTCTGTAAAAGTACTTGGAACACTCGAAAAGGATTCTGAAGTGCTTTATATTAAAGCCACATCTGTTGAAAAAGGTGAATATGGCATCCCGTCTCTTGAATCCATCAAGAATCCACCCCTCAAAACAATAGATAAACTCGTAAATAACGATTATTGCATAATTAGTCCTTTGATTAGACATATAGTCAATGATGGGGACAGTTTCATTGTCATTTGTGATGATGGATTTGGGAGTATTAGAGGTAAAATTAAAAAGGAAGTACAACCCTGGAAGGAATATGATATTAAAGTCAGAATTTATGAAAATAATAACTTAAAAGAGTTTTACGGATACGGGATTGATGAAATTAATCCAATATCCAAAGCTAAAGAAATCTTTATGGTGATATAATGGAAAAAATAAAAGATCTGGAAGATCTTCCAGGTATAGGGCCTAAAACAGCGGAAAAGCTCAGGGAAGCTGGATTTAGAACTGTTGAGTCAATAGCTGTAGCTTCTCCAAAAGAGTTATTTGAAATCGCTGAAATTGGTGAGAGTTCTGCCGCTAAGATAATTGAAGCGGCCAGAGAAGCTGCTGATGTTGGCGGATTTATAACTGCTAGTGAACTACTAGAAAAAAGAAAATTTATTGGTAAAATTACTTCTGGAAGTAAAAGACTTGATGAACTAATAGCTGGAGGATTCGAATCACAAGCTATAAGCGAAGCCTTTGGTGAATTTGGATCAGGCAAAAGTCAAATTGCTCACCAACTATGTGTAAACGTACAACTACCTATTGAAAAGGGAGGACTTGATGGCGGGGCAATTTTCATAGACACTGAAAGCACATTTAGACCAGAAAGGATTATTCAGATGGCAAAAGGGCTTGGATTGGATCCAACTGAAGTGTTGAGTAGAATCAGAGTGGCAAGAGCTTTTAATTCTGATCATCAAATGCTACTCACTGAAAAATCTGTTGAATTAATCGAATCAGAAAAAATTAAGCTACTTGTAATTGATTCACTTACCTCTTCGTTTAGATCAGAATATGTTGGGAGAGGAACCTTAGCGGAAAGACAGCAAAAACTTGCAAGACATTTAAGGACTTTACATAATATTGCATCTAATCAGGATGTTTGTGTATTTGTTACAAACCAAGTTTCAGCAAAGCCTGATGCTTTTTTTGGGGATCCAACAAGACCTATAGGGGGGCATATATTGGGCCACTCGTCTACAATTAGAATATATCTAAGAAAAGGAAAAGGTGGACAAAGAATAGCAAGATTAGTTGATTCTCCAAATTTACCAGAAGGTGAAGCAATATTCTTTTTAACTGAAAATGGAATCGAAGACAAATAGGTGATTCATTGAAAAACGGAGATTTTGTTGAAATACAATATATTGGAAAAATTAAAGATACTGGTAAAATCTTTGATGTAACTGATGAAACAAAAGCTAAACAAGCCAACATCTATAACGAAGGCAATAAATACGAACCTGTAAAGATTATTGTTGGAGCAGGTCATGTTATCAGAGGATTGGACGAATCTTTATTGGATATAGAAGTTGGAGAAACTAAGACTTTTGATATCCCCCCTGAAAAAGGATTTGGAAAAAGAGACCCTTCTTTATTGCAACTAATGCATTTAAACGATTTTAAAAAACACGGGATTTTTCCAAGGGCCGGACTAAAAATAGAGATCAATGGGCATTGGGCAACTGTTAGGAGTGTATCTAGTGGAAGGGTCAAATTAGACTTTAATCATCCATTATCTGGAAAAACTCTATTATATGAGGTAACAGTTATCAAAAAGATTGAAGATTTGAATGATAAAATCAGCACTATTCTCAAAGTCAGAGCCCCGGGGATTGACGTATCTTCACAAAATATTACCTATGAAGATGATAAAATAAGCATAGGGCTTAGGGGAATAAATCCTCCTTATAGGTCATCTCTTGAAGAATTTATTAAATCTGATATTTTGTCATATATCCCAGAAATAAAAGAATCTTCAATTACTTATCTAGATTAAATTTTTAATTTTACAACCTATATATTTATATTTATTATAGCCATAACACCTATAGATTTCCATGGATAAACTTAAAGCTTTGATGATTTCAGTTGAAATTCCCACTTTTACTTATCTCCTTTCTTTTATCGGGGTATCCCTTCGAGAAATTATTAAAGGGAGTTATCCTGAAAAAATGATCCAGCTTTTATTAATTAACTCTTTTTTAATTGTTTTATTTTTAGTTTTGGTCTATACAATTGGACATGTTGGTTACTCTAAAAAATTAGAAAATAAACAGAAAGAAATTGATAAATACCCGATTATTTATGGTAAAAAAATAAGTGAAAAAAGAGATAGGTATATTAGATAGTCTAGTTACAACACCAACTTCCTGATGATGCTTGGAGTCCAAAGGTATCAATATTTCCTGAAGTGTTATAGTCATAGTTAAGCGTTATTGGGATCTCAATCCTTTTCCCGCATCTATACCCTGCAAAATTTACATACATTGTATAGGTTAAGGAGTGGTCCGAACCAGTAGCTGCTGTTCTTGATGCTGGGGTTATACTAACTGTGAAACATCTATTACGGTATTCACACTCTGCAAGTTGATTTTGAAGAGATGCTATGGTAACTTCTTTAGACTTAATATCGGATTCAAGTCTCGATGCTTTTGAAGTTAGTGATAGAACTTCTCTTTGAAGAAGCCTTATAGTTGCATCACTATCCCCTTTATATTTCTCTAATTCTTTTTCAATATCAACTATTTCACTTTGGTAACCACTTTTTTCTGATTCTAGTAAACTCTTTTCATATTGAAGCTTTGAAACCTGACCTTTTAGTGAAGAAACTTCCATATTAAGATTAGAGTTACCCAAAGTCAAAGTATGATTTGTATTGTAAAGTAATGCCAATCCTGCAACAGAACTTGCAAAAAGAATCCCGAGAATGAGAATTATAGCTATGGCAAGAGTGCTAAAGCCACTCTTTTTCTCAACTTCCTTGAAACTCTCCTTTACTTTATCTCTTTCTTCTCTTGTAGAAATTAATTCTCTTTTAAGATTTTCATTTTCCTGATTGATGGTATTGAATTTCGACTCTAGTTCGTCCTTTTTTTGTTTGTATTCTCTAGCCTTTTTTTCCCATCTTCTAGAAAATTTTTTCCATTTTGCGTCTTCTGCCATTAAAGTCCTCCCTCCTCAATAGCATTAATAAATTCTGTATAGGATATTGCCTGAAATTTAATGTAATCTGATATTACATCTGCAAAATCAGTTCTCCCCTCTCCTTCATATTTAATTGCTTTTATTTGGAGTTCTTTAAGAGAATCAGGACTAAAAGTTGAATCGTTGAACGCGTCTGTACCAAAGAATGAATCCCACTTATTTTCAAATCTTGATAGGATAAGATCTAAAGATTCATTGAGTGGTTGATTGTCATTTTTAGCATATATTGAAAATAATGTAGTTGCAAGGTATCTCTTTTCATCATAAGACATTAAGGCCATTTCTTTGTAAAGACTAGAATAATTTGATAACTTGTTCACGTAAGTCTCAGATATTTTCTTAAGTTTTGCTTCTGTTTCTTCCAATCCACTTCCAGCACTAATATTAAGATCTTCGTTTGCTTGTCTTAGATATTCGCTTGAATTTGCAGCATATCTTAGATTAGAAGATTTAGATAAATCTTCAATATACTTCTGTGAGCGAGTAAGATTGTATTCAAAGATTAAAACATTAAACATATCTTTCCTATCTTCTGGTATTAGTTTAAGCGAACTCATTATTTCCAGAACTTTATTCAAATTTTCCTCTTTCTGTCCTTTATTGCTTTCAATAATGCCCTTCAATGCAAAATTGAGTGACATTTTTGNATTACTAGTTGTCGTATCCTTTGCGAGGTGGAGGTATGGATTTTCTGGATCTATCTTTTCTAGATATAAAATCGCAGAAATCGTGGCAGTATTGTGGTCTTCTGAAAGTATGCTAANAGGTATCGTCGTTAAAAGTAACGCGGGAATCAAAATTAGCATAGATATTCTCGTTGCTTTACTCATTTTTACCACATATTTTAGTGTATGAAACAATATAAAAGCATTATCTTGAAACGGTTTTCACTAAAGTTTCATAAAATGAAACAGTCAATTTTAATAATCTAAGTATACTACTACTATTATGGACTATAAAGAGGCATGCAAAAAGCTTTCTGAAGAAATTTTGAATGGAAACATAAAAAATTCCCGTCAACTTGAATTAAAAAAATCCGAAATTGCTGCCCATTTTAACTTAGATAAGACCCCTAGAAATTCTGACATATTAGAATGTCTAGAAGAACGGAAAGAAGAATTTGTAAATATCCTAATAAAAAGACCAATAAGAACTATGTCTGGAGTTGCTGTTATCGCAGTAATGCCTTTACCAAGTAAATGCCCACATGGGAGATGTGTATATTGTCCAGGGGATGCAATTAACACCCCTCAGAGCTACACTGGGAAAGAGCCTGCAACAATGAGGGCATTAAGCTTTAGATTTCATCCATTTCTTCAAACTTTTCACAGATTAAAACAGCTTTATAATACTGGTCATGAAATAGATAAAGTTGAACTTATTATTATGGGTGGAACCTTTCCTTCACAATCTTTTGATTATCAGGAATATTTTATCAGAGAATGTCTTAACGCAATGAATTATTTTGATCCATTAGGAGACGAAATGAGTTTGGACAATATGTACGATATTAATTATGTCACCAATTCACTTATCTCTAGATTTAATGGTCAAAATAATTCTAAAGATTTTGCATCGCACATATTGGAGAATGAACCATTAACGTTAGATATAGCTCAAAAGCTAAATGAGAAGTCCAAAATACGATGTATTGGAATGACGTTTGAAACTAGGCCAGATTGGGCAAAAGAAGTGCATTGTGACAGAATGCTTTTGTACGGGGGCACTAGAGTTGAGCTTGGAGTTCAAGTTATCTCTGATGATATCTATAAAAAAGTAAATAGGGGTCATGCTGTTTCTGATGTTGTCAAGGCAACTAGGATTCTTAAGGATTCTGGATTTAAAATTAATTACCATATGATGCCCGGGTTACCTGGATCCTCACCTGGGAAGGATATCGAATCATTTAGAACAATATTCTCTAATCAAGACTTTATGCCAGATATGGTAAAATTTTATTCATGTCTTGTACTTGAAGGAACTGAATTATATGATATGTGGAAACGAGGAGAGTATGAACCATATACTACTGAAGAGGCGATGGAACTCATTCTTAAAATTAAAAATTTCATGCCAAAATGGGTAAGGACAATGAGAATTCAGAGGGATATTCCATCAACTTTGATTCAAGCAGGCGTTAAACGTTCTAATCTTGGGCAAATGATTGAAGAAGAGCTTAAAAAAAGGAATATTCATTGCAATTGTATCAGATGTCGGGAAGTTGGGAGAAAGACCCATAAAGAAGGAATTTATCCAGATCTTCAAAATATTAAATTATTGCGTGAAATTTATGAAGCATCTAATGGATTAGAGTATTTTATTAGTTTTGAAGATGTTAAAAAAGATATTTTGATTGGATACATCAGGCTAAGAAAGCCTTCAGAATATGCACATAGAAAGGAAATACGTAAGGTTTCTACTGGAATAGTAAGAGAACTTCATGTATACGGGGGCCTTATTCCAATAGGGGATAAAAAAGAATCTGGATGGCAACATCAGGGGTATGGTAAAAAACTACTACTTGAAGCAGAAAAAGTTGCAAGAGAAGAATTAGATTTAAAAAAGATGGTAATAATCTCTGGCATTGGTGCTAGAGAGTACTATAGAAAATTCAAATATAAAAAAGAAGGACCATATATGTCAAAGATCCTTTAGTAATGTTTGGCAAATAAGATAACTTTTTTTGCGTCTTCACCACACACAATACATTTTTTCTCTAAACCATTCTGGTCTAAAGGTATGCAACAAGAAGTAGCACCGGTATCTTCTTTGATTTTTTCTTCACAAACACCTTTTTCACACCAACTAACTTTTGCAATTCCTCTTTGATTATTCAAAATATCTGACAATTCCCTGTAGTCTTTAGGTAAAAATGTATTTTTTTCTAAAAACTCTTTAGCATTGGAAAAAAGCGAGTTCTGAATATCTTCCAAAATTTTATCTACTTCTTGGACAAGATTATCCATTGATACAAAGATTTTCTGGGAATTGTCACGCCTTACAATAACGGCTTTGTTTTCTTTAACATCCCGGGGACCAATCTCTATCCTCATTGGAACTCCCTTTAATTCCCATTCATTAAATTTAAAACCTGCAGTATACCCTTCCCTGTCATCTAATTTAACTTTGTATTTTTTTCCAAGTAATTCTTGAATTTCTTTGCATCTCTTAATTACTTCTTCTTTACCTTCTTTGAAAATAATCGGGATAATCACTAATTTTATTGGAGCGGCTCTTGGAGGTAAGATAAGGCCTTTATTATCACCATGTACCATTACTAAGGTACCAATAGTTCTAGTTGTCATCCCCCATGAAGTTTGCCATACATATTTTTTTTCTTTGTCTTTGTCTTCAAACATAATGCCAAAGGCTTTAGAGAAATGTTGGCCCAATAAATGGGAAGTACCAGCCTGCATAGCTTTTTTGTCAGCCATTAATGATTCAACAGTCATGGTATAGACTGCGCCTGCAAATTTTTCATTTTCTGTTTTATACCCAGGTATAGTTGGAACAGCAAGCAAGTATTCCATTACTTCCCGATAGATATCAAGCATCTTTCTTACTTCATCTTCAGCCTCTTCTTTTGTAGCATGAGCGGTATGTCCTTCTTGCCATAGGAACTCTCTAGTTCTTATGAAAAGTTTTGTCATTTTCGTTTCCCACCTAACAACATTGGCCCACTGATTTATCAAAAGAGGTAGATCACGCCAACTCCTTATCCATTTAGCATACATTGAATACATGATAGTCTCAGAAGTTGGTCTAATTGCAAGCTTTCTTTCAAGAGGTATGTCCCCACCATGAGTCACCCAAGCAACTTCAGGTGTGAATCCTTCTACATGTTCTTTTTCCATCTCAAAAAATTCTTCAGGAATAAATAATGGAAAATATGCATTTTCATGTCCTGTATCTTTAATCCTTTTATCAAGAAAATCCTTAATAGTTTCCCATATTGCATATCCATATGGTTTTATAACCATACATCCTTTAATGGGAGAATAATCAGCAAGACCTGCCTTTACAACAATTTGATTATACCATTCTGAAAAATCTTCGTCTCTAGAAATGGTAACCCCAAGATCTTCAGCCATTAATAGCACCTGTTGGAGTTAAACTAAGGTAATTTAAAAAATTATCCTAGTTTCGTGTAAAATGGATCCCTAAAATGAATACTAACGATAGACTATGAATAAATTAAAAGTAAATAAGGCTATAAAACTCCTCTTTCTCTAAGTGTTTTAATAGAATCAATTACTTCGTCTAATTTTAAGTTTAAGCTCTCAGAAATACTTTGAGGAGAATATAATTCTTTTAATACAATTTCAATAAGGATTTTTTTTTCCTTTTCCCCAAGATTTAAATCTTCTATAGTTGTCAATATTTTTTCTTTTAACTCTGAAATTGATCTTTCTATGAATGCCTTTGCATTATCAATTTCAATTAATTCATTTTTTAAATAATCTAGATTTTCTTTTGATCTACTGATTATCCTAATATCGGAATCAAATTTTATATCATCATAAAATTTTTTATATTCTGGGTACCTTTCAAAAATTGAATCTAGATCAATTTCTTCAGTTTTAATAGAAGCATCAAATACCCTTGGCGCTACAAAAAGTTCCATTCTGATGTTGTCTTTTATCTTGAAATATTTTCTAGGGCTTCCTCTTTTCTGTTTTAGAATAAATAAATCTATTAATCCTAAATCTTGCATTATTTTAAGATGTTCATTTATGGCCTTTTGACCAACTTCTAATCTCTCTGCTATTTCNGTTGTATAGCAAGGAGATGTAGCTAACATTTCTAATATCATCCTTCTTGTCTGATTACCTANGATATCAAATATCTCCTCNGTTGTTGCCATGTTATCTCTATAACTTAACTATTAGTTAACTTATTTAAATGTTTCGCAAATTAAATTATACAGACTATGTCATNNGTTAATTAAATATAGGTAAATTTAATAACAATAAATCCTAACTATCTTCATGATTTCTTTAACTACAGATTTTGATGACTTTTACTCTGGNCAAATGAAGGGCATTATTCATAAAATAAATTCAGATGCTAAAATAATTGATATTACACATAAAATAAAAAGGTACTCTATATACGAAGCTGCCTATGTTATTTCTAATTCCTACGCCTTTTTTCCTAATGGAACAATTCATGTTGCTGTGGTCGATCCTGGAGTTGGCACAGATAGGATTCCTATTGTTATCAATTTTGATGGCCATATATTCGTGGGCCCAGATAATGGTATTTTCTCTTTCTTTGATGGAGAAGTTTTTAAAATAAATCTTGACATATTAAGTCAAAAATCCTTGAAATATGGGATTAATTCAATTTCTAATTCTTTTCACGGAAGGGATATATTTGCTCCTGCAGCTGCATTACTAGACATTGGTATAATGGATTTTTTAGAAAAGACAAATCGGCATGTAAAACTTCCATTCAAAAAAGAAATAAGTGAAAATATCGCTTTAATATCGATTTTGTATGTTGACTCATTTGGCAATATTATTTTAAATTTGAAAAAAGAAGATGTCAATATCAAGGGAATAGAAGTTTTTGGGGTAGATATCCCTGTTCTTACTCACTATGAGGAGGGAAATGGATTAGACTTAATTGCTTTATACTCCTCTTCAGGGCACCTTGAAATATCAAAATATCTTGGAGATGCTAATTCAATTCTGAAGTTGGAGTCTGGTGACTTATTAAGGATTAATCTAAAAAATTAATATGGATATTAACACTGTAATTGCACCAAGTCCAATACAAAAATAGGAAAAATTTAATCTTTTTGCAAACTCTAACAATAATTTAATCACTATTATCGATGTAACAAATGCACTTACTATTGCAGGAAACATATTTTTCACAATATTTACATCGTTGACTTCTAAGATCATCCCTCCAATTATTGCAGGTATTGACATCAAAAAAGAAATTCTTAGAGCCTCCTCTTTATCAAATTCTCGACCTAATAGAGTTGCAAGAGTGATGCCTGACCTAGATATCCCAGGAATAATGGAAATACCTTGGGATATTCCAGCTAATACCATATCCCATATATTTGAATCTTCCACTTTTTTAAATCCAGATTGTGATCTATATTTTAAAATAATCCCTGTGGCTATTAAAAATAAACCAATAACAATACTTCCAAGGCTTATCTTAATATTCTCAAAAATAGATTTTAGTATTAGATATATTGGAATTCCAACTACTCCAGTGAGAATTGTAGAAACTATCAAAAAATGTGACGCTTTATCAGTTCTGATATTCCTTAGAATACTTATGATGTCTTTCCTGAAATATACCAATACCGCGAGAAGAGTGCCTAGGTGAAGAAAAATAGACAAAGAAAAGCTTTCAGAAGGGCTTAATTTCAAAAAATTCATAAGAATTAATGTAACGTTACCCGAACTTGAAACAGGCAAAAACTCTAGAAACCCTTGTATAGCGCCAACAATAATTAATTCAATGAGATTCATCCTTTCCACTTTGATATCTTTCGTATAAATGCAAGAATTGATGATTCAGAAACCATACCTGAAATTTGTACTTTTTCAGATATCCAGAAGCAGGGTATGGCGCCAATTTTTTTCTTTAATACTGCTTCTTGATTTTTAACAATATCTATTATTTGGTATGAGAGTTTACCATGTGAAAGGTATGATAACGCAATAGTGAAATTTAAGGCCCTATTAGAATGTTTTTTATTCTTTTCAAGGAACAACATGACAGTTTCAGGGTATATTGTAGAAATTAATTCTTTATTTTTCTTTATCATATCAATACTAAAATTAGAATCTATCACAAGTTTTTCTCCAAATATGAAGGATATTCCACCTCTATCGCATTCTATCAAACACTTTCCACAAAGAGAACATCCAATTTTTGCAAGGGGGTAAATACCGTATCCTTCATTTAAGATTGGAATATTCTTAAAAATAGGGCATACTTTTTTACAACTTTGATTATTACACCCAATACATCTTGTATAATCTATCACTAAGCTGACATTATCAAGAATGTACCGCTCTAGTTTTATTTTATAGATTAATTCATCTTCTGAAAGTAACCCAGAGTAGTATTTTCCATTGAAGTATATGGAGGGTAAACTATCTTTATAATACCACTCAGCTTTTTGATCTCTAGCGTTTAAGTATTCAAAGTTTATTTGATTAGATGCATCAATAATTGCAAGCAGTACGGCAGGAACCTCCTTATTATTATTTGCTATTGCTTTTATTTCTATTGGGATATCAAGTTCTTTTAGATATTTTAGATGATCTATGTGCAGTTCAGTTCTATTTGCAACCCTAAACTTTTCAAAATGCTTTTTATCAACTTCTTCTTTAGGGATTGACTTGGGGGTTTCACTCAATTTCTCTTCTAACTTTTCTTCTACAAATGCCTCTGGAGCATTGTAATCCTCTGCCAGACGGCCTTCAGAATACTGTTTTAAAAGAACAGGAAGAGAAGTTTTAGGTGGCCTGATACCTATTTTCTTTACTTCTTCGTAAGGTAAATAAACCCTTTCTCCCCTTTTGAATCCCATATAGGCCGGCCTTTCAACAAGCGTGCCCTTTTCCCTATATTTAAATTCATCCAAAATGTCTCTTTCTTCAGGAGGGATAATATTTGAATCTGTTTGTTTTTCGTTACTTCCTGGGATACCTTCAGAACTTGGAGTTACAAGTTTCTTTTCAGAGACTTTCTCTTTTTTCTTTTTAAATGGTGAAATGGTAACTAATCCAAACAGATCTAGACCAAAAGCTAGATTGCCTTTAGGGCATTTATCGACACAATCTCCGCATCTTGTGCAGCGTGTCGAGTTTGGATCTTCTACAACTTCTATATCAAGAGGACATACATCTTTACAGATACTACATCCTTCACAGTTTTTTCCACTATGAAATAATTTAAGAATGCTGATTTTGTTAGAAGGACCTGCCAGTGCACCTATTGGGCATAGGTATCTGCACCAGAATCTGCTAACTATGAAAAACATAATTATTAATAATATTAGAATAGCTATTCTTGCACCAAGCCAAATATTGTATGAAAATCCATTTGCTACCTGATATGGAAATGTTGCTTCTATTGTCCCAATTGGACACAGTTTGCAGAAGATCGTATCTACATACCTTATTGCAAGAACTAAAATAGCCAGAAGTACGATCAATCTTGTTATTAGAGAAAGATCTTTTGATTTATTTTTAATTTGAGGTTTTCTTTTTATTTTTTTACTGTTCTTTTTAAATAAACTTTTAACAAAGGTAATTGCATCCTGCAAAAATCCAAATGGACATACCCATCCACAGAATGCGCTACCAATAAAAACAAACACTGCCCCCATCGTTCCTAATACATATGTTGGAACTTGACCATTCATCACAAAGTTCTGCAACAATCCTATTGGACAACTTATAGATGCCCATGGACATGCATAGCAATTGAAAACAGGGCCCGTAAGATGTTTAAAGAATATCCCAAGAAAACCGAGATTTATAATAATTAAAGAAAGTGATTGGGATATAGTTCTAATACGTTTTATTTTACCCATCAACTCACCATTTCAATTGCTTCGATTACTTTCTTTTGTAAGTTGTCTATCCCCACAACTTTATGAATAAAATTATCTTTTCTTAGAACAATACCGTCCTTATTGAAAAAAATGAGTGTAGGAAGTTCAGATACAGCATATGCATCAAAGAACTGACCTTGTGTTTCAAGCCTTATTTCTTCATAAGTAATATTAGAATTTTCCAAGGTGAAGTTCAGTATTATGGCCTTTGCATCAGGGCATGTTGGGCAATCATTTGAAGTGAAAATCCATATCTTTACAGGATAATCAATCTTTTTTAATCTGTTAAGGGTATCCTCTGTTAAAGTATGACTGACCGTACTTCCAGTCAATCCAATACACGATAGGCAAATATAAGATCCAATCTGCTTTGCTTGTTCGTATTGACGCCCCTCAAGTGAAACTGGCCCTATATTGAGTCCATAAATTCCAGAAATAAGAAGTACAAAGGCCAGTATAAAGGCGACAATACTAGATACCTTCATCTTTATCACATCCTATTAACAATAGTGATATTTAAAAGTATTTGGGTATCAATCATTGTTGCTTATTTCTTTTTATCTAAAGTAAAATCTAGTAACGAACTGATACCGTCGACACTAACATTATTAAAGGGGACCTCGTTTAGCCTTGTCTTGCCATCAAAGAAGATTATACTAGGGATTCTATCGACAATAAAGTAATCGAATATAACTCCATCGTTTATCCTGTCAAACTTGTAAATATCTATTTTTCCCTTATACTTTTCTTCTATCTCTTTTAACACTGGCTTTTTCTCATGGCATATTTCACAAAGTGACGATTCAAAGTATAATAAGATCACTCGACCTTTATTTTGGGATTCTCTAAAATCATTTAATTTACCTTCAATTATGCCGTTATTATATCGTTCGGCGGCATGCAAGATATCTTCTTTTGATTTACCTTCAGAAATCATGTTGTTTATAGTAGAATCTAAAATAGACGTGTAAGGGCAATCTGGGAAGTATTGCTTACATTCCTTAAGATTGAATAAAGAACTGCATGGGCAAATAGCCTCTTTTTCTATTTGTTGGTATAGAGTATCAGATGAATTTGTATTATTTGGATTACTATTCGTGTTTGTATTTGGCTTAGAAGCACATCCAGCAAATAATATTAATATTCCTATAATAAATATCAAAATTTTTTTCATTTTATCCCCTATGATGAAGTTACAAGATAGTTAACAAACGCTTCTTCTGACATTTGCCCCTCTCTCTTGACTTTTTCATTGAATATAATTGTGGGAACTGAATTTACCTTATATTTTTTACTATATTCATCAAATTCATTTGACATTATAGTAACAGTAGATACCTTATCGGAAGCCAGTGCATAGTAATTTGCACCCCTGACCATATCAGGACAATAAGGGCAAGTTGAGGTAATAAATATCTTTATTTCAACTGGACTATCCATTGTATCTATTTTTTTGGAGATTTCTTCAGATAAAATTGGTTTTTGCATTGACGAGTTTTTAATTGCTTCAAGGAAAGGCATAATCTCTCTTCCCCCCGGAAATCCATACTGCTTAATTCCATAATTTTCTTTTCCAACTATAACTACGGCCGGAACTAATTCAATGTTGTATTTTGCTGCAATTTGCTCATTCTTTTCTTTATCATATATTTTAAGGGAAATTTTATCAGAAAGTCCATCAATCTCTCTCATGAGGGTTTCAGTTTTTGAGCAACTATAACATCCTAATTGAGAAGTAAACAGTAATAGCTCTACTTTTCCATCCATACCACTAAATAATTTTTTTATTTCTAATTTATCTGATTCAGAAAGAACTTTATCTGTACTAGATTCATTACAACCTGCCAACAATAAAATAATGATTAATAATAAACTAAAAATAGTTAACTTCAATCCTTTTTCCATAACGTCACCTTAGATCTTTCTATATCATCGAAAATACTTTTTATTGCAATAGCACCTTCACTTGCAGCAGTAATAATTTGCTGTAATCCATTAGATCCAGATGTCACATCCCCTGCGGCATAGGCCCTATCCACATTCGTTTTTTGGGAAGAATCAACTTGAATATACCCCTTTTGATTAATTTCGATACCTAAATCACTAGCACAACAACATTCNGGTATCGATCCGATNTCTACAAATACNCCNTCTAANGNTATCTCTCTACCATCNTCTAACTTTACTCCNTCAACAAAATCNTTGCCTTTAATCTCAACAACATTAGANTNGTACAAAACTTCAATTTTNGGATTTGTANTTACTCTTTCAATCCAGACTAATTCNCCNCTTAANTTNTCTTTNCGGTAGATAACATANACTTTNTTAGCCATTGAAGATAGAAGAATGGCNGCCATATTTGCNGCATCACTTCCCCCCACAACNGCCACNGTTTTATCNCTGTAAAAAAATGCATCACAAGTAACGCAGTAGCTTACACCTTTCCCGTAAAANCTTGCTTCTCCAGGAACNCCNAATTTTCTTCTTTTTGTNCCTGTTGCAATGAGTATNTANCGTGCTTTAACTTCCTCNTCTGATAGTTTTATCTTAAAGAAGTCATTTTCCTTACTNGCAGAATGCACATGTTTTTCAATTANGGGAACTTCAAAACTNTTCATATGACTTTTAAACTTNTGCATTAACTCAAAACCTGAAATAGCNNNATGTCCNGGATAATTTTCTATGAGATGNGCAGACTGTGCAGTNCCCCCCAATGAATTAGANATAACAACTGCATTTAATTTGAATCTTGCAGCATATATCCCAGCTGAAATTCCAGCGGGACCTCCTCCAAGAATTGCAACATCAAAAACGTCCATATAAATTTTAGATTTACACATTCTTTTAAGATTATCTGTGATATATTCCTCACATAAATAAACGTTATAAGAGCTAATATTCTAATAACTTTATGATTAATGTTGATTTTCATATTCATTCAATGTATTCTACTGGAACCTCTAATAACATGGAAATTCCCATCATTGCAGAACAATCGAAATTAAAAGGCTTAAATACGATAGGTTCAGGGGACTGCCTTAACAAAAACTGGCTTAATCACTTTGTTTCATCTATTGATAAAATTGATGAGGGCACATTTGAGCATAATAGTGGTATAAGATTTATCCTAACCACAGAAGTGGAAGATCAAAGAAGAGTGCACCATATTATCATTTTTCCTTCTATTTCAGCCATTGAGGAATTTCGATATTTAGTGAAAGATAAATCTCCTAATCTGGACACTGATGGTAGATGCAATATCAACTTAGCAGGACATGAGTTACTAGACCTAGTCAATACAATAGACGGATTAATTGGGCCTGCGCATGCATTCACCCCTTGGACCTCCTTNTACAAAGAATANGATTCCATTGAACACTGCTACAAAACTAAAAACATTCCTTTCCTTGAACTTGGNCTTTCTGCAGATACNCAGATGGCAGACGGCATATCCGAACTAAAANATANAATCTTTCATGACAAATTCTGATGCCCATTCTCCATGGCCACATAGAGTTGGAAGAGAGTTTAACAGANTAAAAGTGAAAGATAACACCTATGATGAAATTATCAATGCTATAAGGAGNCGTGGAGGAAATAAATTTGTTTTAAATGTNGGTATTGATCCGGANCTTGGCAAATANCATNTGACCGCCTGCACAAGATGCTATAAAAAATACNCAATTGAATTAGCNATTNAACNNAAAAATAGNTGCACNTGTGGTGGGATTATAAAAAAAGGCGTTGTGGATAGAATTAATGACTTGTGCGATCAAGAAGTTACTCATCCACCTCACAGGCCAAGGTATATCAAAACTATCCCTCTTGCTGAAATCTTAGTCCAAACTTTAGGACTTGCTTCTGTAAANTCNAAAAAAGTNCAGGANCTTTGGAAGTTGCTAATTCAGTCTTTTAAAAACGAAATCAATGTTCTTCTTGTTACNCCAAGAGAAGAAATAGAAAAAATCGCTGGTGAAAAAGTGGCACAAGCAATATTAGATTTTAGAAATGGCGACATCTACATTGAACCTGGTGGGGGGGGAATGTANGGTAAAATACACTTGACTGATAAAAATAAAAGTTAATCTAATTTGAGCTATATTGTGCTTTACTCTTCAAAAAGATTTTTCACGACCATTATCACCTTTTCAGTATCCCCAGAAAAACGAGCGAGAAATCCTTGTTTTAATTTTTTAATATCAAGATGGACACCTGAAGGTAAACTAATATGTCGTAAATTATCTACCTCTTCTCTAGAAATAAAAATATCTCTAACGAAAATTTCTTTTTTATGATACTGTTTTGCCTTTTCATAAATTTTCTCAGTAACCAGATTATCTCCAATATATATTTTATTTTTTAATATATAAAATTAATCAATCATATTATTAAGGCGTATAAAGATATTTTCCAATACAAACTCTACCTAAAACAGAGATATTTATAAATAATTGAAAATAATAAAGATGGGGGTAGATATGTCAAAAATTGAAATAAGCATTAATGGAAAAGATATTGATCTTAATCCTTTTGTTGAGGAAATAATTACTAATACTATAAAAGGGATGTTATCCCCTCTTAGAGGGTATGAGGAAGGTAAAATAAAAATAAAGATAGAGGATTGATATGGTTTCTGTACTAATAGTTTATTATACTAAATCTGGAAATACCAAAGAAATGGCGAATCTACTTGCAACTTTTTTGAGAAATGAAAAAATTGATGTAGAAGTTAGGGATGTTCATGAAACTTCACCAGACTACTTGTTGGACTATGATGGCATTATCCTCGGATCTCCAACTTATTATGGTGATATGGCAGCTGAAATGAAAGAGCTAATTGATCGAAGCATAAAGTATCACGGCGATTTATCCGGAAAACTTGGTGGAGCCTTTACTTCTAGTGCCTACATCGGGGGTGGAAACGAAACTACATTACTCTCAATCTTGAAAGCCATGTTGATTCATGGAATGGTGGTAGTAGGCGTCCATAATGCTGATCATTACGGGCCTGTTTCGATTGGCTCACCCGATGAAAGAGCTGAAAAACAATGTAGAACCTATGCCAAGAAATTTGCCGATACTCTAAAGAGACTTAAAGGATTCGATGTGGTTAGTTGAATATGGAAGTGCCAGACAACTATGGGGGACTTGAAGAAAATTTTTCAAATTATGAGAGTTCCTATTTTGTAGTTTTGCCTGTACCGTTAGAAAAGACAGTCTCCTATAAAGGAGGCACTTCTTTAGGGCCAAAAGCAATTATTAATGCAAGTCAGAACATGGAACTTTTTGATGAAGAATTTTTTGTTTCAACATGCACATTAGGAATTCACACAAAAAATGAAATTAATTGTGATAAATCAATGGAAAAAGTAATGCATGACCTCGAGAACGAGTCTTTCAAAATATTAAATGATAATAAATTCTTATGCGTTTTGGGCGGTGAACATTCTGTATCTCAAGCCCCAGTAAAAGCAGCCAAAAAACTATACAAAGATCTTTCTGTTTTACAATTTGATGCACATATGGATTTACGAGATGCATATCTAGGTGATAAATATAGTCATGCTTCAGTAATGTCAAGAGTTAGTGAAGATGCCCCTATTGTTCAAGTAGGTATTAGAAGCTTTTCAGAAGAAGAATATGAAAAAATCAGCAGTGGGAATTATAATATTTTTTACGCAAAAGATATCCATGACAACAAAAGCTGGTTTAATAGAGCAATTGAAAATCTATCGGAAAATGTTTATGTCACCTTTGATATAGATGTTTTTGATCCTTCTCTCATTCCGGGAACTGGAACACCTGAACCTGGGGGCTTATCTTGGTATCTAGTTTGTGATTTCTTAAAAGAAGTTTTTTTCAGAAGGAATGTAGTTGGAGTAGATATCGTTGAAGTAGCACCACAAGAAGGATCTTCTGTTTCAGAATTTGTTGCAAGCAAACTCTTGTATAAAATGATGACTTACAAGTACATAAAAATGACATGATAATTAGGCCTAAAATTAGAAATCATGGCTTAAATTTGGCAATATATTGCACAATCATATATTTATAATATTATTTTTTATTTATTTTATATTATTTTTTGCACTTTGTACTTAATACAATCAAAAGATTTTTAAATGGATTTTTAATCTCTTAAAACAACTACCTTTTAGAGGTAAGAGAAATAATTTTGGAGGAAAATAAATGTTAAATTTAGAGTCTTTAATATCAATTCTTGAAGCTTGTAAAAAAAATAATATTGCAGAGTTGGTAGTCAGAAAGGATTCCGTTGAGATTAGAACTGTTGTTGCTGGTGGTAGTGCCACTGTTCATGCTACTCAACCTCAAATTTCTATACCTGCAGCTATGACGACTGCAGCCGCAGTTGAAGAAACTGTAGCACCTGTCACAAAGGAAGCACCAAAGGCAGCTGCATCTTCAAACATGATTGAGCTTACAGCTCCAACACCAGGAGTGGCATATGTATCCCCTGGAACTACAATTGATAAGAAACCACTTCCAAAGACCGGAGATATTGTAGAAGCAGGACAAGTTATTGCACTTGTTGAAGCTATGAAAATGTTTAATGAAGTAACCGCACCAAGAAAAGCGAGAATTGCAGAAATTAAAGTAGTAAATGAAACTCTTGTCAAAGTTGGACAGGTACTAGTACTTCTCGAGCCTCTCTAAGCTGGGTACTCCCTATTAAGGTGATACTTATGGAAGATATAAACTACCTAAGGGATATATTTCAAACACCCGGTAAAGTGTCAGGTATACCCTATGACGATAGAATAGAGAGAGCAAAGAAAGGATGGGATAAAAAAGGAGAAGATACACAAAAAAGACTTGCTGAAGCAAAGAATTTTGTGAAATCAGGTACAAAAATTGTTGATCCAGCAGATGCTGTAGCTCTTTTAGAAGCTGTTGTTAAACCAGGAGACAGAGTAGCAATTGAAGGAGACAATCAGAAGCAGGCTAATTTTTTAGCTAAGGCTTTTGCAAAAGTTAATCCTTCTAAAGTAAATAACATTCATATGATACAATCAGTACTTGCTTTACCTGAACACTTAGATGTTTTTGACAAAGGTATTGCTTCAAAAGTAGATTTTTGTTATTCAGGTCCTGTAGCAGCAAGACTTGCAAATATGGTAATGAATGGAAAAATAACAATTGGTGCAATTCACACTTACATGGAATTGTTTGCAAGAACATATCTTGACCTTACCCCAAAAGTATGTTTAGTTGCCGCAAATGCCGCAGACAAAGAGGGGAATCTTTACACTGGATTTAACACTGAAGAAACCCATTCAATAATTGAAGCTACTAAATTTAGGAAAGGTATTGTAATAGTACAAGTAAATGAGATAGTCAATAAAGTACCTCGTGTAGATGTACCTGGGGGATGGATTGACTTTATTATACCTACAGAGGAACCATACTACATTGAGCCGCTCTTTACAAGAGACCCAAGATTAATTACAGAATCCCAAATATTCATAGCCATGATGGCCTTAGTTGGTGTCTATGCTAAATATGAAGTTAAAACCCTAAATCACGGTATTGGGTTTAACACTGCAGCAGTAGAACTTTTACTTCCAACATTTGGAGAAGAGATGGGATTAAAAGGAAAGATTTGTTCACACTGGGCATTAAATCCACATCCAACAATGATACCTGCAATCGAATCAGGATGGGCAGAATCCTTCATGCCATTTGGCAGTGAAGTTGGAATGGAGAAATATATTATGGCAAGACCTGATATATTTCCGATTGGCCCTGATGGAACAATGAGGTCTAACAGAGTAATGTCCCAAGCCGCAGGTCACTATGCTGTTGATGCATTCTTCGGGTCAACACTTCAAATTGACCAATTTGGTAACAGTGCCGCTGCAACAGCTGGGAGAATCCCAGGTTTTGGTGGAGCTCCAAATATGGCATGTAACGCTCCAGGAAGAAGGCACCCATCAAAAGGATGGCTTTTGGCTTCAAAAGAAGACGGGATGAGAGAGTCATTAATTGGGCCAATTCACAGGGGAAGAAAGCTTGTTGTGCAAATGGTAGAAACATTTGGAGAAGGAATGTCTCCAGTATTCATAGAAAAACTAGATGCATTCAAACTACAAGCGCAAGCAAAGTTTGAGATACCTCCAATCATGATTTACGGAGATGATATCACACACATTGTTACTGAAGAAGGAATAGCATACATACACAAATGTAAATCATTAAAGGAGAGGATGGACGCAATTAAAGCAGTAGCAGGATATACACCTCTAGGGCTTGCAGCTGATGATGCACAGACTAAGAAACTTAGAAAAGCCGGAATAGTTGCACTTCCTGAAGATTTAAACCTATATTATAATGATGCTAAAAGATCAAAACTTGCTGCAAAGAGCATGAGTGAACTTGTAGAATGGTCTGGAGGTTTATACGAACCGCCAGTCAGATTTAGAAATTGGTAAGGAGGATTAATATGTTTAAGAAAGTTCTTGTTGCAAATAGAGGAGAAATTGCTGTAAGGATAATTAGGGCATGTAAAGAAATGGGAATAAAGACTGTAGCGGTCTACTCTGATGCTGATAAAGATGCACTTCACGTAAAACTTGCAGACGAATCAGTCAATATCGGACCTGCACAATCAACTAAGAGTTACTTAAATATGATGAATATCATAAATGCCGCAATTGTCACGGGTGCAGAAGGTATTCATCCTGGATACGGATTCCTTGCAGAAAACTCTAGATTTTCTAAGCTTTGTAAAGCCAATGACATTAAATTCATAGGCCCCAGTGCAGAGTCAATTGACGCAATGGGAGACAAAGCTACAGCTAAAGATACTATGAAAAAAGGCGGAGTACCTGTAACACCGGGCTCTGATGGTATTATAAAAACAGTCGAGGAAGCTGAAAGCCTCGTAAAGAAAATTGGCTGCCCTGTTATCTGCAAAGCATCCGCAGGCGGCGGTGGAAAGGGCATGAGACTTGTAAAGTCTGAAAAAGAATTAGAATCAGCTTTAAGGTCATGTCAAGCAGAAGCTCAGGCTGCATTTGGTAATCCAGATGTTTACATTGAAAAATTTATTGAACAACCAAGGCACATTGAAATCCAGATTATTGCTGACCAGTATGGAAATGCAATACATCTAGGAGAAAGAGATTGTTCAATTCAGAGAAGACATCAAAAACTAGTTGAAGAAGGTCCATCTCCTGCTATATCCCCAGAAATTAGAAAGAGAATGGGTGATGCTGCAGTAAAAGCGGCACTTGCTGCAAAATATGAAGGTGCTGGGACTGTAGAATTCCTATACAACGATAAAGAGAATGATTTCTATTTCATGGAAATGAATACAAGAGTTCAGGTAGAACACTGTGTAACTGAAATGATTTCTAATATAGACATAGTTAAGACTGGTATAAGAGTAGCAGCTGGGGAAAAGCTACCATACACCCAAAAGGACGTTCAACTTAGGGGACATGCAATTGAATGCAGAATAAATGCAGAAGATCCAAACACATTCGTTCCATCACCTGGGCTAATAGAAAAACTCATCCTACCGGGTGGCCCTTTTGTCAGGGTAGACACAGCATGTTATCAAGGATATCAGATTCCGCCATTTTATGATTCTCTTATAGCAAAATTGATTGTATGGGGAGAAGACAGAAATGAGGCAGTAGATAGGATGTATAGAGCACTTGACGAATTCCTCGTTGAAGGTATTAACACAACAATCCCATTCCACAAAAAAGTTATGAAGAATCAAATCTTTAGGGGAGGAGTTTTCCACACAGACTTCATTGAAAAACATTTGAACAATCCAAAGAACGGGGGAGAATAAATGGCTTTAAGAGAATTAAACTTTGAATTTAAGCCAGAAAGTCCCAAAACAATAAAGGACGAATGGTCTCACATCGGTGTTGTAGCCAGTGGGGATCTTGAAGTTTTAATTGAAAAGGAGAACGCCCTTAAAGGTAAAATTAAAATCCACATTTTAACCACAGTTGTTGGATTTGATGACGTTTGGGAAACTGTTGTTAAAAAATTTATTGATAAAACTGGACTCTCTGGAGTTAAAGTCGATATAAATGACAACGCAGCTACCCCTGCAGTAGTTATCAGAAGACTTCAACAGGCAGTAGACAATGGAGGAGGTCTCCAATAGGTGATTTTATGAGAATAAATTGGGAAGATCTTCAAAGTAAAAGCTTTTACCAAGCAACTGCGAGGGAAAGAGCTTATGGAATAGTTGATAAAGACACGTTCAAAGAATTTCTAGGTCCAAGAGACAAAATGACTAGCCCTCACTTACTGATTCTTGGAGAAGCAGTTGAATTTGACGATGGAATAACTGTCGGCGTGGGTATGATAAAAAAACACCCTGTATTTGTAATCTCTCAGGAGGGAAAATTTGTAGGTGGCGCTCTAGGTGAAGTCAATGGAGCCAAGATGGCCTACACAATGAAACTTGCCTTAAAGACATATGAGAAGATGAAAGAAAAATACGGGACAGTACCAGATGATAGGAAACCAATATGTATTGTGTCATTTGACTCTGGTGGAGTTAGACTACATGAAGCTAACGCTGGACTTTTAATGCACTCTGAATCAATGGAAACTATTTGGGAACTTCAAAATAAAGTACCTTACATAGCATTAACTGGCAGTACAATTGGAGCATACGGCGCACAAGGCTTCGTTTGTTTAAGTGCTGATGTTGTTATAGCAAACGATTTCGGAAGAATAGGTCTTACAGGTCCTGAAGTTATCCAACAAGAGGTCGGAAAGGATGAATTCGATGCTTCAGATAGGGCTCTTATTTGGAGGACCATGGGAGCAAGGTCAAAATACATTCTTGGAGATGTAGACTACTTAATAAAAGACTCAATTGGTACATTTAGAGATACAATAATAAATATTGTAGATCAACCTATGAGCAAAATTTCAAAGACTAGAAAAGTAGGTTCACCTCAACTTGTAGAAGAAAATCTTGAAGTTGTAAAACTTGCAGCCGAGAAGAAAATAAAGGACTCTAAAGATCTCTGGAAAATATACGGAAATACAAATGTCGATGAGATACCAGAGATGCCTCAGGATAAGTTTCTTTCAGTTGTTAAAAGAAGGCCAAGGAGGATTTAAATGATAACTACACTAATTGGAAAGACAGAAGAAGCAATTCAGATGATCTTTGACAAAGATTCATTCCAAGAAAATATAATAGGAACTACTCACCTTGATGCTGAACTTGCACCTCCAGTAATGGTTGGTCAAGCAATGTTAGATGGTGAGATATGTTCAGTCCTGGCCAATAACTCTAGAAGACCAAATCCCAGATTTAGAGTTGTCTACAGCGGAATCTTGGGAATGGAAGAGGCTTACAAATTCTCTCAGGCAATATATGCTACCATTGATGCAGATAAAGATAGGCCAAAAGATAAGAAGAGGCCAATCATCCTTTTGATTGACACACCGGGAAACAGTCCAGGTAAAATAGAAGAAATTGTGGGGATGACTAAAGGTACTGCTTCCTACCAGTTTGCAATTGAAGATGCTAGATTGGCGGGGCATCCTGTAATTGGAATGATTATAGGAAGGGCTGTCAGCGGTGGATTCTTATGCCACGGACTACTTTCAGATAGAATTCTTGCACTTCCAAAAGAATATGGAACAATTGTTCACGTTATGCCAACAACTAGTATTGCAGTTATTACAAAGATACCTTTGGAGAGGCTCAATGAACTAGTTAAAACAAACCCAGTATTTGCATCAGGGGCCGAATACTTTTATGATCTTGGCGGCATCGATGAAATGGTCAAAAAGCCAGAAGACATGAGAGCTACAATCATTAAGACAGTAAAGGAAGTAAGGGATCTTAGAAAGCAGGGCAAAGGAGACCAACTTGGAATTTGGCACAGAGGGGAAATCGGTGCACAGAGAGGCGGCAGAAAGAAGAGAATGGAAGCCATCAAAAAGATTGACGAAGAATACCAAAAGATTCTACCCGAATTACTAAAATAATTTTCCTTTATTTTATATTTTTATATTTTGAGGAATTTAAATGGAAAAAAAATCAAACATCTATTTTGAAGAATTAAAAGATAGTGTTGAAACCTTTTCTACTGTTCCGTCTTTCGATGAAATGAAGCACAGAACACTCGCCGATAAAGGNATNAATGGACCTACTGCTGCGCATATTATTGAAGAGGTACACACACCTCTAAACTANGCCTATATCACCTTTACAACAGGTACAACCGCATGGCAAAACATTGTTGGAATAACGCCAAATGAGAAGGAATATAGAAAAAATGTAGGAAAAAATGCACTAAAGATGGCAGGGNTCAAATCCGGCCAAAAAGCTATGTTTTGTTATCCCCCACTTTTAAACGCCATAACTAGAAACGCTTTGGAAGAGCTGGGTGTAACATGGGCATTCCTTACAAAATCATCAAGGGATTCTTTTCTGATGGATTTATACTATAAGGAGCCAAACGTAATATTCGGTGAATCTGCATTTTTAAAAACATCTTTAAACGATGCCATCAAATTAAACGTTGTAGACGATCTACCTAAAGTTGATATAGTCAACTGTATTGGTACGCCCTTAGACTTAGAGGCAGTTGATATCATTAAAGATATTTTAGGGGCCAGAGTCAATGATATATATGGAACCCAAGAGTTTGGCTGGATCACGATGAATGGGAATCCTGTAAGGGAGGATATTGATTTTGTAAGATCTGATGTTGGGCGTGATTTTAAAGAGGCAGTTGTTGGCGGACTACCAACTGGCGACAGTTTCCCCGTAGTTGAATCCGGGCATGCGCTTGATAAAAATGGAAAAATAATTACCTATATGAGGGCTAGAACTCAACCTGATTATGAAATCTATGTCAGAGAGACAACACTTAACGCTAAACAGACCATTGAAAGAGCCTGCCGAAGTATTTTGAGAATTAAATCCAAAGTGGCAAAAGTACCTGATGATGTTGTACTAAATTCTGACAGAACTGTCCTAGAGCTTAAACCTTCAATAATACCAAAAGGATATGAAGAAAATAACGATCCTATTATAATTGAAGGACCTATTAAAACTAAAATGTTTGACTTACTTGTTCAAGCACAACTTGATTATCAAACTATGAGTGTCAAAGACCCATGTTGGGTGAAGGATAGGTAAATCTCAGCATGATTTTCCAAAGGCATGATCTTGTATTTTCAGATTGGAAAAAAATCGACACCTCACTAATTCAAAATGAGGATTTCAAAGAACTTATTTTAAAGAATGTACTCCCAGGGATTGTAAGACGTGATGAAATAGAAACTACTACAGGAGATAACTACTACTCAGAAAATGAGAAAGTTTTTATCGGTTTCGTGCACCCATACACTAAAGATGGTAGAAGACTCAGATTTGCAGCTTCTGTTCCTGGAAATAAAATCATAAAATTAATAACTCCTTATGAAATTACCAAATATAATTTTGAAGAGAGAACTCCTACCCTTAAAGCATTATCACAAATAATAAATGAATACGACTTAGGTGTGTGGGGATCAACCTCACTTGAAATTATCACTGGATTGCCATACACTCATGAAAAATCAGATCTTGATCTAATAGTTAAAGATTTTGATCAAAAAGAATTAATTGAGCTATTGTCAACATGTAATGAAGTAGAGTTATCTCATGGAATTAAGATTGATGTTGAAATTCATCTTAGATCAGGCTATGGCATAAACCTTAAAGAATATGCATCCGAAAGTGATACATTGCTTGGTAAAGGACTTAGAGATGTAGTGTTAATAGATAGAGAAACTGTTGAGGCATACCTATGAAAAAAGTGGACATATTAGGGGAGCTTGCAACTAGAAGCATACTCCTTGAAGTATCTACTTATCCAAAACCAGGGCTCGTAACCCCATTTTCTTCTGGGGCCCATAGAGATATGGATTTTACTCTGTTTTTGAAAAGCACCGCTGTATTGAGCCAAGGATTTAAAGAAGTATCCCACTATGGTTATAACTATAATGGTGAGCTTAATAAAATGCTTCCTCCTTTAAGAAAACTTGGCCTTGATGTCGAGAGTAGAATGTTTGAAGTAACAAAAGGCGTCAATACCCAAAAAGGCCTCATATTTCTCTTTTATCTGATACTTGGGGCCTCAGGTTACCTACTGAAAAAAAGAAAACTTTCTCCCAAAAATATCTCTTCTTCTGTTTCAAAAATTACTTCAGGGATAACAAAAAAGGAACTCGAATCTATCAGGAAGAGTAAAAAACCCCTCTCAAAAGGTGAAAATATTTTTTTAAAGCATGGAATCACAGGTATCCGGGGCGAAGTTGAAAAGGGATTACCTACTGTGATGGAGTATGGTTTACCTGAGTTTACAAAAGCCTATGAAAAAACCCTAGATTTAAACAAGTCTTCACTCCATGCATTGATAGCTATAATGTCAAAAGCAGAAGACACGAATATTATCTCTAGAAATGGCATTGACGCATATTATAGTATACAGAAAAAATCAGAAGAAATAATTAAAGTTGGCGGAGTATTAACAACGACAGGAATGACAAAAATATTAGACTTAGAGATGGAGTTTCTTAAATCGAACATAAGCCCTGGAGGGGCAGCAGACCTTTTAAGTGCGACATTATTCTTATACTTTGTTGAAAAGGAGATTTAAGTGATTACATGGGGCTAACACCATTTCAAACATTGCTAATTGCATTTTTTTTAAGGATGTCAATTCCAATAGTAATCATTGCCGCGGTATTTCACTATTATAAAAATAAATACAAAAAAAAGTAATCACTGCATGCTAATTTCTTATATCCCCTATATTTTTGGGATATCATTATATATTCAAATTATTATCTTTTATCGTGATTAAATCCTCTATTATTTTGTTTATCTTAGTATTAAACATCTGTTGCCTATCTTTTGATGAAACAACACCCATTCATGTTCAAAATGAAAATATTACCCCTAAGTATACAGATAAAGAGATAGAATATTTCAAAGAAATCGCTATTGGAACTGAGTATGGTGGAAACACTCAACCTATCAGAAAATGGGATTCTGACATAAAGATTAAAATTAATGGAACTCCAAATCAGAGGGATTTATCAGCTTTGAACATGACAATATCTGATATCAACGACATTATTGGTGATAAGATATCAGTCTATATCGATGAATCAAATCCCAACATCAATATTTATTTTGTTCCTATTCATGACTTTTCTATTTGCAATGCTGTTCCTGGAAACTATGGATATTTTTTTTGTAAATGGAGAAACAATATAATTTATGAGTGCGATATCTGTATTGCAACTGATGAATCATTACTCCAAGAAGAAAGATCCCATATGATCAGGGAGGAATTGACTCAATCTTTAGGCCTTATGAAAGATTCTTTGAGATATCCCGATAGTATCTTTTATGAGAGGTGGTCATATACACAAAAATACTCTGCAATTGATGTAAAAATGATTAAGATACTCTATTCTGATGATATTAAGGCCGGAATGAGAAAAGACGAAGTTGAAAATGTTTTAAGAAAATAAATATATAGAAACAATTTTAAGTTGTTTGTCTATACAAGGTGTATGAACTACAAACTACTCTTGGGGTGTCTTTGTGTTGGAACTAGTTTATCTGTGTTATATTACAGATTAGCGAACAGAATATCTACTAATTTTTTGGATATAGCTATTTCAGTTTTAACTCTAGTTGTTGGGGTGTACTTTATATCAAAAGTGAGGAAAAGAAATTAAAGATTAAACAAATGGAATAATAAAAGAAGTGGAGGGAGGGGGATTTGAACCCCCGAATACCTACGTAACAGGACCCTGAATCCTGCGCCTTTGACCAAGCTTGGCAACCCCTCCCTATTTAATTCATTTTTGTCTGAGTATCGGAATGTTTCAATCTCTCTACTTCATTCCAGAGTGTCAACCCTTCTCCTTCACTTGGTTTTTCATATTTAATCCCATGTGGCATAGACTTACCATTTTCATCAATTGTGACAAAAGTAACAAATCCATCAACGAGTTGGTCATTAGTATTCCTTAGATATATTTTTGTGTATATAGTAAGACTTGTTTTTCCAACATGTGCCAAAATTGACTTAATCTCTAGAATATCTCCGTTGTTTCCAGGTCTAATAAATTTCATACCATGGACCTTTATACAGACAATCTTAGAGGGATCTCCATACACCCTTGATGCTTCAATAAAAGAGCTTTCAACAAACCACATTGAAGTAACACCTGCAAATAGGGTGCCGTGATGATTTAGATTTTCAGGTCTGACAAGTTTAGATACTGTGGTAAAATTTGAAGTGTTCATAAAATCAACCTTAAAGGTGGGGACACAGGGATTTGAACCCTGATCCATGGATTTCCCCATCAAACTCCAGAATTTCTTCATCGGCAAATGCCATCAGTCATCTCTTTCATCTGGAAAGGATTCTGGAGTCCATGATGATGGCCTGGTTACACCATGTCCCCTTTTGCGAAGCCGGGGGAGGGAGTTGAACCCTCGTAATCGGATCTGCAGTCCGAGGCCGAGCCTCTCGACAACCCCGGCTTAATCAGAATACCCTTTAAGTATTTTATAAAACTTTCGTTAAATGACTAGATGGCGAAGAAATGAACTTATTGTAAGAAATTTTAGTTTCACTGCCAGATTTTAATTCACGTAATGTCACATTCCCTTCTTTTAGATCCCTTTCGCCTATAATCAAAAGATAATTTGCACCCAACTTGTCTGCAAATTTTATCTGATTTGATAGATTCCTGTTCATAATGTCAAAATCAACTTTAAATCCACTGCCCCTTAAACTAGTTAGTGCCTTAGTGACTTCCCTTTCGACATTCCCTATAGTCGCAATGAAGATATCAATCTGAACTTTTTCTTCAGGCCAAATATTTTTTCTCCTCATCATGAGTTCTAAAACTGCATCACCCATCCCAAATCCAACAGCTGGTATATGCTCTCCCCCAAAAAGTTCGGCTAGATTGTCATATCGGCCTCCACCAAATAATGCTCGGAACTCTCTTTTTCTATCATGTACTTCAAACACCATACCAGTATAGTAATCAAGACCTCTGACAATTGATGGGTCAAAAGTAACAAAATTTTCATAACCCCTGTCGTTTAAGTCTTGTGCAATCTTTTTGAGAGATTCAATGATTCTGGATACCCCCTCCCCTTTATAACTCTTCGAAAGAGCGTCAATAGAACTGAGGAAGTTACCCTTCGAATTGAGAAAAATTTCTATTTCCTTTATTTGATCATTGTTTAAGTTTATACCTATAAGCATTTCATTAAAGTCTTTTTCGCTTATCTTTTCTCTCTTATCTATTATTTTGAGAACATCAAAATAGTTTTCTATTCCAAGATTTAGAAGAAATTCCTGGAGCATACGTCTATCAGATATCCTTACCTCAATATCCGACTCATCGAAACCCAAGTCACAAAGTAACTTTATAGCGCATGAAATAACTTCTATATCAGCCCTTGGATCTTCAGAACCAAAAATATCAATATTAAGCTGGTAAAATTCCCTTAATCTTCCACTTTGAGGCCTTTCATACCTCCAAAGCCTTGGTATTGAATACCATTTTGCCGGAAATGAGAGTTCTTTAGCTCTTGAAACTAAAACTCTAACAACTGAAGGGGTAAGCTCTGGGCGCAAAGAGATCATCCTCCCACCTTTATCTTCAAAAGCGTAAAGCTCTTCGATAATCTCTTCGCCACTTTTAATAGAATAGAGTTCAAATAGTTCGATTGCAGGTGTGTCAGTTTCAAAAAATCCAAATTCTTCAATAGTTTTTTTTATTGAGGAAAAGACTTTTTTTCTTGCTGCCATCTCATTTGGAAGGAAGTCCCTAGTGCCCCTCAAGCGTTCGAACATCTTTGCACCCAGATTAAAATTTAAAGCAATTTACTAATAGATTTTCCCTGCTGTATAGCTTCCCTGAGTATTGCCTCCCTTTTAAAAGTTTCTTCAGCAATATGTATAGTACTTTCAACAATATCTTTTGGGATAACTACAACACCATCATCGTCTCCAACTATCCAGTCCCCTGGATTCACAATGATTCCGCCACATACTACTGGAACATTCATCTCTCCATGTCTTGTTGCATTACCAGCCTTTGTAACGACGCTACGACAGAATACGGGTAAATTCTCTTTTCGTATTCCTTTAACATCCCTTACTGATCCATCTATAACAACACCAGCTACTTTCTTGAGTTTAGCTTGCATTGCCATAAGGTCTCCAAAAAGGGAAAATTTGGTAATTCCTCCTCCATCAATCACCAAGACTTCACCTTCACTAATTTCGTCTAAAGCATTTAGGGCTGTGAGCATATCACCCGGGCAACATTTTGCTGTGAAAGCAGGACCACAAATAAAGTCCCCCTGTTTTACGGATTTAATAGATTCATCAACAGAACCTCTTTTTTTTAGGGCATCACTGATAGAAGCAGCACTTAAAGTTTTCAATTTTTTGATTATATCCTCTCTTTTCATACCTATCTACCCCCTCCCATAAATAATTTTATCCTTCTTTAACTCCTCAATCTTTTCTTTGGAGTATCCCAACACTTTAGATAAAATTTCTTCAGTATTTTCACCAAGTGTGGGTGGGCGTACATGATTTTTACAAGGTGTTAGCGGCAAATTCAAAGGACTATTTGCGGTAGTCATCTTTCCTGCTATTGGGTGATCAAATTCAAAGAGCATATCTCTGTATTTTGTATTTGGATCCTTTATGATCTTATCAATAGTGTTGACAGGACTACAAGGAACACCAGCATCTGTAATAATTGTCACTAATTCTTCAGTAGTATGCTTTTGTGTCCACTCTTCAATAATCTTCTTTAACTCTGCTTGATTCTTTGTCCTCAAATCATTAGTCTTGAATCTTTCTGCCATTACTAATAAATTGAATTCAGGGATACTCTTACAAAATACTTCCCATAAATTATCATTTCCTATCCCAATGACCATATAGCTATCAAGTGTTTTAAAGACATCAAAAGGTGTAAGGCTTGGATGCCTTGAACCAATCCTCTGGGGAACTTCTCCAGAAACAGTATATCTAACAGTTGCATTTTCTAAAATTGCAAAAATACAGTCTACCATTGCAGTGTCTATATATTGGCCAAGTCCAGTTTTTTCTTTAGTTCGTAATGCACCTAGAATTGCTATAGCTGAAAACATACCGGCCATTATGTCTGCAACTGAGGATCCAACTCTTGTTGGTGGATTCTCAGGGTACCCTGTTATACTCATAAGCCCCCCATAAGCTTGGGCTATAATATCATATCCGGGCCTTTCAGTATAAATTGAATCATTTCCAAACCCAGATATTGTGGCATAGATAATATTAGGATTTATTTTTTTGACGTTTTCATATGAAAATCCAAGCTTATTCATTGTACCAGGTCTAAAATTTTCCGTAATTACATCACAGATTTTTATCAATTCTCTAAGGATTTCTTTCCCCTTTTCTTCTTTCAGGTTTATGACGACACTTTTTTTATTCCTATTAATGCTCATAAAGTAGGCACTTTCCTTATTTTTATATGGCCCAAATTTTCTAGAGTCGTCTCCATCTACCTTTTCTATTTTTATGACCTCAGCACCCAGATCACCTAGTATCATGGTACAATAAGGCATTGCAAGCACATGGCTTAAATCCAATATTCTTACTCCTTCTAATGGCCTCATTTATCCGCCTCCCTAAGATTAAACAATGAAAGTATTACAATAATTTCCTCAACAGAGGGATTGCCACTTATCTCAATTGAGGGGCATTTGTTTTTCGTATTTTGATTTTCTTCTATCACATTAACAATTCCCATATTAATAAACTTTTCTCATTATTTTGTACCTATTGTGAAGAGAAGTTCACCCTTTTCAACTATCATTCCTTCATTCACTGCTATTTCTAACAATAATCCTGACTCAGGGGCATGAATTATTGTTTCCATCTTCATTGCAATTAATGTCATTATTGGATCCCCCTTTGTCACTCGCTCATTCACCTTTTTTTCTAGTTTAAGGACAATACCCCCCACCACCGACTCAACATAAATAATATCATTTTCTTTTCGATAATGGACGTCATCATTTTTCCTTATCTGCGCTTTCTTTAAAATAGAAACTTCATAGATGAATTCATCATAAAATACCTGATATTCTCCATCACTTATTTTTTTTAATTTTACTTGATGTTCCTTATCATTTATTTTTATTTTGAATTCATCCATGAAAATCAGGCTAGAGATGCTATAAGGACTCCAGCAGCAACAGCTGTGCCAATAACTCCTGCAACGTTTGGCCCCATGGCATGCATCAAAAGATGATTCTGCGGATCCTCTTTCAGTCCTAGCTTCTGAACAACTCGGGCAGACATTGGCACAGCTGATACACCAGCAGCACCAATCATTGGATTAATTTTGTCTTTTAGGAATAGATTCATTATTTTTGCAACTATAACTCCACCACAAGCGGCTGTGAAGAAAGCAACAACGCCTAATACCATGATTTTTATAGTTTGTACATTAAGGAAGTTTGTTGCATCCATTGTGCTACCAACTGAAAGCCCCAGTATTATTGTCACTATATTCAATAGCTCCTCACTAGCGCCTTTAGCTAGCCTCTGGGTGACACCAGTTTCTCTGAAAAGATTTCCGACAAACAGCAGTCCAACAAGTGGGATTGCTTTTGGAACTAATAATCCAGTAACAATTGCAGCGATTATGGGGAAGGCCACCTTTTCCTTCTGTGAAACTACCCTCATTTGTACCATCTTAATTTTTCTCTCAGCCTTAGTAGTTGTTAACATTATGGCAGGAGGCAGTATTAAAGGTACTAAAGACATGTAAGAGTATGCAGCGACTGCAGTGGCACCTAATAGTTCAGGTGCTAATACTGTAGTGACATAAATTGTAGTAGGGCCGTCTGCACCACCAATAATTCCAATTGAAGCGGCTTGTTGTGGGGTAAATCCTAGAATAATTGATCCAACTAGGGCTATGAAAACTCCAATCTGGGCAGCCGCCCCTAATATGAATGTTTTTGGATTTGCTAACAATGGCCCAAAATCTGTTAGTGCTCCAATTCCCATAAATATGAGACAAGGAACAATTTCATTCGCTATAAGATACTTTAAGAAGATACCAAAGACCCCACCAATTGCATCAGGGTCAGAAATGCCAGTTAAAGGTATATTGGAAATAATGCATCCAAATCCAATTGGCACTAGCAAAAGCGGTTCAAAGCCTTTGTAAACTGCAAGATAGATAAGTATTAAACCCACTATTATCATTGCAAGATTACCTATAGTTACATCAAAAAGACCACTTGTTGTTTTGAATATTTCAAAAAAGGAAGATATTAAGTCAACCATACTATCACTATCCTATTGTGAATAGGGTATCCCCTGTGTTAATAGGCTTTCCCGGACTAACTAAAATATCTTTGACTATCCCATCTAAGGGAGAGGATATTTCATTTTCCATCTTCATTGCTTCAAGTATTAGCACAACATCTCCTATTGCAACTTTGTCGCCAGGTTTCTTTATTAAAGATATTACAGTTCCAGACATTACTGCTTTTACAGGCTCTCCTTTACCAGAAGACGGCTTCGAAACAGGTGCAGATGCAACTTTAGCTTGAGATGTAGTTTGATAAAATTGTTTTGGAGATGATTGTTGTCTTGACATCTCTAATAACTCTTCTATAACTACCGTTGATTTTCTGTCTCCTAATTTAATTTCTAGACTTCCGCTTCCAATATTCTCAATTTCAACTTCGTAATCTTTTCCATCTACATTAACTTTGTATTTTGCCATCATAACACCTCCATCTGGTCCCGTCTGCCTATTAGTTTCCAGTTTTCTTGCTTAGAATGTAAATTAATTAATGAAATCGCATCTTTAGAGATATGAAAATAAGCTGCTGATATCATAGCAGTTAATTCATGATCGTTTGATGCTTTAATTTCTTCTACAATTTCAGCCGGGTCATCTTTTTCTTCCACTTTGCTATTCTTTTCTTCCATCCTTTTAATCAATACCCCAAAATAATTTATGACCCCAGATAAAATAATTAAAACTAGGAATGTTATAGCCATACCGACCAAAACTAATGTTAGTCCCAATATTAAATGTTCCATGTTTACCATTATCTTCACCTAAAAGGGGATCATACCGTGTTTCTTCTTTGGCAACACTTCCTTTTTGGAGTAGTATACCCTAAGTGAATTAATAAGTGCTGTTCTTAGATTCTTTGGATCAATAATATCATCTACATATCCACGTGCAGCTGCCATATATGGATTTGCAAATTTATTCTTATAGTCCTCGCTTAGTTCATCAGTTTTCTTCTCTGGATTTGTAGCTTCAGCTATTTCTTTTCTAAAAACAATCTCACATGCACCTTTCGGCCCCATAACTGCAATCTCTGCGGTTGGCAGTGCGTATACTACATCAGACCTCAAATGTTTTGAAGCCATAGCTATGTAAGCCCCGCCATATGCTTTTCTCACAATAACAGTTAGTAATGGAACTGTTGCCTCAGAGTAAGCATACAAAAGTTTTGCACCATGCCTAATTATCCCACCATGTTCCTGATCCAAACCTGGCATATATCCAGGAGTATCTACAAATGTCACTATCGGAATATTGAAGGCATCACAGAATCTTACAAATCTTGATGCTTTATCAGAGGAATTAATATCCAAGACTCCTGCAATATGGCTTGGATTGTTTGCTACAACTCCAACGACCTTCCCATCCAGCCTTCCGAATCCAACAATAATATTTGGTGCAAAGCTTGGATGCAACTCAAAGAAGTCATTATCATCAAGAATCGCTTTAATAACTTCACTTGCATGATACCCTTTATTTGGGTCTTCAGGTATAATCGAATAGAGTTCCGGTGTTTCTCTCAGTGGGTCATCAGTTGTTTCAATTGCAGGGGGATCTTCCATATTGTTTGATGGTAAAAAGCTGAATAGCGTCCTCATCAGATTTAATGTATCTTCATCATTTTTACCCACTCTATGGGCCATACCACTTTTTGTTTCATGAACATGAGCCCCACCAAGCTCTTCAAATGTGACGTCTTGGTGCAACACAGTTTTTACAACTTGTGGCCCTGTTATGAACATATAACTTGTATTTTCAGTCATGAAGACAAAATCACCAAGAGCAGGGGAATAAACAGCACCGCCAGCACAAGGGCCCATAATGGCTGTAATCTGAGGTATTACTCCTGAAGCTATGGTGTTTCTGTAGAATATTTCTCCATATCCTTTAAGAGAGTCTACACCTTCCTGTATTCTTGCTCCACCAGAGTCATTTATCCCAATTACAGGCACCCCTACCTTTCTAGCTTGATCCATAAGATAACTGATTTTGAATGCATGGGCTTCTCCCAAAGAACCACCCATTACAGTAAAATCTTGTGAAAAGACATATACCAATCTGCCTTCAATTGTACCGTAACCCGTAATAACGCCATCCCCAGGTATCTCTGTTTTGTCAAGACCGAAATCAACTGCTCTATGTTTCATCAGTCCATTTATTTCTGCAAAGCTGCCTTTGTCAAGGAGGATATCAAGCCTTTCTCTCGCCGAGAGTTTTCCTTTTGCATGCTGAGTTTCTAGCTTTTTCTTTCCTCCACCCATTTTTAACTTGTCTTTCTTTTCTTTTAGTTCTTTTAGCATACCTTCAATGGCCATATAATAACCACCTTTTTGCCTTTTAATTGATTAAAACGGCACCCATCAACAATTAATACAACTGTTTAAAAAGGTTATGGTAATTCTAATTATTGTCCTATTAATTGATTATTATTGATATTTTTGTGCTACATATAGAACATTTTTCATTTATTAAATTAATTTTTACATTATGATTTCTTTTGATAACTGTATTTTTACATACTGGACACAACGTATCATTATGGGCAGGTACATTTCCTAGATACACATAATTTAGTTTTCTCTCGGCTATCTCTTTTGCACGATAAAGGGTTTCAGAACGTGTAGATTCTATTTTCATTTTATACATAGGCCTATATGCAGAAAAATGCAGAGGGATATCCCTATTCAGCTCTGCAACAAAATCGACAAGCTTTTCAATATCTTCGTCTGAGTCATTTAATGTTGGAATTAGGAGATTTGTAATTTCAATATGAGTTTCTTTTGATGCAGTCCTTATTGTTTCAAGAACTGGTCTTAACTTACCACCACATACTTTCTGATATAACTCTTCTGAGAAAAATTTAAGATCAATATTCATTGCATCAATATATGGGAGGGCATCTTTCAAAGGTTTTGGATTAATGAAGCCATTTGTTACCCAGACGTTTTTGATGCCTTCTTCTTTAGCTATCTTTGATGTGTCAATCACATATTCATAGAATATAGTGGGCTCTGTATAAGTGTAAGAAATTGATTTACAATTATAGGATTTAGCTAACTCAACAANNNTTTTTNNTTTTANAAAACGATCTTTTATATCATTAGGCGTGGATTGAGAAAGATCATAGTTTTGACAGTTTTCACAGAATAGATTACACCCAGGNACTCCAAATGAAAGAGAGTATGAACCTGGATAAAAATGATAAAGGGGTTTTTTTTCAATTGGATCAACATGAAAATATAGTTTTTCTAAATCACTTTCTCCATAAACTAGTGTATTTAGCTTNCCATCTAGATTTANTCTTGCCTTACATTTACCCCTTTTATCCGGCTCAATAAGACAAACATGTGGGCACAATAGGCACCTCATACTGCTGTTTTCTTTTCTATAAAAAAGTGCCTCTCTCATGCTCTGACTGTTGTCTTAATACTATTTTAATTTATCTAAAAAAGAAAATTATTTTTTATAGGATTTTATTTTTTGAAGTGCTTCGTCGAAATCCTCTTTAGTAACGTAATCTGTCTTGTCAAGATTCTTTCTTATTGCATTAAGCCCTGCTTCCCTGACAAGAGATTTTATATCCGCACCCGTAAAACCTTCTGTTGGCCCAACTAATTCGTTGATATCAACGTCTTTTAATGGCATTCCTTTTGTGTGAATCTTTAATATCTCTAACCTTGATTCCTTATCTGGCAGAGGAATTTCTACGATCACATCAAATCTTCCTGGCCTTAAAAGTGCCTCATCTAAAATGTCTGGCCTATTTGTTGCAGCAATTACAATTACTCTTTCTAAAGATTCTACACCATCCATCTCTGTCAATAACTGATTTACCATTCTTTCAGTAACTTTTGCACCCGTTTCCTGCCCTCTTCTCGGTGCAATTGAATCTATTTCATCAAAAAATATAATTGCTGGTGCCACCTGTCTTGCTTTACTAAAGATTTTCCTTATCCCCTTTTCACTTTCTCCAACCCATTTGGAGATTAGCTCAGGCCCTCTAATTGCAATGAAGTTTGCTTCACTCTCAGTTGCAACTGCCTTTGCAAGGAGAGTCTTTCCACAACCAGGCGGACCATATAAAAGGATTCCTTTTGGCCCTTCAACTTTTATCTTCTTGAACACTTCAGGATACTTTAGTGGCCATTCAATAGCTTCTTGCAATCTCTGTTTTACCTCTTTTAGGCCCCCTATATCACTCCACTTCACAGTTGGAACTTCAACTAAAGCCTCTCTCATAGCAGAAGGTTCAACTTCAAGAAATGCTAGATCAAAGTCATTTTTAGTTACTTCAAGTTTATTTAGAATTTCGGGGGTAATTTCAATATCGCCCCTAATATCAGGAATGACCCTCCTTAATGCCTTCATGCCTGCCTCTTTGCATAGTGCTTCAAGATCTGCACCACTGTATCCGTGTGTTTTTGAAGCGTAGTGTGAAATGTTTACCTCTTCAGATATAGGCATGCTCCTTGTATGCACCTGAAGGATTTCTTTTCTGTCATTTACGTCTGGCACACCAATTTCAATCTCTCTATCAAATCTTCCGGGCCGTCTCAATGCAGGGTCAATAGTATCAGGTAAGTTTGTTGCAGCAATCACTACAACTTTACCTCTTGTTTTTAATCCATCCATTAAAGTAAGAAGCTGGGATACCACCCTTCTTTCAACTTCTCCCTTTGATTCTTCCCTTTTGGGAGCTATTGCATCTATTTCGTCTATGAAAATTATAGCCGGGGAATTTTCTCCTGCATCCTCAAANACTTTTCTAAGATTCTCTTCAGANTCNCCATANTANTTNCTCATTATCTCTGGCCCGTTAATNGAGGTGAAGTATGCATTTATCTCATTTGCAAGCGCCTTAGCTAGGAGAGTNTTTCCTGTTCCAGGAGGACCGTATAGTAACACTCCTTTTGGTGGGTCTATNCCTAGTTTTGAAAATACNTCAGGATGNTTCATTGGCATTTCAATCATTTCCCTAANTTTCTGGATTTCATCCTTAAGNCCACCAATATCNTCATAGGTAACATCAGGCATTTTGGATATCTCNGATTCNGATACNGGTTTTGTNGAAATGGTAATCTTNGTGGAGGGAACAATTTTTAGAATACCCCTNGGATTTGTTTTTGTAACTACAAATGGGAGGTTCCTATTAAAAATCTCAAAGGCAAAAATATTATTTTGGACAATCGGGATATCTTTAAACTTATCCTTAAAATAACTTGAAAGATCACCAGAAAATTGGATTTGTTTTTGTAACTACAAATGGGAGGTTCCTATTAAAAATCTCAAAGGCAAAAATATTATTTTGGACAATCGGGATATCTTTAAACTTATCCTTAAAATAACTTGAAAGATCACCAGAAAATTGCATATCAGCTTGCATCGGGGCTAGTGTAATCGCTTTTGCGTCCTTAACCTCAGCCCTTGATATTATTACTTTGTCACCAAGTAACGCACCAGAGTTCTTTCTTATTATGCTATCCATTCTGATTATATCAGAATCTTCTTCAATGTCTGGCAATGCTTTCGCGGCTGTTACCTTTTCTCCTTTAATTTTTACAACCTCACCATAATTTAGGTACATCGTTCTCATTGTATTGGGGCCAATTCGTACAATGCCTTTCCCCACATCGAGTTTTTCTGCACTTCCTACAACAAGTTCTACTTCATTTTTTTCTTTCATATTTAACACCATAATATTAAATTAACATTAAGTTAAGCTAATATTAAGTTATATTAATCATTTATAAATCTTATGGTTTAGGATTCTTATCCATATTCGGGGCTTTTGCTTATTTTGCCATAATTTTTCATCTACTTACCCAAATCAAAACCTAACTAAAAAAGCCCTTTACTGATAGTAAGATACTGTTTGTGTATGCAGAATCTTAATCACTTTCAGTGGACTATATCATAGATTAATTTAGTTCTTAATAAACATTATCTTTTCTTAAATTCTATCTGATTTTTAAGTAAATCAAAAATAATCTTTTCTGAAACTAATTCATATACAATTTTCTTTTTATTTTTTAAATAACTTTTATTTAGAATGTTAGACTTAACCAAAATCTCTAACTCTCTATAAATAGTCTCCCTATGTTTTTTCTCATTATATGTTTTATTATATATCTTAAAAGCTTCTACAGCGGATAGTTGATTGTTTGATATAATTCTAATTAGCTTTAATCTAGTTTCAGAACTTAAAGCAGAAGCTATCTGCATAATAGACATACAATCGTTTTTCTATTACTTAATAAATAATTTTGTTACATTAATATGTAACAAAATATATTTTTATGTTACAATGTTTAAAGACAAATTAAATTTTGATTTATCTAATGATAACTAAAGAAGAAATCAAACGAGAATTAGATGAACTCTTCACTGATTTTGAGTGGGACATTAAAGGACTCATTGATAAAAATAATAATATAAAACCATTACCAAAAGATTCTAAAGTTTTTACATTGATTTTTGAGAATAAGGGGAAGGATATAATCAAAACTTTTGCAGATGCTCATAATTTATCTTTAGAAGAAAGTAGCACTAGGGAATATCCTGATGTTACATTAATAGAAAATATTTTTAATGGAAAAATGTTGGCAATAGATTTCAAAAGTGCACAAAAAAAAGACAATGGCACAAGCACAACAAAAATGACATTAGGTAGTTTTATGGGATATTTTCGCCATCCTGAAAGAAAGTTGTCTGGATGTAAATATGCATACGGAAAATATTCACAACATTGGATTATCGGTTTTATATACAAGTGGGATACTAGCCAAGATACTTTGAATATAGTTTCAGATGTTGAGGTTATTATCAATGAAAAATGGAAAGTAGCATCTAGAACTACGGGCTCTGGAAATACAGCACATATAGGCTCCGTTACAGATATTTCTAAATTAAAAGAGGGGAGAGGTGAATTTAATTCAGAAGTGGAATTTGAGCAGTACTGGCGACAATTTGCAACGACTTATTCTAGAGGTAGACGATAGTTAATTCATTATTAATACTTCAATCATTGCATTTCTTAAATTTTCAGTAGCGCCTACATGATAAAAATGTTCAATATCTACTATTCTATACCCTTTCCATTCTTCTAAATGTGTATTATGCCTATACTTATTACTTTTCCACATAGAAATCATAAAATTACATGGTAATTCTTTGCACTGTTTTGCCATTTCAGTGGCGTCTTCATCTTTCCAAGTGTTGTAATAATCTGTATGTCTGCCTATATAAGGTGGATCTAAATAAACAAAATCTTCCGCTCTAACTTCTTTTAAAACATCCTTCCAATCCTTACATACAAATTCCCAATCCTTATTTTGAATCAAATTTTCGACATACTTAACTTGATTTACTATCTTTGTTATGTAATGCTGTCTAAATCGCTCAGATTTATGATTGTACGGGACATTAAATTTGCCTTTGGTATTAAAACGAATGACCCCATTAAAGCAACTTCTATTTAAAAATAAGAAATCTAAAGGATTTCCCTCCATATTAAATCTATCCCGAACATACTTGTAATGTTCTAATCCAAACTTTCTTAATTCTTCACCTTCTTCTATAAGGAAAGTTTTTACCACTTGGGAGTCTATAGTACCGTCTTTAATAGCGTTATAAAAATTTATTATATGAGGATTAATATCATTTACCAAAGCCCTATCTGGTTTTATGTTGAACAAAACTACGCCTGAACCCAAAAACGGTTCAATCCATCTGCCTCCACCTGACCAATCTAAGTTTTCAATTATATGTGGGATGATTTTAGTTTTTATGCCTTGACATTTAATAGGCGGAGTTTTTACTTTAGCAAATTCATTATCCTCTATTACATCATTTTCATTTTTGTCTAATGTAAGTTGAACCTCCTTTTTGATTTCAGTGTTCATCTAATCACCTCATATAATTCATTATTTAAATTTACCCCACATATAAAGAGCTAATACTTATATAATTAATATTTAATGGCAATATGGTATCTTGACAAACTATTGGCTCATGATCACAGACCAAGAAAATTGGGAAATCATAAAAAAACATCATGTATATGCTACAAACACTAAAAAAATTTTCGAATCTCTGACTAAAATGGACATAGTTGTAATGTATCTTATACCAAAACAAATATCTGGAGTATACACAATCTCAAATCTCACTTCAAGTAAAAAGGTTATGTTTCATAACAAAAAATACAATTATTACTTTGAATTAACCCCTAAATTAGTACCGGATAAACCTAAATCAATAATAAAAAAAGATAGGTTTGAATTTATTAATAAAATTTCAATTTTTAAAAATACTTCCCATTGGGGGGGTGTAATAATGGGGAAATCTATATTAGAAATCACTGAAGAAGATTATAATTTATTTAAAAAGAAAATTAATAATAAATATTAAATTAAAGTTTCTTGACGGTGATTTTCTTCTCACCATTCACAAACTCTACATCCCATACCAGCGTATCACCGTGCTATATTTCTATCATCTGCGTTATCGCTGTCAGGTTGTTGTTTTAAGGGAATTATACTCTTTGGTAGTGTAAGATACTTTTGAAGTTACCTTGCTCATCTTTTCACCCTCACACTGTTTTATAAGACAATCCCACTTATTGCCGTCTAATTCTAGTTCAATGCTGCCACCTGTGCAGGCGTCTTGCCGTTCAAGGCTTGGTGTGGTATGATAAATTATAGTTAGCCTTAAGACTCGACATTCTTTAGCCCTCTCTGCACATTGTTTCTCTGTCGCATTGAGCCGTGTAATCTCTCTATCTTGTTATTGTTCCGTTCCTTGTGCGTGATTGCTATTTCCTGATGTGCGTCGTGTTCCTGCCGTCGCCTTTTCGGTGTATCTGGAAATCCTTTCTTTCTACCTCTTGGTACGCATTCAGACCGTCAGAAATCAGTATGTCTGGCTTAATTCTAGTTACTTGCTTTGCCTCTTTCATCGGCAGTCTTGTGGTTCGACATCCCTAGTCTTTCCTTCTGAAATCATAGATGATATGAGAAATCTGGTGTCTGTGTCCATCAAATTTCAGAGTCAGTTCCACTCGCCGTTGCACTTCAAGACCATCTCGTCTATCGCCCACATGCCCGACACATCAGGAGTTAGTGTTCTTGTGTAGTCCGAAATAAGTGATAGATATTTTCGTACCCACATATGAACTGTCAGTTGACTTATTTCTACTTGGTAGAATTGCTTCAAGTGATCGACTATGCCGTTTTGTGAAATTCCTTTGAAATACAAATCAAGAGACAATGTTATTAATCTCAGATTATTAGTCATGTACTTGAAGCCATCGTCGATTGAGAACTTCTTGTTGTACGATTTGCACTTGAATAACTGCTTAATCCTGTGCTTGTTCTTCCATGTTCCCTTTCGTATCAGTTCGGTGGAAGAGCAAAACGGACACTTTGTTTCTTCATTTTCTTTTGGCTTGAATATCTGTTTTCCTTTGCCTTGCTTTCCAAAATGCCTTTCAACTTCATCCAAAACTTGACTGCGTTTATATGTTTGCACTCTATATGTTTGTAGAAGTGGTCGGAACAGTTGCATGTTTAGATTTTACATCCGTGCTTACCAAATAATGTCTTTTTCCACTTTGCGAGTGGATTTTAACTCATCGTGACGAACCTCGATTGGCTCGTCACCTTTTACTATGATTGCATAGCCCCTAATCATTCTACTGTTTGTAGTTAATACCATCTGCATACACCAGTATTACTGATGTATGTTCTAGTATATATTTTTGGTATTAATTAATACTAAAATAGATTATTTCTTCTTTGCTACACGATTTATTTTTTTGCGTATGTTAAACAGTTCTTCATTATAAGATTCAACTTTTCCAAATCCAATTACCCAGATAAGTAAAATTCCAATCAAGCCAACAAATAAATACGAACCAAATTCTTTATCAGATATTTTAGAAACAACTATCCCTATCATTGCAATAGTTAGCGTCAATGCACAAGTATAAGTATGATTTAATTTATTAGAAACTACCTCATGTTTTAGTCTTAAAGCTTCTACAGTATCTAATTTAGAAATCTCATCATCTTGGGAATTCTCTTTTTGTTTTGTCATGAAAACAGTAACGCCATTCCTCCTATCATCATTATCAAGCCCCAAATCGGTTTGATATTAACAAAAATATCTATATTAAGTGTAGTGCTTATAATCTGAAAAGGATTTTGATTAAAGAAAATTAAAACACCTACAAATATAAGAAAAATCCCCACAATTTTTAAGTAAGAACTGCCTGTTCTAGCTACTGGTACTCTTGGCATATTTTCACTTTTTTTTGTTTTATTTTATCTTTTAAATCTTTTACTTCATAAAAATACCCCCTAACTAATTTTATTCAATTCTAAAAAATTCACAGAAAAATCTCGATTTGAATAACCACTTTTAAAGAAGAAGTAGGTCTCGAAAATGAATAAGAACCTAGTTTAGCTTGCAAAACTGACATTTGAAAAAAACTGCCTTCTATTCGTCGTACTGCTCTAGCTTTCTGGCAAAATCATTACTACTACTATCAGATTTGAAAACATCGTCAACTTCAAAAGAGACATCCTTATCCAAACGAGCTGGTCTTTTTTTATTGATGGCATTTTTAACAAAGTCATCGTAATCATCATGCCTCACTTCAAAAAGCTCATTTTGATTAGATAATCTGCGCTCAATCTCTTCTATCTCTCTATAAATCATATCAAGATTGTTCTTAATTCGTCTAATTGAGTCCTTCAAAGTTTCAACTTCATAACTGCCTTCTTTCCTGTCATCATCGAAAAGATAGTTCATTAAGTCACCAATAACAATTNGCTTTTCTAATTTAAATAGATATTGTTCATTTTTGANAATANTTGGCTAAACTCTNAGTTACTCTTTAATCTCTCAGGTGTTGCCATTTCTCTTTTTATTTCNTATCAANATAAAAAACTCCAACANCATTAATGTAACTGAANTGAAATTTTTAAATTAGCTTTTATTCAAGCTCACCTTCTAGCTTNAAGGTAATTTTTCTAAAAATACCCTTAAGCGTNTAAATTTCTCTTCTNGTATTAAATCCTCTTGCTAATACATGCTTAAAAACAGTTAATGCATTATTTCTTCTATATTCCCTTTCTTCAACAATTGACAGGATCTTCTTGAAATCTTCTATCAGTAGATTCTTTTCTANTAATCCATTCTCATCAAGAGAGTTTGTTTTTATACAACAATTAGACTTGAAAAGTTCATAGAGAATTATCGAAAGAGCATGGGAAACATTCATTGTTGGGTACCTCTTATCTGTTGGAATTATNGTTATTGTATCACACATCTTAACTTCTTCATTCCTAAGCCCGCTGCTTTCCCTACCAAGAACTATGCCTATTTTAAATTCAGGTGACATTTTCTTTGTGATATTTTCTATTGTAATATAATTCCTTAGCACTCCGCCACTTGTGTTTGCACTTGTTGCAATTGACATATCAACATAAGTTAAGGCCTCCTCTAAACTCTTCACAATTATAGCTGATGTTAGGATATCTTCGGCATGAACTGCTAATTTATAGGCTTCATCCCCTATTTCGACAGGATTAACTAAAATAAGATTATAGAAACCGAAATTTTTCATTACCCTGGCTACACTACCAATATTGCCGGGAGTTTCAGGCTCTACAAAAATTATATAAAACATTAAGTGAAAGAAGATATAAAGATAAAGATAAAGTTTTTGGTGCATTTATGGAAACATCCTTGGGAGTCGATATAATTTCCCGTGACCCAAGAATTTATGCTATGGTAATAATTTCAAGGGAAGGAAACAGATTTTTGCCTGTTTTGAAGGAAAGCGGATCAAGGCTTAAGCTCCTGAAATTAATAAAAAAATACTCCCCTATTTACATGGGAATCGATTCTACCGAAGAATTCTCTAGACATGATCTGGAGAAGTTATCAAAACATGTTTCGATAGTCCAAGTTACTGGTAAGTTTGATGATTTTACATCCCTTCCTGTACTTGCAAAAAGACATAGGATCAGCTTAAATCCAAAAAATCCTTTTGACGAAGCATATGCACTTTCTAGACTTCCATTTGAAGGGATAGGATATAAACTAAAGATGTATGAAGATGAAACTGAAATATTAGTTTCTAGCGGCAGAAGCCTTGGTAGAGGTGGGTACTCACAAGGCAGATATCAAAGGAGAACATTTGCCCTAATCAAATATAAGGTAAGAGAAATTGAAAAAGAACTGACAAACGAAGGATTTAACTTTGACATAAGTGTTGTTGAAAGAGAAGGAGGCTTTTCAAAGGGAATATTTAAAGTATATTCTAACTTTGAAAACATCCTGATTAAAAGTAGTAGAGGGGATATAAGGATTGATGTTAGACCGCTTAAAAAGAGTTCAATTGAATATGAACCACTAGTAAAAAGAGTTGAAGGATTCAATATAAAAGATAAGTATGTCATTGTGGGAGTTGATCCTGGAACAACTGTTGGATTATCTGTTTTAGATTTAGAAGGAAATGCTCTTACGATCATTTCAAAGAGAAGTTTCTCAATGTCAGATGTTAAAGAGGAGATAAGAAAATATGGATATCCCTTGATATTTGCATCAGATGTGCATCCTCCATCAGGATTCATTGAAAAACTCAGTACATCATTTGATTCAATACTTTATGTCCCACCGCTTTCTATACCTGTTAGAGAAAAGAATGAATTGTCAAAAGATTACGAAGTATCAAATGCCCACGAAAGAGATGCTCTTTCAGCTGCGCTAAAAGCATACCTACATTATAAGAATAAATTTACCCAAATTAAGTCCAAAATACCTCCTGAATTATCACATTATAGCTCGCGAATAATTGGGGAAGTAATAAAGGGTATGCCCATCAAAGATGCTTTTGACAAAATAAAAGAGGACATGAAGGAAAAAGAAGATGAGATAATACTTGAGCAGAAAAATCCAGAAGAAATAATCCAGGAACAGCTAAAAACTATTGAAAATTTTAAAGAGAAGCAGAACGCCTTAAGAAAAGACTTTGAAAAACTTCAACTTGAAAGTATTGACCTAAAAAAGAAACTTCAGGAAAAAGAAACAACAATCATATCTCTTGAAAGAAAATTATTTGACATATTGGGCAGTCAGAAAAAAGAGGCGCTCAAGGAAAACGTCATAAAGACTAAGAATTTTGAAATTACGTCTTTGCGAAAGACTGTGGATATCTTAAAAAGTAAAGTCAATATGCTGACTGAAGAAAACAAGAGACTAAAAGAATTAAAACCACTTATGGAGTCTGAAGACATTCTCATCGGTAAGGTATTAACAATTTTTTCTATAGATGGAATTAAAAATCTTACAAAAAATCAAGATCTTACTGAGGGGGATATAGTTTACCTTAAAGATGCCACAGGAGGGGGAGCAGAAGCAGCAAAGATGCTCTCTGATATTAAAATCAAAGCTGTTCTCATCACTGGCAAAATATCTCATCAAGCCCAAGAAGAGCTAATCGATGTTGAAATACCGATAATCGATTCGAAAGATATAAAAATGGAACTTATTTCGAAGTTCGTTATTCTAGATAGAAAAAGCTTTGATTTAGTCTATAAAAAAGAAAAAGAACTATTATTGACCTCTAAAAAACAAAAAGAGTCTAACAAACTTATAAAAATCATTGAAGATTATAGAGAACAACGTAAAACTGATTATAAGGCTTAATCAGGGATTTTAATTTAATCGAAAGCTATATAAAGGTTACGGTTACCTTATATATTATGGAAAATACTATAACGAAGAAAGTTCATGCATGCCCAGAATGTGGTAGTCATAAACTTATTCGGGACTATTCTAGAGCTGAAGTTACTTGTGACGAATGCGGTCTGGTAATTTCTGAGGATATCATTGATACGGGTCCTGAATGGAGAGCTTTTGATCATGAACAAGGAGAAAAAAGGGGCAGAGTAGGCGCTCCAATGACCTATACTATCCATGATAAGGGTCTTTCCACCATGATTGATTGGAAAAACAAAGATATCCACGGTAGAGATATTAGTGCCGGTAGGAGAGCCCAAATATATAGAATGAGAAAATGGCACAAAAGAATTAAAGTTGCTGATGCCAAAGATAGAAATCTAGCTTTCGCATTAACAGAACTTGATAGACTCTCTTCTCACTTACACCTACCAAGAAATATCAGGGAAGGTGCAGCAATGGTTTACCGCAAAGCCGTTGATAAAAGGCTTATTAGAGGTAGATCAATAGAGTCCGTAACATCTGCTTGTATATATATTGCCTGTCGTGAATATAAAGTACCTAGAACCTTAGATGAAATTGTTGAACATTCAAGAGTCGATAAAAAAGAGATAGGTAGAAGCTATAGATTCATAACTAGAGAACTTGAGATAAAACTTTACCCAACTAGTCCAGTGGATTATATCCCTAGATTTGCAACAGAATTGGGGCTTTCAGGAAAAGTCCAAAGAAAAGCACAGGATATCTTAGAAGGCGCAATAAAGGCCGGTTTAACATCAGGAAGGGGTCCAACGGGGGTCTGTGCAGCAGCTATTTATCTTGCAGCCATCATGGAAAGCGAAAGAAGAACCCAGAAGGCTGTTTCAGAGGTAGCAAAAGTCACAGAAGTTACCGTTAGAAACAGATATAAAGAAATTATAGAGAAATTGGGAATTGATGTTAAGATTTAAAACATAAATCTTTATATAGTGGTAATACACCTATACTATGCGCTGGCGATAATGTATGAATGATGAAGAATTGGATATTTTTTGGAGGCTGAAACGTTTAGAGGAGAAAAAAAGTCTAATTCGTGAACATTTTTCTGACAATCAAAAGATAGAAAGACGCCCAATGCCTAAAAAAACAGCAAACGATGACAATACTTCCTGTTATAACATCCCAGAGATTCGCTCTAATACTTTTTACCAAGCGTATAGGGAAAAACATGATCGAATTTTAAGAAGGCGAACTCAGCCCGAACCAATAAATAATGTTTGCGGGGATACTAAGAGAATAACGGCGAGTGAAACGCAAAAGGCTACAGGGGCAGAAACTAAAATAAGAAAAAATTTCACTTTGAAACCGGATGTCAACTGGTTTAAAGTTTCTGTTGTTCTTTCACTTCTACTTTCGGTCGTATTAGTCACTTCATTTTCACTTTACGGTGCCAACAGGCAAATTGATAATAATTTAGGCTCAAAAGAATCCTACATATTCCAACTTGAAAAACAGTTACAATCCTTATCTAAAGAAAACCAAACTCTAAAAGAGCTAAATGATAGTCTAAACAAGAGAAATGATATGCTTAGAGATCAACTAACTGAAACTAGAAACTCTATGTTTAAACTTCAGAAAACTTATCAGAATCAACTGATTAACGAAGANTATGCGCTTTTCCTAGCATTAGACTTCGTTAATAATCAAGCAAGTAAGAATTTACCTGTAGAGTGTGGAACATCAAANCCTGAGTTAGTTAGAGTTTACTACGAAAAAACAAAAATAGAGAAGATCAATAAAACATTTAAAATAAACATGCCNGCTGATTTGAAATATCAATCAATTACAAGGTATATCTGCTATATAGAAATGGACGAATCTGGGAATATAGTTCACTGGAACTGGCAGAGNCCTTCTTAAGTAATGTCTGACTCCACTATTTCAAAACATGAATCCCCAAATTTTAATTCTTTTAATTCTTTTTCAGTGAGNGATTCTTTAATCGCCTTTTCAGAAGCTATGGTACTGTGNCCTANNGGNTCNTCTAAAATGANGCAGACTGTTTCCTGACCTTCAGTCAGTTTGTTAATCNTATCAATTAACTCCTGNCCCNTNTTTNTTTCTTCACNNTGGCCCATNCNCATCCCCATGCTAATTACTTGAGATATTCTAGAAAACAGGCCTTCTATATTGCTGATATATCCTTCAGATAGTGGTCCAGGCTCAACTTTAATACCGAGCTCTGGGATTCTGATAGTGCATGTGCTGGATTTTACAATTCTAATATTCACATCGCATGCAGATTCAACGTGTATAGTGTATCTTGAAGGTTCTTTAATTTCTATGGGCATAATATCTGCTCGTTTATACCCACAGTTACTACAAAGAATAGTAAAATCTAGAACTTCCCCAAAGTAGGGAATCGAAATGACCGTATTAGTTACCCTAAGAGTTTTCTTATTACATGATGGGCAATAATCATATTCTAGATTCTCATTGTTCATGCGATCTAATTATCTTGACAGATGAAGGGGCTATTAAAATCTTTCGTTCGCTGATACCAGCAATATCTCCGCCTATTCCTCTCAAGATACCTTTGATCTGATCAACGGCTCTTTTAAGTTCAAGCGGTTCCCTTTCTGCCAAAAGACCAATATCAACTATCAAGATATGCCCCTCTGATAGCTGCTTAGAAATGTCTCGAATATCCCCAAGTCCTCTGAGTTTCAAAGATTTTACATAAACGACTCCATAATCCATGAAATCGTTTCTCTTAAGAACCTCTTCTTCATATGGAATTGATTCTACTTCTCTAATTGCACTTGGTGGCTCTGATTTTTCATCCTGAGCCCATGATTCATCTTCCGTATATTCATCTTGGTAGTAATCATCAGGATAGTAGTTTTCATCGTAGTCACCATAGTCCTGATTTTGATCTCTACCAAACAGTTTATTGAGTCTTCTTATAATACCATCCCCCTTTTGGAGCACATATTAAGCATTAATACCAAAGCTAACTATAAATATGTAACTAACCCTTTTTATAGTTTTCGCTTACAACAGCAATTAAAAAAGTTTAACTATTGTTAAACAATAGTTATTTTCTATTTTTATTTTACCTTTTTTGATTGGGTGTATGAACATTTCCCACATACATATCTGTCTTTGTGGTCAGCCATAAAGGTTCCTGGACCACACCTTGGGCAAAAGGGATTCTTTTTAACTACCTTATCTCCCTCTACGCTGTACAAGGATGGCATTAATTTTCCTCCTTTTCCACAATCAAACCATTTCTTTTCAATACGTATTTCTGCTCTACTCTCATCAAAGTATTGGGGTCACTGTACACAAATACCTTAACAACTGATTCATCCTTCCCATATCCAGTTTCAATGGATCTCACTACAAAGGAATCCATCTTGAAGCTCTTTAAAGCAGATAATTTGTCTCTAACTTCAGATATTTTTGGGGTTCCACCATCATGAGTTACTTTAACCTCTAATTCTTTTCTGCTGAATAGTGGGTTCTCTTTCTCATTTACAATAGTTAGTTCCATAGATCTCCCTCCATCTCATTTAAATAATCTGATATCTCCTTTTTTTTCTGTTCTGTTACCTCAATAATCACAACACCTTTATTTGGTTGCCCATAGAGCACAACTGTGTTTTCATCTCCATGGAGCACTGCGGGCATAACTGCCAAATCTTCTTCTCCCTCTACCAGTATTTTTTTAAACCTTTTGGTTTCGTCTTTGAAAAATCGCTCAATTGCCACCCAAAGCTCGCCTGTTATCACAGATTTGGGATTTTCAACTGTAATCGTGTCATCACAATCTATTTTATCACCAATTTCTTCCCTTAAGTTCATGCCGTCAACAATTATTAATTCTGGGTAAAATCCATAATCAATAAGATTTTTGGAAATAACATCGCCGACAGATATTACCCTCTTATCCTGTATCATAGGCAAAAGCCTATTCATAACAGATTTGACATCACCTTCAATAAGAAATCCTATTGGGTATTTTAGTTTCAATCTCAATGATTTTGTTAAAACAAGAACCATTTACTTACTTCATCCTCTAACCTTTAGGGCATAAGCACCTGGAACATTAACACCAATGGCCTTTGCTATCTTTGATTTTTCAGGATCAAGTATTACAACAATGCCACTCCAGTTATCAGTAGTTTTGTCATCCTTACAGACCGGGCACATACTTTCATTTAAAATTCGCTGACATTTCTGACATGCTACCTTCATTTCATCCCTCTTTCTTTTCTTCTGCTATCCATTCTAATTTACCTAAGTAAGGCTGTCTCATGGTAATTCCAATTTTTGCAGAGCCCCTTTTAAGGGAAAGTGTTACAATCCTCCCCCTAACTTTATCCCCAGCTTTCAAGACCCTACCGCTTTCCTTACCTGAAAGAGTATTGTTTTTCTTATCGTGATTTATAAAATCATTTGTAAGTTGTGATACATGGACAAGGCCGTCTATTGGGCCAAGCCTTACAAATGCACCAAATTCAGTAATTTCCTTCACTTCTCCCTCAACAACTTCGTATAGTTTTGGTAAGTAGGTTAATGCCTCAAATACCACATCATAATAGGCGCTACCATCGCCAGGAACTATCTTTCCATCGCCTATTTCAATGATCTTGTAGATAGCTAGAATAAATCCAAGGTCCTTATCCCATGTCCCTTCATACTGCCCTTGAAAGATTTCAACTATGGATTGATCAAGCTCACCACCAAATTTGTTTGGTGGAACTCTTGCAGTATCCCTAATTTGTAAAACTTTAAACATAAACTAGTCACCTTAGAATATATTTGAAATTCGTCCAGGTATATTTAAGTGTTTCTAAAAGCTTTTAACATCTAAACGTATAATTATCTTATGTTTTCTGCCATTCTTGTTGAAAATAGAGCAATAATCGATGACAAAGATGCCGTAAACAAGATCCATAAAAAAAGAGGATTTGGAGAACTCATCGATAAAAAATTATACCTTACTGTTGTTGAAGCACTATACCTTGTTGAAAGAGGATTAATTAAAGTCACATCTGATAACAAAGAACTCTCTTTCGAAGAGCTTTTAAAAAATGGGAGCGGCGAACAAAACATTTTTGGCAAGTATGTTGTCTTTAAAGACCTAAAGGAAAAAGGCTATCAAGTAAAAACAGCTTTCAAATATGGGTGTGCTTTCCGTATTTATCGTGGATCTATAGAAGAAGGGCATGCAGACTACATTATTGATGTCTTCATGGAAGGGGAAAAGATAGATGCCAACATACTTGCAGCTCATGTTAGGATAGCTCATTCTGTCAAAAAAGATATGGTTTTTGCGTTTGTGGATTCAGATAACGACATTACATATTATCTTGTGAAAAGGATGACATTTTAAACCATAAATTTTAAAACACAGACGTAAGTAATCAATTAAGGTGAATCATTTGAAGGTCATGAAGGAGCGATGTCTTTTATGCACTTGTTGTGCTTCTGTATGCCCTAATAGCGGTATTGATATTACTGAAAATGAAGTTATTTTCAACGAAAACTGTACTGACTGCAAGATATGCGTAAAATCTTGCCCTGTGGGGGCGATTGAATGAAGAGCTATAAATGTGATGTTCTTGTAGTTGGCGGAGGCCCTGCAGGTAGCAACGCCGCAAGATATGCTGCAAAAGGTGCAGATGTAATACTTATCGAAAAGAAGAAGGAAATTGGAGCGCCTGTCCAGTGTGCTGAAGGTGTTTCCCAAGGGATATTTGAAAAGCTTGAGATGAAACAAAGCAGCAGATATATTTCTTCCAACATTGAATTTGTAAAACTCATTTCCCCAAATGGGACTGTTATAAGACTTGATGGTGAGAAGGTAAAATACTGGAAAAGCGGAATGATTCTAGATAGGGAAGTTTTTGACAAGGCCATTGCAAAGGAAGCTGCAAGAAATGGTGCAGACTTCTTAATGAAGACAAGATTTATTTCTGCAAAAAGAAACTCCAACGGAGTAACTGTAACAGCCAAACAGATGAATGAAGATATTCAAATTGATGCGAAAATAGTCATAGGTGCCGATGGGCCACCATCCATAGTTGCAAGATCATTAGGAATGGATACAACAGTGCCTTTGAGGTATTTGGAATCAGGCATACAATACCTTATGATGCCGATGGAAGTTGAGCCATGCATTGAGCTTTACTTCGGTGACTGCTATGCGCCAGGTGGCTACTCTTGGATATTTCCAAAGGGGGATGACCAGGCAAACGTCGGCCTTGGAGTCCTTTCAGTAAAGGCAAAAGAAACTGCACAATATTATCTTGACAAGTTTATAGAAAGACCTAGATTCAAAAAAGCAAAAATTGTTGAAGTAAATGCTGGAGCAATACCTGTAAACGGACCATTAAAAGAGCCTTATATGGACAATCTACTACTTGTTGGGGATGCCGGCAGATTCGTAAACCCACTTACAGGCGGAGGTATTCACACAGCAATAATAACAGGAAAGCATGCAGGGATGTTAGCCGCCGAAGCAATCGATAAAGGGGACTATACAAGCAACTTCCTAAAAAAATACAATGATATGTGGAAACCAGATATATATGACGAACTTGACAAATGCCTAAAAGCACAGGAAGCTTTTATGAAATTAACAGAAAAAGACCTTGATTCAATTGCAGACACCTTAAGAGATCTAAAACTTGATACAATATCCACAATAAGCGTCCTAAAGGCAATAGTTGCAAAGAATCCTGGGCTTCTATTTAAACTAGGAAAGTTTATGTAATTATTTTTTATTACTTTTCCTATATCAAATCCAATGTCTTCTAGATTTTATCTATAGTAAACTTTATATTAATTAGAGTTACATTTAATAGAGCTATAATGTTATTTAACTATAAAAAGGGAGGAATAAAATGAAAAAAAAGATAACCCTATCTATTTTACTTATAATGGCAATTTCTTTATCTGCCGCCTTTGGGGCAATAGGGCAATGGAATA
>LNJB01000007.1:0-50221 GCA_001587595.1 Candidatus Methanofastidiosum methylothiophilum
AATCATTTCTACAGTGAAAAAAAGAAGAATTGCAGTTCCGATCCCTAAAAATAACACATCTACCATGAAATCCCTTATATCGCAAATTTATCGAATATTATCTTATTATTATCTATACGATACTTTATTCTTTTATAGTTTCCGCTATAAATCTTACCAAAATCCACATAGAAGATTTCCTCACCCATTTCTATGGCCCTTTCTAAAAACAGGGTAGCTTCTGCCAAGTGCCTTATTGATACCTCAACTTCGTCCTTGTGCATGCCTTTGTGNAATAGTATAATAACTCTGGCATTCTTCTCTCTCCCGATTGCAAATAGNCTCTGAAGGAATCTATATACTGGGACAAGGCCCAGTGTNACAACTAGCGGTGAAATGGAATCTATTATCACAGTCGTATCTTTTCCCGTTTCCTCTCTTGCCATGAAGATATTTCTTATAATTTCATCAAGGTCATATGCATAGGAGATATGGTATTTTTCAGAGCTTTTGATTCCAAGCCTTTCAGTATAACAGTCAATGATAAATTTCGGCTTAAAGAGGCCATTTATTTCAGAGGGACTTTTATCTATGCCAACATAGATTAGATCGCCTTTGATTAATTCTTTTCCGAAATACTCTTTTCCAGTTTCTGGCTCCCCCAACAAAAGAATGTTCTTACAGTCTAGCTTTTTGAACATAGGGCTATTTCACCCCAAATCTTATCTATCTCACTTATTGTTGCAACTTTAATCCCAGGAAGATCTAATTTTGGNTTTTCTTTTCCAACGTATATTGCACAGAGCTTTCCAATTTGCATGAAAGAGTCTCTTGATTTAACAACTGTTAAAACTCCNTCCATTTTTCTAAGTCTTTCAAATAATTCCTCTGCCTTTTTTATTGTGATTGAGTCAATTGCATAGGTTTCAGGTATGATTTCTAAAATATAGTAATTGTCGCCAAGTTTTTTGTGATTAAGCGTTACCCTAAAATTTAAGATGTTTTTCATCTTCTTAAGGCGAAAATGGATTGTAGTATCTGGAATGTTTGTGAGTTTTGAGATGTCAGTAATTGAGATTCTCGCATTTTCTTTCATGACATCTATAATTTTCTGATCTATTTCTTTCATACAAGGTAATATATGGGCTATTATTTAAGTTTTTCGCAAGAATTATTGAGAAAGTTGAGATTCAATTATCAAAAGCTGAATTATAATTGCGAATTAAGTGAATATTACCGAAACATTTAAAAACGAATTAGGATAATTTATCATTGTCCATGTAAAAATGGAGGTATAAAAATGATGAAATTTTTTAGAAAACACAAGAAAGCTGTATCTCCAGTTATTGCAGTCATGCTATTAGTTGCAGTAGCAGTTGCAGCAGTTGGAGCATACTTCATATGGTTTAGATCTTTCCAGACGCAGACACAAAAGGGAGTACAAGAAGCAAGCTCTGGTGCACTTGGAACTGGATTACAAGTAGTATCATTTACAGATGATGGAAAGGTTTACTACGTAGTACTTAAGAATACATTAAGTTCTGGAGTTTTAAAATTCACTGGGGCTAAGGTAAATCCACCTGGTACAGGTAATAATCTAAATTCGACCTTCACCGATGTTTCACTTAATACTGGAATTGTACCTGGGGAAAGCAAAACATACAGGTTAAATCCCGTCGGTTTTTCTTTGGCTACAGGAAAAACAAGAACTTTCTTGTTAGAAGCTAACAATTCAACTGTAGTCACATCAGTTACATACGCAGACTCATAAACTAAAAATTAATTTATTTTTTCTATATTTCTTTTCTTCTTTTCCAATTTACCCATAAGAAACTCTTATATATTATCTTATATTAAAGACACTGCATGATAGCCTACAAGATGAGGATTATTGACCTTGTCAATGGTAAGTTAAAAAATGACCCAATTGGCGGAGTTGTCCTTTCTACTCCTTTTGGTGAATCAAAAGAGGCAAGAATTCTTGGTACAATCATAGATTCATATCGAAACAGTGAAAATACCTATGGCTCGTTTACAATAGATGATGGAACTGCCACTACCAGGATAAAAGCATGGTCAGATAAAGTCCAGCTCTTTGATAAATTTAATGTAGGAGAGCTTATAGACATCATTGGGAGAGTTGGAGAATTTCAGGACGAGATATACATTACGCCTGATAATATCATACCCATCACTCCAAACTACTGGATATATAGGGAATTAGAGATTTCCAAAAGAATGAAAGAACTTATAGAAAACGGTTTATCCTTTGAATACAAAGAAGAGATAGAGCATTTAGTTCCAGAATACGCCTCAAAACCACCACAAAAGGAAGAAACATATGAAGAAGTTACAGAAGAGGTAAATATCTCTGAAGTTGAAGATGCCCTAAAAGAAACAAAAATAGAAGAGTTGATGGAGGAAGTTTCTGAAGAAGCAATTACAAAAGAGATTACTGAAGAAAGCGATGATATGTCATTCTATGACGAAATTGACGAAGACGAGATAAAGGAAAGCGTCTATGATTTAGTAAAGACCGACCCTAACATTTCAAAATCTGAGATGTCAAATGTCTTAAGCATCGATGAACTTGATGTTGAACTTGCTATAAAAGACCTAGTTGACGATGGCCGTATAAAATTAAAGGACGATGGGTTTGAGATAATTGAATGATANGTATATACTCTANGCATTAGCTTTTTCATTCATCTTTGTTTCCGGATTTATTCTTTTATCNTTTAGTGAAGTGAAAGTTNCAGAAGAAAAGTTTACTAGACTGTATTTTAACAGTACNATTCTAAGCCANGATAACAATCTTTCAAGTCTAGATGGTGCAGAAATTATNGTAANAAATAATGGAATNNGTATTAATGATTCCNANNCCTATNTTNTTGGGGACTCTTTTTTTGTTAATGGCAAAGGNTATACCCTAAATATGATTACTAAAGATTCAATACTCTTNTACAANTATACCAAAAAAACGGATGGCAAAATTTATTTTGATTTTACAATAGAAAATCTTGAAGGTGTGGACAAGAATTACACTTATCAAATTTATATCGATGATATTAGAGTTATCGAAGAAAGTGAGTTTGTAAAAATAAATGAAAAAAAGATTATAGAAAAAGAAGTTGAATATAATACTCCTGGAGAGCATAGATTAAAAATAAAATTAAACACTGGGGCAGAGATATATTTTAATTTTTCTTCGGTGAAGAAATGAAATCAAAGATTCTTGAAATTCTTGAGAAAAGCGAAGGTTATGTGTCTGGAGAAGTGATATCCAAAAAAATAGGCATTTCCAGAGCTGCGATTTGGAAGCATATCAAGAAACTAAGAGAGNTNGGTTATGAAATAGGATCAAAAACAAATGAGGGATATAAACTAATAAAGACCCCAGATTACCTTACTGGATTTGAATTAGAAAGAATTCTTTTTACAGATATAATCGGAAAAAAGGTGNTNTTCTTTGAAGAAGTTGATTCTACAAACAATAAAGCAAAGCAGATAGCAAGTGAAGAAAAGGAAGGAACTGTTGTCATATCAGAGGTGCAGACATCAGGCCGNGGCAGGAGGGGNAGAGAGTGGANTTCTCCCAAAGGCGGCATATACATCTCATTTATCCTAAAGCCTAACATCCCCCCTGAAAAAGCGCCTCAGTTAACTTTNGTATCNTCTNTNGCNCTTGNTGAAACGCTAAATTCCATGGATAAAAAATTGGATGCAAAGATAAAGTGGCCAAATGATATCCTAATTAAAGGAAAGAAGATATCAGGCATANTNACAGAGCTTTCAAGTGANATCGAGAAAATAAATCACATAGTTGTCGGGGTGGGGGTCAATCTAAATACNGATAAGAACGCTCTTCCTGAAACAGGCACTTCTTTAAAAACAGAAATGGGNGAAAATGTATCTATCAAACTTTTCTTAAAGCTATTTTTAGAGCACTTTGATTTAGTATANAAAGAGTATATTACTAATGGGATAAACAAAATAATAGAAAGATGGANATTCAATTCAGATACCCTTGGTAAAAAGGTCAAGATAATAGGGATGAATGAAACTTTTGAAGGNTTGGCTAAAGACATAGATGAGAACGGTGCATTGATACTAAAAACTNNNGAAAAGGAAATCAAGGTCTACTCTGGNGATGTTTCTTTAAGATANCTACATATTTGANATTTTTAACAATCGATAGATTTCATAGTTAAGAAAAGAACTTTGAATCCTATTAATTCAAANGTTNANCTTCAATTTCCGCTGAGTTGAAAGATTTTTTCTATCAGGAAATAACTACAGATATTTTAACTAATCCATCTTGGCATAAAAACTATATCCCTTATTAATCGGGTAACTTATTTAAATGATTAATGAGTATTGAAACTCATGGAAAAAGAATCTAAAACAANTGGGAAAGGGTTTAATCTAAAAGGATTGTTATATTTCATTATATTTGCTCTGGTAGTGGGATATCTTTTTGGGATTCCAATTTACTTTAACTTAAAAGTTCTATACACTCTGTTTTATGAACAATTTATTGTAAAGCTGTCCCTTTACATGATNGGCTTGATTTGGAGTCTAGTTTTAACGACTATCATTTTTTTGATAATGTTCCTTGTAACNCCAATAANGNGTATAATAAAACAGGAAGTTGGGAAGAATATAGCTGGAAAGCTCATATACCTTCTAATATTCTTTTTAATCTTTATTTTTATGCCGGTGCCGGTACTATACTTNAGATACGCTCTATANCTAAAGGAGCTTCCGGAAATAACAAGGCCACTTATTATGGATTTCATTTACAATACAGATAGTTTCTATCAAAGCTACCTNTACATTAATCTAATAAATATCGGTAAGGGGATACTATTTATTTTAACNCTTGTAGTTGCATTGCCATACATATTAAATCTATTAATTGAGAAATCTAAAAAATTCGCCAGAGTCTTTGAAGATGGAACTGTAAAGGAAGGTCAAAAGGAAATTGTCTTAGAAAGGACACACAGNACCACTACAGCCGTCATATTATGTTTAACCCTAATTGGATTTTCTTTNCTNCTCTTCCTTAGNAAAATCCTAGCTTTCCATATAGATAATCCTGATTATGTCAAGTTTGGCATACTTAATTTATTGCAAATAGGTTGGGTAATCGAATCATTGATCCTTATAGGCATTGGAGTAATGAACATTGTCGTTTCAAAAGACAGAACAGAACTTGGGATAATGAGCGGCATATCTTTAGTTGCCTTGTTTATGCCTGGTATAATCAAAGCAGCATTACTTGTTGCTGTACTGATATTTATGCCAATGTTAAAGAACATGTTCGATATGAAATTCGGAGAGAGTAATGTCCAAGAATACAAAAGCAAGTTTTATACTAAAAGAGGCATTATTGCAATACTGATAATCTTATTGATAATTTCTCCGACAGCTGTTGCGGGGGTAAAAGGATTTTTATTGGACAGAAGCGTTAGAGGAAATCCTTTACTAAACACCCCATACATACAAAGGGAGATTGATTCAAATAGATGGGTATCTTATGTAGATAATATCGAAAAGATTAATGTCGATATTTTACCGCAAAGTGAACTTAAAAATATCAAAGTACAGGATTTTCTTAAAGAGAACAGGTATTTGATAGATAGGGTAAGGGTCTGGGATTATATAACTGGTTTTGTTCTTGCAAGGCCAAAGCTTGGACCAAGGTATTATCTCATATCTGATACTGATCTATTCCTTGATCCTAAAGAAAAGAAAATCTACTGGGCAACTTACAAGACAATAAAACCAGAAACACCTGTCACTGATAACTTCTATAACGAAAACTTATTCTACGTAGGGACTGACGATATAATAATTATGGATTCCGCAACAAAGGATATAACAAACATACCATCCAGAATTTACTTTGGGGAAGGACAGCTTGATTATGTCTACTCAGATGGGATTGAAGTTGAAACTGTTACAACAAATTCATATCACACTAATATGTACTTAGCAGAAGATAGGAAAACAAATCTCGGGGATAATATCCAAACACTTGATGTGGATACAATAAACATAAGTGGATTGATGCTCTTTAGATTAGAGGGTTATGGGGTCTGGTCAGAGTATCCGTCTTTAAATTATGTCCCATACAGATCGCTTGAGGAAAGAAACTCAATTTACCTGCCAAGTGAGTTTGAAAGGGATCTTGATAGTTATGTAGTAATGTATAACAATGAGCCATACTTCTTAACAGACTATAATCTAAAACTTGACTCTGCCACCTATATGCCTTATGTAAATCTTGATTACAAGAGAAATGTTGCAAGGGTTCTTACAAATATGCGTAACGGAAAGGTAACTGTCTATTATGTAGGGCCTGAGGATGTATTTAAGAGCATTTATCTAAAGATATACCCATGGATTAAAGATGGCTCTGAAATACCTTCTGAAGTCAGGTCACAATTAAGGTCCCCAGATGAATATTTCCACTATGTTTCAGATGCTTATACGACTTATCACATAACTGATCCAAAAGAATACATAGAAGCGACTAATTTCTATGAGTTTGATTTGGGTGATAATGTGGGCAGGTATACTGATTTTATATACAATATCATTGCAAAAAATCCAAAAACTAATCAATATGAATATGCTGCATTCCTACAGATGATATTGAGGAGGGCAGAATCAAGGGAGCTCACATCTTTAATGTATGGCTATCTTGACGATGAGGACTCCGAGGCAAAATTCTATGCTATTGATATTTCAGCAGAAAAAATTACAGGTAAGAAAATAACTCAAGAATTTTTAAACAGCCAATACCAAGAGGAGTTTAGATTATTAGCCGAAACTAAAAGACAAGGAAACATGATCCTCTATCCTTTTACATACAAAGGTGACACCGTTCCACTATACTTGCTTTCAGTATATGTTCAAAGAGTGGAGTCTGTAAATCTTTGGGACATAGTTGCAATAGAGCCAAGGTCAATGACATTTGGGAGAGGCCAGACTGTTGATGATGCTTTGAATGATCTATTTTCAAAAATAACAGAAAGCCCGACAACACAAACTACTCCAAAGGATGAAATCCCAATTGTTAGGCCGCCACATACAACAGGAGAGAAGGAAGATCTATTAGCATCACTAATAAAGTATTATATCCAGAGGGAATCACTAGACCCTGATTCCAAAGAATACGATAGACTTACAAAAGAGATTATTTCAATACTGAATAAACTAGAGGGTTTAGAGAGGTAAAAGAATGATCCTAACTGGAAGAAAAATTTCCAAAGGTATGGCAGAAGGTGAGGTATTAAAAAGTTCCTCGCCTATTTCTTTTCTTGGAGGAATTGATCCAAAAACTGGAATCATACTAGACAAAAATTCAAACGCTTGTGGGAAGAGCATTAAAGGTAAAATTTTTGTATTTCCCATGGGAAAGGGTTCAACTGTTGGATCCTATGTTATCTACCAATTGAAGAAAAATGGTGTAGCGCCTCTTGCAATAATTAACAAAGAAGCGGAGACTATAGTATCAGTTGGCGCTATAATATCGGATATCCCTATGGTAGATAAGATTGACATTGATAGTTTCAAAGAAGGGGAACTAGTAAAGGTAAACGGTGACCAGGGGACAGTAGAAGTTAGTTAAACTATGCTTTGAAGTAATAATACTCTCCTGACGACTTCTGCTCTCTATCCTTTTGAGAGTCAATCTTATTTGATCTTGGTCTTCCCGATTCAGGCTCCCTTCTAAATGTTATTCCAATCTCTTTCAAAAATCGATTCATCCCATCACGGAGGGATAAAGGTTGGGATGCGACCCCCAAAACACTAGGCTTTCCGGAAAACACAACAGCCCTATCTGAAGTGTAGTCCAAAGAAACTAAGTCATGCTCAACAATCATTGCCATTAGCTCCTTATCACCTATGAATCGTCTCAATACTTTTGAGAAGTTGAGCCTCTGTTCAATATCAAGGTATGCAGAAGGTTCGTCAAACAGATATAGGTCTGCATCTTGCGAGAGACATACTGCTATTGCAACTCTCTGCAGTTCTCCCCCTGAGAGTTCAGAAACTGAGTTATCCATAATTGGATCAATATCCAAGGGCCTAAGTATTTCTGCTTTGTAAATGTTTGTAAAGAATTTTTCCTTTGCAACTTCAGATAACAAATTTCTAACAGTGCCCTCATAATCCCTCTTAATGTATTGGGGCTTATAGGATATTTTTAATTCTGTTTCAAACTTATCCCCGTTGTCAGGGTCTAAGACTCCGGCAAGTATTTTGATAAATGTACTCTTACCTGTGGCATTTGGCCCAACGATTCCAATTACCTCGCCTTTATGTAACGTCCCGCTTTCAGTCTTTAGAGAAAAGCTGTCAAAAGTTTTTTCAAAGGAAGGGTATTCTAAAAGGACTTTCCTTGATTTTAGAGTTTTATCCTCCTTTTGGTAAAATTTAATAGACTCATCCCTAAATCTAATATTGTCTTCCTTTATGTAACCGTCAAGATACATATTAATTCCAACTCTGACTCCAAGAGGAGTTGAAACGATTCCATATACCCCCGGCTGACCGTAAAGTATATGGATATAATCGCTCAAATAATCAAGAATTGCTAGATCATGTTCTATTACAACGACAGTTTTCTGCTCTGCAAGATTTCTTATAGCTTTTGCCACGTTTAATCTCTGTTTTATATCTAGGTAAGAAGAGGGTTCATCTAAAAAATAGATGTCTGCATTCTTTGACATTGAAGCAATAACAGCAACTCTCTGTAGTTCCCCTCCACTTAGTACAGAAATATCCTTGTCAAGGGCATCTTTTAATTCAAGTTCATTGATTAATTCCTTTGATACGCCTCGTTCATCTACTTTTTGCAGCAAATCTCGGGTATTACCTTTTACCACTTGGGAAAGTTTGTCAACATACTGTGGTTTTAAGGAGCTCTTAATATTGCTTGTTTCGATCTTCTCAAAATATCCCTGTAGTTCAGTGCCTCTAAAATAAGAAGTCAAATTCTTCCTTTCTTTTGAAGAAAAATCGCCCATATTTGGGTACAGCTCTCCAGAAAGAATTCTAATTGCAGTTGTCTTTCCAACTCCATTCTGCCCAATTAATCCCAAAACTTTTCCTTCTTTAGGTATGGGTAATCTGTATAGTCTAAAAGTATTTGGCCCATACTGGTGGATTGGCTGAGAAAGCTCTTCAGGTAAATTAACAATTGAAATTGCTTTGTAGGGGCATTTATGGATGCATATGCCGCACCCAGTGCATAATACTTCAGATATTACCGGTTTATTTGTTTCTTCATCAACGATTATCGTCTCTTCATTCATCCTAGGGCCAGGGCAGTAATTAAGACACAATAGATTACATTTTTTCGGTTGACATTTATCGTAATCTATTACAGCAATTCTCAAAAGATTTCACCTGAAAAAAAATATTTTTATGAATTAAAGATAATTATCCAGAACATTAGCCAACTTCCAAGAAATGAGAAGATTCCTGATTTTAAAATACTGCTAGTGTTGCCATATTTTACCTTATCTACGCCAATCATCTTAACAAAATACTGTGAAGCATAGAATATTACAAAGGCTAGTATAATAGTTGCAACTTTGGGTATAGGTAATATCCCAGAAATTACGCCTGCAATTAATCCTGTTAAAGCAAAAACAAGGCCAACTTTATGATCGTCATCCATAATAACTCACCATTTAATGAGATGAGAGTTATTACATTTAAAAAGTTTATTATATAGGGGCCATTATTAATTAAAAAATCGCAATATTTAAATTAGGTAAAGGGTGAATATTTTTGTGATTGAGTGAAAAGAGTAGTTATATTGGCCTTGATGCTTTTTTTGATAATAAAGCCTGTAATGGCAGAATATATTGACATTTCGCTATCATACCCCACAACAATAGAAAAGGGGGATGAGATTTCAATTACCTTTGAGATTATAAATAAATCAAATGATAGGCTTTGGGATGGAACAATAGCAATTGAAGAGCCATTTATGAGTAAGTACGGCTCTTTTGTCAAAATAAATCAAGATAATCAAAAGTATCCTTTCAAATTTTCAATTATCGAACCAGGTGAAAGGGTAAAAAAGAAATTTGAAATTACCTTTGAAAAAGATATCCCTCTAAAAGAACTGAAATTCAACATAGTATTAAAATGTGGAAAGGGCGCATGTAGGGGTGGATGCAGGCCATTTTATTTGGAAAAACCTATCACTATTTCTATAATTGAGAAAAGAGCAGAAGCGACCCTAAATCTAGATGTAAATGAGTATTCTGCTTATAAGGGTGAAACTATAGAGGTACCCTTCACAGTAAGGAATAATGGACAAATTCAAATAACAAATGCCAAAGTAGAAGTTAAGGGGGACTTTATATCCAATGAAACAGTTAAAATACCTTTCATAAATTCAGGTGACAGGATATCTGATAAAATACGTATTACAATTGACAACAACAGTGACAAAACTCAATTCAATCCGTTAATCATATTAAAATTCCAAGATCCAACTGGGAAAGAAGTTATATCCTACAAGACCATTACTGTTAGAGTAATGGAAAAGGAAAACATTTTAGAGTCTAATGATTCAGAGATAGATAGTGGGAATGTTAATGAGAATGTCAACAAGCCGCCGCCTAGTTTGTTTTACTTTTTCGTAGTTTTAGCAGTTGTTGCGATTATTGCTTTTCTTATCATTATAATATATATTTTTAAGCGATAATTTTTTATATACTACAAATTTTGTTCGATAAGGGTGAATATTTGTCGTCTAAATATATGCGTACTACTGAGTCAATATGCCCTATATGTCAAAAAAGAATCAAAGCCGATATCAAAGAAGTCGAAAATCAAATAATAATGGAAAAACAATGTAAAGAACACGGCTTCTTCTCAGAGAATCTTTCTATTGACGCAGAATACTATAGGAGATTAGAGCGACTTGACCATTTTGTTGAAAACTCAGTTGCGAGAAGGAAAATAAAGGATAGAGGGTGCCCATACGATTGTGGATTGTGTCCAGATCATCTTACCCCCTCAATTTTTGTTAATATTGATATCACCAATAGATGCAATATGAATTGTCCCATATGTTTTGCAAGTGCTGGCTCAACAAAAAGATTGTACGAACCCTCTTTTGAAGATTTAGTAAAAATGCTTCAAAAGATGACATCGATAAAACCAAACCCCCCTTTTGCAGTCCAATTTTCAGGCGGGGAACCTACTGTAAGAGATGACCTACCTCAATTGATCAAAGCTGCTAAAGATATGGGAATTCCACAAATTCAGGTTGCAACAAATGGAAAAAGATTTGCTAAAGACAAAGACTACTTAAAGAAGGTTATCGATGCCGGTATAAATACCTACTACCTCCAATTTGATGGACTATGTCCCTCGTCATATGAAAAATATAGGGGTTATGATACTTTTCCAGAAAAAAAGATAGTAATAGAAAATTTGNGNNNTTTTGGAGAAACTAGCGTTGTTCTTGTTCCAACAGTTTCGAAAACGGTTAATGATGATGAACTCGGAGACATAATATATTTCGCAAGAGACAATTTTGAAGTCATTAGNGGGATAAANTTCCAGCCTCTTTCATTTTCTGGACGTGCCAGTAAGGAAGAAGTTAAGAAATATAGAATTACNATAACTGATTTAGTCACCCTAATTGAAGATCAAACAAACGGAGAAATTGGAAAAGAGGATTTTTATCCAATACCTTTTGTTGTTCCAGTATCTAGATTTGTGGAGTCATTGAGAGGNATTAAAATGCCTCATTTTACTACCCANCCCCAATGNGGTGTTGCCACATACGTATTTGTTCAAGATGGGAAACTAATACCTATCACTCGATTTATGGATGTTGAAGGNTTTTTCGAATATCTAAATGAAAGAGAGGAAAAAATAAGATGTGGNGGAAAAATAACAAAGAGTATTGAAATATCCAGGACTCTCAAAAATTTAGGATCTTTTATAGAAAAAGAAAAAATGCCAAGAGATCTAAATCTTTTAGATATTGCCAAAGGTATCTTTTCAAGTGGTGGGAAGGAATATCTTGCTAAACTACACCGAAAATCTATATTTATTGGCACGATGCATTTTATGGACCCTTTTAATTTTGAGTTAAGTAGGGTAAAACGATGCGCAATACACTATGCCTTGCCAGATGGCTCATTTATTCCATTTTGCACTTACAATTCAATCCACAGAAAGGATATTGAAAAACAACTGACTACGCCAATTAACGAATAGAATTTCACCGAAAGCTATTTATTAAGCCCTGAAATCTTGAAGATTGGTGAATCTATGAAAAAAGCAGGTATTGTATTGGCCCTGATATTTTTAATCACAATTGCTACATTTTCGGGGTGTATTTCTCAAAAGAAGGAAGATAACGGTGTTGACGTTAATACGACGCCACCAAAACAAGATGGAAAAACAGTATCATATCTTAAAGCCAAGATAAATATCTCACAACCGTATGATCTTTCAGATTTAAATTCATCTGGTCAAAAGGTCATAGTATTAAGGAATAGTGGTATGAGGCTTGAAGCCATAGTCACTTTATATGGATTGACGTATACATTTGATGATACTACAATGATCCCAATAATTGAAACACAGGAAGAAGCTATTAAAGCCTTTGATAAATTACCTAACGAGGCTAAAATGTATGTTATGGCCTCAGAAATTTATGACGAAAATGGAAAAGTAGTCGAAGGCGTATGGGGATCTGGAACTGTTGTTTGGGATGCCCACATGCGAGATAAAGTTGCATTGAGATATGCAAAGGAAGATGCAAATTACAATCTATATGGAACTGCTTATTTAATCATGAAAGATCAAAGAACAATTGTTACAGTCGATGAAAGCCCATATTTAAAAGGAGGATACGAATACTGGTGGATGCAGCCAGCGACTGACACTATCTCTTCAAAGAAAGCATTAGGCTACGGACCATATGCGACATTATATGCAGCACTTATGAGATCCTTGATGGTTCCGACAAAAGTAGTATATGGACTTTACTATGACATAGAAGAAGGCGGAGTATGGAAGCCTTACGCTTGGAATGAAATCTACTTTAATGGCAAATGGATTCCCGTTGACCCTTACAGGGAAAAGATTGGAGTGCTTTCAAGATACTACTTTGCATTGGACAAAACAGTAGATCTAGTGGATCTTGATTTATCTTGTTATAGGAGCAATCTAGAAGGAAAAGGTTGTAAGCCATTCGAGATTGAAATTCTAGAGCAAGGAACAGTCTTAGAAAGTGAAATCAAAAAATAATTTTTTTAATTTAAATATTTCTTTATTATATCCACAATTTTTTCAGCAAGTTTTCCTTTTTCTTCTAGTGGTAGATGAATAACTTTTTTTGTTCTGTCTATAACAAATACTTCGTTAGTTTTAGATTCAAAACCTCTTGATTCTTTTCCAATGTCATTTGCAATAATCAAGCCCATACTAGAGCACTGTAATCTCTCATAAGCCTTTCTTATGAGCTGATCTTCAGATAAAGCGTATTCTGCTTTGAATCCAACGACAAAAGATTTTGATATTTTTGAGTATTCATCTATTATTTTTTTGTTTGGGATTAGCTTCATAGTAAAGGATTCATTTGAGGACATCTTCCCTGTTGCACAATTATCTACATGAAAATCAGACGTTGCTGCTGCAAAAATAGCGATATCAACTTCAGCATGTGACATTACAGCATTAAACATCTCTTCATATGTTTCTATCTTTTGGGTTTTAACATGAGAACTAAGATGAGTTGGCCCTAAAATTAAAGTAACATTTGCCCCCCTCATTTCAAATTCCTCAGCAATTTTTATACCCATTAATCCACTACTTTTATTTGAAATAAATCTTACGTCATCAATTTTTTCTATTGTGGTGCCTGCAGTTACTAAAACTTTCTTACCCACAAAATCTTTAACATGTAGTTTTTTTATAACCGCAAATACAATTTCTTCAATATCGGGAAGTTTTGCCTTATTCTCTTCAAATTTAGGTGTCAAAAACTCAACACCATGATTTTTGAGTTTTTCAATATTCTCAAGGATTAATGGATTCTTATACATCGAGCCGTGCATTGCTGGAACAATAATTATCGGTATCCTACCAAATCCAGTAGAAGCGACAGTGGTAACAGGTGTGTCATCTATACCTGATGCTATCTTTGAAATTGTATTTGCAGTTGAAGGGGCAATCAATATTAAGTCACATTTCTTAGAATGTTCCCCTGCGTATGAAACATGCTCTATTTTTCCGGTAATTTCTTCAACTACAGGATTTCCAGTTGCAAATTCTAGAGAGTAGGGATGGATAATTTTTTTTGCATCTGGGCTCATAACAACATAAACTTCAGCCCCATGCCTCATGAGTTCTCTAGAAAGTTTAACAGATTCGACGGCAGCTATGCTCCCAGTTACCCCTAAAACAATGCCCTTACCAGCTAACACATTTGACTTAGTTCCTTTAATTGATTTTCTGTGCATCACCATATGAATTACCTAAATCTTTATAAAAATTGTTATTATCTGACTAAATAGGGAATAAAATGACATACAATCTCTTAGTATATGACACGAAATATGGATCAACTGAGATAATAGCAAGATGGATATCTGAAGAAATGAAAGATATTGAGGTAAAAAAAGCTCAAGAAATCAAATCTATTAAAGATTACCAATTTATCATTATAGGTTCTCCTAATTATGATGATGAACCTCTAAAAAGTATAAGCCAATTTATAGAAAAATTCAAAGAGGATCTTAAAGAAAAGAAGATAGCGATATTTGTAGTGTGTAATGATTTAGAAGAGATGGAGTACAAGGGAAAAAAAGTTGGGGGCAAATATAATCTTGAGATCCTTAGAAATAGATTACCAACAGAAAATATTGTATTGGAAGAAGTATTTGGTGGTGTGCTCAATGCTAAAATTCTTGATGATGAAGATCAAGATAAAGTAGCAAAATCATTTAGTGGTATTGGTAGAGTTATAAAAAAAGAAGATTTGATTTTCATGCCGATAATGAATAAACTCGATTTAGGAAAATGTAAAGAGTTTGCTGAAAAACTTAATAATCTATAAAGGCTTTATATGTATAGTTCAGAATATTATGTTCCTTCACATATAACTGGATTTTTTGTTCCTTACTTTAGTGATGACTGCCTAAAAACAGGCTCAACTGGTGCGGGAGTTACTCTTTCACTTGGACTCAATACTAAAATTAATGTGTATAATGGAAATGGGAAAGTTAAAGTCAAACTAAATGGAAAAAAAATGACGCCATCAACAAATCCTATTTCTTTTAAATGTTTAAACATAATTAAAGAAAGATATCCTAAGTTTATAACTAACAAAGATGTTTTCATAGAGCAGGAAAGCGATGTTCCAGTTGGTTCGGGGTATGGTACTTCAGCTTCTGCCGTTTTAGGTATATGTTTTTCGTTAAAAGATTTAGTAAATATATCTGTTAAAGATTGTATAAGGATAGCTCATGAAGCAGAAGTGAAAAATCTAAGCGGTCTTGGGGATGTTGTAGCAGAAGTAAAGGGAGGAGTTGAAATAAGAAAAACTCCTGGGGTTGAAGGGATTATTGAAAATATTCCTGCCACGGGTCTTAAAGTATTAAGTGTGAGCCTTGGAATCAAGAAAACAGGTAGTGTTTTAGGGAATCAAGATAAAATCAAAATAATAGAAAAGTGCGGGACTAAATTATTAAAGAAGTTAGTTAATGAGCCTACTGTTGAAAAAATGATGGAATGTTCAAAAAAATTTACTTACAAAACAGGAATTCTATCTAGCGAAATTTTAGATTTAATTGAAGTTATTAGTGAGATAAATAGTTACAATGCCTCTGGTATTATGATCGGTGAAGGGGCTTTTACATTTATTAGGGAAGAAGATGAAAAAAAAATAGTGGAACATCTAATAGACATTAAAGGAGATATAGTTATTTCTCCTATAGGTAAAGGATTATTATAGGGATATTATGGATATACCAAAAACTCATCCTCGCTATGAATCACTCCTATTAAGGGAAAAAATAACAGATTGTCTTAAAGAAGGCATTATTTCAGAAACTGGGATAGCAGCTCATGGAAGGGGAGAGGCATTTGATTATTTTTTAGGGGAAAAAACTACAAGAGAAGCAGATAAGGCGATAAAAGCTGCAGCAGAATTGTTATGCAAAGCAAAAAATCCCGTTGTATCGGTAAATGGAAATATAGCATGTCTTGTTCCAAAAGAGGTCGTGGAGCTTTCAGAGATTGTTCCTTTGAAGATAGAAATTAATCTTTTTTATAGAACTTATGAGCGAGAAATTAAAATAAAAAAAAGATTGGAAAAATATGGTGCCAGAAATATTTTGGGTGTAGGGAATAATGCAAATGAGTCTATACCGGGTCTTGATTCATTGAGGGGGAAAGTTTCTAGGGAAGGCATCTTCAGTTCTGATGTTGTTATTGTTCCTTTGGAAGATGGGGATAGGGCTTTAGCACTTAAAAAAATGGGAAAGAGAGTTATTGCCATAGATCTAAATCCTCTTTCAAGAACTTCATTGTGCTCAGATATTACTATAGTGGATAATGTAATTAGAGCAATGCCAAAACTTATTGAAGAGATAAAGAAATTTAAAGAGAAAAGAATAGAAGAAAATTTAGAGTTTGAAAATAGAGAGAATCTTAAAAAATCAATCAAAATTATGAAAAAGAATCTTAGTAATTGGGAAGTAAAATTTAGCCAAAGGTGATATTATTAGTAAAATAATTCTTCAACTTGCACTTGATATATTAAATCTTGATCGAGCTATTTCTATGGCAAAAGAAGCCGTTCCTGGGGGGATTGATTGGATTGAAGCTGGAACCCCCCTTATTAAAAGTGAGGGAATGGAGGCTATACGAGAATTAAAGCGTATTTTTCCTAATAAAAAGATAATAGCTGATATGAAAACTATGGATACCGGGGATTTTGAAACAGAAATGGCATCAAAGGCAGGTGCAGATATAATCTCCATATTAGGTGCTTCTGATGACAGTACAATAAAGGAAGCAATTAAAGCTGCAAGGAAATACAATTCAGAGATAATGATTGATTTAATAAATGTCAAAAATAAAGTTGATAGGGCCGCAGAAGTAGAGAAGATGGGTGCAAAATATGTTTGCATTCATGTGGGCATTGATCAACAGATGAAAGGGGAAAATCCATTACAAGACATAAAAGATGTCAAGGAAGCCGTTAATATCACAATTGCAACTGCAGGGGGATTAAATTCTGAGAACATACCAGGGGTAATTTCTGCAGGAGCTGACATAGTAATTGTTGGTGGAGCCATTACAAAAGCTTCTAATCTTCTTGATGCCACAAAAATAATTAGAAAAAGCATTGATCTTGTAAAACCTATTGAAAGTTTAGAGTTTAAAAAATATAAAAAAGAAGAATTGATTGAGGCCTTAAAAAAAGTCTCATCCTCAAATGTTTCAGATGCTATGCATAGGGGAGGGGCAATGAAGGGCATACATACTGTTGTGCCCGGACTTAAAATGGCTGGAAGAGCATTGACCATTAAAACTATGAACGGAGATTGGGCAAAGGTTGTTGAGGCTATTGATCTTGCAGAGGAAGGAGAAGTTCTAGTTGTGGATACCAATTCAGGCGATATTGCTATTTGGGGGGAGCTTGCAACTTGGAGTGCTGTAATGAGAAAGCTTGGTGGTGTTGTAATAGATGGCGCTGTAAGAGATGTTGATGATCTAAAAGAAATACGTTTTCCTATTTTTGCTAGATATGAAGTTCCGGATGCAGGGGACCCAAAAGGCTTTGGTGAGATTGGTTGTGAAGTGGTGTGTGGTGGGCTCAAAGTTAATAGAGGAGATTACATCATTGGAGATGACAGTGGAGTCGTAGTAATACCTCAAGAGGAAGCCCAAGAAATAATAAACAGAAGTATTGATGTCAAAGAAAAAGAGAATAGAATAAGAGAAGAAATTAAAAGAGGCTCAACTTTATCAAAAGTTCAAAAGCTTAAAAAATGGGAGAAGGTAGTTGGGTAAAGTAGGGCAACGAAAATTTTATATATTACGTTTATACTTGATGTATCATAATCTGATATATCGGGGAATGATACATGTCTTTTGGTAAGTTCAGTAAAAGTTTTCATTATTTTCATATTTTAGATACTTTTGCCCTCTGGTTATTCAGTAAGGGAGAGCTTTGTGGGTATGATATTATAAAAGAGTATGAAAATAGATCCAACGGTAAATTAAAACCCTCACCAGCCCTAGTCTATCCATTACTTCTACTATTAACAACTGAAGGATTAATTGCAGAAACAAGTAAAGGATCAAGAGGAAAAAAATTTTACACAATAACTCCCAAAGGAAACAAGAAATTAAAAGAAAGAATGAATAGTATAAAAAAAGAACTTCTATATTATGAAGATTTTCTTAAAGAAGTTTTTGAGGTGCAGTAATGGCAGAACTAAAAGATACACTCTTTGGGAAACTTGCATTAATTGAATATAAGTATAGTAAAATTATAGTTATTACAATGCTACTTATTACAATTTTTCTAGCAATAGGTTCACTAAATATTCGTTTTGAATCTGACTTTTTAAGGGAGTTACCTCCTAACTTTGATGTTGTAAAAACTCAAAGTCTTATTAAAAGTGAATTTGGAGAAGAAGAAGGCATTATTATATTTTTAGAGACTAATCCAGATATCACTAATGATATTCGAAATAAACAAAGCCTAGAAAGTATATATAATCTAGAAACGCGATTGAAGTCCCGTCCAGAAATACTTAATGTTGTAGGTCCTGGAACCGTCTACTATTCTATTTTTAGAAGTATCCCTCCTGATGAAACAATCTTAAGGGAAGTCGCCAAAAATATACCAGAATTGATATCCACAGATTATACCTCAGCTATTATTATTGTTAAGACGAGTGGGGTTAGAAGTGAAAAGGAAATCAATTCTGTCATTAATGTTGTAGAAGAAGAAATCAAAAAGGTAGAACTACACGGACTTAACTATAAAATAACGGGTTCACCTGTTTTAAATAAAACTATTATTAATGTTCTAAGAGAAGACGCATATAAAACAATGATTATATCTGCAATTATTGTATTTGTATTACTAACATTGATACTAAGATTCAAGTCATTATTTGTAATAGTGCCCTTACTTTGCGGGGTACTCTGGACTGTGGGCATCTTATCTTATGCTAGGATACCGTTAAGTATAATTACAGCTAGTATTGGTGCCATTATTATCGGTCTTGGTGCAGAATATGGAATATTTATGGTACTGCGTTACAACGAGGAATTAAAAAAAGGTAGACCTCATGAAGACAGAATTGTATCTATGGTTGCAGGGGTTGGTAGTGGCACCATTGGATCGAGTTCCACAACAATTGCAGGTTTTATGGCATTGGCCCTTTCATCAATGCCAATGATGATCCANCTAGGTATAGCTTTATCGTTAGGTATTGTCAGCTGTCTTATTGGAGCGTTAGTATTTTTACCTTCAATCATGGCATTGAGAGAGTGGTANCATGTCAAGTTATGATAAACTAATTAAAAAATATGCAGAGATTCATGGGAAACACCCAAAAAANATTCTCATATTATCNTTTATAATCACAATTATTTTAGGTTCTGGAATCGCTCTAATGAAAATAGAACAATTAGAGGGTATAGGCCAGTTGCCAAGCAATAGAGAAGAGATGCAAGTGTTCCTAAAAATGGANGATAAGTTTGAAAGATATAATTCNATCATTATTTTAATAAAATCAGATAATGTATTTTCACCGGATGTACTAAAAGAAGCATACTTATTGAATCAAAAATTGATTAATGTATATGGAATAGAGGGCTCCTCTTTTAATCTTAAACTTGATGAAATATACCTGCCAAAAGAGATCCTGATTAACAGACTCGAAGTTTCAGAAAGTCTTGGCTATATGTTGATAAGATTAAATGTAACAAAAGGCATAGACAGTGTTAGAGTCTATGATGATATAAAAGACATAATATCAAAAACTTCTTTGACCGTGTATCCTGGTGGCAGTTTGACGCTAAATAGAGAATTAACAAATATGGTTTTACCTGAATTATCCAAAATATCCTTGGTCGGTAGTATTGGCGTCTTGTTATGTGTTATTTTAACATTTAAGTCAATTAGATACGGATTAATCCCCCTAATATGTGTCGGATTGGGGATAGTGTGGATGATGGGGATATCCGCATTTGTTGGGATCTCACTTAGTTCTGAACTTGTTGGAGTAGTTTCAATGATGGCTGGGATAGGGATAGATTTTGCAATTCAAACGATAAATAGATATCTTCTTGAAAGAAGCCCCATTATTTCTGAAAAGATAGAAAATACCCTTGAAGGGGTTATTGCACCAATTATAGTTTCTTCTATAGTTGCGGGTTTTGGTTTTGTTGCAATGCTAACAGGCTCTTTATCTCTATTGGATACCTTAGGGAAGATGCTATTTATTGGAGTATTCAGTTGCATGGGCGTGTCTCTTATTTTCCTTCCGTCTTTGTTGATAATTCAAGAAAATATATTTCAAGATACAGAAAAAATGATAAAGAAAAAAATGGAGGTATTATATGGAAAAAAGTAGTATTTTTTTAATAGGGATTTTTTTAATGAGTGTTTTTGCGCCAGGAGTATATGGAAGTACGGATACAGTTATTTATTCAGGATATCTTCATGATAATGACTTCGTCTTTGTTGGGCCATATGCAATCTCCCTTATGGATTACAAAGACACCATAGCATCATTTATGGTCCTTGAAGGTACGGCTCCTGTTGGACCTTTAGGGGTGTATATATCGGAAGGAGAGTCTCTCAAAGTAAATGACATTACTATTAATTTAATTGACGTATCCAATGTAGGGGTTAATGTAATAATCAAAGGTCCTGTTGGGTATAAAATTGGCAGGAGCCAATATGAATTTGTAGTAAAGGAAATAAAAACAAATCCGTTGAATGTAGAGCCAGGGGAGCCTTTTAATCTTGAAATCTTGCTTTCAAATGAAGGGTCTATGAAAGCGTATACAGTTAAGGGAAGTCTAAATGTGCCACCTATTGGAGCTATGGTTCCATTTATGCCTGAGAATACATCTGACTCCACTTACATAGGGGATTTTGAAGCAGGGGCAAAAAAATTGATTTCGTTTAGATTGAGGGCAAATGAAAATATACCTGCAGGTAATTACCCAATGGCAATTGTTCTTGTTTTTTATGATGGAACAAATCCCTATCCAAGACCGTACACAATTCAATTTGGCCTTAGAGTAACAGGTAGAACAGAATTAATGGTAGTTAATTTCTCATCTATGCCGGAAAATATAAGGCCTGGAAATGAAAATGTAAAGATAAAAGTTAATTTAGCAAATCAAGGAACTGAAAGTGCAAAATATGTAAAAGCATATCTTAATTTAAAGGAGCCTTTTACTTTATCAAAGTCTTATGAGAGCTCATATAATCTTGGAACTTTACCAGGCGGGTATGCAAAGGATGCAGAGTTTCTAATAAATATAGACAAGTCTGCAAAAAAGATGACATATACTGTACCTATGATCGTAGAGTACAGGGATTCTTCTAACAATCTCCTAAAAGAAGAGTTTGAATTGAACTTAGATATAAAGGGAAAACCAGAGCTTGAAATAACTGAATATCGCTTTGAGCCAAAAAATGTAAGAACAGGGGGAAATGTAAAAATATATCTAACAATAGCAAACAACGGAGAGGAGAAAGCAGAATCTATAACAGTTGAGGCTATTGAAAGATCAGAACAACCTTTCGACTTCACATCTAAAAATGACTACATTGGAGTTCTAAATCCTGGGCAGAAAGCAGAAGCGGTGTTAAGTGCCGATGTGAAATCATCAGCAGAAGAAAAAATTTATCAGCTTAGTCTAAGAATTAGGGCTGTTGGAGACAAAGAAAAACAAGACTTAAATGTATACCTATTCCAAAAGAACGTAGATATTCCAGTAACTAAAACAATGAGTATTACAAAAATAGGCTTGATTGTAGGGTCTATATTTGTACTACTATTAGTGGGATACTACATATACAACAAGCATATAAAGAAAAAATAGGGAATCGAATTCGGTGTACATATGAAAAAGAGCCTGATATTAGTTTTTATTATTTTATTTTCTTTAATACTTCCAATTAATGTAGGCTCTTCCTCAGTTCCAAGAGACGACTTTTTTTTTGAAGAGGATAATGTAAAATCTATGATAGTTGTTGGTGAAAAGNCAACATCTTCTGATATAATCTCAGCTTCAAAGTTNGCGTTTCTTATNGCAAATCGGCATACNAAAAGAATTGAAAATANCATTTATGAAGAATATGAAGTNTCTTTGAAAAATTTAAATNNGAGCGATGTTATAAGAATTGACCCTGCCAACACCACAGTGAATTCAATTAGAGTAGCTGATGGACTAAAATCCCTGTGGTGGGATGATGGATATAAGTATTCATCCTCTCTATACCCCTATGGNAANGGAAATAAGNTATTTGATTATGGAGAAACGCATGAAGAGATTCTCATTANGTTATCAGATACTGAGGTTCCTGATGACTATTGTCTTGATTTTAATGTTTCTGATATCATTTATAGAATAACAAATATACACACACCTTTTCAAAGGAAGNTATTTGCTAGATGTTTTGGACCGCTTTATGACATCCCCTATAGTTCTTATAAAGTAAGATTATTTGAAAAAGAGTATCCAATTATTTCTAATGGAGTTTACCGTTCTAAAGACCAAAGTATAAGATATTTTATCTATGGTATACCTATTTACTCCCCAGATACCATATTTAAAGTAGGGGATACGAAAATGTTCGGTTGGTACACTGTAACACTTTTAGACATACATAGCCCTACGACTGAAACAACTTCTAAGGAAGACAAATACAAAGTCAAAAGTAATGGAAGCTTCTCAGGTGAGTACAAAGTTTACCTTAGAGTTTCTGATTTCACTGGAAGGACTAATGAATTTTTAATGGTAATGGACGCAAATAGCTCAAGGTGTTGTTCATGTGTTCCTCTGTGTGATCCAAAAGGAGGCTATGGATCATTTACAACTAACCCAACAAAACAATATGAAAATGATCCATACTTCATCTTTGAAAGAGGAACTAGGGTAATTGATGGCCTTGAAGAAACTATATGGGCAATCCCCGTCTTTTACATAGATGGAATTAAAGTCTTTGAGGGGGCTAATAATGCCCTTCTTGCAGAGTTTGATGTCTATTCTCTAAAGGACTATGGCGCAATCGAGGAGTCTTCATGTTGTATGCCATTTGTAACATATCCTAATGATTACAATCTTACTATTTCTAATCTTTGGGAGGATGCTGTTGCTTTCGGTGTTGATCTTAACGGTGATGGAAATATATCCTCTGTGGAACAGCAGGTACCGGTGTTTGAAACCATAGGGGAAGAGTGTAATGCATCGATTAAGATTCCATTCTATTCACCAGTCTATATAAATCCTGGGAAAGACGGCATATTTGGAACCTGCGACGACTACCTTGATCTAAATCCCCTAAATCCAAGATTTAAGAAATGTAGTTATGACACAATTGATATAGTATTGTGTGATAAGATAGATCTAACTTGCTGCGATCCTCAAGTTGTTTATGGCCCAAAGAACTACTTCAAAATTGATATACTTGACTCAAACTATTATCAAAAAGATGGAAATGGGGTTGAGCTTACTATTAGTCAGAAAAAATCCAAATTATATTTATTCTACGATTCAACAGTAAAAATTGAACCAACTTCACTTATTAAAAGGGATATAGATGTTACAGGAACTGACAAAGCAAAGAAAAATCTAATCCTTATAGGAAATGAAAATAATAATCAGATGATAAAAGACCTCTGCGATTCAGGAATATCAAAAGTTGTGTGGTCAAGATCATTTGGTGAATGGGAATATTTAAGAAACGTCTTTTATGAAAACAGTGTTTTAATTGTGGGTGGAAAAAACAGCGAATCTACAAATAAAGCATTAGAGGACATAATGAAGCTACTGTTTATTTGATTGCCAGAACATCTTAGTTCTAGCATATACCCTCTCTGCAGAAAGAATATCTTTAAAAAGATCTTCTTCATTTTTTCTATCTTTTGATAGTATTCTTTTAGCTGTCCTTGGGCCTATTCCAATCCCTGCCAGAGTAATTATTGCTTTTTTGCCATAAGGTAAAATTAAATCAGCTGAGTCTTTTATTTCCTTCAAAGTCTTTTTTTCCTCTTCACCAATTTTTCCTCTGTCCCCTTTGCGGACTATTTCTAAATCTTCTCTTCTCCTCAAAATACCAATATATCTTGCACCACATTGTGGGCATTTGGGATTATCTTCAAAATTGTTTACAGAAAGAGTTGTTTTCCATTTCTTGCAATGAAGACACGCAACAGTAACTCTTTTTTCTAATAGTCTCTTCTTGAGATATTTTATGATCTCTTTATCGGGCCTTTTAGGGTATAGCAACTCAAAAGAAGATCCCTCTAAAAGATGTCTTGAAAAGATAGATGGTTCATTATTTCTACAGACTATGATTTCAATTCTTCCAGTTTGTATGTCCCTGATGAACTCTTTTATTGGCTCAATTTCAAGTTTATCATGATATATTTCATTTAGTGTTTCTTCGTATAGGGGAGTATTTTTATATAGTTTTAGTATATTTTTCATTAAATACTTCTCAGAGTTTGCTCTTATAACACCAAATCTTTTTGCTATTTGAATCATTTTCCACTCAAAGAGGGGAGTGTTCTTCAATACTATATCCAAAATAGGAATAACATGGTCTTCATTTAACTCAAGAAGTGTATTTTTTACTATAACTCCTCCATCCTTAACCCCTATAGGAAACTTAATCATTATGTGATAGGGATCTGTCCTCATACCTATTGACTCCCCAAATCTCTGGGCTAAAAGGGACGTTATGACCCTACCAAGAGTATCATTCGCTTTAGAACCGTTAAATGCATGGATAATTACAAACTCCCCAATATCTTCAATTACTAATGAATTTGTAGAATATGAAAAGTAGCTTGTCTGTTCTTTTAACAGATCATATAGAATTTTTTTAGTGTCACTTGTTAATGGTAAATTTTCTATCTTTGTTTTGTCACCGAATGTTTCAAAGACCTCTCTGGAGACAAATAACGGTACTGGAATCAGCTCCCCCTCCCAGGAAGGAATTGCTCCAACAGATCTAGTTTCAGTGACCTCTATTTTTTCTTCTTCAATGTTTAATACCTTCCATGTTCTTCCACGTACAATAAAATTTCCGCCTACCTCAATGTTTGATACAATAAAATTCTCATCTAATACCCCTAGTGAAGATCCTGTTCCGACTTCAACGACTCGATACTGTTTTGTATCTGGAATCATGGATAAATTCTCATAATAGTAAAAGAAACCTTGTTTTGATTTCTTGTAAGTCATTCCATTGTTAATCCAAATGAGTTTGATACTTTCCAAAAAATACAATACCTTCCAAAATTCCTCAAGTGACATATTTCTATAAGGATAAGCCTTTTTGAATAAGGAGTATGCCTCTTCAATTGATACTTCATTTCCCTCCATTGAAAGCCCGATTATCTGATGAGTTAGAACATCAAAAGATTTTTCAGGTATTAGCGATTTTTCAATTACATAATTTAATGCATTTTTTGCAATTACTGCAGATTCGCATATTTCTTCATCACTTGCTAATATCACCCCTTTTGAAACAAGATATGTCTTGTGACCTGCCCTTCCAACTCTCTGTAGGAGTTTTGATACTTGTCTTGGGCTACCATACTGAATAACTAAATCAACTGCACCAACATCTATCCCAAGTTCCATACTTGAAGTACATACTATACACTTAATCTCCCCATTCTTAAATCTAGTTTCCACGTCGATCCTAGTTTCTTTAGAAAGAGAAGAGTGGTGAACATCAATAAAATTCATTTCCATAAGATTAAATCTTGATGATAATATCTCTGCCATCTGACGAGTGTTAACAAAAAGAAGAACACTCTTATGGCTATCAATTAATTCTTTAATCCTTCTAATTGAAGAAGCTACATATGGGGATATTTTTAGATTTTCTGCAACCATTATGTCTTCTTCAAATATCTCGGGTGTTTCAACTTCAATATCAAACTCCTTTTTTATCTGAGATTGAATTATGGTAACGTCTCTTCCTTCACCAACTAGGAATTTTGCAACTTCATCTTTTGATCCAACAGTTGCTGAAAGACCAATTCTTTGTATTCTCCCGTTTTTTAATCTTTCTAGCCTTTCAAGAGCTAAGCTTAGCTGAACGCCTCTTTTATCTTCGGCTATCTCATGAATTTCATCAACTACTACTGCAAGTAATGATTTTAGATGCTCCCTTAGTTTCTTCCCTGTGAAAAGTGCTTGCAATGTTTCAGGAGTTGTGATCAAAATATCAGGGGGTTTGAGGCTCTGCCGACGTCTTTCGCTTTGAGTTGTATCCCCATGTCTTGCTTTTATTGTAATCCCCATAGCCTCCCCTATTTTTTCTAATCTGAGAAGTAGATCTCTATTAAGGGCTCTAAGTGGGGCAATGTAAAGTACTTTAATACCTGGCGATTTGTTATCTTTAACTAGTTTTAAAAGAGGGAGTATTGCAGCTTCAGTCTTCCCTGAACCAGTTGGTGCCATTAACAATACATTTTTTCTATCTAAAATCTCCTGAATTGATCTATTCTGGATATCAGTAGGGGATGTAATATTAAATTCATTCAAGACGGTGACGATATCGCTACCCAAAAGATCAAAACTCACAGACACACCTACTAAAAGTTTACCAAAGCATTTTTAAGTTTAATTTATTGGTTTTAAATTATGGACTTATACCCTGTGATTAATAAGCCTGCAATAGTTATCGAATCAGATAAGAAGTATCTTGTTGTTGCAGACTTGCATCTAGGTAAGGAGTATGAATACTATAAAAAGGGAATAAAGGTACCAGATATTGGCCAAAAGATGAAATTAGAGTTATTGAAGATTATTAAAAGAAAAAGTATAGAGGAACTTATTATTTTAGGGGACATAAAACATAATCTCCCATTTACATCATATTTTGAAAAGTTAAACCTTCCAAAATTTTTAGAGTTTAATATCCCTGTAAAAATAATCAAAGGAAATCACGATGGGAACATAGAAGAAATAGTTCATAATGAAGTCATGAAGTCATTTAAAATCGAAGATCATATATTGACACATGGCCACATTCTTATAGAAGGTAACAATTTGATTATGGGTCACATCCATCCAATAGTTGAATTTGTTGATTCGAATGGAAAAATAACTCGTATGAAATGTTTTCTCAAAATAGAAGGATCACAAAATGTTATTATTTTACCATCTTTTAATCCAGTTATTGAAGGCGTATCTATAAATAAAGAGGGAGAGGCTATACCGGGCCCCTATTTTGATAGTGGCAGATTAGAAATAAAAGATTTCGATTGTTATCTTCTTGACGGAACATATATGGGGAAAGTCAGGGATATTTACCGCTGAATTACCCCACAATCATCATCTATGGCCCTAATTGCATCTTCAATTAACATTCCTTCATTTTGATCTATATATTCTTCAATTTTTTGCAATAGTATGCACTCTTCAATTTTTTCAGACTTACAAAATACTAACTCTTTATTAATCTCATTTAGTACCATAACAGCAGTATCCCCGAGCTCTTTTGAAACTTCAAAACACTCTTTGATTATATTATTAAAAAGAACTTCACAGTTTTTTTCGATGTAGAGTTTATTGTGATAAATGTTACTGATTACATCAATTAATTTTGCATATTTATCAAGTCTATTGATGTAGTACTTCTTTGTTTTTATCACTATATTTTTAATCATTGCACCTGAGATAGTTTCCTTTATTGGGACATTGATAAGCCCAAGTTTTTCTATATTGCACATTCTGTTCTTTTCGTAAAGCTCAGTTAATATTGTTTCTTTTAGAGCATCTGCAAATTTCTTCACTGAGCCATATTTCTGTACTTCGTTAATGTGGGGTATTAACTGATCTGATTTTAGGTATATATCTAAAATTTTCTCCCCAGCTTCTTTTGTATCTGGGCGCCCTATTCTAATATGTTTATCGATTCTTCCCGGTCTTAGTATTGCTTGATCAATTATATCTGGTCTGTTTGTAGCTATTATGACAATTACGTCTCCCATCTCTTCAAGTCCATCAAGTAGCTGTAAGAATTTATTTACGATTGGATTTTCTAACCTAGCCGCTTCTGAACCAGTTTCTCTTTCAGGGACTAAACTATCAAATTCATCGAAAAATAAAACTGATGGGGCTTTTTCTTCAGCATATTTAAATAATTCCTCAATGTTTTGTTGTGTTTCTCCAAACCATTTACTTCTAAGCTCTTTATCAACATTAATAAAATTTCTAGAAGAAATGGACGCCGCAAAACGTGCGATTAGTGTTTTACCGCATCCAGGGGGCCCATAAAGCATGATACCTTTTGTTCTTTCAATTTTCAATTTCTGAACTTTTTCTTTGATAAAATCATAGCTCAATGCAGACCCAACAGCTTGATCTATTTCCAAAATGGCTTCGTCAAGTCCACCTATATCTTCTCTTTTCACCTTTGGTTTTTTCACAAGGAGGAGATCATCACCATATTTCACATTAAGTTTAATATCTAGAATTTCCCAATCTTTAGAGTTTCCAAATAATGTTACAGTCGCACCAGCTTTAAGGTATTCATTTTCAGAATCTACAAAATCACCAATATCAAGCATCATTTCATGATAGGTGTCAAATCTAACAGTTGCATATTTGCCTTCAATCTTTATTATCTCTCCAAGTGTTGTGTCAACGATTCCAGGGTGTAAGTCACTAATTACAAATTTTCCCCCATCTTTTGACTCAATGAATTTGTATCTTATTTTGTCTCCTTTATTAACTTCTATATCATCGATCATATAGGCAATGATACGATAGTTAAGATAATCAAAAATTTCATGCATACCTTCTTGATCAAGAGGCCTTACATACACCCCTATAAGAAAGGGTGGCTCGTTTAGTGCCCTTATTCTCTGTTCAAGTCTATTAATACGGCCTTCAAGAAAAATCTTAATTTCATTTTTTAACATTTCTCGTTCATGTTGTATTTGGTTTACGACTTCCTGAGCTGATTCTATTAGTTTTTTAGTTTCTTCTTTTTCAAGAACTTTCTGAGAAATACCTTTTTCTTTTAAAATTTGAATTAAATCGAAATATCCGTATTCTTCTCTAAGATATGATCTAATTTCTTCAGTTTTTTTTAAATCAGAAGATTCCACAATTAAAAAAAGGCAATTTCTTTTAAAAGTCTTTTGAAAATAAAACAATTTTAGACAACTTATACAAAAGCTGAACTTCCGTAACCAAGTAATCTAATGTATAATCCAGTTGCAAAAAATAAAATAGAAACAAGCATTGTGATATAATCCCTTTTTCTAAGGGAAATTTCTTTCAAAAATGTTCTTTCTCCGTATCCAAAACCTCTTGACTCAATGGCAATTGCAAGTTCTTCAGCCATTCTTATAGATCTGATAATAAGAGGGGTGATTATGGGGACATAATTTCTAATTCTTTTAAAAATTGGGCCTTTATCAAGCTCTAAGGCTCTTGATCTCTGGGCGTCCATTATTGTATAGGTTATTCCTGCCAAAGTTGGAACGTACCTTAAAGATATTGCTAAAGTCAAGCAGTATTCATATGGGACTTTAAATTTCATAAGCCCTAAAACAAGATCACGCTGAAGCGTAGTCATTAATAATAAAAATGTTGCAGTAATTATGGCAAGTATTCTAAAGGTCATTGAAAATCCCATTCTAATGCCATCTTCACTAATTCGTATCTTCCAATATTCAAAAATTATATTCCCTGTTGGTTGGAAGAATGGCCACAATATTAAAGACATTAGAATTAGAGGTAATACGGGCTTTATGTACATTAAAAGTTTTTTAATTTTAATTTTACAAAGAAACTTAATTATTAACAGAACGCTAAGCGCTATAACTCCTAGATAAATTGGGTCTTTGTACAAGAGTGCAAGGCCAAAAATCGATGCAAGAGTAACAATCTTTGTTCTTGGATCAAGGCTGTGAAAAAATGAAGATTCCTTGACGTACATCGAGTAACTAATCATAATAAATAAATAAAAGATTTAGATTTAAATGTTTAGGATTTATCTATTCCAATGATTACAGTTCCAAGTTTTTCTCCATTAATGTTATACTTCTCTTTAAAGAAAAGATCTGTTGGAACACAGAGGCTTGCTGAAATTCCATTTAAATCTTTAAGTTCTTCGATTTCTTGTGCAGGTATCACAAAGTATGGTTTCCCTTGAGTTTTTACATTAGTGAATATAACAAACTCTTCTCCCATAAAAAGAACGTCATTTCTATTTTTATATTCAGGTATCTCATCTTTTCTTAAAAGCTTGCCAAGAGTATTTCCTGAAGGATCTTTCATTAACGTTAGGCTTTGACCATGTTTTCTTTCAGAAAATGTCTCATCAATAAAAGTCAGAAAGATTAATTCTTTTGATAGGACTTTCCAAACACCTTCATTTATAAAGTCCATCATCCCTCCAGCAGCTTTATTTTTTTCTGCTTGGATCTCAAATTCTCTGATCTTGCTTATCTCTTCTTCAGAAAGAAGAAAGGCATCTAAAATGCCTTTTATAGATTTCAATTTTTTCAATATATCGTCTTCAACAATCATGATTATCCTCAAAGGTAGCCTTTTGCTTTTAGAAGTTCAGCGTTTAATATTCCTCCGCCTGCAGCACCTCTAACTGTGTTGTGAGAAAGACATACAAATCTTATGTCAAATACTTTGCATTCTCTTAATCTACCTACTGTTACAGCCATACCTTTATCCGAATCCCTATCTTTTCTTGGTTGAGGTCTATTGGGCTCTTCTCTATAGATGATTGGTTGTTTTGGTGCAAAGGGCAAGTTTAATTCCTGAGGTTCAGCTCTAAATTCTTTCCATATTTTTTTTATCTCCTCAAGTGAGGGCTTTTTTGCGCCAAATTCGAGACTCACACAAGCAGTGTGGCCATCTATTGCAGGTACTCTATTGCAGTGGGCAGAAATTTTGATACTTGTATCATTGACAATTTTTCCATTGACAATTTTTCCCATAATTTTTTGAGGTTCTATTTCTGATTTTTCTTCTTCTCCAGATATAAATGGAACAATATTGTCTATCATATCAAGTGAAGGTACCCCAGGATATCCCGCTCCAGAAACTGCTTGCATTGTTGTAATAATCATTCTCTTTACTTCGTATCCTGACTTAATTAGTGCATAGACAGGTGCCATATAACTTTGTAGTGAGCAGTTTGGTTTTACAACTAGAAATCCCTTATCCCATCCATTAATCTTTTTTTGGTGTGGGATTACTTCAATGTGATTAGCATTAATCTCAGGGATTAACATTGGGACATTGTCAACATGCCTATTAGCTGATGCATTAGAAAAAACAGGTATCCCTGCCTTTGCATATGATGCTTCAAGTTCTTTTATTTTTTCCTTTTCCATTTCAAGCGCTGAAAAAACTAAAGAACATTTGCCAATAGCTTGGCTAACATCATTTGCATCCCCAACTATAAGATTTCTAACTTTTTCTGGAGGATCTGTTACCATCTGCCATTTGCCCATTACAGCTTCTGCATAGCTTTTTCCAGCACTTTTAGGTGATGCTGCTACATATGTCACATTAAACCAAGGATGATTATCAAGTAATCTTATATAATTTTGACCTACCATTCCTGTAGCTCCAATGACACCCACGTTTATCTTTTCCATAAAATTCACCAACTCTAAATTACGTAATTCTTTAATACCCCTATTCCTTCAATTTTAGCCTCTACTATGTCTCCCCTGTTCATTGGTCCAACTCCAGGTGGTGTGCCAGTTGCAATGACATCACCGGGCTCAAGAGGCATTATTTCAGATATAAATTCCAATAGTTCGTAACAATTGAATATCATGTTTTTCGTTGAAGAATTTTGTTTTGTGATTCCATTTAATTTCAAGGATATTGGAAGATCAAATGGATTTACACTAGTTTCAATCATAGGGCCTATCGGGGCAAAGGTGTCGTATGATTTGGATCTAGTCCATTGTGTATCCTTTTTCTGTAAATCTCTTGCAGTTACATCATTAAACACTGTATACCCCAATATATACTCTTTAGCTTCGTCTTTTTCAATATTTTTTGCACGCTTTCCTATGACTATTCCAAGCTCTGCCTCATAATCGACTTGATTTGAAGTTTCTGGGTATATTATAGGGTCTTCTGGACCAATCACAGTGCTTGCTGGTTTTATGAATATGATGGGGTTTTTTGGTATTTCCATTTTAAGCTCCTTTGCATGATCTCTGTAGTTTAGACCAACTGCCACAATCTTTGTTGGCATCGTTGGCGGAAGTAATTTGACTGAACTAGGATCTATCTCAGTTTCAGTAACTTGAAACTCTGAAAAGAAATCCCCTTTTATTTTTTTTATTGTGTTGTTCTCAAAGATTCCATTTTCTATTTTGTCATTATTGTTGTATCTAAGAAGCTTCATCAATCCCACCTTTCTACTTTACTATTGCAAATACATCACTCATTATTGCTGCAGCTGTTTCTATCTGGCCTGCACCTCTTCCCATTACAGTTATGTCTTTGGATAAATCTGTTTCAAACACAGCAACATTTAAAGTTCCTGTTACCGCAAGTGGCGAGTTTAGAGGAACTGGTGTTGGTTCAACTTTTGCACCTTTTTCTGTAACTTCAACGAGCAATTTTATTATATTTCCTTTATTCTTTGCAGCTAAGACATCTTCCATTGTTACGCCGGTGATACCTTTAACTTTAACATCTTGAAGTGTCATAGATTTTCCCATTAAAGCATTTGAAAGTATAGTGGCCTTGCATGCTGCATCCCAACCTTCAATGTCTTGGGCAGGATTTGCTTCAGCATACCCATTTTCTTGAGCTTCTTTTAATGCATCCCCAAACTTCTTTCCTTCAAATGCCATGTTAGAAAGTATATAATTTGTAGTACCGTTTAAGATTCCTTTAACAGAGATAATTTTATTCCCTTTCAGAGCTTCTTGGGCAAGATTTATGACCGGCATTGTTCCCCCAACAGTTGCTTCGTATCTAAATTCTTTGCCACTTTCCTCTTTGGCTTTGATTACTTTTTCATAGTAAAGGGCCAAAGGTCCTTTGTTAGAAGTAACAACATGCATTCCTCTGTCAAAGGCTTTCATAATGTGATTCAATCCAGGTTGGGCATCTTTAATATTTGTTGGAGTGACTTCAACTACTATATCGGCATCCATGTTTTCTACTGCCACTTCCCCGTTCCATTTTTTATTTTTAGACGAATCAGGATAATTTATCACAGGTGATCTTTCTTTATTGTGGTCCATTAATTTAGTAAGATCAATTCCATCTTTGTCATAGATAGAATTCAACATGTCAGCAACACATACAATCCTAACATCAATCCCATAATTTTTTTTGTATTGTTCTGCTTTGTCTCTAATTACCTTGCATACACCCTTACCTACAATGCCAAATCCAACGACGCCCAAACGTACTTTTTTCATAGCAAACATCCTCTTAAATATAGTGAATACACTAATTTTATTCTTTATTTAAAAGTTTCGGGAAAGTAATTATTTTTATTTTTTTAATTGTACTGAAAAAAATCAATACCGAAACGCTTTTAAAAAGGCTTAATGAAAGAGAATAAAGCTATATTTTAGAAGGTGAAATAGAATTGGAGCTACCTTTTTGTGAGATTTGTTTGAAGACCGGAATGCTCTGCCCAGGATGTACTGCAAAAATTAAAGATGGCGAACTTAGTGATAACGACCTTGAAATAGCTAAAGAACTTTACAGGCTTTCCCAAGAAAATAAAGGCCTTAAAGATGTTAAATTTAAGAGAAGTATTAAAGTTGGCAATCTTATAATTATTCTCATTGAAGCAGGAGAGATAGGAAGTATTATTGGTAAAGGTGGCAATGTAATAAGAGGATTAAGTAAAAAATTGAACAAAAAAATAAGGGTTATTGAAGAAAGTAAAGATGTTAAAAAAGTTTCTGCAGATCTTCTATACCCAGCAAAAGTTTATGGGATAAACATTGTTTACATGCCTGATGGTACAATAATTAAAAGACTCAGATTGGGAAAAGAATTTGAGCGAAAACTTCCTATTGCAACAAAAAGTGTAAAAGAGATACTTTTGTTGGTCACTGGCGAGAATGTCGATATTGTATTTGAATAATTTTTCTAATACTTTCTTTTTATTATAAAATCACAAAGTTCAGTTAAGAATATTTTAGATTCTTCTTTCATGTTTTGATCAATGGATTTTTTAGCTGTTTTTATGAATTCTGACTCCTTTTTTATACAGTAATCTAAAGCACCACATTTTTTCATTATCTCTTTTATTTCCACAATATCTTCAAAAGAAGCATTTCTATTCCCTAAGATTGCCTTAACTTTCTTCAATTGATGCTCATCTGCTAATTCAAGAGTTTTGATTACAAGTAAAGTATTCTTACCTTCTTTGATATCACTGTCAATAGGTTTTCCGGTTGTATCTTCCTCTCCAAAAACTCCGAGAATGTCATCATGCACCTGGAATGCTCTTGAGAGATTTATGGCATATGTATCTAAAGAATTTATATCGGCCTTTTCCGTAAAAAGAAGTCCAACTCTTAATGGATATTTAAAAAGTATTCCAGTTTTATGGTCTATCATATCAAAGTATATGTCTTCATTCCCGCCATTTTGTTCCATTAGAATGTCTAATAGCTGGCCTTCATTTAATATTTTATACATCTCTCTCTGCATCATCATTGCTTTTGTAATAATTTTGTCTTCAAATCCGCATGATCTTATTGCTTTGCCACTTAAAGCATAAAGTATGTTGGAACCTAGAACAGAGAGAGCATAAGAATATCTCGAGATTGCCCTCTGTATCATGAGTAATTGGGAAAGTCCATCTTTTTTAATCCAATTCTCACCATCATGGTAAGGTGAAATGTCAAATCGTGTAGACTTCAAAAATTTATCTGCATATATTGCATTAAAAGTTTTTTCTCCGTGTCTTATTATGTCTTCATCCATTGAATCATCTAGAATGAGAGATGAAGAATGAAGAAGCTCAAATGCTATTGAAACTCTTAATATATTTGGATTATAGTCTGCATACCCGCAATAAGCCATAATGCACATTATTGGCCTAAGTCTTTTCCCTCCAAGTAGAGTGTGGTGTCTTATGTCTTTATAGAAATCAAGCAAGACATCATTTTCCACAGATTGAAGTTCAATTTCGAAGAATTTTTTAATCTCATCCTCAACTTCTTTTTTGAGTTCACCGGTGGCTTTTATAAAGTCCATAGTCACACCTTTAACAGATTTTTTACCTTTAGTTTAAATAAGTTTTGAAGATATCTTTTAAAGAGAAGCATACACATCATTTTAGATGGCAATAAAATATACCGATGCTAACTCAAGCTATACTGGGAAGTTAGCAAAGGGTTGTAGATTGTGTATTAAAGGTAAAAAATCTGTACTATTTGTCACAGGACTGTGCAATATTAACTGCTATTATTGTCCAGTTTCAAACGAAAAGAAAAATAAAGATATTTCCTATATTAATGAGAGGAAAATAGAGAAAAAAGAAGATATTCTTGAAGAGGTAAAAGCTTGTGTTTCAAAGGGGGTCAGTTTTACTGGTGGAGACCCCCTATTAAAAATAAATAAGTGTCTTGAATATGCTAAATTAATCAAAGAAGAAGATAGTAAAAGCCATATTCACTTATATACAGGAACTACAGATAAAAAAATCAATAATTTAAAAAAATTAGAAGGGTATGTTGATGAAGTTAGATTTCATGTAAAGAATGAAAAGGAAGTTGAAGCATTAAAAAATATTTTGGACATGGATTTTAATTTTGGAATTGAAATACCCTCAATACCTTCTGAATTTGAAAGGATAAGTAAAATAATAAAATCAGCCTCTTCATCCGGATTTTCATTTATCAACTTAAATGAGTTTGAGTATACAGAAACAAATTGGGATAATCTGTCTAAAAGAGGATTTAATTTTGATAATGACACTAGTATGGTGGAAGGAAGCAAGGATCTTTCAATACATCTCCTAGAAGAACACCAAGATCTTCCAATATCTATTCATTTTTGCCCCTCCGTTCTTAAGGATGCGATTCAACTAAGGAGGCGCTGGGAAAGAAGGGCAAAGAAAACTAAAAAATATTATGAAGATATTGAAGATTGCCTTATTGTAAAGGGTGAGTTAACTGGAGATATTATAGAAATAATAAAATATCTTAAAGATGAACTTAAAATCTCAAAAAAGATGTATGAAGTTGATAAAAATAAGGTATTTACTCATTGGGCAATAGCAGAGGAGATATCAGAGAATAAAAAGTTATCAAAGAAAATCAAAACAGCAATAGTAAAAGAATATCCAATCTATAAAAGATTGATAGTGGAATATATTCCACTTTAAAATAATTTTTTAGTAATACTTGAGGATTTTGGCAATTTGGGCTTTCTTGTCAAGATTCCAATTAACACCCCAAGTTCCATTGTAACTGCACTTAACAATACCCCAAACAATATATAGATTGTAGTTGAGACGCTAGATTTAGTGGATCCAATTGCTATTTTGACTAATTCGATACGGGCATCAACTTCGTTTACTTTTTCTGTTAATCCAAGTTTCTTATAAGCTTCTTTTGACTTTTCATATTGTATTAGTGCATTTGAATAATTTTTATTGGTATAATACTCATTTCCTAAAGAATAATATTTTTCTGCTTCTTTAGCTAGGGCAGAATCTTTTATCGAAAAAGAAACAGATTGTGTTGTAGCTTTTTTATTACCAAATGCATCAAAATATTCAACTATGATATCCGCCCTATAGTTCCCCGAAGGAGCACCATTTTTTGCAGCAATATTTAATGATATGTTTCTTGATTCATTTGATCTTAACATTCCTACTGAGCTTATGTCAAAGGAGGAAGTATAATTATTATTTGAAGGAGAGCTAAGTTTAATGCTGTTGGCATATCCCTGTCCATGATTTGATATTTTAAATGGTACATTTACACTTTGCCCAGGATACACCTCATTTGGATAAGAAGACAATTCAATTTTAACTGAAGGAAATTCCTTAACTACCTTGAAATCGATAGATTTCATTAATAGGTAAGGTTTACATCCTTGCCTGCAGTTTCCAATTTCACCCTTAATCTTTAAAGGGATTTTATAAACACCTGCCTCGGCATTTGGAGACACTTCAAGGGACAATCTTACAGATACTTGGTCTTGAACATTAATGCTATGATCCCCATCCCCCGGAGCAAATTCCTTTTCTCCGTCTATTATTTTGATGTATTTTTTAATTTCTATGGGGGCATCACTTAAATCTATCAAAGCTTTAAGATCCCAAAGCATTTCAGATGTTGTATTGTGTAATTTTACGTCTATGACTACCACCCTATTAGGCTCAATTTCCAAAGGATGGATTAATTCAATCTTTGGATCTGCATCTGCAGCCCCACAGAAAGGTAGTATTAAAATTAACGAAATAAACAGCAAAGATAAGGTCTGCTTCATCATGAAGGATAGTATATAATAACTCTTTTAAGCGTTACCCTAAATATTATTCTAATGAATAGACGTTTTTTGTCAATTTTCACCTGTTTGATTCTTATATGTTCGCTAAATTTCGTCTGTGGGATAGATGAAAAGAAAGATGTAACTATAATGATTCACCTATATGAAAAGGAAAAGGAATCATATACCATATCAGGCGATATTTACAACTATGAAATTAGGCTCGTTGATACAGATATTTGTGATAAGGACTTATACGTGTCCTCTTGCATCAATACAATTGAGCTAAACATAGTACAGAAAAATAAATACACTAACGAGGTAATAAAAACTGTAGTTGTTCCAGACATTGTTAAACTTAGGGATTTTCCTGTTGATATAGATTTTGAAGATATCAAATTTGATAGTTTGTATGTATTTACCATATATTTTGATCAAGGTGCTGCAAACTTTAAGGTGAGCTATACAAAAAAAGATGTCTTGAGAAATATGATCCCGATATATTCTGGAGAAATGGGTGAAAATCCCTTCTTATTATACTTTGGAGAAACTGACAATTTATACACAATGACCATTAATAGAAGTGAAAGTAGACTTATTGTTAATGTCAGGAACAATCAAGATTCAAAGACATTATACGGCCTTCAAGATGATATTCTACCATTTGGAAAGATAATGGTAAAAGTACTAAATCAAACAGATACTGGAATAAAATTCATCGTATATTCTAATTCAAACATCAAATCTTTATCAAAATCAAATACCTCATTGAAGAAAGGAGAGGCTGGAAACATTGGTGGAATGGATTTTAAGATTTCTGATTTGGCAGTATTATTAGTTACAATAAATGTAGAAAACAAAGATTATGCAATCAGAAATAGATCTTTCAAAAACATTGGTGGTTATATCTTTGAGGTAAGTGGTATCACAGGAGATACTGCTAATTTAAACATTTATCATTCACCTTCTGTCAATTTGGTAGATTACAATCCAAACATTATCCTTACTGTTACTAAAAAACTTGAATTTTATGAAGGGGATATATTCGAAATACCTTTCACTATTGCAAATATAGGAAAAGTTGGTGCAAAAAATATTACAATTAATTTAGAGAACTCTGGTGAGGACATCATAGAAGGAACTTGGAAAGGTACATTAAATCCAGAAGAAACTAAAGACCTTAAATTTAAAGCAAGATTTAATAGCGAGGGTGAATATGAACTTGTTTTTAATGTAAACACCGCTCAATACTCTGAGAAATTTCAGGAAAAGGTCAACATCAAATCTAAAGTAACTTCCATATTAAAAAAAGGCACGATGAATTCCTTAATTTATATCACAAGAGGCTATATCTTGACCCAGGACAGAATTAGGATGGTCCAAGACTCTATTAATATCTTCTTCCTTATTGGGATTTTATTATCATCAGGAATCATTTTAAACTCGGCCAGGCAGAATCTTCCAACTGTTGAGAAATCAAAAGATTCTCCGAAGAAAAAATCAATAAACAGAAAAGATCAATCGATTAAATCAAAAAAGGACGAAGTTACTATAAGTCAAGAAAGACTTAAAGTTTCTAAACAAAGAAGAGCACAAGGTCTCAAAAGAGAAAGTATTAAAAAAAGAGAAAAATAATTATTTTCTTTTTCTCATTAGTAGGTAAACTGAGCCCAACAAAGTCCCTCCAAGAATTCCAACTTCCTCGAAGGGGACATTTTTATTTCCATTATTTAGTTGCTCTGCCTCTGGTTTATCCACAGTTGTAGTATTGTTTTCAGGTAAAATAATAGCTTCTTTTTTTTGGAGTAAGCGGTATATATTATTGTCATTGGAACCAATTAATATATCTAACTTACCGTCCTTATTAATATCTTTAATAAAAAAAGTTTCAATCCACCCATGGGTCTGGAATGAGTATTTTATATCCCCTGTGTTATAATCAATTATATACAATGTATTGTCTTTGCACCCTGCGATCAAATAGTTTTTATCTTCTTCCTTCATTGCCTCTATCTTGAATATTCGATCAGGTAGATCAAATCTTTTAAGGTAGATTCCTTTTGAGTCAAGAACTATTATCTCCCCTTTAGTGCCAGCAAGGATTAGCTCTTCTTTCCCATCATTATTAATGTCAAAAAATGTTGAAGCACTAGACTCAGCTTCAGTTCTAAACTCCCACATCTGCCCTAAATTTCTGTTAAGTGAATAAACAACAGTTCCCTTCCATGTTTGGGTGTCCTCCCTAAACCATCTTGAAACATGAATCATATTGTTATATTTATCAAGATATAGATCTCTTAAAATATGATTTGTTTCATAGGATTTAGTTAGTTTGCCCGCACCGTCAAGTATGTATGTATTGTCCCAAGATACCACCATGACCTCATTTATCCCGTCATCATTTAGATCAACTATTAGTGTTCTAAAGTTGTATCCTTTTGTTTTGTAATTCCATAATAAATTCAACTTATCGTCAAAGAGATAGACATTACCATCATCTGCACCGACAAGCGTCTCAAAGGTTCCATTAGAATCTACATCACCAATATCTATATCAAGAACTGAACCCAAAATAGGAATGATAGCTATTTCCTTCCCATTGTTATCTAAAATGTAAATTAAGGCATTGAATATTTCATTCTTTGAAATAACTCTATTCTCAGTCCCTAGAATAATTTCATTTTCAGCTGAGCCATAGATATCCATTACTTTAATCATGGAAAATGAATTATTTGATTCAAGAGTCCATTTAGAATTTCCTTTATCATCAAGGCATAAAAACTTTTTACCTGCCGTATAAGCAAGTATCTCATAATTTCCATCTCCATCAAGATCATTTGCCATAATTTCGAGTATATCGAATTCATCCTTATGAATAATGCTGCTTTCAAATTCAATTGCCATCACTGAGGAGATCATTCCAAAAGAGAATATTAGGAGAGTTATTATTGACATGAGTTTAAATTTCATATTATCACAAATCAGATTGATTATTCTTTTATTTAAAACTATTCTTATATTGGTGCCGCTTTAATTTTAAAAATATGTAGAGTATATAATTTATTATCCAAAACTTTTTAAGGTTTGTTTTGAGAAATAATTTAGGTGTAGTTATGCCTCAAGACAAGGAAAAGAAATTTATCTTATTTTTTGAAGAAATAGATATCGATGATATTCCTTTAGTAGGTGGTAAGAACGCCTCTCTTGGAGAGATGATAAGGAACTTAAAAAATAAAGGGATAAAAATTCCTGAAGGATTTGCTATAACGTCCTATGCTTATGATTATTTTATAAAAAATGCTGGAATTGAAAAAAGGATTAAGGATATTCTAAAAGACGTTGACACAAATATCTATGAAAATCTGGCAACAAGAGGAGAAAAGATAAGACATACAATAATTGAAGCTGAATTCCCTGAAGAATTAAAAAATGAAATAATCAAGGCCTATAGTAAGCTAGAAGAAATGTATGGAAAAAATGTTGATGTTGCAGTTAGGTCATCGGCAACCGCTGAAGATCTTCCAGATGCTTCTTTTGCTGGCCAGCAAGAAACTTTCTTAAATATTTCTGGTGCTGAAGCACTCATTTTGGATTGTAAAAAATGCTTTGCATCCCTATTCACAAACAGAGCCATATCGTATAGGCATGACAAGGGGTTTGATCATTTCTCAGTTAAGCTTTCAATTGGTGTTCAAAAAATGGCAAGAAGTGATACCGGATCAAGTGGTGTCATATTCACAATCGATACAGAATCAGGATTCAAGGACGTAGTTTTAGTTACTTCAATTTATGGTCTTGGGGAAAATATTGTTCAAGGTGTTGTAAATCCTGATGAGTTTTATGTATTTAAACCGACATTAAAAAAAGGTTACAAATCAATAATTAATAAAAAACTTGGTGCAAAGCAACGAAGAATGATATATTCCGATGACCCCACTGAGAGTACAAAGAATATCAGAGTTGAAGAAAAAGATAGAAACAAATTCTCAATTTCCGATGAAGATGTGCTAAAGCTTGCAAGATGGGCAGTAATAATAGAAGATCACTATTCCAATAAAAAAGGCAAATACACTCCAATGGATATTGAATGGGCAAAGGATGGAACAAACGGAGAGCTTTATATTCTTCAGGCAAGACCTGAAACCGTACATTCTCAAAGAGACTTCAATACAATAAAAACATACATCCTAAAAGAAAAAGGTAAGAAACTTGTAACAGGTCAGGCTGTAGGGGACCTTATTGGGCAGGGAATGGTAAACATAATAAGAACCCCAAAAGAAATCTCTCTTTTCAGAGAAGGGGAAATTCTTGTCACAGAGATGACAGATCCAGACTGGGAACCTGTTATGAAAAAAGCTAGCGCTATTGTGACAAATAGAGGCGGGAGAACTTGTCACGCAGCTATAGTTTCAAGAGAACTCGGGATTCCATGTATTGTAGGAACTGATAACTCAACTGAAGTGCTATCAGACGGTCAAAAAGTTACAGTAAGTTGTGCAGAAGGAGAAATTGGCGCAGTATATGACGGATTACTAAAGTACGAAATAGAGGAAATTGACATACAAAAACTTCCTGAAACAAGGACTAAAATAATGATGAATGTTGGCATACCTGAAAAGGCATTTTACCAGTCACAGATACCAAATGATGGAGTGGGATTAGCAAGAGAAGAATTTATCATTAATTCTTACATAGGGATCCACCCGATGGCGCTTGTTAACTTTGAAGAACTTAGTGAAAAGTCAAGATATGATATTTCAGTTGCGGAAGTTATTAAACAAATTGAGGATAGAACAGGCGGATACCAAGAAAAAACGCATTTCTATATAGACAAACTTAAATATGGAATATCCATGATTGCCGCGGCTTTCTACCCAAAGGATGTTATCCTACGTCTTAGTGATTTCAAATCCAACGAATACGAAAATCTAATTGGAGGTAAATTCTACGAGCCAAAGGAAAATAATCCAATGATAGGGTGGAGGGGAGCATCTAGGTACTATGATGAAAATTTTAAGCAAGCATTTGCACTAGAATGTAACGCCATTAAGCGAGCTAGGGAAGAGATTGGATTAGCTAATATCAAAGTTATGGTCCCATTTTGTAGAACTCCTGCAGAGGGTAGGAAAGTTGTAAATGCTATGAAAGACTACGGCCTTGTGCAAGGTGAAAATGGTCTTGAAATATACGTAATGTGTGAAATCCCCTCGAATGTCCTTGCTGCTGATGAATTTTGTGAAATATTTGATGGATTTTCCATAGGTTCAAATGATTTAACTCAACTTGCCCTCGGTCTCGACAGGGATTCAGAGCTTGTTTCAAGCATTTATGATGAAAGGAACATTGCAGTGAAAAGGTTAATTAAAAAAGCAATTGAAGTTGTAAAGTCAAAGGGCAAAAAAATTGGAATCTGTGGACAAGCGCCTTCTGATTTCCCAGAGTTTGCATCCTTCTTAGTCGAAAGCGGTATTGATTCCATAAGTTTAAATCCTGACACAATCATTAAAACTAGACTTAATGTATGGGAAAAAGAAAAAGAAATGGGGTTCATATAGTTAATGTTAGAATCGATAATTTCATCAATCGTATTAGGGATAACAGCAGGATTATGCCCTCTTAATCTTTTTTTTATTCTCCCTATTTTTCCAAAAGTCTTGGGAGAAAAGGCTCCACTAAATGCAATTATATTCTCATTGGGGGTTTCTACAATTTTCATACCCTTAGGATTGTTAAGTAATTTTGGAATTTCTTCAATAGTTAGCGCTGAGAATAAATACGGATTTCTGTTAGGGGCGGTAATTTCAATTGTAATAGGATTAATTCTGCTAAGAGTAGTAAAGATTAGTTATATAATGTCAGTTAAAAAAGAAAAGAAGTTTTACGGTTCAACACCATACACTTATGGCATTTCATATGGATTGATTACCATAGCTAGGGCGGCCCCTCTTTTATTGTCGTTAGTTTCAATAGTATCTTTAGAAAAGAATATCCTGATAGTCTTAGCTTCTCTTCTAATTTATTCATTTTTAGTTGGCGCTCCACTAATCATTATCTCTTCAGTTTTCGGCCTAAAGAAAGTTGAAGATTTTGTTAAAAAATACTCTAAGACTTTAGATAGAATTAGTGGCATATTACTTATCTTAATTGGGGCTTATTATATATTCTTATTCCTCTATGGATAAATCGATATTTAAATGAATATACGTTGGAGTAATATTATATATAATATAGAACAATTTTTATAATTTATTTTAATTTTTAGTATTATGTTCTAATATAATAGATAAACTTAAATAGGAATATGTCATGCTTCAATTGCCAGGTAAAGGTGATACCATTGAACGTTTCAGAAAGATCGTCCACGATTAGTTATGCAATTAGAGACGTAGTTGAATATGCAAGAAAACTTGAATTAAAGGGAGACAAGATATTAAAACTAAATATAGGAGATCCTCTGAAGTTTGATTTTAGGACTCCAGAGCCTATGGTAGATGCCATTATCAATGCTGCTAAGAGTAACTTTAATGGTTATGAAGACTCTCTTGGAAATACAGAACTAAGACGAGTCATAGCAGAGAGAGAATCAAAAAATAACGGAAAAATATACTTAGAGGATGTTGTCATAACATCAGGTGTGACTGAAGGGGTGAATTTAGTCTTTGGTGCAACTCTTGAATCTGGAGATGAAGTCTTAATTCCTGGGCCTGGATATCCAACTTACACAGCTTATGCTAATTTCTTTGGGGCAGTTCCAATTTCTTATAGAACTATAGAAGAAGAAGGTTGGGACATTGATGTTGAAGATTTAAGATCCAAAATAACCGATAGGACTAGGTGCATAGTCATAATTAATCCAAACAATCCTACTGGTGCTACATACTCTAAAAAGAATTTAAGGGAAATACTTGATATCGCATTAGAACATGATTTATTTATAATATCTGATGAGATTTATGATAGAATCACTTTTAACGATTCTTTTGTTAGCCCAGCATCTATGACGGATGAAGTTCCTATATTGACATTTAACGGTATTTCAAAGATTTACCTTGCCCCAGGTTGGAGAGTCGGGTATATTGCCTTCTATAATTGGGACACTCTTTCTGATATAAAAGAAGGAATAATGAAGGAACTTCGGGCAAGAATAGCTGCAAATTCAGTGTGCCAGATGGGCGCTATTGAAGCCTATAAGAGCAGTGAAAAATACGTGTTGGAAATGGTTTCAAAATTGAAAGAGAGAAGTGAATTCGCATACAAGAGACTAAATGAAATACCAGGAATAAGCACTACAAAACCAATGGGTAGTCTTTACATCTTTCCAAAAGTTGAGTTAGAAAATAGGTGGAAGGATGACAAAGAGTTTGTTTATGAATTCTTAAGGATGAAAAAAGTTCTTTTAGTTCACGGAAGTGGATTCTGCCCTATTTATGGTAAGGATCATTTTAGATCTGTCTTTCTCCCCCCTGTTGATATGATGGAAGAAGCTTTCACAAGACTTGAAGATTTTATGAAGAGCAAAAAATGAAATATAGATAATTATTTATATTTTAGTTCCCAATATATAGTATGCGGGCCACAGATCCACAAATCCTTGAAGCCATTAAGAGTGTTCTAAAAAAAGACACCACAATTCATTCACAGAAAGAGCTATTTGAAAAAGTTAAAAAAAAGCTATCAAATAATGAAGAAGTTCAAATATCTGCTGAGAGGATAAGAAGAATTGCCAAAAAAAACGGTATTAGAATTCAAGTCCACTCAAGGAAAGGTAAAGAAATAAAGACTTGTCCTTTTTGTAATAATGAATTTCAAGATATACTTTCTGAAGATCTTTTTGGAAAATCAACAGTGATTGGCAAATTATGTAAAAATTGTAAGTTTGAAATAGGGGTTGGTAGAAGCCCAGCAAGATATATATTTAGAAAATAAAAAAGGCCTATAATCTAAAAAATCTTCTTTTGTAAACATTTTCTTTTATCAGCGCTTCTGCTACAGCCTTTAGGAGGCCTATAATGATAGGTCCATAAAGAAGTCCTATTGGGCCAAGCATATATAATCCCCCTAATACCCCAACAAGTACTATGAAAGGATGAAGTTGATTCTCATGTTTACAAAACTTGGGGTATATGCAATAATTGTATAAAATTTCTAATATCACAGCTCCGTAGATTAGTAGTAAAACTCCTTTGATATAATTACCAAGAAATAAATGGTAAATCCCAAGAGGGATAAAGATAGTCCATGAGCCTACGATTGGAAGGAAGGATGCAAGCCCCACCAAAAGGCCTAACAAAAAAGAATATTGGACGCCTAAAACATAAAAACCTATAATAGAGAGTAATCCAGTAATCAATGCACTCATTATATTTCCATACATTAGCTCCTCCATTACCCCATTTATAGGTTGAAGTATCTCATGTATATCTTTGTAGTATGAAGGGGGAAGTGCTTTTCTAACAAAATTTTCAATAGAAGCTCTTTCAGACAAAAAGTAATAAAGTGAAAGCATAAGTATTACTAAATTTAACAAAGTCATATGCAGCTGACCCATAGTTTTTGAAAATAAGACTGTTATATCGATAATCTGGGGGAAAAATTCTAAAATCAGTTTATGTAATGGAGATTCAGGCATATACAATCCAAAAAGTTTTAGTATAGTTAAATAAGAGTGTGTCCTGAATATCTCAATTAATAAATCAAGCTCTTCAAGAGCTTTAAAGAATGCATATAACAATGTAACTAGGATTGGTGCCGATACAAAAAGAGTTGTAAATGCTGCGGAGAGATTATTACTTTTTGTTTTTTCATATATTTTATTATAAACAGGAAGGAATGTATAAGCAAGAACAAGGCCTCCTATCAGCCCAGGGATAACAGGATAAACTAGATATACGCCTAATAGGATAATCACTATAGCTATAATAATTTTAACATAAGAAGTTCTATCCATTGTTACTTATTTATTTGACTAATATTTAAGATTTACCTAAATCATAAAGTAAATTAAAAATAAATTGAATTATCAATCAGTTGGGCACTCTTCTTCCCATGGCCTGATGCATTTTTTTAGTCCTTCGCACCATTTGTATCCGGCAGCTATTAGGCATCCATGCTCGTCGACATCTCCACCGATTGTGCATGACTCTTCCCATGGCCTGATACATTTGTTCTTTACCTCACACCAAATGTAGCCAGCAGATCCTTTGCATCCATGCTCATCAACGTCACCACCAATACTACATGTTTCTTCAAAAGGTCTGTAGCATTTTTTAGTGTATTCACACCATTTGTATCCGGCAGCTATTAGGCATCCGTGGGAGTCTCTATCGCCGCCTATTGGAGGCTTTGGTGGGTCTGGAACACATGATTCTTCCCATGGTCTGTAGCATTTTTGTTTGTATTCACACCATTGATACCCTGCAGCTATTAGGCATCCGTGGGAGTCTCTATCGCCGCCTATTGGAGGCTTTGGTGGGTCTGGAACACATGATTCTTCCCAAGGTTTTAGGCATTTCTTCTTTAGTGTACACCATTCTTCCCCATCATCAATCAAACATCCATGGGCATCTTTACTTATTTCCTTAGAACAGTTCTCTTCCCATGGCCTGATGCATTTTTGCTTAATATCACACCAAATATATCCTGCACTTCCTATGCATCCGTGTACGTCTCTGTCACTTCCATATGGCTGAACACATTCTTCTGGTGGTTTGATACATTTTTGCATTGCGTTGCACCAAGAGTATCCGGAAGAAGTAATACACCCATGCTCATCTGTTATTCTTTTTGGAGTTTGGGCACAACCTAGTAAAAGTGAAACTATCACAATACTAAAAATCAGAATAATAAAATTCTTTTTCATCGGAAGTATCTAAATTAAGAAATATATAAGTGTTTTGATTAAATTTGCAGTGTTACATAATTCCGAACAANATANATTGCACATATTCAAATNATAAATGATTGTTATTAGATAAATGACCTTAACAGTTTGCTTAAAAGAATTAAATATATTGTTCTGATAATAGAAAATGGAAAAGAAAAAATTAATTTTATTTGATANCTAGAGTTAGATCAATTCTATCCCTTGGTCCTTTTCTTGAATANGTAGTTGTTTTTATCTGATAAGTTCCTTCCGGCACTTCNGGGGATATAGTTAGCGTTACAGTAAATGTTACAGTGTTATGGGCATTCACCTTCTTTAGCTGTGGCCCTACAGTATAAGAAACTCCATAGGGTAATCCTTCAAGCATTACCCCTACGTCTATTTGAGTTAGAAAGCTTTTATTTTTAACTTCGATTAGTATATCTTGTGTTCCTGGTGCAACTTCTAATGCAGTTATGGCCTTTCCGTCATGGATAACACTTGCACCTGATGAAACCATAGTCAATTGCTGTATGCTCACTCCCGGGAATAGTATAGGTTCTGGTAAAGGATTTTTTCCAAGTATTGTGACATCAGTTGATGTGGTTGAAGCGGATGAGAATGAATTTCCTGAAACTGCTCCAGTTCCAGTTGCATTGCCAGCGAAGTTGACTGTGCCGGCTGATCCAGCGGTGTAAGTCCATGAGAACGTTTGACTTCCGCCTGCAGCAATGTTTGCAGATGCGGGGGACGGCCCTGTTGAAAGAGCTGCAGAGCTTGTGCCGCCCAAAGTTAAAGATGAAGGTGCGACATTGTTTACAGTCTCTCCTCCTGTGTTATTTACTGTCATTGAAACAGTTATTGTCTGTCCTGGTGTGACGGTCGCAGGTGTTGCAGATATTGAGGATTGAAGTCGTCCGGGTATGCCTTCATATTTGATAAGATAATAATCATAATCATTACTGCCCATGGAGCGCCCAACTACCAATATATTATTGAGTGAGTCTTTTGCAACTCCGTGAGCATAGTCTTCGTTTCCGCCATTATAGGTTCTTTGCCATAGAACGTTACCAAGAGGATCATATTTCACTGTATAATAGTCCCAATTCACTCCATTATTAACGCTACCAGTAACTATAACGTTATTTAAAGAATCAACTGTTACGTCGTTTATTTCTAAGAGCTCATTTGATGGTCGAGAACCTACTTTATTAAAATAATTGCTCCAAATTACGCTTCCCGTGGGGGTATATTTTATAGTATATACGGTATCGTTCGAACTTAATCGTCTAAAGCCAGTAACTATTATATTATTATTTAAATCAACTGCTACACTGCTCGCCCTGTTAATTGTACCTGCACTATACGTCCATGGCCCACCGATTAGTGTACCATCTGGGCCATATTTTAATGTAAGATAATTGTAAGTAGTACTCGTAAACTGAGATCGTCCGGTAATAATAACATTGTTATTAGAGTCTACTGCCACTCCACTAGCATAGTCATACCTCCCGCTGTCATATGCTTTTTCCCATAGGACTGTACCATTCTCACTATATTTTATTGTATAGTAATCTGGATTATCTGAGCTATTTATTGAACTCCCAGTAACAATGACATTATTATTAGTGTCTACGGCAACAGCATACGGATGATCTTCCCTCCCTCGATCATATCTTCTTTCCCAAATAACGTTACCAAGAGGATCGTATTTTATTGTGTAGTAATCCTTAGTCGTATCTGAAGAACCATCTCTTATGTATCCAGTAACAATGATATTGTTATTGGAATCTACAGCTACCCCATATGCCCTGTTACTGTTGAAATTTCCAAATCTTTTACCCCATATTAAGTTACCATTTGAGTCATATTTAATTGTGTAGTAGCAATGATTAAAAGGCGAAGAAGTACTTTGCGATTTACCAGTAACGATCACATTATTATTAGAATCTACCGCAACAGAATAACCAACATCTATTCTTAAATTATCATAACGTCTTTCCCAAATTAAGTCCCCATCCGCACCATAAACATTAGATAACGATAATATAAAAAAAAATATGAACAAAAAAGTAATTTTTTTCATCCTATTTAAATAAAATAAATCAATATATAAAGCTTATTAACAATAATGCATGGTTGAATAATTGTAGTACAATAAAAATAGGATAGATTTCTCCATATTTTTTCTGTACTTCATTTCCTAATTTGCTTAATTAGCAAAAATTTGACATTAATAAAAAAAATAGTTTTAAAATAACTTTTTTTGTATACTAATTCTCTTGATATATACGCTTTCATTACATATGCATCTAAAATCTCACTTGTCTTGACATTAATTATACTCATGTGCTATATAAAATACAAAAACACACATTATCTGTTATTTCTGACATAATCATCTAGCCCAACTTAAACACAGCCATTGGCCTTAATTTTTTCAAGTAAAAATATGGCTCCTTTTTTATCCATTGGTTTGTTGTCATTCCCACATTTTGGTGAGTATATGCATGATGGGCATCCTACGCTACAATTACATTCTTCTACCAACTCTAAAGAAGTTCCAACTATTTCATTAAATAATTCATATGCCTTTTCAGAAAGCCCAATCCCTCC
>LNJB01000007.1:50321-54903 GCA_001587595.1 Candidatus Methanofastidiosum methylothiophilum
GGGGATATAGTTAGCGTTACAGTAAATGTTACAGTGTTATGGGCATTCACCTTCTTTAGCTGTGGCCCTACAGTATAAGAAACTCCATAGGGTAATCCTTCAAGCATTACCCCTACGTCTATTTGAGTTAGAAAGCTTTTATTTTTAACTTCGATTAGTATATCTTGTGTTCCTGGTGCAACTTCTAATGCAGTTATGGCCTTTCCGTCATGGATAACACTTGCACCTGATGAAACCATAGTCAATTGCTGTATGCTCACTCCCGGGAATAGTATAGGTTCTGGTAAAGGATTTTTTCCAAGTATTGTGACATCAGTTGATGTGGTTGAAGCGGATGAGAATGAATTTCCTGAAACTGCTCCAGTTCCAGTTGCATTGCCAGCGAAGTTGACTGTGCCGGCTGATCCAGCGGTGTAAGTCCATGAGAACGTTTGACTTCCGCCTGCAGCAATGTTTGCAGATGCGGGGGACGGCCCTGTTGAAAGAGCTGCAGAGCTTGTGCCGCCCAAAGTTAAAGATGAAGGTGCGACATTGTTTACAGTCTCTCCTCCTGTGTTATTTACTGTCATTGAAACAGTTATTGTCTGTCCTGGTGTGACGGTCGCAGGTGTTGCAGATATTGAGGATGTGAGGGCGCCAGAAGCAAGTATTGTGACATCAGTTGATGTGGTTGAAGCGGATGAGAATGAATTTCCTGAAACTGCTCCAGTTCCAGTTGCATTGCCAGCGAAGTTGACTGTGCCGGCTGATCCAGCGGTGTAAGTCCATGAGAACGTTTGACTTCCGCCTGCAGCAATGTTTGCAGATGCGGGGGACGGCCCTGTTGAAAGAGCTGCAGAGCTTGTGCCGCCCAAAGTTAAAGATGAAGGTGCGACATTGTTTACAGTCTCTCCTCCTGTGTTATTTACTGTCATTGAAACAGTTATTGTCTGTCCTGGTGTGACGGTCGCAGGTGTTGCAGATATTGAGGATTGAAGTCGTCCGGGTATGCCTTCATATTTGATAAGATAATAATCATAATCATTACTGCCCATGGAGCGCCCAACTACCAATATATTATTGAGTGAGTCTTTTGCAACTCCGTGAGCATAGTCTTCGTTTCCGCCATTATAGGTTCTTTGCCATAGAACGTTACCAAGAGGATCATATTTCACTGTATAATAGTCCCAATTCACTCCATTATTAACGCTACCAGTAACTATAACGTTATTTAAAGAATCAACTGTTACGTCGTTTATTTCTAAGAGCTCATTTGATGGTCGAGAACCTACTTTATTAAAATAATTGCTCCAAATTACGCTTCCCGTGGGGGTATATTTTATAGTATATACGGTATCGTTCGAACTTAATCGTCTAAAGCCAGTAACTATTATATTATTATTTAAATCAACTGCTACACTGCTCGCCCTGTTAATTGTACCTGCACTATACGTCCATGGCCCACCGATTAGTGTACCATCTGGGCCATATTTTAATGTAAGATAATTGTAAGTAGTACTCGTAAACTGAGATCGTCCGGTAATAATAACATTGTTATTAGAGTCTACTGCCACTCCACTAGCATAGTCATACCTCCCGCTGTCATATGCTTTTTCCCATAGGACTGTACCATTCTCACTATATTTTATTGTATAGTAATCTGGATTATCTGAGCTATTTATTGAACTCCCAGTAACAATGACATTATTATTAGTGTCTACGGCAACAGCATACGGATGATCTTCCCTCCCTCGATCATATCTTCTTTCCCAAATAACGTTACCAAGAGGATCGTATTTTATTGTGTAGTAATCCTTAGTCGTATCTGAAGAACCATCTCTTATGTATCCAGTAACAATGATATTGTTATTGGAATCTACAGCTACCCCATATGCCCTGTTACTGTTGAAATTTCCAAATCTTTTACCCCATATTAAGTTACCATTTGAGTCATATTTAATTGTGTAGTAGCAATGATTAAAAGGCGAAGAAGTACTTTGCGATTTACCAGTAACGATCACATTATTATTAGAATCTACCGCAACAGAATAACCAACATCTATTCTTAAATTATCATAACGTCTTTCCCAAATTAAGTCCCCATCCGCACCATAAACATTAGATAACGATAATATAAAAAAAAATATGAACAAAAAAGTAATTTTTTTCATCCTATTTAAATAAAATAAATCAATATATAAAGCTTATTAACAATAATGCATGGTTGAATAATTGTAGTACAATAAAAATAGGATAGATTTCTCCATATTTTTTCTGTACTTCATTTCCTAATTTGCTTAATTAGCAAAAATTTGACATTAATAAAAAAAATAGTTTTAAAATAACTTTTTTTGTATACTAATTCTCTTGATATATACGCTTTCATTACATATGCATCTAAAATCTCACTTGTCTTGACATTAATTATACTCATGTGCTATATAAAATACAAAAACACACATTATCTGTTATTTCTGACATAATCATCTAGCCCAACTTAAACACAGCCATTGGCCTTAATTTTTTCAAGTAAAAATATGGCTCCTTTTTTATCCATTGGTTTGTTGTCATTCCCACATTTTGGTGAGTATATGCATGATGGGCATCCTACGCTACAATTACATTCTTCTACCAACTCTAAAGAAGTTCCAACTATTTCATTAAATAATTCATATGCCTTTTCAGAAAGCCCAATCCCTCCCTCAAATCCATCGTATATGAATACTGTAGGCTTTCCAGTAGAGGGATGAAAGTTTGTTGATATACCTCCAATATCCCACCTGTCACACATCACATGAAATGGCATAATGCCAATCATAGCATGTTCTATCCCGTGGAGAGCCCCTCCAAAAATTTCTTTCCTTATATCAAGGTTCTTTCTTTTAATAAGCATTTCTAGAATATCGTCTTCTTTGGATCTCTTTTCCCATAATTCTTCCTCTACTGAACATGGAAAAGTAAACCAAAATCCGACTGTATCAAATTCAAGAGGGGGCAAGTAAATATTTTTATACCCAATTGTACTGTCTCCCTTCATAATCTTGTATGCATTGTAATTTTCTGTAACTTTAAGATGGCCAACAAACAATTCTAAATTACCAATTGATTTTTTATCAATTATATCAATAACAGAAACAAAACTTTCTTTTAGCACCTGGGTATAAAAGTCAACATCGGTCTTATTTACTTTAATTATACATTTTTTTAAGTCCATTGAGTCAACAATGTATGTCTCACCTTGGTGAAGTAAAACTGCACCTTCATGCGCCTCCCTATAGGCTTGCCCCCTATCCATAGTTTCAAGAGTTTTATTCAGGTGCATCACTTTGAATATATCACTTGAAATGCTATCAAGGCTTACGACCATTGAGGCGCTCTTTGAGCCAGAATAAATCCATCCATTTGGTGTTTCTTTGACAAGGGATTCATTCTTTAACTCATCTAATACTTGGGGCAAATATCCTCCCAAATATTTCTTGTCCCTATCTAAAACTATTGGCAGTTCAGAGGAGGCACACATTGTATGCCCAAAGAGAATATAGGGATTGGAAAGATCGATTATGGCATGCTCATGGGATTTTCCAAAAAACATTTCAGGATGCCTCATAAAATACTGGTCCAGCTGATTTTGAAATGCAACAAGTGTTGCAACTGAATCGCTAGCACCCCTGCCAGCCCTTCCAGCCTGTTGCCATGTAGATATTATTGTTCCTGGGTATCCAGAGATAATGACGCTATCAAGACCCCCTATATCAATTCCAAGTTCAAGAGCATTTGTTGAGGTCACTCCCTTGATAACCCCATTTTTAAGGCCATTTTCAATCCTCCTTCGCTCTTCTGGCAAATAACCTGCCCTATAGGCCATTATCTTATCTTTTAGATGTTCCTCAGAATTATCAAGAGACTCTTTAGACCATCGTGCAATTAGTTCTGACATTTTTCTAGATACGGTAAAGCACAATGTTTGGAGCCCTTCTCTTATGAAAAATAGAAAAAGTCTTTTTGATTCCTGATGGGTCGATAGATAATCCCCATTTTTATAAGGATTGTAAAAAATAAAGTATTTTTTACCCTTGGGAGAGCCATCTTCTGATATCAGTTTGTATTTTAATCCGGTGAGCTTTTCAGCAAACTCAATAGGATTTGCTAACGTGGCAGTAGAAATAATGAACTGTGGACTAGATCCATAATATTCACATACCCTTTCTATCCTTCTTATTAGTAGGGAAACGTTTGATCCAAAAACTCCACGATAAATATGGGCCTCATCTAAAACGATAAATTTTAGATTAGAGAAAAAGTGCTGCCACTTATAGTTCCAAGGAAGGATGTGGTGCATCTCATAAGGATTAGAAACTATTATCCTTGATTCATTTCTTATTTTTGGCCTTATTGTTGATGGAGTGTCCCCATCATAAACATTGGGATTTACCCTGATCTCTGTTTCAGCCTCAAGGGCCCTTAAGACTTTAAGCTGATCATTTGATAATGCTTTTGTGGGATATAGATAAAGGGCCGTTGCATTGGTATCCTTTGATAAGAATTCAAAGATGGGAAGGTTAAATGCAAGCGTTTTGCCGGAAGCAGTTGGGGTTGTTATAAC
>LNJB01000008.1:0-18940 GCA_001587595.1 Candidatus Methanofastidiosum methylothiophilum
AGCTTATTGTCATTTAACCATGGAACGTAGTCTGAAGGGCCTATGTGGATATTGTCTGGTGCCAATGGAACATCTAGCTGTGATTGGACTGCTTCTGTTTTAGATATCTTTTTTGATTTTAATCTATCTTTTTCAAGCATATTTAGGAAGTCTGTGTTTCCACCTGTGTTAAGCTGATAAGTCCTATCAACAATGACGCCTCTGTCTTGGAAGAGTTTTGTAAGCACTCTGTGTACAATCGTTGCCCCAAGCTGGGACTTAATATCGTCTCCGACAATTGGGATCCCCCTATCCTCAAATTTTTTCGCCCATGTTTCATCTGAAGCAATGAATACGGGCATGCAGTTGACAAATGCAACGCCTGCTTCTAGTGCGGCTTCAGCGTAGAATTTTGTTGCTTTTTCTGAGCCCACCGGCATATAGTTTATCAAAACGTCAACTTTATGCTTTTTTAGCTCAGCCGCGACGTCACAGGGTTTTTCATCGGAAACTACAAACCTCCTTTCCTCAGAATAGTTTTTCATGTGCTCTGCAAATCCATCTAAAACTGGCCCCATCATTACCGTTGCCCCTAATTTTGGGACGTTTCTATAAATCGTTTTCGTGCAGTTTGGACATTCAAATATGGCTTCACTAATGTCTTTTCCAACTTTTCTTTTATCAATATCAAACGCAACAACAAATTTAAGGTCTTGTGGCAAGTACCCTCCCAAATTCTCATGCATTAAACCAATTATTTGTTTTGTCCCGTTATTTCTATAATATTCAATACCTTGAACAAGCGATGATGCGCAATTGCCGACTCCTGCAATTGCTACTCTAATTTCTCCCATAAAGACACCTCTTAAAAGATGACATGATATTGTAAAAGAATTATAAAGATTTAAATAGTTTATGGTAATAAAATATTAAAGGTGTATAAATGCCCCTCGATAGACTCAAAAGGAAGCTTACTACGGAGGTATTGTGGATATATATTCTGAGTCTGTTGTCAAACAAGTCTATGTATGCCTATGAAGTTAAAAATGAAATAGAAAAAAATTTTTCTTTTGCACCTGCCAGGATAACTAGCTACATAGTCCTATATAATCTTGAAAATGGGGGCTATGTCACCTCAGAGTGGGAAGACTCGGGCCACGGCAGGCCAAATCGAAAGTATTATATTATAACTGATTCTGGTAAAAATCTTCTTAAAGATGGAAAAGATTTCATCAATTTAGTTGTTTCAAGGATAGAGTAAGCGTAAAAGTTTTATTTAGTTATACCTATCTTCTGCCATGAAGGATAAAAGAGCACATACAGGGGAGCATATATTTTTCCGCTCACTTTCTACTGTAATCCCAGAGGTATCTTTGGATAAGATTTCCATTAAGGAAGAAAAAAATGCGCTTTATATAAGATGTCCTGTTGAAGTTAGCTGGGAAAAACTTCTTGAGGCTAAAAGACTCACAAATGACATTATAGCTCAAGATAGGAAAGTAATTGTTCACAATTCAAGGAAAGGGGATGTTCTCAAAGATTTCCCGAATGCGAGGATCAAGCTAGATAGGATCCAAACCGATGAAGTTAGGATAATTGAAGTTGAAAACTATGATTATGCGGCATGTTCTGGTGAGCATGTTTGCTCTACAAAAGAAATTGACTTCTTCCTTTTGACTAAAGTGAATAAGACCGGGGAGGATACATACAGGTTGGAATTTGAAGTCGCAGAGAATGCAAAGGCTGAAGCCATGAGATTATCAAAGATTGCACTAGCATCGATGGAGATTCTCCAATCTGCACCTGAAAACGTCGAGAGGACTATTTCAAATTTATTAAGGGAAAATGAAAAGTACAGGCGCGATATCAATGAATTTTCTGAAAAGAGTTTTGAATCAATTTCCCCTAAGGACGTTTCAGGGATAAATCTCTATTTTGAAACATTAAAGGGATTGGACAGAAAATTGGTGATAAAAAAAGCCGGTGAGCTAATAAAGCAGTCAAAGACCGTTTTAGTGTTATTTCTAATTGATGATGGGATATTTGTCATCTGTGGCAGATCAGAAGATATAGATTATGATATGAGGCCTCTTTTAAACTCAATTTTGACTAAATTTGGTGGCAGGGGTGGGGGCAGAAATAACTTTGCCCAGGGAGGAGGCTCTTTAACAGATGATTATGAAGATACGATAAAGGACATTGAAGTTGAAGTGCAAAAGATTCTTAGTTCTCTAACATGCTAATGATTATTCAAAAAGAAATAACGGCGCATAATGGCAATAAAGAATCTTTAATTTTTATCTGTTGCAGCATCTTACCTTGACCATGAATCTCTCTGTACCTGGCCTAATGTTTACACTTGCGGTGAAGGGGTATTTCTCTCCATATTTGAGTTCCCTAACGCCTAAAGTGTATGACTCTTCACCGATCATATCACCATTTTTATTATAGAAAAAGATGTATAGTTTTACACAAGCTACTTTAGGATTTTTGTAACTTGCATCCCCATAGTTATAGACGTTACCTTCAAAATAGACCTTATTCCCTTCAAATCTCTGACGATAGTCGGTGATCTGTATTGGACATGCTATTGATCCGGAGGGAGTTTCCCCTTTGGAAGGGGTGGGTGTTGGAACTTTTGATTCACCGATTGGGTTGAAATCTTGATTCCTCCAATCCTGTAATACGTCTTTTGCTGTTTGGCCTTTATCGCTTGATGTGCACCCCAAAGTGATAGATATCAAGATTAGGATAATGAATAATGCGGGTATTCTTCTAGACATTCTATCTATAACAATAGTTGGAGTTTTATTATTTAAATGTATTGAGAAGTGAAATGGTAGCCGGGAACGGATTCGAACCGCTGTCGCGGGGACCAAAACCCCGCAGGATTGACCGCTACCCTACCCGGCTAGCATTAATAGGAAATCTGATTAGTGATTTAAAACTTTCGGTAACTTTATAAATCACAAAAATCACTCCACCACTATGGGAGAGGGAAAAACAGACTACGAATCCCTATTAAAGAGGGCGGAAGAGCTATTGCCTAAGAATGTCTTTGAAACTAGTAGATTTGAAGTTCCAAGGGTTGATTCGTTTATAATGGGAAACAGAACTATAGTTAAAAATTTCAGGGAAATTGCCCAAGTTCTAAACAGGGATGTTGATGTATTTTTAAAGTACATCCTAAGAGAACTTGCAACAGCAGGCAATATGAGCGGTCATGAAGCCATATTTCAAGGAAAGTTTTCATCTTCAGTTATTAATGACAAAATTGAAAAGTACGCCAAAGAATCGGTGATATGTACAGAATGCAATAGGCCTGATACCAAGATAATTAGGGAAGATAGGATTACATTTCTACAGTGTGAAGCGTGTGGAGCACGTTATCCCATAAATCATGCATAATGATTCTTTTCTTTAGCGATTAGGGAATTTTCCTTTATTGTTTCGATAAATATAAATAGGTAATCGATTTAATATATATTAGTATCAACGGTGATAACAATGGTAAGAAGAACACATTTTGTTGTTTTAGGATTGATTCTTTTAATTATAGCGGGGGGGTTGTTTTATTACACAACTATACCTTTTGAAAGGACAATAACTACCCAAGAGTATGTGACAAAGGAAAGAATAGAAATTCTAGAAAGGGTAGTTCCCAAAGAAAAACTGGTCAAGAAGACACGGGATGTAACAGTATATGCAGATACAACTATCGCAGACTCTTCAAAGGAGTTTCAGCGTGATGATTATATTACTCTTGGCGAGGTGCTATTAAAACCAAATGATCGTATAAAATTCACTGTAACTACAGATCCTAACAAGAGAGAGATTGAACGTGAGTTTGAATTTAAGATTCTTGACAATTCAAATTATGAGCTTTGGTTGACGCAGCAGCAGCCTAAAATGGTCTTTTATAATGCTCCACCTAAAACTATCGAACTAAATGATGTGTGGACTGTTCCAGCTGGTACAGGGATACAGCAATACAAGATAGTCCTTTCAAATAGAATGTTTGCATACTCCAAAAAGATAACATATTTGATAATAAAGCAGGAATCCTCTACTAAAAGGGAAGAATACCTTGAAACAGTGATTGAGAATGTGACTGAAACTTACGAAGAGAAGGTGCCATACCAAGAGCTTGAAACTGTTACAAAAAGAGAGAGATTCTGGCACGATGAATATAGGCCAATTTCCTATATTTTGGGGGCTTTTGGTATACTAGGGATACTAATTGGAATGTTAACATACACGCAGAGGGAGAAGATCAAAAGAATTCCCGGGGTAAGACAGATTACAAGGACTCCTAGCGAACCGGTAAGTCTTCCGAAATGCCCAATTTGCGGGTCAAAAGTTGCCCCGACACATATAATGGAAAATAGGAAAAAGATTTACAAATGCACATACTGTGGGCGTCTTTTAGAGCTTGACTAATCTTTTTTTATTTTTTAATTATAGAATTTGATTCAATTTTTTGGCCAGGATTAATTTTAGAATTATTCCAAATTTTAACATTTTTTCCTACAATGGCCCCAAGCTGACTCCTGTTTGAATCAACAAGCCCACCTTTGATTTCAACATAGATATTTTTATCAGATTTGCTTTCAAACGTTACATTCTTTCCAATTTCTGAATTTTCCCCGATAATTGAAAATGACACGACAGAGCCATCGTCTATAGTTACCCCATTCATTATAACAGAGTTTTCAATTATACAGTTTTTACCTATTTTGACATCCCCTCTGACAACTGAAGAGCTAATCCTTGAATTTTTGCCAATGTTGACGTTTTTTGATATTAGGCAGGGAGGTAAAATTTTGGAAGAATCGATTACCGAAAGGGAGTCAATAAATACGGGGCTCCCTATTTTTGAGTCAGATGAGATTTTTGAATCTAAGGATACATGGTGTTTTAAACTATCTAGAAAGAACATATTTGCATCTATTAAATCCCAAGGCCTGCCAATGTCAAGCCATTTTCCATCCAATGGCATCCATTTGACATTTTCCCCCCCTTCCATCATCATCTTAAGAGAGTCAGTGAGCTCATATTCCCCCCTTGAAGAAATCCCGGTGTTATTTATGTAGGAAAGAGATTCTTTTTTGAAGCAGTATATCCCTGTATTGATCAAGTTTGAAGGCGGATTATCCGATTTTTCAAAAATACCAGTTACCTCATCGCCACTGACTGTTACACTACCAAAAAATTTGGGGGTATCACTCTCTGTCAAAGCCATCATTGCAAAAGAATCTGACGCCTTAAATTTTGATAGAAGGGATGTGATAAAGTCCTCTTTNAAAAGAATGTCGCCATAGACGCATATGAAATCAGAGCCGATGTATTTTGATGCAATCATCAAAGCATGGCCTGTTCCAAGACGCTCTTTCTGTTCAATAAAGCTGATATCAAGACCAATNTCGCTGTTTTTAATAAAATCTTTAATGATTTCCGCTTTGTGGCCTACTATTAAAGATACCTTNCTTATCCCTGAAGATTTGAATATGTTTAATATATTTCCAAGGATTGTNGTATCCCCTAAGGGNAACATCGGTTTNGGTATTTCATTTGTAAGAGGGGACAGCCTCACCCCTTTACCTGCAGCTAGAATTACGGCCTCGATAGAATCACCTTATGCAAAAGCTATTTATATTAACTTAAATAAGTATCTTCAATGTACAAGTTAGAGGAAGGGAAAAAACTTGTATTTTTCGCAAGAAAAAATATCGAATCCTATCTTAACACGAGAAAGAATATACCAATACAAGATATCCCTGAATCGTTCAAAGTTAATTGTGGCGTCTTTGTGACGCTCCATACCTACCCCAAATATAGTTTGAGAGGATGCATCGGGTATCCAGAACCTGTGCTTCCCCTAATAGATGCCCTCCTTGATGCTTCAGTGTCTTCGGCCACAAGGGACCCAAGATTTCCAAAGGTAAGGCCTGACGAGCTCAAAAACTTAATAGTTGAGGTCACAGTTTTAACACCTCCAAAGCTGATCCAAGTGCCAAACGTAGAAAAATATCCTTCTGAAATTGAAGTTGGACGGGATGGGCTTATTGTTGAATTGGGATATAGGAAAGGTTTACTTCTACCACAGGTTCCTGTTGAAGAAAAGTGGGATAGTGAAGATTTTCTCTGTCACACCTGTAATAAGGCAGGGCTCCCATTGGACTGCTGGATGGATAAAAACGTTAAGGTATACAAATTCCAGGGCCAGATATTCTCAGAAACTAAACCTGGGGGAGAGGTAATAGAAAAAAATTTCACGGAGTAAATACATGGAAATTGACCCCTTTATACAGGCAGGGACATCAATCTACCAGGACACTAGCGCTGATGCTGTTCTAGTTGAAGTTGACTCTGTAAAGGATATGGAAAGGCTCCAAGAATTTGTTTCTTCCAAAGGAATTAATCTATTTGGAGTATCTTCAAACGAAAAAATAAAGAAAAAATTTGATAAAATTATCTTCGTTCCGGACATATTGAAAAAGATCACAATGAGGCTGGAATTTGCAATTTCAGCCGCACTGATGCAGGATTTACTGAAAAATGAAGATAAGATAGTATACGTAGGAAAACTTGACAGTGAAAACTACAACTTCATAGCTACAAGAAAAACAAGTCAAATAACTGCAAACGGGCTTTATGAATTATTTTACAGCTTAAAAAATGTTAAAACAGAAGTTATCTATTCTGTTCTTTCTATAGCAGTCCAGCTAGGTAAAAAAGGTAAGGAAGGTAAACCGATAGGGACTTCCTTTATTATTGGGGACTGTGGAAATGTAATGCAAAGGTCCTCTCAGATCACATACAATCCCTTTGAAAGAAGCTATGTTACAATCAATGATGCTGATGTCCAGAACATGATAAGGGAATTTTCAAGGCTTGACGGGGCATTTATTATATCGGGTGAAGGTAAAATACTTGCGGCTTCAAGATACCTAGAATCTGGGAAGGACGGCCTCACACTACCAAAAGGACTTGGGGCGAGGCATTTATCTGCTGCTTGGATGACAAAGGTCACAGATGCAATTGCAATAGTATTGGCAGAATCAGACAATATGATCCGTGTCTTTAAAAGCGGGGAGCTTGTTTGGGAAGTTGACCCTGATGAGGTAAAGGTTGATTAAATGAGTCTTGACATAATATTTCTTGAGATTAGGCTATTTTTAAATTCTCTACTCCTAGTATTTTCAGAAATTTTGCCAAGAGTCTTTTTTGCTGTTCTAATCCTAATTTTAGGATTCTTTATTGGTAAAAGCGTTGGTAAATTTACACAACAATTAATGAAAAGGCTTGGTATTGAAAACGCACTCAAGAGAACAGAGGCTGAAAAGATTTCAGAAAGAGTAGGATTTAAAATTTTAAAAAGCGTTGAGATCTTTATCAGCTGGATTGTTTACATCGTTTCAATATTTTTGGCCTTTGAGGTATTGGAGTTACCGGGATTTAGAAATCCCATGGACATATTCATTAATTATATCCCAAATATCCTTATAGCATTCTTTATCGTTATAGTAGGGCTTGTAGTGGCCGATAAAATTGCAATATTTGTAGAAAAACTATTTGAAGAGATCAATATCCCCAAATACTGGTTTTTTGGCAAGGGGGTCAGATATTTTATTTACATTCTAGTAGGAACAATGGCATTGACCCAGCTTAAGGTAAGCACTGGAATTTTAGTAATAACTATTACAATAATAATGGTTTTTTGGTTTATTCTTGTAGCTATAGGATTAAAAAACATTGTGCCAAACTTTTTCTCTGGAGTCTTTATAGTTTTTTATAGCCCTGTAAATGTGGGTGACACTATAAAAATTGAGGAAATAGAGGGGGTAGTTGAAGAAGTCTCTTTGATATACACAAAAATCAAGAGGGAAGATGGGAAATACGTATTGGTGCCTAATTCAAGGATTTTGGATAATGTCATAGTAAAGGATTAATTTTCTTTCCGCGTGAATTACGAAGAGTTCTTATAAGTTTGAAAAAGGTGGCGAAATGGAGGATATTGGAGAACTTGTTGAAAATTTATGCTCTAATGATAATAAACTAGCTTATGATACCCTAAAATTACTTCTATCTGAAAGTGAGCGATCAGATTCCGTCTACAGATATCTTGATAGATTTGTTAGTATGATTCAAAATAAGAATTCTTACATCAGATCGAGAGGGATTGCCTTAATATCTATTAATGCAAAATGGGATAAGGAAAATAAGATTGATCTAATAATTGATGACTATTTAAAACACATCATGGATGAAAAACCAATTACCTCAAGACAGTGTATTAAGTCATTACCCTATATTGCAAAATACAAGCCAAATTTAGTTGGGCCTATCCGAAAAGCTTTGATTGAAGCAAATATCGGGGTTTATCCTGACTCTATGCAATCATTGGTGCACAATGATATTGTATCAGCTTTGAAAGAAATTGAGGGGCTGTAGCCAAAAAGCTTGTTTGATTTTACATAACTAGAAAAGGAAATAGGAAACTATACGCTTAAATTTTCCATTTTTTAGAGGTAGATCAAAGATGACATAATTTTTGTAAGAATATAGATGTGAGATCATCAATTTACTTTTTGGCGACTTTAATCTTAGGATTTGTTCTTGTAAGAAAGCGCCGGGGTAGGGATTTGAACCCTAGATCTCACAAGGAGAACGGGATTAGCAATCCCGCGCCGTACCAAGCTGGGCCACCCCGGCTTAAAATAAATGAATTGGACGTTGTTTTTAAGTTTATGGTAGTGACCCGCCTGAAAATGGGCAGAATTGACTACAAGGGAGGGATTCCCCCGTACTCGACCCTGCAACCCTACAAGCATTAAACGTCCTCCCTACCGCTGCTCCCTTCCGGGCCTGACGGGATTTGGAAGGTTAGGGGTTTACCCATCTCTTCCAAAATGAGCTAATCCGCCGCCAATCCTATAGGACATGGCTTCAACATCGTAGGGACTCCACCATGTAAACAATTCAACTGCTTTTCAGGCTTCGGCCCCTCTTAAGACGGCTTAAGGTAATAGGAGGCGCCTAATCTCCCGGCCTAGTCTAATCCACATTAAATCAATTATATAAAAAGCTTACTAAAAACGAAGGCTATATGGTACATTTGAAATATCTTCCTTGGAGAGAATCATATGGGATCAGAAGACATTTTAGCATTATTCCTTTCATCTCTAATGCATAGTTTTTCAATAGTTAGGATATACGGCCTATTGATGGCAATATGAATATGTAAAGTAAAAAAATCAAACTGATTTAAGCGCTTTTTCCATTCTAAGTAGCGCCTCTTCAATCTTGGGGTAATCAGTTGCAAACGAACATCTGACAAATCCTTCCCCTCTATCCCCAAAAGCATCCCCTGGAACAACTACAACTTTAGCATTATCAAGCATGAAGTCAGAAAATTCCCTTGAAGTCATACCTGTATCAGTTATATTTACAAAGCAGTAAAAAGTACCTTTTGGATTTATACATGAAACCCCTGGGAGATTATTTAATCCATTCACTATGAGATCCCTTCTTCTTTCGTATTCCTTAACCATATCAGATACACATTCTTGGGATGATGTCAAAGCTTCATACGCCCCTTCAAGTGCTGGGGTATTTAGACATGAAACAGCATACTGATGGATCCTAAGCATCGGGGTAAGCATCTCCTTTTCAGCTATGGCAAATCCTACTCTCCATCCTGTCATTGCATAGTTTTTTGAAAATGAGTTTGTAATTATTGTTTTGTCATAGTATTTCAAAAAGCAATCAGGCTTGTAACCATCAAAAACAATCTCCTCATAGGTGTCATCAGATAATAGGTATAAATTATGATCCTCACAAATGTCAGCTATCATCTTATAATCTTTCTTTTCTAAAACGCCGCCTGTGGGATTAGAAGGATAATTCAATACAAGCATCTTTGTCTTTTGATTAATTTTTTCAAGTATATCGTCCTGTGATGGTCTAAAACTATTTTCTTCATATAAAGGAAATTTTACAGGGATTGATTCTGACATATAAGCGTCATTTTCATAGCATAAAAAAACTGGATCTGGTATCAATACTTCATCACCTTTGTTAAGAAGGCCCAAAAAGGCAAGGTACACAGCCTCATAAGCTCCTGCAGTCAAAAGAATGTTTTGAGGTAGTGCTTCGGTAGAGAAAAGTCTCATGTATCTATCAGAAATTGCTTTTCTGACTTTAAAAAGCCCCTGATTTTCTGTGTAGTGAGTTAATCCCTGATCCAAAGCTTTTTTTGCAGCTTCCTTTATATGGACAGGGGTATCAAAATCAGGCTCACCTATACCAAGACTTATAACATTTTCAATTTTTTTTGATCTTTCTGAAAGCTCTCTAATTTTTGAAGGGATGACTAGTTTTACTCTTTCTGCAACCATTATAACCACTATCATAAAATATAACGATTTATTTTAAAGATTTCTGTTAAAATCTAATATTGTCCTGCAAGGGCAATACTTAAATAAAATCACAATTAATGAATTTCATGAAAAACGTGGTAGAAATAACTTTTGATATGGCATTTCTAATAGAAGATATGAGGGAAATATGGAGGAGAACAGCTCCTTTTCATAAGTTAAATGAGGAAGAAAAAAAACAGATTTTAACTATTATCGACAGCATCAAGAAAAATTGTGACTTAATATCTGATAGGGTGTCCAAATGAACATTGGAAAACTTGAGTTAAGGGATAGAGAAGAGTCTTTTATTAATCTAAATCCCTTACAAACTGGTGGCAGGACTACTTCTGATGCAAGAAAAGCGATTATATCCTATATTGATGGATATTCAATCTGTGACTGGTGCAAAGGTGCGCTCCATATCACTACAGAACCAGATATTGCCGGATTTTTAGGCGAGGTGTCTGATTTTTTGGGCATGGACTATGCCCTTCCAACAAACGGTTGTAGGGAGGCAAAGTATGGTGTTATGCATGCCATTTCAACTGGTGGCAGTATACTGTGCGATGGCAATATGCATTATAGCTCTGAAGTCTCAGCAGAGAGGGCTGGATTAAAAATATACAAAGTCCCAAATAAAGGGGAGCCTGAATATAAAATAAATCCAGAAGATTATTCTGAAGGATTTGAACTTATCAAGAAAGAAACTGGAAAATATCCAGAGCTTGCCTTGCTAACTCATGTTGATGGGGAGTATGGGAATGTTGTTGACGCAAAGGAAGTTGGTAAAATCTGTAATGATTACTCTGTTCCCTTCTTACTTAATACTGCATATTCATCTGGTAGAATGGAGATAGATGGAAAGAAAATAGGCGCAGATTTTATTGCATGTTCTGGCCACAAATCATGGGCGGCTGGTGGAGGGAACATAGGCATACTTGCAATAAAAGAAGGATGGCAAGATAAGGTATTCAAACCAGGGGCAAATTGGAAATCAAAGCCTTTGGAGATCCTTGGCTGCTCCTCTAGGGGTGCCTCACTTTTGGCTTTAATGGCATCGTTCCCACATGTCAAAGAAAGGGTAAAAAAATGGGATGAAGAAGTCAAGAAGGCAAGATACCTAGTTAACGAGTTAGAAAAGATTGACATAAAACAAATCGGAGAAAAGCCGAAAAATCACGATTTAATAAAGCTTGATACCCCTGTTTATGACAATATTGCAAAGACGCATAAGAAAAAAGGATACTTCCTTTATTATGAGCTAAAGGACAGGGGCATAATTGGAATGAAAGCTGGTAGGACAAGAAAGTTCAAAATATCCACATACGGTCTTTCCTGGGAACAGGTTAGTTATGTTGCCGAAAGCTTCCTTGAGATAGGAGGGGGCTAATTGGATGACTGCATCATTGTTAGATATGGGGAAATCGCCTTAAAGTCCGATCAAACAAGAAAATGGTGGAACAAGACTCTTTTAGAAAATATGAAAGATTGTCTAGAAAAAAATAATATTACCTACTCCTCAATCGACGTTAAATTGGGGAGATTGATTGTATACACGAAAGAGAAGAAAGAGGCTTCAATTGCACTAAGGAATGTATTTGGGATAACTTCCTTATCTCCTGCCGTCAGAGTTGAAGCTGATTTTGAAAAAATTAAAGATAAATGTTTGGAGCTATCAAATAATAAAGGTAAGAAATTTAGAGTTAGTACTAGGAGGATCACAAAGGAGTTCCCTATGACCTCAGATAAAGTAAATGGGGCTCTTGGAGCATTTCTTAAAGAAAAACTTGACCTTGAAGTTAATCTTACTAACTTTGACTTTGAAATGGGCATAGAATTTCTTGATGGATACGCTTATCTTTTCACTGAAAGGATCAAAACGTTTGGTGGACTTCCAATAGGTGTCCAGGGGAAGGTGATATGCCTTGTATCAAGCGGTATTGACTCTCCTGTTGCAGCTTGGTTATTGATGAAAAGAGGCTGCCAGGTGGATCTTATGCATTTTAAAGTGACAGAGGAAGGGTACAAAAAATATACCAAAATAAAGGAAATACTCCAGAAATTTTCTTATGGCCATGAGATTAAAGACTATGTCATCGATGGAGTGCCATACCTTTCAAACACCAAGCAAAAACTCTGTGAGAAAGGAAAGGACAAATGGATGTGTATTTTTTGCAAGAAAAGATTTCTTCAAGAAGCTGAACGAACATGCAATGAAGAAGGTTATCTTGCAATAATAACAGGGGAAAATTTGGGTCAAGTTGCTTCTCAAACTCTAAAAAATCTAGTTCTTCTTGACTCAACTGTAAAAGTAACGGTATTGAGGCCAGTTTTGACCTATGACAAAAATGAAATAGTTGGGATGGCAAGGATTATAGGTACTTATGAGATATCCAAGGAAAAGGAACCTAAGTGTCCATTTACACCTAACTATCCTATGACTTCAGGTAGTGCGGAAGAATTGCATAATATTGAGATGATGATATGGGATTAAAGGAATTCATTGAAATATCAAGGCCCTCGAATGCACTTTTCTCGGGCGTTGCTGTTTTGATAGGTGCGCTTGTTGCAGGGGGGGGATTAGGTGATTTACAAAAAATTGTTTTAGTTTTTTTTGTTGCAACATTTGCATGTGCAGGTGGCAATGTTATAAATGATTACTTTGATTACGAAATAGATAAAATTAATGCCCCAAAAAGAGTTCTGCCACGAGATGCTATGAGTCTAAAATCAGCATACTCCTTTTCTCTCGTTTTATTTGTAATTTCTTGCATCCTTGCAGCAGCCGTCAATTTATTGGCGTTTTCTATTTGCATTGTGGCTTGTATTTTGATGTATATCTATGCAATGACTTTAAAGAAAAAACCCCTCTCAGGAAATCTACTAGTTTCACTTCTAACTTCAATTACATTTATCTATGGTGGAACGGCAGTTGGGAGTTATAAAGGTGTATCCATCCTTGCTCTAATTTCATTTTTTGCTACAGTTTCAAGAGAAATTATAAAAGATATAGAAGATCTAGAAGGGGATGTAAAAAAAGGTGCTAGGACCCTGCCCGCTATAATTGGGGCACCGAAATCATTTAGTCTGGCTTTTGTTTTTCTCTTAATTGCTGCTTTTCTATTATATGCCCCCTTTATTACAAATCTTTACGGATATCTGTATCTTGTGATTGTAACTCCTGTTATGTTTTTTGTCATGTACATATTGTATCAAATTTATAGCGATAGAGNGNGCCCCAAAAAGATTCAAAAAAGCATAAAAAAGGCAATGTACCTTGTGCTTGTCATATTCCTTTTAAGTGCGATAATACATGGGGTAATGTAAAATTATGGGGCCAAGTANATGATTTATGTTACAGATCTGACTGAATACCTATTCTGTCCATACAAGCTGTATCTCAAAANAATCAAAGGACTCCCGCTCCCCCAAACTTCAGAAATGTTAACTGGATCAATAATCCATAAAATATACGAAGAAGTGCTACAAAGAGAAAAAATAACAATTGAGNAAAGAANATGCGAANAAATGGGAATTGATGAAATTTTCAAAATACTCTATGCTGATTCGAAAAGAGTAATCAAAAATGTCATGATAAAAAACAAGGTAAAGCTAAAAGAGTTGGGCGTAGACTACCTAGATCTTATCAAAGAACTTCAAGAGGAGTTAAAAGAGGATGAACTTCTAAAGGCAATAAGGATAAAAAAATACATTTCTATTAATGGTAAAGATAAAAATCTCTATCAAAATCTCTTTATGCTAAAAGATATGGAATACCCAATATCTTCAAGTGAGCTTGGTTTGAGTGGCAAGATAGATAAACTTGAAGAAGATTCTGAAGGAAACTTGTACCCAGTTGAATTAAAAACTGGTCTTTTTTCAAATGGAATAAGAAAGCATGAAAAATTGCAGGTTTCGGCATATGCACTCCTTTTAGAAAAAGAAAGAGGCATCAAAATCCCCCTAGGGTTCTTAGAATACTATCAAGTCAAGCAGAGGATCCCTTTTCTGATAAAAGAGGAAGATAAAAAAGAGGTATTAGAAATACTATCGAAAGTGAAAGAACTATTTGAAGAGCAGAAAGAGCCAAGAAAAGAGAAGAAGAATTTCTGTAAAAGGTGTGGTTACAATGATTTTTGCTGGAGTATTTAGGTATAGGTCTTTTTTATATTTGAAAATTCTTTGTCATTAAAGCTATTAATAACAGTGACTTTTTCTGCTTTTATTGCTTTGATGTATTTGGCAAATAAATCCCCTTCGTTTTTTCCTTCGATATAAAGCTTTGAAGGCACGTCAACTAGAATTCTGTCATCTACAATGGATAAAGCATGTAACAACTGTATCCCATTTTTATCGATGTCAACAATATAAACATATGCAGAGTATCCTTTATTTATAGCCATTGAAGTATAAAGAATAGCAAAGTCTTCGCAATCCCCTCCGCCAAAATCTATAGTTTCATCAGGATAAAAGACAATATCAGGAAAGTTATCTAAAATAACTGAGTCGCGTAATTTCAATTCAATCCATTTTTCGTTTTTTAGGTCGTAAGCTTTGATATTTGTCCATTCTTGAGTGCCTTCTGAAGTACGTGTGAACGGATCATAATAGTAATAAAAATTATCAATGAGATAATTATAAGAGTTAAAAAGAAAGTTTTTTTGAGGAATTTCTTTGTTTATTTGAATCACTCCTTTAGAATCTGGTGTGATAAATACTCCCATATTCCTTTGATCCTCAACTATATTACGTTTTATTTTTTGAGAGTACCTTTGCAAAATTAACGATGATCTTTTTTGAGAATTAATAAAAAGTCTCTGATAGACGAGTAATTGTTCATTTTCTTCTTGTGTTGTAGAAAGAAGTTTTTCTAAATCATGAATCCTCTCAGCATATCCTTGGATCTGAACTTCTGTTGCATTTTGATCTAATGTTGGGGGTGATGGAGGCCCAGAGGAGTAATAATCAGTAAAGAAAAAGTTATCGACAAATATAAATACGGCAATAAAAATGAGTGGTATTACAAACCATTTTTTTGGGGTTCTCTTGTTCTGGGTCTTTTCAATTGCCATGAAAACAACTTTTAGTTAAATAATTTCAGAATTTACGCCATTATTTATTTTTGGCATATTTATTAATTAATTCATTTAATTGGGATACTTTAAACGGTTTTCTTATGACGTCTTTTGCTCCAACTTCAAGGGCTTTTGCACCGATATTACCATAGGCAGTGATAGCAATAATTTTAGCATTTGGGTCAATCATTAATATTTCTTTAATCACATCAAGCCCGTCCTTTTTTGGTAGTTTCAAATCCATTAGGACTACATCAGGTTTGTGTTTTGTGAACATCTCAAGGGCTTCGACCCCATCTTTAGCAAGAAAAAGTTCATAATTGAGGGAAATTTTATAAAAATCTAAAAGCTCTAAATAATCCTCTGCAATTAATACCTTTATCATTTCAACACCTTATGTAATTTCATTGTACATCTTCTCCATATTATCAAGTGTTTTTTTCAGAAATATTAATTGTTCTCTTTCTTTGGGCGGCAAGTTTTCATATTTTAATGAATCTGTTACACTTAAAACTATCGTTAAAGGATTTCTAAAATAATCTATAACGTTTTTTACCCTATAAGACATATATTCAAGGATTACTGCCGCAATTAATAAAGTTATGATTGATCCCCTAATTAGATAGAACGATCTATGACCTAAAAGAAAATATATAACTCCTACTAAAAATACTGCCATTATTGAAATAATGTACCCGTCAATTTTGATATTAAAAATCTTTTTCATATAACAGTTATAAATATTAGTCTTACCTATAAAAATATTGCTATTGCCCTTGGATTTCCAATTAAACTATGTATCATTTGTTAATCATATAAAATTCATCACAATTTTAAGCATGATGTCCCCAATAAAGATGGATATAAAATATCCAATAGTTATGGGTACTATAAATGGAAGCCCTGGTGTTGCCCAAAGCGTTTCTATTTTCTTTGTCTTGAGGTCATCTTTATATTTTGCAATATCAAAATCCAAATTTCCAATGAATAGTCTAATTGTCCTATCCCCATCTTTAAATTCTTCCAGAGGATAGAATTTATCTGATAGATTTTCTGTCTTGAGCCTATACCCAATAAACATTGAAATTATTTTTTTAACTTTACTGGAATTGTATTCCCTTGGGAAATCTCTTCTAGTCAGATTATATATTAAAATAAAAATAGGTATTAAGATGCTTATTATTAATGCATTGTCAAATACTGACATTGGAAATAATCCAAATGCATATTCTCTCCCTGAAAGAGATGGCAAAAGGGCTCCGATGCCCATTAGAATTTTTCCATCTCCCCCTCCAAATAATCCTAAGTAGAATAATAAGAGTGCTAGTCCAAACATAAGCATAAATACAGTTACAGTAATCAATAAGGGTTTAATTGAATGAAGTACAAAAGACATGTAAACTGCATAAGCCAGTCCAACTAATGAAAGGGCAATCCAGTGCCATTCTTCGATTTCTCTTTTTTTAATGTCAAGGTATGAAGCATGAAAAAGAATGAATCCGCCGAAAATTATCTTTAAGGCAATTAACAAATCCATAAAGGTACTAATTTTAATGAATTTAAAAGGTTTGATGGAAAAAATTAATTTATCGGTAAATCAATATTCGATACCCTTGCGAGCTATGATCCCTTTTTGGTAAGGATGTTTTACTTCAACTATTTCTGAAACTAAGTCTGCTATTTCAATCAACTCTTTGGGTGCATATCTACCTGTGAGAATAATTTCAATGCTATCTGGCTTATTCTTTAGTACATCAATAACTTTTTCTAAGTTTAATAGTTTGAAATTTAAGGCAACATTTATTTCGTCAAGGACAATAATATCATATTTGCCAATATTAATCGATTTTGTGGCAAAATCCCACGCCTCGTTTACAAGATCAATATCTTCTTTACTTGGATTTTTAAAATCGATAAATTTTGACTTTCCAAAAGATACTATTTCAATATTTTCTAGTTTATTGATGGCAAAGTGCTCTCCATAAGAATTTCCTTGTTTCATAAACTGGATTATGAGTGATTTGAGACCATATCCAGAAGCCCTTAGTGTGAGGCCAAATGCAGCGGTGCTCTTACCCTTCCCAGTGCCAGTATATATTTGTATTAATCCTTTCATATTCCCTATTTACAATATAACTAATCATTTAAAAAATAAACTATACAAACTCAAATTGAGGATTTCTTAATTAAAAGCAAAGACGTTTAAATAGAAATTATTCTCTATTTACTTTTAATGATAGAGTTCCTAAATGTTTCAAAATACTTTGGACGCCATAAAGCCTTAGATGAAGTAACAATTAGAATAGAGGATGGTGCAACGATAGGAATAGTTGGGCCAAATGGTGCAGGAAAAACAACCCTAATAAGACTACTTTGCGGTATTTTAAATCCTTCAGAGGGCCAAATATTAATTGGCGGAAAGGACTTACAAAAAAATTCTTCAGAAATAAAGAAAATTATAGGATATCTACCAGAAGAACCAAATCTTTACGAACGTCCTACAGCAGGAGAACTTTTAGAATACTTTGGTTTGTTGTATGGGGTTCCTAAAGATAAAATTAATCAAAAGATAGATGAATTATTAGATCTAGTAGGCCTATCCGACAGGAAAGATTGGGCGGTATCCTCTTTTTCAAAAGGCATGAGGCAGAGACTTGCTATTTCAAGGGCATTGATACACGACCCTAAAATAATAGTATTTGATGAGCCTACGATGGGGCTTGACCCACTAACCTCTAAAAAAATAAGGGAGTTTATAACAACTCTAAAAAAAGAGAAGACAATTATTTTGTGCACACATTATATGTATGAGGCAGAGCAATTATGTGACAAGATTGCAATAATTGACAAAGGAAAAATAAAAGCTTACGATACAGTTCAAAATCTTAAAGACGCCTACATAAAAGAAAAAACTTTTAGAATAGGCCTTAAAGAAATGAAAGAAGAATTATTGAATAAAATTTCTTTAACGAAGAATCTTAGAATAGAAAAAATAGGAAAAGATTACATAATACTAAAAACTAAGTCGTATAAAGATCTTAAATATATCTTGGAAGAAGAAATTACCTATTTTGAAGATTTGACCCCTTCCCTTGAAGAAGTATTCATCAAGTTAGTCGGTAGTAAAAATGATTGAAAAGATGATAAAATGGGAACTAAGAAGGTTATTTAAAAATAAGAAATTCAAGATAGCTTTTATTTTGCAGCTACTTGTAATACTTCTGATTATCCCACTTTTTGGCAGTTACGTGAGGGCCCTTGAAGAAGGGGGATTTTTCAATTTATCTGTTGGTGGAAAAGGATACCTACCAATAGGCATTTACTCAGAAAAAAATTCACTCACAGATATTATTTCTGAAAATAAAAGAATTGAAATCCTGTGGCTTGATGAAAAGAAAGGATTTGAATTGTTAGAAAGCGGCAGAATTTCAGCATTGTTAGAGATAGAACGGGATTTTGAGGATA